>JBEDUK010000019.1:0-61012 GCA_040414485.1 Actinomycetota bacterium
GCCCGTACGCTCGCGCCGTTCATGAGCGCACGCCCACCCCTGCCGGCGCCCGCGCCCTACGGCACCCGTTCGCTGGCGGACCTGGTGCCGTCGGTGTTCGCCGCCCTCGGCCTGAGCGGATTCCGCAACCCGCTGAGGATCGAGCCGCTGACCGCCGCATGCGTCCTGGTCGTCGACGGCCTGGGGCAGCAGCAGGTGCTCGCGCACGCGGGAGCGGCACCCTTCCTCAGCGCGCTGGCGCGCGCGAACGAACCTCTGTACGCGGGGTTTCCCGCCACCACGGCAGGCAGCCTCGGCTCGCTGGCGACGGGCCTGCCGCCCGGCGAGCACGGGCTGGTCGGCTACACGGTGGAGGTCCCGGGACAGGTGGATCGCGCGATGAATCTCCTCCTGTGGGAGCTGTACGGGCACGGCCCGGACGCCGTTCCGCCGCTCGTCGAGCAGTTCCCACCGGAGGAGTTCCAGCCGCGGCCGACGCTCCTGGAGCGCGCCGCCGACCAGGGCACGATGGTGACGGTCGCCGGTCCGCCGGACCACGCGGGCTCAGCCCTCACCCGCGCGATCCTCCGCGGCGCCCACTACGAAGGAGCGGAGACGCTGGACGAGCTGGTCCCGGTGGTCCGCGAGGCGCTCGCAGACGGACGTCCGATCTACGCGTACAACCCGGGCCTCGACTTCCACGGCCACATGACGGGGTCCGGCTCGGAGCGCTGGCTCGATGAGATCGCGAACGTCGACGCAGCCGCCGCGGCCATCGCCGATTCCCTGCCGCCCGGCGGCGCGCTCATCGTGACCGGCGACCACGGCATGGTGACGCTCACGCAGGAGGAGAAGATCGACGTCGCCGACGAGCCCGAGCTCACGGCCGGCGTGCGGTTCCTGGCCGGCGAGGCCCGCGCGCGCCACATCGTTCCGGTGGCGGGCGCGGCGCGAGACGTCCTGGCCATCTGGCGCGAGGTGCTCGGCGATCGGATGTGGGTCATGTCCCGTGAGGAAGCCATTGAGGCGGGGTGGTTCGGTCCGACCGTCACCGATGTCGCGCGCAGCCGGATCGGCGAGGTGGTCGCCGCGGCGTTCGGACCGATCGGGGTCGTCCAGCGCGACGTCGATCCCCTCCAGGCGATGCTCACCGGCCACCACGGTTCGCTCACGGACGCCGAGCGGTTGGTGCCGTTCGCGTACGTGCGGGCCTGAAGGCGGCTCTCACCTGCCGACTGGCGCGAACCCCCGGGGATCGGGATAGCATGCACCGCCCTCGGTCCGGGGACCTGGGGCATTCGGCACTCGTGGTGGGGGAAGCGCGGGTTCGTGATGGCGCGGTATCGGGCGAAGCATGCGAAGGCTGGCCGGCGTGGGCTGGTCACCGCCGTCGCCGTTGCGCTGCTCGTTTCGACGCTCGGCGCCGCGGCGTACGCCCAACTGCGCCGCCGGCATCCCACGGAGGCGGGCGCCTCGCGGGCGGTTCGCGCCGAGTCGCCCGCTCCGCGCGGTCAGACTCCCGTGCCGACGCCGGACGCGGCTCCGACGCCGGGGCTTCGACAAGCCCAGGCCGCCTGGGTCGTCGCGGAGAACCAGAGGCTGGGCACGACCGCCTGGCGGATCCGCAACGGCACGCCGAAGGACATCGAGGGGTACGCGAACCACGTCAGCGCCGTCGCGGGCGACACGGTTGGCGTGTACGTCTCCACCGACGCGAAGCGCTTCCATGTCGAGGTCTACCGGCTCGGCTATTACGGCGGGCTCGGGGCTCGTTTCGTCTGGCGTTCGAAGGAGCTCCGGGGCGTCTCCCAACCCGGCCCGTCGATCGAGTCCGGGACGAACACCGTCGAGGCCGAATGGCAACGCTCCCTCACGGTCTCCGTCGGGCAGGACTGGCCGGAGGGCGACTACCTCATCAAGCTGGTCGCGTCGGACGGCGCGCAGGGCTACGTGCCTCTGACCGTTCGCAACGACGACAGTCATGCGGCCCTGGTGATCCAAAACAGCGTCACCACGTGGCAGGCGTACAACAAGTGGGGCGGGTACAGCCTCTACGCCGGCCCGGGCGGATTCGGCGACCGGGCGCGGGTCGTGTCGTTCGACCGGCCGTACGACAGCGGCCGGGGCGGCGGCGCCATCGTCGGCGGGAACGAGCTCCCCGTCATCGCGCTGGCGGAGAAGCTCGGCCTGGACGTCACGTACTGGACCGACGTCGACCTGAGCGAGCGGCCGCAACTGCTTGAGAACCACCACGCGCTGATCTCGCTCGGGCACGACGAGTACTGGTCGACCGCCATGCGTGACGGTGCGCTCGCAGGGCGTGCCGCCGGCGTGAACCTGGCGTTCCTGGGGGCGAACGCCATGTACCGGCACATCCGCTTCCAGCCGTCACCGCTGGGGCCGGATCGCGAGGAGGTGGCGTACAAGAGCGCGGCCGAGGACCCGATGAGCGGCGTGGACGACTCGGAGGTGACGGTCAACTGGAGGCAGTCGCCCCTCAGTTGGCCTGAGAGTCAATTGCTCGGGGAGCAGTACGAATGCAACCCCGTCCACGACGACATGGTCTTGGTGGACCCCCCGGCGTGGCTGTTCGCCAAGACCGGGATGAAGGATGGCGACCGTCTCCACGCGCTGGTGGGCACCGAATACGACCGGGTCATGACGTGGTCGCCGACGCCCGCGTCGGTTCAGATCCTGGCCCGCTCGCCGGTGGACTGCCACGGGTTCAACAGTGACGCCGACATGACGTACTACACGGCGTCGAGCGGCGCGGGCGTGTTCGACTCGGGGACGAGCCTGTGGACGACCGCGATCGGGATTGGCTGCGTGCTGTCCGAGCACTGCGGGCAGGGGAATCGGGTCGTCCTGCGCGTCACGGTGAACATGCTGCGAGCCTTCGCGATCGGGCCGTGCGGCCTTCGGCATCCGTCGGCGCCGAACCTGGGCCGGTTCGGGATGACGCTTCGAACGCCGCTCAAGCCGTAGGCCTGACGGCAGGGTCTACACGGTCAGAACCTCGTCCGCCTCTGCGACGAGTGGCTGCGCGCCGGTACCGAGCGAGACGAACGCCTCCCGCGCCTCCCGCGCCGCCTCCCCGCCCGTCTTCATGTCGCCGAGCGCGCGCCGCGCCCGAGCCAGCCCGAGCCGCGCCAGCGCGGCCTCGAGCGGGTGTCCGTAGGCCTCCCATCCGTGGATGGCTTCGGCGAACAGATCCCCGGCGCGGCCCGCATCGCCTCGTGCGAGTGCGAGGTTCGCGTCCGCGGTCAGGATGGCAAGGCGGTGGCGAAGGGCGAGCGGCTGGGTCCCGTCGAGCAGCCGTGCGGCTAGCGCCTGGTCGCCGCACGCCAGGGCCGAACGAACCAGGTCCGCGGCGTAGAGGGCCCGGTACCACGCGGCTCCTTCCCGCGTCGCCTCGTCGGCCTCGCGGACGAACTCGGCCGCTCGGTCCGGCCGGCCGGCGGCGACTTCTGCGACCGCGGCCGCGGCCAGCGAGGCCAGCAGCAACTGGGGGTCGCCGATCTCGCGCGCCGTCGTCAGGGACCGTTCGGCGATCGCCGCGGCCTCATCGGCGCTGCCCGTCCGGGCCAGCACCATCGCGATCGGCGGTTGCGCGATGGCAACCCAGTACAGGCTTCCCCGCGCCTCCGACCGCGTGACCACGTCCTTGCCCCGCAGGATGACCTCGTCCCAACGTCCGGCGTCGAACGCGGGCGCCAGGCTGTTCGCGCGCAGCGCGAGCGCCATCTCGTCGATGCCGGCCGTGTCCGTGAAATCGATCCCCGCGCGAAGCAGGTCCAGCGCCTGGGTCGGGCCCTCGCCCGTCCAGACCAGTTCGGCGAGGTTGTTGTAGAACAGGCCCGTGAGCGTGGCGTAGCCGCGTTCGAGCGCTCCCGCCAGCGCCTCCCGCAGATCGTTGATGCCGCCGGCGTCGCCGGTGAACGAACGCGCCATGCCACGGTGGCCGAGCGCCTCGAGCCGCTGGTCCTCCGAGCCGTGGGTCGCGGTCAGGGCGATGACCTCGTTCAGCATCGGGATCGCCTCGGCCGGCGCGCCGGACACGATCCGCTGGAAGGCCATGGCCACCTTCGCGTCGATCAGCTCGGGACCCGGATCCATCCGCTCCAGCGTCGTCGCGGCCGCCTCCAGCATGGGCCGGGCCGTGGCGGAGTCGCCCAGGTTCCACAGGAGGTTCGCGAGGCGTACGGTCGCGTCCGCCTCGGCGACCACGTCGCCGTTTCGCCGAAAGATCTCGCGCGCCTCCTCACACAGGCGGCGTGCGTCGTCGTTGCGGCCGAGCTGCCACGCGGCCGCGCGCGCCTTCATCTTCAGTTGCGCCGCCTCCACGCCGTCGGGCTCATCCGGCGCGCACAGCTCGAGCGCGCGCTCGTACCGGCGATACGCGCGGCCGACGTCCAGTTGCATCGCGCGATCCCCGGCCATCCGCAGGAACCGGCGGGTCGGTTCGCGCAGCTCCGCGGCCTCGCCGGGTGCGTCGGAGGCGCCGAGCAGCGCCATCGCCTGCTCGTAGTGGTGCACGATGACGTCGGCAACATCGCTCAGCCGTTCGCCCGCCATGGACTCCATCCAGGCGGCGGCCGCCCGGTGCCGGTGCGCCCTGCGGAGGCGGGGAACCTGCGCATAGGCCACGTCCCGCACCAGCGCGTGGGCGAAGGAGTATTCGCGCGTGCCGGCCATGGAGGAGGACCGGGCCGGGCGAACGATCCCGCGCTCGCTCATGTCGGCCAGCGCCTCCGAGACCTGCGCCTCGGGCGCCTGTTCCATCGCGGCGACGGCGCCCGACCAGAACGTCGTGCCCACCACCGAGCCGCTGTGGGCGAGCGCCTTCCGGTCCGGCGGAAGCCCGTCCAGCCGCGACGCGATCAGCGATCGGATGTTCGTCGGGAGGGGCAGTGCCCCCGTCGAGGCCGCCGACCCGCGATCCTCCAGCATCCGTCCGAATTCCTCGGCGAAGAGCGGGTTGCCGTCCACCCGGTCGCTCAGACCGGCCCGAACGTCGTCCGGCACGGGAACGTCAGCCAGGAGCGCGTCGAACAGCGCGTCGGTCTCGTGCCTGGTCAGCGGCCCGAGGGCGAGCGAGGTCACGTTTCGCTTGCCGCCTCCCCAGGTCGGGTGCCGTTCGAACAGTTCCGGCCTGGCCGTGCACACGATGAGGAGCTGTCCCTCCAACGGGTCCGCCGCCAGGTCGTCGACGAAGGCGACCATGGCGTCGTCGGCCCAGTGCATGTCCTCGAACACCAGGACGGTGGGGCTCACCGCGGCGAGCGCCTCCAGGTAGCGCCGCCACGCCGCGAACGAGGGGTCGCCGGAGCCCGCGCCGGCCCCGGCGTCCTGGTCGGGGGTCGCGCCGACCAGCGCCCCCAGCCGCGCGACGACCCAGTTGTGCTCCGGCTCGTCCGAGTCGATCACAGCGCCGACCGCCGCGCGCAGTCTGGTCAGCGCCGCGTCGCGATCGTCCGTTTCCAGGATGCCGGCGTCGGCCTTCACGATCTCTCCGAGCGCCCAGAACGAGATGCCGTCCCCGTAGGCCAGGCAGCGTCCCTGCCTCCACCGGATCGGGTCGGGCGATTCGTCGAGCTGTCGCCGGAACTCCTGCAGCAGCCGGGACTTGCCGATCCCCGGCTCGCCCCAGACGGTGACGAACTGCATGGAGCGTTCGCGGAGCATCCGCCCGAACACCGCGCGCAGGACGTCGATGTCCATGTCGCGCCCGACGAACGGCGTCGCCGGGGCGGCGTCGGCCTCGGTGCCCGTGCGGGCGCGCGCTCCTCTGGCCAGCCAGATCGGGATCTCGCCCACCTTGCCCTTGACGGCGACCGGGGCGAGCGCCTCGTAGTCGATCACCGCCTCGGTGGCCCGATGGGTCTCGCGACCGACGACCAGCCCGCCCGGCGGGGCCACGCCCTGGATGCGCGAGGCGGTGTTCACCACGTCGCCAGCCACGGCCTCGCCGATCACCGGCCCGGCGCCCAGCGCCACGACCGCCTCGCCGGTCTCGATCCCCACGCGAACCTGGAGCGCGGCGCGCGGGTCGCGTTCGCGGAGCGCCTCGATCTCCTGCAGGAGCCGAAGGCCGGCCCTCACGGCGCGCTCCGGATCGTCCTCGTGCGCCAGGGGAGCGCCGAAGACGCCGAGCACGCCGTCGCCGATGAACTTGTCGAGGGTGCCGCCGAAGCGCTCGATCTCCCGTTTCGCCAGCGCGTGATACGGACGAAGCGACGCTCGCACGTCCTCCGGGTCCGCGCGGTCCGAATGTGCGGTGAAGCCAACCAGGTCGCAGAACAGGACCGTGACGACCTTGCGTTCCTCCGGCGGCTCCTCCGACCGCGTCTCAGGCGGCGTCGGCGCGGCCGGGGCAGCGGGCGAAGCGGGCTCGGCGGCTGCGGCGGGCACGGCGGCCAGGCGTCGCCCGCAGGCCGAGCAGAACCGGGCGGTGTCGGGGTTCTTCGAGCCGCATTCGGAGCAGAACATGGGGTTCGAAGCGTACCGACTGCGGTGGCCGAAAGGCCGTCCGGTACTTCTGTTCAAGGATCGCGCCGGGACGCCTCGGTCCCTGTCAGTCGTGCTCGGGATCGCCCTCGGCTTCGGTCTGCGGAAGCGGCAGGGGGTCGGGGGCCACGGCGCCGCGCCATTCGAGCTCGTACACGCGATAGGCCGAGCCCAGGCCCTTCAGCTCGTGCTCGCCGGTGTCGCGGAACCCCAGGCCCGAGCCGGCGGCGATCAGGCGCGTCGACTCCGACACCATGATCTGGCCGCCGCCGGCCAGATCGGTGATGCGCGAAGCGGCGAACACCGTTCGGCCGAAGTACCCCTGTTCCTCGGCGATCACCTCGCCGGTCTCCATGCCGACCCGGACCTGCAGCGGACCGACGCCCCCGCCGTCCGATCGGTTCTCGAAGCGCTCCTGCAGCTCCGTCGCGAACAGCACCGCCTTCGTCGCGGTCGAGAACGCGATCATGAAGCCGTCGCCGGCGCGTTCGACCTCGACGCCCTCGTGCATGCGCGCGGTCTCCCGCAGGATCTGGTCGTGCGCGCGGATGAGGTCCCGCGCGGCCTGATCTCCGAGTTCGGAGACCAGGCGGCTCGAATCCACGATGTCGGTGAAGACGATGGTGACGATGCCCTCGGGCTTGGAGCTGCCTCTGTCGCGCCGTCTCCTGCCGCGCGTCGCGCGATCATCGGCGAGTTCCTCCAGGAGTTCCTCGTGGACCTGCCGCGAGATGGCCGCGGCGAACGACTTGCCGAGCGAGGCCCTGAGCTCCTCGTCCATTCAAACGATCCTACGCCGGAGCCGCTACGCCGTTCTCAGCCGGTCGAAACGGACCGCGCAACCTGGCCGATCACAGCCGCGAGGTCCGCCGGGCGTGACCACATCGGCCAGTGGCTGGTGGGCATGTCGACCCAGGTCACGTTCCTGAGCTCGCCGAACCCTCCGAGCCACGTCTGGCCCTCTTCGGTGGCAGCCTTGTACTCCTCGGAGGTGAACCCCGTGCAGATGGCCGTGGTGGGGACGTCCAGGCGGGCGTCGTTCTGCAGCTTCGGAGCCTGACGAAGCACCCCTCCCGGCTCCGGGACCGCCCGCCGCCGAAAGGTCTCGAGTTGCTCCTCCGACAGCCCGTCGAGGTTCTCCTCCTGCGCCAGCGTGTCGGGCGCAGGCAAGGGCAGTTCGGTTCCTTCGAAGTTCGGATCGAGTGCGGCGGTGGCCGGACCTGAATCGACGTACACCATTGCGGCGATCAGCTCGGGGACGCGATCCGTGGCGGCGTACCCGGACGCGCCCGTCCCGCTGTGTACCGCGAGCACCACGGGAGCGCCCGCGGCCGTCACCGCGTCGCAGATGGCATCGACGTGGTCGTTCAGGGTGATGGCCGAACGGTCGGTGCCGGGCGATTCCAGGCCCGGCAGCGTGAGCGCCGTGACGTCGTGGCCGTCGGCTCGCAGCGCGGCGGCGACGTCGTCCCAGGCCCAGGCGCCGAGCCAGAACCCGGGAGCGAGGATGATCGGTGGAGTGGTCATGGTGGCAACCCTAGAGGGTCGCGCCGACACCGATCTCCCGGTGTGTGTCGCAGGCGCCTAGCGGCGCCGGCGCAGCGTCCACCTCATGTCGCGCGCGGTTCGAACGTGCAGCCCAAACTGGGCCGTTCGATCACATCGAGGACCAGCTCCGACCCTGGGTTGATCGTGACCCACAGCGAGCAGGAATCGGTCGGGCGGTCGAGGTTTCCGCAGTTCCCGTCGCACGGAAGCTGGTAGCTCGTCACGCGATAGGCGCCGGTGTGCAGGGACTTCCTCAGGACGGCACCATCGCCCTCCATCCGCATGTGGCCGTCGAACACGACGTGACTGCCCCGTTCGATCTTGATCGCCGGGATCGAGCCCTCGATGAACATGCCGCGTGACAGGTCGTAGGAGAGGTTCACCACGAGCGAACCTCGCGGCGCCGGCTGGACGCTGGGGCTCGCTGACTGGACGTCCGGGCTCGCGGGCTGAGCGGCGGGGACCGAAGTCCGCGCGCAGGCACCCAAGAACGCGACGCACGCCAACAGGCAGAGTGGTCTTGTTGGTCTCAGTCTCGTGCTCATGGGCGGTTCGACGGAGTCAGACGACGGATTGGTTTCCCAAAGACGCGATCTTCTTTCGTGCTCACACGAAGGATGGGACGTGCAGATGCTGTCGACTAGGACGCTCTCCAGCGTCGATAGACGGGCATCTCCTCGTCCGTGTACTCCGTCGCCACGGCCTCCTCGATCGAACACCCATAGTGGACGAGCCCGTACGGGGTCTGGCCCGGTCTCGCCAGCACCGCGGGGTGGGACGCGGGGATCTGTTCCAGCCGTCCTCGCAGCATGCACTCGCCGTAATCGCCGGCGTGGTCCTCCCACGGCTGCGACGTGTGCAAGGCGTAGCGCGGGTCGCGGGCGACCTCGCGCATCTTCGGGCTCGTGTCGCGGAACGAGACGCACAGCAGACCTGCCGCGATCCAGGGCGATACCGGGTGCACGCGCGGTGCGCCGTCGAGCCGAATGGTCGCCTGGTAGACGATCCGGCCCTTCATGCGCTCCTCCGCGAAGGCGGCCAGATCGGGCTCGGCTTCGGAGAACTCAGCCCATGTGGCCACGATCGACGAAGCCTAGCGCCGCGCTGACGTGGGACGTCGCTCGGCGGGCCCAGGTGCAGAGGTCGGGCGTCCGGCCCTGTGACTAGGCTGGTTCGCTTGGTGGCCCGATGCCATCGGCCACGCCATCCATCCCGCCGCGCGGGTCGCACGCACTCGGAACCAAAGGAGGAGTCATGCCTGAGGAGTTCGAAGGAGATCTGAAGGAGGCCGTCTTCTGGGGCGCCGATCTGAGCGGCGCCATGTTCCGCGACGTCAACCTCACGGGCGTGAGGATCAGCCACTCGTGGCTGGTCGACTTCGAGGTCGACGCGCTCGTCGACAGGATGGTCATCAACGGAGTCGACGTGACCGACTACGTCAACGAACGCGACGAGTGGTACCCGCTCCGGGCGATGATCCGCCCTCCGGACCCGGAGGGCATGCGCGCCGCGTGGGCCGCGCTCGAGGCCGAATGGGCGAAAACGATCGCCCGCGCGCAGGCGCTTCCCGAGGAGGCGACGCACGAGTCGGTCAACGGCGAATTCTCGTTCGTTCAGACCGTGCGCCACCTGGTGATGGCGGTGGACAAATGGTTCACCGCGCCGATCCTGGGGGAGGCGTCGTTCCACCCGATGGGCCTTCCGAACACCGGCTCGCTCGACTTCCCGTGGCCAGGGCTCGATTACGACGTCACGCCATCGCTCGCGGAGGCGCTCGCCGTGCGGGCGGACCGATCCACCCGCTTCCGTGAGTACCTGGCGGCGCTGCCGGACGAGGCCGAAGCGGAGCTCTCCCGGACGGTCGAAGTGCTCGAGAACGGCACCGTGCCGCTGCGGGAGTGCATCTACACGGTCTTCGAGGAGGAGTTCTGGCACAACCGCTACGCGGTGCGCGACCTGGCGCAGCTGGAAGCGCGAACGTGACTCGTGCCGAAGGGCTCAACGCGTCCGCAAGACCTGCTTGCTCGAGCCGATGCGATCGTCCCGGGTGCCTGGGAGCTCTTCGTGGAACGGGTCACCCTGGACGGCGCGCGTCTGGAGAAGGTGGGTCCGCATCGCTGCATACACGGGGTCCTGTCGGCCGCGAAATCTGAACTCGGTCTGACCATACGGAGTCGGCGATTCGCGCCTGCCCCACCGGAACCACAGGAAGCGGTGGGGCCGGCGCCCGGACATGCGCATATGTGGCGGATGCGCGACGCGAAGGATGGGCCGCTCATCATGCTGACGTCCTTCGGACCAAGCCGGGATCTCGTCGAAGCCGATCGCGTCGTGCGCCCACTCTCCGACGTGTGACGGCGAGCTCAACCGCCAGGCAAGCAGGATCCTCCGGTCGGTCACCAGTCCGGCGGGCCCGATCGCCAACACGGTCTCGTCGGGCTCGACCAGACCCTGCAGATGCGCGTCGCGTTCCTTGGCGATCGAACCCATGCACGCAGGATACGTGGGCGCATTGCCGGGCCCGCGTTGCCGATACTCGGGCGACGGACGTGTCGCCGCCCATCTCTAGATGTCGTAGTAGAGGAAGAACTCGTACGGGTGCGGGCGGAGCCGAACCGCGTCCAGTTCATGCTGGCGCTTGTACGCGAGCCAGGTCTCGATCACGTCCGGCGTGAAGACGCCGCCCTCCAGCAGAAACTCGTGGTCCGCCTCGAGCGAGTCCAGAACCTCCTCGAGCGAGCCCGGCACCTGCTTCACGTCGCGTGCCTCCGCGGGCGGCAGGTCGTACAGGTCCTTGTCGATCGGATCCGGCGGCTCGATCTTGTTCTTCACCCCGTCCAGGCCCGCCATGAGCATCGCGGCGAAGGCCAGATACGGGTTGCACGTCGGGTCCGGCGTGCGGAACTCCAGGCGCTTCGCCGCCGGCGTCCTGAAGAACACGGGGATCCGCACGCAGGCCGAACGGTTCCGCTGCGAATAGACCAGGTTGATCGGCGCCTCGTACCCGGGCACCAGACGGCGATAGGAGTTCGTCGTCGGGTTCGTGAACGCGAGCAGCGCCGGGGCATGCGCGATGAGGCCGCCGATGTAGTGCCGGGCCATGTCGCTGATCTGGCCGTAGCCCATCTCGTCGAAGAACAGGTTCTCGCCGCCGCGCCAGAGGCTCTGGTGCGTGTGCATGCCCGAGCCGTTGTCGCCGAAGATCGGCTTCGGCATGAACGTCACGGTCTTGCCGGCCTGACGAGCCGTGTTCTTGATCACGTACTTGTATTTCATGACGTTGTCGGCCGTGGCCAACAGCGTCCCGTAGCGGATGTCGATCTCCGACTGCCCGGCGGTGCCGACCTCGTGGTGGTGAACCTCGACCTGGATGCCGACCTTCTCGAGATTCAGGACCATTTCCGAACGCAGGTCCTGATAGTGGTCCATCGGCGGCAGCGGAAAATAGCCCTCTTTGTGCCGCGGCTTGTAGCCGAGATTCCGGCCGCCCTCTTCGGCGCCGGAATTCCAGATCCCGGCGACGGCGTCGATGTGATAGAAGCCTTCGTGCGCGTTCTGGTCGAAGCGGATCGAATCGAAGATGTAGAACTCGCACTCCGGGCCCCAGAACGACGTGTCCGCGATCCCGGTCTGCCGAAGGTGCATCTCCGCCTTCCGCGCGATGTAGCGCGGGTCGCGCGAGTACGACTCGCCCGTGACCGGGTCCTTCACGAAGCAGTTGATGGCGACGGTGGGCACCTTCAGGAACGGGTCGATGTACGCGCCGGCCGCGTCGAGCGTCAGGAGCATGTCCGACTCCTGAATCTCCTGGAACCCGCGGATCGAAGACCCGTCGAATCCGAATCCGTGCTCGAACGCGTCGTCGTTCAGCTCGGCGATCGGGACGGAGAAGTGCTGCATGAGCCCGGGCAGGTCGCAGAACCGAAGGTCCACGATCTGCGCCCCAGCCTCCTGGGCGAGCTCCATCACGTCGGCCGGTGTGGTCGTTGCCATGAGGTGCCTCCTCCCCGTGTCCGCCGCCCGCGCGGTCCGGGGAAGGTGCTCGCGCGATCGATGGCAACCCTATCGGGGCTTCGGAGGTTCGAAGGCGATGCGACCGTTAACTCTGCGTAACCATCAGAGGTCGCCGAGGTCGCTGGCGCGGTAGCCGACGCCCCGCACGGTGTCGATCAGCCCCTCGTGCTCCACGCCCAGCTTCGCCCTCAGCCTCCGGACGTGCACGTCGACGGTTCGCGTGCCCCCATAGAAGTCGTAGCCCCAGACCTCCTGCAAGAGTGCCGCGCGCGTGAAGACCCGGCCGGGATGCTCCGCCAGGAATCGGAGCAGTTCGAACTCCTTGTACGTCAGGTCGAGCACGCGGCCCGCGACCGAGACCTGATAGGTCTCCCTGTCGATGGCGAGCGGTCCGAGCCGAAGGACCGTCTCGCCGGCGCCCCCCGCACGCAGGCCCGCCAGCGTCAGGCGAAGCCGAAGTTCGGCGGGACCGGCGTCCGCGGTGATGACGTCGTCGGCCACGCGCTCCCACGGGATGCGATCGAACCCCCCCGGACCGAGGACCACGATCACCGGCGCCAGCCGGCGTACGCGCGGGGACTCGGCGAGCACCCGGAACGCGCGTTCGGGGTCGGCCGCCGCGTCGACCAGCACGGCGGAAGGTCCCAGTTCGGGCAGTCGAGAGGCGCCGTCGGGAGCGAGTCGCTCGGTCTTGACGTCCTCGCCGAGCGCGAGCGCCGCCGGCAGCGCCTCGGCCGCGGAGCGGTCCGTGAGGAAGGCGATACGTGCCACCGTCCGCCGAGGGTACCAGCGTCGTTTCGAGCGCCTCTTCGGTTCCACCACCGGCGGTAGGCTCGGCGGCATCATGCCGGCCCGTCTCCACAGAGCCCCCCGCCCCGGACGGCCGCACGGCCGCGACCTTCCGGCGGGCGCGACACCGCTCGAGGCCGGTGCGAGCGACGGCGTCCGTCTGGTCGGCCACCGCATGGGCTCCGGACCGAACGCGGTCGTCTTCTGCCACGGGTTCTCCGGCTGGTCGACCAAGCCTCGGCTTGTGGCCGTCCAGTCGGTTCTGGCCGAACGGTTCACGGTGTTCGCGTTCGACTTCCGCGGCCACGGTCGAAGCGACGGCGAATCGACGTACGGCGTGGAGGAACACCTGGACGTGGACGCGGCCGTGCGGGTCGCGCGCGACCAGGGGTTCAAACGCGTCACGACCGTCGGCGGCTCGATGGGCGGCGTGGCCGTCATCCGGCATGCCGCCCTGCTGGGTGGCGTGGACGGCGTGGTCACCATCAGCACGCCCGCCACATGGCTCGGCCACGACTCCGCCGCGGTCCGGCGCATGGCACGCCTGTCGGCGACGCCGAGCGGTCGGGCAGCGCTGCGCGCGCTCGGTGTCCGAGTCACGTCGCGTACGGTGCGGGGCGACGACCCGGCGGAGGTCATCGGTCGGATCGCGCCGACGCCGGTGACCATCGTCCACGGCCGGGACGACCACTACTTCGACGAGGAGCAGGCCTGGCTCCTCTATCGAAGGGCGAACGAACCGAAGCGCCTGGTCCTGGCCAGCAGGTTCGGCCACGCCGAAGCCGGCTTCGACGAGGCGTTCGCCAAGCGGCTGTCCAACCTCGTCGCGTCCCAGGCCCAGGCCCGCGAAACGCAGTCGGCGGCGGCTGCAGGATGAAGGTGCGCTTGTTCGCCTCGCTGCGCGAACTGGCTGGCGCGTCCTCGCTGGAGGTGGAGGCGGACACGGTGGGCGCGCTTGTCGCGACGATGTCCGAACGCTACGGGCCGGAGTTCGACCGGCTGATCGCCTCGGGGAGCGTGGTGGTCAACGGCGACCGGATCGCGCCGGGCGATGCGACCGCCTCCACGTTCAGGCTTTCCGATGCCGACGAGGTGGCGCTCCTGCCTCCCGTCTCGGGTGGTGCCTGAGATGGAGTTCGGCGTCGGCATTCCGAACGCCGTGCCGTGGGCGACCGGTCCGGACCTGCTCGAATGGGCGCGCCGCGCCGAGGCGAACGGGTTCGCGTCCGTGGCGACCATCGGCCGAGTGGCGTATCCGAACCACGACGACCTCACGGTGCTGGCCGCCGCCGCGGCCGCCACGGAGCGCATCGCACTGATGACCGACGTGTTGCTGGCGGCGACGCACAACCCCGTGCTGCTGGCGAAGCAGGCCGCGACGATCGACGCCATCTCCGGCGGGCGGCTGCGGCTCGGGATCGCCGTCGGCCGCCGCGAGGAGGACTACGTGGTCGCCGGACAGTCCTACGGCGATCGAGGCCGAAGGCTCGACCGGACGCTGGATACGATGACCGCGCTGTGGTCCGGAGGACCCGCCTCCGGCACTGACCGGACGATCCTTCCGACCGATGGCCGGTCGCGGCCGGCGCCGGACCTCGTGTTCGGCGGCACCTCGGACCGGACCATCCACCGCGTCACCACGTTCGGATCAGGATGGACTGCCGGAGGCGCGCAACCGAACCAGGTCGCGGCTTTTGCAGAGCGTGTTCGCGAGGCCTGGACGCACGCCGGCCGCGACGGGAAGCCGCGGATCTATGCGCTTCGCTACTTCGCGCTGGGGGACGCCATCGAGGACGGCCGCCGGTATCTGCTCGACTACTACGCGAGCCTCGGAACCGCATCCACCAGCATCGCTGACACCATGCTCACCTCATCGCAGGCGGTCGTCGACGCGCTCGCGGAGTACGAAGCCGCCGGCGTCGACGAGCTGATCCTGTTCGGAACCGTCGCCGACCCCAACCAGGTCGACCGGCTCATGCACGCAACAGGCCAGCGCGCGAACTCGTAAAGCTACATTACGAACGCGCAGGCTGTCACTTCTCGTTCACGGACACCCAGAGGAGGCCCTCGCCTGCCGCGATCCCGGTCGCCTCGCCGCCGACGGGGATCGCCGGAAGGACGGATTGCCCAGCATACGGGTGCACGACACCGAGCAGGTCGCTCACATAGACCCCCTGGCCGAGGATCGCGATGCCGGTGGGCCCGCCGCCGATGGAAATGAAATCGCCCTTGTTCGACGTGGTCGCAATAGAAACGAGAGCGCCGCCCCCTGTTCCCTCTTCGAG
Source organism: Actinomycetota bacterium (assembly GCA_040414485.1). Lineage (GTDB taxonomy): Bacteria > Actinomycetota > UBA4738 > UBA4738 > UBA4738 > JBEDUK01. The sequence goes on from JBEDUK010000019.1 coordinate 15,123, forward strand.
AGACACCGGGCGGACGTTGGCCGACCCGAGCCACCCTGTGTCGTCGCCTGCGGCCGATGCCCAAAACGAGATCCCGTAGTGCTTCCGCCACACGACTCGCCCGCTCCTCGCATCAAGCCGGACGACGCCGCCGCCATCGTCTGCGAACCAGACCGACCCATCCCCGGCAGCCAGGGTGCAGAAGTAGTTTCCACCGTTGCTCCGCGCGATCACGGAGAACGAGGCGCTCGTCGGGTCGATGCGGCCGATGTCGAAGTACGCGGCGCCCTCCGAGAGAGCACCCGTGCGACTGAACGACGCCCACACGGTTCCGGTTGCGTCGTCCACGGCGACCGCGACGTGATGCGTCCCAACTCCGAGCCCCAGATCGATCGTCCGGACCTCGTTCGTTAACGCGTCGATCATCGACACCGTCCCTGCGATGCTGTTGCCGACCCACGCGGCGCCCTCGCCGACCGCGATCGAGTCGGCGGTGGCGTTCATCGGAATCCGCTTGATCTTGCCGGTGACGGGGTCAAGCCGCGCGACGACCTTCGTGGTGGCGCTGGTGACCCATACCGAGCCCTCCCCGAATGCGACCGCGCTCGGATGATCGACGACGGGGTAGGTCGCGACGACCCGCTTCTCACCGGCATTGATCTTGGCGAGCCGGTCGACGGGCCCCGTGGCGGTCGGGCCCGGACTTGCCGATCCGGCCGGCGATCCCCTGGTGGCGAGCGGAACCGCGATGGCAGCCGCGGCGATGACCAGCACGACGACGACGAGCGCGCCGACGCGTGCGCCCCGTCGCCGCAGGAGCGGTGGTGGCTCGATCGCCTGCCGGAGTTCCGCAGCCTCTTCGGGCGGCGGAGGTGGCTCCCGCGGCGTCCCGTCCACGGCGGTGAGCGCGAAGATCCGCCACTCGCCCGGTACGTCGCGCAGCTCGTGGGTGCCACGATCATCGAAGGAGAACCCCGACCCGGGGACCAGGTCCCGGACTGTCGAGGACACGAGCACCTCGCCGGGACCGGCCATGGCCATGATCCGCGACGCGGCGTGCACGGCGATCCCGCCCGGCTTGCCGCCGATCCTCTCGGTCTCACCGAAGTTCAGTCCCGCCCGGATCTCGATGCCGAGCTCTCGGACCCGGCCGGAAACCGCGGCTGCGCATCGCAGCGCGCGGGACGGTTCGTCGAACACGGCGAAGAAGCCGTCGCCGGCGGTGTCGACCTCTCTTCCGCCGAGTTTCCGCAGTTCCTCCCGGACAATCCGGTGGTGGCGCTGCAGGAGCGTACGCCAACGCCGGTCGCCGAGCTCGGAGGCGATCTTCGTCGAGCCGACGATGTCGGTGAACAGCACGGTGGAGAGCGCCTGATCGCGCGAGCGGCGGCTCACGGCTCGTTCACCGATACCCAGAGGAAGCCCTCGCCGGCCGCGATCCCCGTTGCCTCGCCGCCCACGGGGATCGCTTGAAGCACCGCGTTGCCGACGTAGGGATGGACAACTCCCAGCACGTCGCTCACGAAGACGCCGCCGTTGAGGAAGGTGATCCCGGTCGGCGCACCTCCGAGCGGGACGGCGTCGCCCACCTGGTTGGTCGCGAACGCAACCGGCCTGATCGCGCCGCCTGAGTTTGCGTGCACGTGGTAGAAGTCACCGAACTGGCTTACCGCAGATCCCAGCCACACCTCGGTGGCGCCGACCCCAACCGCGAAATACGACTCCGTCGCATGGTCGACTCGCCAGAGGACGCGGCCTGTCCGAGCCTCGAACCGCACGACGATTCCGCCTTCGGTCACGAGCCAGATCGAGCCGCCGCCTCCAGCGAGCGCACCCGCGAGACAGCAGCCGTCGCTGGCCATCTTCGACGGGGAATCGGTCGTCGTGTCGATGCGCCACAGGTCGAAATGCCTCGACGTGTCGCCGGTGTCGACCCTCACGCCTGCCCAAACCGACCCCGTTTGCTCGTCCACGGCGACCATGGTGTCCCGGTCGCCTATGCCGACGCCGAGGTCGATGGTCTTCACCTTGTTCGTCGCCGGATCGATACGCGAGACGGTCCCGGAGACCGTGTTCGCGACCCAGACGGCGCCTGCGCCGACCACGATCGGCCCCGGGCTCGCGCCGACCTTGATCCTGATGGTTCGGCCTGTCGCCGGGTCGACCCGGGAGACGGTCCCGTCGTTCGCGTTCGTGACCCAAACGGATCCTTCACCGAACGCCACGCCGGCCGGATGGTCGCCGACCCTAAACGCCTTAGTGACGCCCTGATTCGGGTCGACCCGCACCAGCCGATCCCCGAGCGTGCTGGCAGATGGTCCAGGGCTCGCCGTGCTGGCGGCGCCCTTACGGGTGGCCAGAGGCACTGCGATCGCCACGGCCAGGACCACGACGGCGGCGGCGAGCGCTCCGACGCGCGCGCCACGGCGCCCTAGCAGCGGCGGCGGTTCGATGCCGCCCCGGAGCGCTGCGGCCTCCTCGGGCGGCAGCGGTGGTTCTCGCTCCGTCCCGTCCACTGCGGTGAGCGCGAAGATCCGCCATTCGCCGGGGAGGTCGCGCAATTCCTGCGTGCCCCGATCCTCGAATTCGAACCCGGAGCCGGAGACGAGATCTCGGACGGTCGAAGAGACCAGGACCTCTCCGGGACCCGCCATGGCCATGATCCGGGAGGCCGCGTGTACCGCGATCCCTCCGGGCTTGCCGCCGATGGACTCGGTCTCGCCGAAGTTCAGGCCGGCCCTGATCTCGACGCCCAGTTCCCGGACACGCGCCGAGATCGCGTCCACGCATCGCAGCGCGCCCGAGGGTTCCTCGAAGACCGCATAGAAGCCGTCGCCGGCGGTGTCGACCTCCCGGCCGCCGAACCGCCGCAGCTCCTCGCGCACGATCCGGTGATGGCGCTGCAGCAGTTCGCGCCAGCGCCGGTCGTCCAGTTCGGATGCGATCCTGGTCGACCCGACGATGTCGGTGAACAGAACGGTCGCGAGTGTTCGCTGCGACGGCCGGCGGCTCATGGGGCGGAGTGTGAAGGAGGCCCGATGCCCGACGCAAGCACCCGCCGCGCCGGGGTCAGGATTCAGTCAGATGCCGTGGCTTCGGCCTCCGGCAGATGAACGGTCTCGCCGGCCACCTCGCCGTCGTTCGCCAGCGCAGCCTCCGGCTGGATCCCGCATTCGATCTTGCCGGTCCCCGACCAGCGGCCGGCGCGCTCGTCTTCGCCCGCGTAGATGATCCGCGTGCACGGGGCGCAGCCGATGGACGCGAACCCCAGGTCGTAGAGCGGGTTGTGCGGGATGCCGTGCTCCTGCAGGTAGACCCAGGCGTCGCGCTGGGTCCAGTTCGCGATCGGGTTGATCCGGATGATCGGATGGCCGGGCGAGACCTCGTGGCAGGTGACCAGCGGGCTCTTCGCCCTGGTCCACGCCGAGTCGCGCCGCATGCCGGTGATCCACGCGTCGAAGTCGCGCAGCGCGCGGTTGAAGGGCTCGACCTTGTTCAGCCGGCAGCATGCGTCCGGGTCCCGTTCGTACAGCCGTGGGCCGAACGCTTCGGCTTGGGAGTCCACGGTGTACTGGCCGGTGATGTCGACCACGTTCAGGCCGAACTGCTCCGTCAGGCGCTCCTTGAAGGCGAGCGTCTCGGCGAAGTGGAACCCGGTCTCCAGGAACAAGATCGGGATGCCCGGCCGGATGCGCTGCGCCATGTGGATGATCGCGGTGCCCTCGCGCTGGAAGGCCGAGGCGACAGCGATGCGTTCGAAGCCTGACTCCACGAGCGCCCATTGGAGGATCTCCTCGGGTTGGGCGTCCTCGAAGCGGGCGTTGAGGCCGGTGAGCTGGCTGTCGTCGAGTGCGGCGTCGAGCATGTCGCTGGCCCCGTTGTGGTCGATCGCTGCGGAATCGGCCGCAGAACGCGGACGGCGCCCATCCAGGCGCCGCACGGTCGAGTATACGGACCGTGGCGGGGATGTGCGGGCCGATACACTGGCCGGGCCGCGATCAGGATGCTTCGGGCGAACGCGCCTGAACCGGTCGCGTCCACCGCCACGAACCCATGAGGGGGATGACGCATGACGAACGACACGCATCAGCATCAGACGATCGAGCCGCACGGCGGAACGCTGGTCGATCTGCTCGTTCCGCAGGACGAGGCGGAGACGCTGTCCGAGGAGGCCGAACGCCTCCCGCAGGTGGTCGTCAACCATCGCGAGCTGTCGGACCTGGAGATGCTCGCGGTGGGCGCGCTCTCACCCCTGCGCGGGTTCCAGGGCGAGAAGGACTACTACTCGATCCTGGAGACCATGCACCTGGCCGACGGGCTGGCCTGGACGATCCCGGTGACGCTGTCGGTGGACGATGACGCGCTGGGCCGCCTGCGAGGCGCCGAGCGGATCGCGCTTCTGTCCCAAGACGGCGTGCGGCCGCTCGCAGTCCTGGAGGTCTCGGAGATCTTCGCGCGGGACCGCGAGAAGGAAGCGAACGGCGTGTTCGGGACCGACGAGACGGCGCATCCCGGCGTTGCCGCGTTGGAGGCGGCAGGATCGAACTGCATCGCCGGCGAGGTGCGCGTCCTTCGGCTGCCGGAGCACCACGACTTCCTGAAGTACCGCCTGACGCCGGCGGCGACGCGGGCCGAGTTCGCCCGCCGCGGCTGGTCACGGGTCGTCGGGTTCCAGACGCGCAACCCGATCCACCGAGCGCACGAGTACATCCAGAAGTGCGCCCTCGAGATCGTCGACGGACTCCTGGTCCACCCGCTGATGGGCGCGACGAAGGGCGACGACGTTCCTGCGGACGTTCGGATGCGGTGCTACGAGGTCCTGTTCGAGGGCTACTACCCGAAGGACCGCGCCATGATCGGCGTCTTCCCGGCCGCCATGAGGTACGCGGGGCCGAAGGAGGCGATCTGGCACGCGATCGCACGGAAGAACTACGGGTGCACGCACTTCATCGTGGGTCGCGACCACGCGGGCGTGGGCTCGTACTACGGGACCTACGACGCGCAGAAGATCTTCGAGGAGTTCGAACCCGACGAGCTCGGCATCACGCCGCTGAAGTTCGAGCACTCGTTCTGGTGCAACCGATGCGAGGGGATGGGCTCGCCGAAGACGTGCCCGCACGGGGAGGAGGATCGCGTCTCCCTGTCGGGGACGAAGGTCCGAGAGATGCTGCGGGCCGGGACGAAGCCGCCGCAGGAGTTCTCACGGCCCGAGGTCGCCCAGATCCTGATCGACGCCATGCGCGGGCAGGACGGGTAGCGCCAAGAACCGCTCTTTCGAGGCGCCGCCAGCGTATCCCTGCGCGTGCCCGGCACCGCTCGAGCATTTGTGACGGCTGTCACATCGACCGTGTCGCGCACGGCACACCGGACTCGTGACGCCCGCCACCGACACCCCGGCTGACCGTCAATAGCGTTCGCAGCAGGACGAAGGACGAGGCCGGAAGGAGGGATTCCGATGCTCTACCAGTCGGGCGACGCGGGCAGGTACGCGATGACCGAGAGCATCCGAAGGGCCGAGCAGGCGCGGATCGCCCGGGACGTGGCCAGGAGCAAGGATCCGGGGAAGCGGGGTCGCGCGGCGACGATGATCGTCGCGGTTCTCACCCTCGGCCTGAAGCACTGAAGTTCACCACGGCGGGCTTGCCCGCAACGTGCGCGTGACCCTTGGGCGGCGCGGTCCTCCGGACCTGCGAGGCGGTCCTTTGACTCCGTCTTACGGTGCCGATAGGGTCCGCCGCGTAAGGGGGTGACGGTGTGGCGGCGGGCCGTTGGGCCCGTCTTCGGATGCAATATCCCTGGGGGTTTGGTGTGGCGATCCTGCTGCTCACCTCGCTTATCGCGGCCGCGAACCTGCTGATGTCGGCGGGTCCTGCCGCTGCCTCCGCGGTCCACGTCCTGGCTGCGGGCACGGCCTTGCCGACGCCTTCGCCTTCCTCAGGCGGTGACCTCACCTGGGGAACGCTGGCGGTCGCGGTGATCGCCGCAGTTCTGGCGGGCGGGTTCTTCGGCAACATGTTCGCGTCCAACCGGCTCCGGCCTCCGCGCGTCTCGGTCTACGCCGTCATCGAACAGCGCCTCAAGGAGATGGACACCGCGAACGCGCCGAAGGAGGCGGGCGGCGCATGAGCGCCCCCGAGGCCCCCGCGGCGCTCATCGACGCGCTCGGCGCGCGGATCGCCGCGACGGAGGCGACCGACCACATCGACGTCTGGGGCGTGCTCGCCCACCGCACGGACATCGGGGAACTCCGTCCCAAACTCGCCGACGACATCGAGATCAAGGAATTCGATCTCAGGTGGGGGAACGACTACGCGATGGTCGCCAATCCGCGCGACCTCATCCACTACGAGATGACACCCAATCAGGTCAGGACCATGCGTCTCATGGACGGGACGCGCACGGTCAAGGAGATCGTCCTGGAGGGCCTGAAGGATTCGGACGGGCTCGAGCTTTCCGGCGTCGCCGATCTCGTCTGGCAGCTGTACGCGGGGGATTTCCTGGATCGGCCGTTCGTCGACATGTCGGAGGGCGTCGACCGCGCCATCAAGCCGCGCGGAGCGATCGGATCCAGGGCGCTCCAGTTCGCAAAGACTCTCAGCATCGAGTGGTCCGGCGCCGACCGGCCCACGCGCTGGGTGTACGAGCATGGCGCGAAGTTCTTCTTCACGGTGGCCGGCATGGTTCTGTCGGCGATCGTGGTGATCGCAGGCCTCGTCGCGTTCTTCGTCGTTGTGAGCGAACACCGCTACAACATCGGGACCGCCACCCACCTCGGATGGGCGCTGCTGCTGTTGACCGTCCTGAATTACTTCCTGACATTCGTTCACGAATCCGGCCACGCGCTCGCGCTCGTGCACTATGGCAGGCGCGTCAAGGGCGCCGGATTCATGATCTATTTCGGATCGCCCGCCTTCTACATCGAATCGGCCGACGGCCTGATGATGGAGCGGCGGCAGCGGATGACGCAGGCCTTCGCGGGTGGCTACGCCGAGATGATCTTCTGCGGCGTCGCCTCGCTCCTGCTGCTGCTGTTTCCTGGGGGAATCTTCGCCTCGGTGCTGTACCGCTTCGCCGTGCTCGGATACCTCGTGATCTTCCTGAATTGGGTGCCGCTGCTCGAACTGGACGGCTACTTCATCGTCGCGGACCTGATCCAGGTGCCGGACCTCCGCGCGCGATCCATGGCGTTTCTTCGGCACGACCTCTGGTTCAAGGTTCGTCGTCGACAGCGATTCACCGTGCAGGAGGTCGGCCTGCTCGTCTACGGAATCGTCGGCGTGGGGTTCAGCCTCTTCGTGCTCTACATCTCGTTCTTCTTCTGGGAGCAGGTGTTCGGGAGCCTTCTCTCCAGGCTGTGGCACGGCGGATTCGCGTCGCAGGTGATCCTCGTCATCCTGGTCCTGCTGATCATCGGACCGCTCGTGCGCGGCGTGATTCAACTCCTTCGCACGATCGGTCGGCGGATCAGGGCTCTCTGGCGGTCGGTGAAGTTCCGGCTGGAGCGCGGGTGGCGCGTGGAGGCCGCGCGGATGATCGACGCGCTGCCGCTGTTCGACGACGTGCCGGAGGATGTTCTCTCGGACCTCGCCGGCCGCGTCCGGCTCCGTCCGATCGCGAAAGGACAGCCGGTCGTCCGGCAGGGCGAGCGGGCGGAGAGCTTCTACGTGGTGCGCCGAGGAACGCTCGAGATCGTGGAGGAGAACGCCCAAACGGGAAACGAACGCGTGCTTCGGATCCTTGGGCCGGGCGAAGCGTTCGGCGAGCTCGGCCTCCTGGAGTCGGCGCCACGCAGCGCCACCGTCAGGGCGCTGGAGGAATGCCAGGTGTTCGAGGTCGGCAAGGGAGCGTTCGAGCAGCTCCTGGCGGACATGGCGCACGTGCCTGAGTTCGAGCCCACCCTTCAGGCGATCAACGAGCTGTCGGATCTCCCGGTGTTCGCCACCCTGGAGGCCGACGAACGCTCCGAGCTGATCGAGCACGGCGAATGGGTCAACTTCGGTCCCGGCGAGACGATCATCGACGAGGGCGATGTCGGGGACGCCTTCTATGCGATCAGGGCCGGGCAGGTGGAGGTCACGCGCGAGGGCGCCTTCGTGCGCACGATGGGACCTGGTTCGTACTTCGGTGAGGTCGCCCTTCTGCTCGACTCGCCCCGGACCGCGTCGGTCGTGACGCGCACGCCCGTGCGCGCATACCGGCTGGACCGTGAGGGGTTCGACCGTTTGGTCAGGAGCGCCTTCGCGCAGGGCACCTTGAACCCCGCGATCTCTCCGGATAGGGTCTGGCAGCACTAGGGGCTGGGGGCGGTGTGGACTGCTGGCATTGCAGGCGGACGGCAGTGGGAACCTGTCGCTTCTGCGGCCGCGCGATCTGCGAGAACCACGTCCAGACCAAGCCGTACATCCTGGAGCTGTACCGGAATCCCGGACAGGTGACGAAGGTGCTCGTGGTCGAGGACGCGCTGTTCTGCGGCGCATGCACCCCGAGGCCAGACCCGCTGGACCTGCCAGAGCTGGACTGACACCCTCGTTCACGGTGTGACGCTCGTCACAGAACGCTGTGTGCCGCAGAACACCTCCATCCCGTGACCGGCGGCACAGATGCCGCGCGTCGCCGCTGACATGATCCGCGCAGATTCTGATCCTCATCCCGACCACGGTGAGGGGGGGTGAACGAGGTGGCTGAGAAGAAGATCACGCCGACGAAGGCAGCGGAGTCGAAGGCGGAGGCTCCCAAGAGCGCGACGCGCGTCACGAAGTCGACGCGGGCGAAGTCGACGCGGGCGAAGTCGACGAGAGCCAAGTCGACGCGGGCCAAGTAGAGAAAGCAATCGCGGTGCTGAACGAGCCCGGGAGTCCTCCCCCCCGGGCTCGTTTCATTGTGCGGGGCACCCTCCCCGGCGACTGGCGCGAAGCCATCGCCGCGGATACGCTTCGCGCCGATGAGCGCCCAGGGGCGTGCCGCCGAGGCCGGGATCGCCGAAGCGATGCAACGCAGCCCCGTCATCGGCCGGGCGCCTGCCCCGGCGATCGAGAAGCTCGTCGCCGCGGGTTCGATCCGCGCCTACCGGAGGGGCACCTACCTGTTCCATCAGGGCCAGGAGGCGGGCGAGGTCTACTTCCTCTGGAGGGGGCGGGTCGAGATCGCCTCGGTCTCGGCATCCGGGTACCGCCAGTTGCTCACCACGCTGGAGGACCCGCAACTCTTCGGCGAGCTCGGGGTCCTGGGCGGACGGCGAAGGACGGCCACCGCGCTGGCGCTGGAGGATGCCACCGTCTGGGTCGCGGCCTCCGACGTGCTGGCCGACTTCCTCGCGAGGCACTGGGACGTGGTCCGGGCGCTGCTGGAGGGCCTGATCCGACAGATCGAGGCGCACGAGGCGTTCGTCGAGGACCTTCTGCATCTGGATCTCAAGGGCCGCGTGGCGAAACGCCTCCTGCAGCTGGTTGCCCCGAGCCTGGACGATCTGCCGTCGGACGGCGTCGTGGTCCCGGCGGTCGTCACGCACGCCGACCTCGCCAGCCTGTGCGGAGGCAGTCGCGAGAACGTGACCCGCGTGCTTTCGGAGTTCCAGCGCCGCGGCCTCGTCGAGCGTGACGGCCGGCGCTACGTGTTGATGAACATCTCGGGCCTCCAACGCCTCGCCGGCGTCTGAGGGTTCGCCTCTTTCTCAGTCGTCGGAGAGCTCTTCGGCGAGGCAGCCCATCAGGATGACGTCTCCGTGACGCCCGCCGACGAAGTGGGCGCGACGAAGGCGGCCCTCCTCTGTGAAGCCGGCCTTCTCATAAGCCCGCTTGGCGCGCGGGTTCATCTCGTACACGGTCAGCCCGATCCGCTGCAGGTTCACCTCGCGGAACCCGAACCGGCAGAGCGTGCGAACCGCATCGGTGCCGTAGCCCCGGTCCCAGTGGGCTTCGGCGACCCAGATGCCCAGCACCGCCGAGCGGGACCTCGTGTCGATGCTCTCCAGCGAGCAGGCTCCGATCGGGTCGCCGCCCTCGAGCGTCACGATGAGGAACGGGCCGGGGTCCTGAGATCGGACCGCCTCCCACCACGCGCGCGTGCCCTCGATCGACTCGGGCCACGGGACCGCCATGAACTGATTGACGTTCGGATTCCAGAACTCGCGGTTGATCCATTCGAGGTCGGACTCCTCGACCGGGCGCAGGCGGACCAGCCGGCCCTCGAACGGCGATGAACGCTCAGCCTCACCCACGGTTGACCGGAGCATACCGAGGCGCTTTCGTCGACCAACCTACCGCTCGGTATAGTCCGAGCCGGATGTCCCCCCACCCGCTGTTCACACCGGAGCACGAAGCGTTCCGGCAGGCCGTTCGGTCCTTCGTCGAATCCGAGCTCGCGCCGCATGCCGACGAATGGGAGCGCGAGGGCCACTTCCCCGACTGGGTCTTCAAGCGGATGGGCGATCTCGGGTTCCTCGGCGTCCGGTACCCGGTCGAATACGGCGGCTCCGGCGGCGACTGGGGCCACACGATCGTGGTCGCCGAGGAGGTGGCGCGCGCCGGCTCGGGCGGGGTCGGGATGGCGATCGCCGTCCAGACCGATATGGCGACGCCACCGATCCTCCGGTTCGGATCGGAGGAACAGAAGCACCGGTACCTGGTGCCCGCCATCCGTGGCGAACGGATCGCATGCCTCGGCATCAGCGAGCCCGATGCGGGCAGCGACGTGGCGAGCATCCAGACCACGGCGCGACGTGACCCGGCCGGCGGCGGGTTCGTGATCACCGGTCGGAAGATCTTCATCACCAACGGCGTACGAGCGGACTTCTGCACGCTCGTGACCCGCACCGATCGGGAGGCGGGCCACGAGGGCTTCTCGCTGTTCCTGGTCGACCGCGACACGCCGGGGTTCACGGTCGCGCAGGAGCTCGACAAGCTCGGGATGCGCTCCTCCGACACGGCCGAGCTGGTCCTCGACGACGTCCGGGTGCCCGCCGACGCGCTGCTTGGCGAGGAGGGACGCGGATTCGTCGAGCTCATGTGGGAGCTGCAGGGCGAACGGCTCATCGGCGCCGCGGGCTCGATCGCCGGCGCGCAACTGGTGTTCGACCAGACGCTGGAGTACGCCAAGTCGCGGGAGGCGTTCGGGCGAACGATCGGGTCGTTCCAGGTCAACCGGCACGCGTTCGCCGAGATGGCCACCGAACTGGAGGCGGCGCGCAACCTGACCTACGACACGGCGCTCGCGTGGGAGCGGGGCGAGTACCCCGTCAAGCAGATCTCGATGGTGAAGCTGTACGCGGGTCAGGCTGTCGGGCGCGTGATGAACCGCTGCCTCCAGCTGTGGGGCGGCGCCGGATACATGGCCGGCTCGGGGATCGAACGCGCCTGGCGCGACTCGCGGGTGATCCGGATCGGCGGCGGCACGGACGAGGTCATGCGCGAGGTGATCTCCAAGACGATGGGACTGTGAGCGTGAGCGTGACGTCGTTCCAGGACGCCGCACGGGGCCGGTTCGCCGACATCCCGCGGTTCGGCCTGTTCACCGCGGAGCACGACGAACTCCGAAGGGCCGTCCGCGCGTGGGTCTCGGGCGAGCTCGCGCCGCACGCGGACGAATGGGAGCGCGAGCGCGCCGTCCCCTACCGGGACGTCTTCGTCCGGGCCGGGGCGCTCGGGTTGTTCGGTGCGAAGTATCCGGAGGCGGACGGAGGCACCGGGCCGGACCTGGTCGCGGACGCCGTCATCACGGAGGAACTGGCCCGATGCGGGAGCGGCGGTGTGGCGGCCGCGCTCGGCGCGCACAAGGACCTGGGTCCCTACTACGTCTTCCGATTCGGCACGCAGGAGCAGCGTCGCCGGTGGCTCGTCCCGGCGGTCGCGGGGACGAAGATCGGGGCGCTGGCCGTCACCGAGCCGGGCGCGGGCTCGGACGTCGCCGGGATCGCCAGCAAAGCCGTCAGGGAGGCCGGCGGCGGATGGCGGCTGTCGGGCACGAAGACGTTCATCACGAACGGCCCGATCGCCGACTTCGTCGTGGTTGCTGCCCGCACGTCGGACCCAAGGGATCGCGAGACACGGCGCGACGGCCTCTCGCTGTTCGTGGTCGAAGCCGGCACGCCGGGATTCACGGCGCACCGGATGGAGACGCTGGGCTGGCGAACCTCGCAAACGGGCGAGCTCGTGTTCGACGGCGCGCTGTTACCCGAGGACGCGCTGCTGGGAGCCGAGGGCAGGGGGTTCCACCAGATCATGGAGGCATTCGATTGGGAGCGGCTGGTCATGGCCCTGGCGGCGGTTGCCGGCGCCGAACAGACGCTCGACCTCGCCGTGGCCTACGCACGCGACCGGAGTGCGTTCGGCAGGCCGGTGGCGAAGTTCCAGACCTGGCGCCACCGGTTCGCCGACCTGGCGACCGAGATCGAAGCCGCCCGCTCGCTCACCTACGGCGCGCTGCGGTGGGTGGCGGCCGGCGAGCGCGCCACGCGGGAGGTGTCCATGGCGAAATGGCTCGCCACCGAACTGGCGTGGCGCGTCGCGGACGAGGCGCTCCAGGTCCACGGCGGGTACGGCTACATGATGGAGTACCCCGTACAGCGGGCGTGGCGCGACGCCCGGCTGGGGCCGATCGGGGGCGGGACCACCGAGGTGATGAAGGAGATCATCGGCCGGTCGTTCGGCTTGTGAACGCCGAGCGCTCTTGCCGAAGTCGTAAGGCTACGTTACCGATCTCACCCGGCCCGCGCGTGACGGCGACGCCCTCGGCGCGCAGACGCGCTGCCTGCCGGCTCTCGTGGCCGGGCACCAGCCGGCCCGTCGACGTGACCACACGCCACCACGGCACATCCGGCCCGCACCGGGCCATCACGTTGCCCACCGCCCGCGCGGCGCCTGGAGCGCCTGCCTCGGCCGCGATCTCCCCGTAGGTCAACACGTCGCCGGGCGCCGTGGCTCGAACGATCGCCAGCACACGGTCCTCGAACCGCTCGGACGCCGTCCGGCTCACGTCCTGGACGCGCCGCCGAACATCTCGCCCAGGTGCGACGCAACCAGCGGGTCGCCCTCCATCTGGATCGCGCCGTCGAAGAACGCCTTCATCCCGTCGACGTCGCCGCTCACGATCCCGGCGAGCGTCGGAACGGACATCCGAAGCGTCACCAGCGGATCGTTCACGGAGCCCCGCCGCGCGGTCGCCACCGGCCCGGCGATCTGCACGGCCCACCGGTACGTCTGCGACCGGCCCTTGAGTTCGTACTGGATGCTGCCCCGTTCGAGTCCCCCCGCCTTGGACGGATCGAACGACTCGGCCATGCCTCGGAAGATCAGCCCGAGCACGAACGGGTTCCCGACGATCCGGTCCAGTTGGTCGGGGGTCTTGCCCTTGAGGAAGTCGACGAATGCCCTCTGCGAGCGTTCCTTGGCGCGTGCCGCCACGTGTGCCCGCGTCCGCTCGAATCCGGTGATGTCCACCAGGCTCGCTACGGACAGGCCTCGCCTACGGGCGTCGACGAAGCCGACCGCCCCCTCGTCGTATCGCCGGGTCGGGGGTGCCGGGCGCGGTTCGCCCTGCGCGGTGACCTCATAGCCCGCCGGGGCGGTTCGGGCGTGGCCGCGGCGTGCGAGCGCGCGCGACGTCGCCGAGGCGAGGCGTTCCCGCCTCGCCTGGTCCTCCGCGTCCGCCGTCTCCGCGTACGCCGGCAGCACGGTCCGGCCGAACAGTTCGAGGGATTCGCAGATGTCCTCGTGACGGTTCCTCCCTGCCTGCGACACGAAGATGATCTGGTCCACGCCGGCCGCCCGGTATCGCTCGATCAGGTCCCGGATCTGCTCGGGCGTGCCGATCGCGCCGCGAAGCGACCCGAGGCCCTGCTGCAGCAGGCTCACACCGAGCGGGGCGGCGTCGGGAGTGACGATCTCGCGGGCGAAGCCGTATTCGGCGCGATTCGTCTCGAATTCCTTCCACACGTCCGTGTGGCCGGGACGGTGCCGGCCGAACACGTAGTAGTGCGTCAGCGAATATCCGAAGAAATGCGCGCCGTCGATCCCGCGCTCGATGGCGGTCTCCTCTTCCTCATGACACATGAACGGCAGGACGACCGCGACGTTCGGATTGACGGCGAACCCCGCGGGGACGCACTCGTCCGAGGCGATGAGCCGGTAGTACTCATCGACCCATTCCTTCGCCTGTTCGGGCTCGATGAATGAGAACGACAGCGCGCCCAGGCCGCGCTGCGCCGCCATGAGGATCGTTTCTCGCCGGCTGCAGGCGACCCACAGGGGCGGGTGCGGGCGCTGCGCCGGCTTCGGCACGACGTTGCGCGGGGGCATCCGCGTCCACGTGCCCTCGTAGCCGGCGAACGGCTCCTCGACGAACATCCGGGTGATCGCGTCGATCGACTCGTCCCACTCGGCCCGCTTGGCGTCGCGGTCGACGCCGAATCCTCCCAGTTCCATCTGCGAGGACGACTCTCCGGTGCCGAACTCGACCCGTCCGCCGCTGACGAGATCCAAGGTGGCGATCCGCTCCGCGACCCGAGCCGGGTGATTGAAGCCGGGCGGGATCTGCACGATGCCGTGCCCGAGACGGATCCGCTTCGTCCGCTGCGACACGGCACCGAGGAAGACCTCGGGCGCGGACGAGTGCGAGTACTCCTCCAGGAAGTGGTGCTCGACCTCCCACACCACGTCGAACCCGATCCGATCGGCGAGTTCGATCTGCTCCAGGGCGTCGGACAGCAGGCGCTGTTCGGCTCCCTCCGTCCACGGACGCGGTAACTGATGCTCGTAGAAGATTCCGAACCTCATCGCCACGCCCCTTCGATCCGACCGCCGGGCGGACGGTAGCCTACTGCCCGTACTTCAAGACCGAGAGGTCGGGATGCCGATGCATCGATTGGGCCCTGGACGTGCGGCCGTTTCACGGCGACGATTGCCGTCATGACGACGTCTTCGGCCGAGATTGGACGCAAAGGACGGACCGAATGCGCGACGGCACCGCTTCTCAGGGCGATACTGATGGCATCATGAGCGACGCCGAGGCCGACGCCGGGTCCCGCCGCAGCCGGACTGCGCGTGTCCTCGACACCTCGTTCGTCGAGTCGATCGAGGGCCTGGCCACCGAGGAGCTTCGCCGGCGGCGCGACGAGGCGCTTGCCGAGCGCGACTATCAGTCGTACCTTCGCCGGCTGATCCAGGCGCGGCAGGATCTGCTCGAACAGGAGCAGGCACGGCGTCTCGAAGGAGGCGAGCCGCGCGACCTGGTGAACCGTCTGATCGCCGTCCTGGCGCTCGGCCCTCAGGGCGGGAGCCGGGGAGAGGCGTTGCGGCTGCAGGTCCCGCCCGCGGACATCGCCTCGGCCGAACGCCGGATGCGCGACATTCTCGGAAGCGCCGATTTCGCCGACATCGACGAGATGAGCGAGGAGGATCTGACGCGCGCGCTCGAGGCCCTGCGCGGCGCCGAGCGGGACGTGTCGGAGGAGCGCGCCGCCGTCTTCCGCGTCCACGACCAGCTTCAGGGCGAACTGAAGCGCCGGTACCGTCTGGATCCCTCGGAGATCCTCTCCAGGCTGTAGCGGCAGGTGCCCGCTCCCGTCGTCCGGGTCGTCCGGTCGAATCTCGAGGAATCCGTCCACCCCGTCGACGCCGCGGTGGTCGATGCCGACGGCCGTCTGGTGGCGTCGGTCGGCGACCCGGAGCGGCTCGTTTTCGCGAGGTCGTCGATGAAGCCGCTTCAGGCGTCCGTCTCGATGTCGCTGTCGTCGATTCTTTCCGCCCTCTCCGACCGCGAGGTGGCCGTGATGTGCGCCTCCCACAACGCCGAATCCGTTCACCTCGTGGCGGTCCGGGCGATCCTGGCGGCGTGCGGGATCGACGAGGGCGAACTGCGGTGCCCGGAGTTCTATCCGGGCGACCCTGAGGCGCTCGCGGCGGCGCCGCACCGCCTGCGCATCAATTCGGACTGCTCGGGCAAGCACGCGGGCATGCTCGGCGCGGCGAAGGCGAACGGCTGGCCCCTCGACACGTATCGTTCGCCGGACCATCCGCTGCAGGTACGGGTGCTCGCGGCGGTGCGCGCCGCGAACGGCGGGCACGACCCGGACATCGGCGTGGACGGATGCGGCGTCCCCGTGCACGGGATGCCGTTGCGCGCGATGGCGACGATCTATGCACGGCTGTCCGGTCCGGAGCGTCTTGGGGACCTTGCCCCGCAGGCGGAAAGGGCCGCCCGGGCCATGCGCGCGGAGCCGTACATGGTTGCTGGGCGAAAGCGGGTGGACACGGCGGTCATGGAGGAGGTGCCGGGCGTGATCGTGAAGAGCGGCGCCGAGGGCATGATCTGCGCCGGCCTGCTTGATCGGGGGCTCGGCATCTCCCTGAAGGTCCGGGACGGCACGCACCGCGCTGCCGGGCCCGCGATGATCAGGACGCTCGCATTGCTCGACGCCGCGGACCCCGGCGGGCTGGAGGCCCTGGGGGGCTACGCGTCGCCGCCGGTGCTCGGCGGCGGTGAGCCTGTCGGCCGGATTCTGGCCGAGTTCGATCTCGTTCGACCCTGAGGCCTCCGGCGTTCGCGCAACGATCGGACCGGCGCGCTTCGTGTGCGCAGGTGTATAGCGAAGTGTGTGCAACTGTTACACAAGTCTGGTAGCATCTTCTGCGATGGACGTTCGCGGACTCGGTGAGTACATCCGGCGGCAGCGGGAGAACTCCCGCCTCTCGCTGCGCAGCCTGGCCGGGATCACCGGGATCTCCGGAACGTATCTCTCGCAGGTCGAACGGGGCCTCCGCAAGCCCAGCGCGGAGATCATGCAGGGCATCGCGAAGGGGCTTCGCGTCTCGGCCGAGACGCTGTACGTGCAGGCCGGCATCCTCGAGGACCGGCCGGTACCCGACGTCAGCTCGGCCATCATGAACGACCTCACGATCACCGAGCGCCAGAAGCAGGCGCTGGTCCAGATCTACGAGGCGTTCCGTGAGGAGACGCGTCGCGCGGCCACCGACGGCCCCCCCCAGGATCGGCGGGCGTCGAACGGAGGGCCGAAGCGCGGGACGGGTCGCACGCAGGCCGCATCCGCATCGCGGGCGTCCGCCAAAGGATCGAAGCCAAGAACGGGGAGCGCGAAGAGCGCTCCGGGACCACGCGCGCGGGCCGCTGCCCGCTCGAAGAAGGAGGCATGACCATGGCAGAGAGCACTTCCGGCACGGCCAGCACGTCTGGCACGTCCCGTACCACCCGAACCACCCGCACCACGCGTTCCACCGCCCGCAAGGGCCAGGCCCGGCGTCCCCGCACAACCCGGGTCGCCACGTCGGCGCATCCGGCACCGAAGGCCGAGGCCACGGTGACCGTGCGTACGAAGCCGGCCTCCTCGGCCGCCCAGGTCGACGCCCGCACCCTCGCGTTCGCCTGGATCGGCGCGAGCGACCTGGCCGTCACCACGCTCCGCGGGCTGACCGAGCAGTTCGTCTCGATGAGCCGCGACCCCAAGGCGATGCAGGAGTTCACGGACGGCTTCGCCACCGACGTGGTCAAGCGCATCGGTGAGCTCGCCGCCCGCGGCGAGAAGGTCGTGGCCGGCATCCAGGACTCCGCCTACACCAAGCGCGCGATGGGGCAGACGCAGATCGCCCGGTCGCAGGTCAAGGCCGCCAGGACCAGCATCCTCAAGGCCGTTGACACCGCGACGGTCGCCGCGCGCGAGGCGGTGAAGAAGGTCAGCTGAGGACCCCTCCCTCGCTGATCCACAAACAGGACCCGCCCGGCTAGCCGGGCGGGTCCTTCTTTCACGTCCGCCGGACCGCGAGAACGGATCGCGGGCAATGGGAAGAAAGAACGCACGGCGGAACGTTGTCCAATGCTCGGACCGGCTTCCCGCCCGCCGCACGACCTCGCCGAACGGTCCGAACCGTGGAGGAGTGAATGAGCACCACCGGCACGCCCGCACCGGACAGTTCGGATGCCGCGCCCCGCGCCGCGATCATCAGCCTGCACACCTCGCCGACTGATCAGCCGGGAAGCGGCGACTCGGGTGGAATGAACGTCTACATCCTTCGCGTTGCGCAGCTCCTCGCGAAGCAGGGCATCGAGGTCGACGTGTTCACGCGCCATCGCGGTGAGTCGGCGATGGTTGAACGCCTCGGCGAGGGCGCCCGTCTGATCAGGGCAACCGCCGGCCCGCCGCGGCCGGTCCCGAAGGAGGATCTTCCGGACCTCCTCCCCGAATTCCTGCAGAACGTGCTTCACCGGGCGTCGGAGGACCGGGCCGAGCGCCGCCATCA
Organism: Actinomycetota bacterium; assembly: GCA_040414485.1. Lineage (GTDB taxonomy): Bacteria > Actinomycetota > UBA4738 > UBA4738 > UBA4738 > JBEDUK01. The sequence continues at coordinate 33,347 of JBEDUK010000019.1, forward strand.
CCCGTACGACGTCGTGCACAGCCACTACTGGCTGTCCGGCTGGGTTGGTGAGCGCACGCGCGAGATCTGGGATGCGCCGCTCGTCGCGTCCTTTCACACGCTGGGAAAGGTGAAGAACTTCTCGCTCGCGGCCGGCGACCGGCCCGAGCCCGGCGTGCGGCTTGCCGGAGAGACGAGCACGATCCGCGGCGCCGATCGAATCCTCGCTCCCACGCCGGTCGAGGCCGGGCACCTCGTCGGCCTCTACGGCGCGGACCCCGATCGGATCCGCATCGTTCCGCCGGGTGTGGACCGTGGGCTGTTCGTTCCGAAGGACAAGGCGCAGGCGCGGGCGCGGCTTCACCTGTCGAACGCCCGTGTGCTGCTGTTCGTCGGACGGCTCCAGCCGCTCAAGGGACCCGACGTGGCGATCCGCGCGCTCGCGGAAGCCGTCGCGATGTCGCCGGAGGCCACCCGCGACGCCGTGCTGGCGATCGTGGGCGGCCCGACCGGCACCATCCCGCACGACGAGGTCATCCACCTGATGCAACTGGCCGCGTCGGTCGGCGTGGGCGACCGAGTGGTCTTCTTCCCGCCGCAACCCCACGAGCGGCTGGCCGACTTCTATTCGGCAGCCGAAGCGGTGCTCGTCCCTTCGCGCTCCGAGTCGTTCGGTCTGGTCGCGCTCGAGGCGCAGGCGTGCGGCACTCCGGTCATCGCGGCGTCGGTGGGCGGCCTTCGCTATTCGGTCCTGGACGGCGCCGGCGGCTACCTCGTGAAGGGCCACGACCCGGCGGACTACGCTGCACGGATCGTGCAGCTGCTGTCGGATCCGGAGGAGGCGGCGCGGCTCTCCGCCGCGGCCGCGGCGCATGCGGCGGGGTTCTCATGGGAATCCACGGCCGCCGGCATCCGGGACGTCTACCTGGAACTGGCCGGGGACGACGAGGCGGAGCGAGCGCGCCGGCCCGCGTGATCGCGGGGCGAAAGGTCTCCCTCCGTCCGGTCGAGGACGGCGACATCGAACTGATCCACCGCTGGATGAACACGCCCGCCGTCTGGCGCGGCATGGACTACGAGCGGCCGTTCTCCCTCGCCGACGTGGCTGAGGACGTCGCGCGGTCGCGGGCCGAAGGCCGGCCCTTCACGATCGTCGCCGATGGCCGCCCCGTCGGCCGCATCGGTCTGAACGCGTTCCGAGGCCGCGACCGGATCGCCGCGATGTACATGTACATCGGCGAGGAGGACGCCCAGGGGCACGGGTTCGGAACCGATGCCGTGATGACGCTGCTCGGCCACGCGTTCGACCGGCTCGACCTCGCCCGCATCGAGCTCTGGGCCCTGGGCGACAACGAACCGGCGCTCGCCCTGTACCGCGCGTGCGGCTTCAAAGAAGAGGCACGGCTGCCCGGGCGATCGTGGAAGGAGGGCGGCTGGGTGGATCGGGTCGTGATGAGCGTGACGAGAGAACGCTTCGCGGAGGCGCTTGATCGCGAGGCGCATCGCGGCGACTGACCGACCGACCCCCTCACGGCGACCGCCGCATGAAATGGTCCCACTGCCACGTCAGGACTCCGACGATCACGAACGTCATTCCCATGACCAACCAGACGCTCCTGTTGGTCGTGACGAGTTCGTACATGACCAACGACACGAAGCCCAAGGCCACGAGGGCGATCCCCAGGATCGTTCGAGTTCGTTGATCCATGGCAAGAGGGCAGCACACACATGCACGCAGCGTCAAGTGGACGGGTGCCCCTGGAATTGTCACTCCGATTCGGCATCCCCAAACATGGGTCCGACCTGCGATTTCTCCCAGCCATCAGCGGTTTTGTCGTCTTGACTCGAACGGCCGCGTCCGTAGGATTCGCCTTGCTCCGAGCTGCTGGAGCGGCCGGATCAGGGAGCCGGATAGACGCCCTGGGAGGGCTCCGGGACAGCAGCCGGGACTCACCGAGTCCCACCAGTCGGGTGGCCACCCGACCGGGGTTCGGGTACGAGTCCGGCAAGCGCCCGGGAGCCCGTTGATCAGAGTGTCGACGTCGGCCCCCGAGGTCCCTGGCAGCGAGAGGTTGCTCGGAGCGCCTGGCCCGAGGGGCCGACGGTGGTTGCGGTTTCGGCCGCGACGAGCCGAAGGTCCCTCGGGCCTCTTCGTGTCCGTGGTGAGGCGGTCCGTGCCGCCCGCACGGCTCAGCCCACCGCTGCCTCCGCCCCCATAGACTCTGCGCGATGAACACCCTGTTCCGAGCCATCGTTCTTTGGTTCGCCGGTCTGGCGCCCCTTCGCCGATTCGTGCTGGAGCACCGGATCGGTCAGGCGCTCGCCGGGAGGTTCGTGGCGGGATCGCTGCTCGAGGAGGGCGTGGCCGCCGCGGAGGCGCTCCATCGCGACGGGATCGCGTCGATGCTGGACCATCTCGGGGAGAACGTGTCAACCCCGGAGCAGGCGGCGGCGGCCACCGATCAGTACCTCGGCGCCCTGAAGGGCGCCCGCGAGCGGCCGGAGCTCGGCGCCAACATCTCCGTGAAGCTGACGCAGCTCGGCCTGGACATCTCGCCGGAGCTCGCGGCCGAGAACATGGAGCGCGTGCTGGGCGAGGCCTCGCAGGACCCGCCGATCCTGGTGATGATCGACATGGAGTCCCACGAGCACGTCGACCGGACCTTCGAGGTGTACCTGGCCCTGCGTGAGCGGTATTCGAACGTCGGCGTCGCGGTCCAGTCGTACCTGTTCCGCAGCGCCGACGACATCCGAAGGATCGGTGGGCCGAAGGCGATCGTGAGGATGGTCAAGGGCGCCTATCTGGAGCCGGCGACGATGGCGCACCGGCGCATGAGGGACATCCGGCGATCCTTCGCTCGGCTGTCCGCGACGCTCTGGACGTCGGGCGCCACGGTCCACGTGGCGACCCACGATCCGAAGGTCATCGCGGGGGCCCGCGCGCATGTCCATCGTGCCGGCGTCCCTCGCGAGCGGTACGAGTTCCAGTTGCTCTACGGGATCCGGCGGGACCTGCAGGCCGGGCTCGTCGCGGATGGCGAGCCCGTGCGGGTCTACCTTCCGTACGGCACGCAGTGGTATCCGTACCTGACACGGCGGCTCGCGGAGCGGCCGGGCAACATCTGGTTCTTCGCGTCGAACCTTCTCAGGGTGCGCGAGTAGGAGCCGAACGGGATGGCGAACGAGGACAAGGTGCACGACCGGGTCGCGTTCCTCGGGGGCGGGCGCATGGGCGAGGCGCTCGCGTCCGGCCTCATCCGCTCAGGCGGACGCTCGAAGGACGATCTGATCGTCACCGCCCGGCGGCGCGAGCGGGTGGCGGAACTGGCCGAGCGGCTCGGAACGGCGACGACGTCGTCCAATCCCGAAGCCGTCGGATGGGCCCGCACGGTCGTGCTGACTGTGAAGCCGCAGGACATGGAGGCGCTGCTCGAGCAGATCGCCGGCGCGGTGACGCCGGAGCACCTGGTGATCAGCTTCGCCGCGGGGATCCGAACCTCGTTCATCGAGCGGTTCGTCCCCGATGGCACCCCTGTGGTGCGGGTCATGTCGAACGTCCCCGTGCTGGTGGACGAGGCGATGTCGGTGATCTCACCGGGACGCGACGCGGGCGATGAGGACCTGCAGGTGGCAGAGGACCTTCTCGGGGCCGTCGGCCGGGTGATCCGGCTTCCGGAGAAGCACCAGGACGCGGTGACGGCCACCAGCGGCAGCGGGCCCGCGTACTTCTTCCTGCTGGCCGAGGCGATGATCGAAGCCTGCATCCTGCTCGGGCTGTCCCGCGACGTGGCCACCGAACTGATCATTCAGACCATGCTCGGCTCCGCCCGGATGCTGCGGGACACCGGGAAGCATCCGGTCGAGCTCCGGGAGATGGTCACCAGCCCGGGCGGGACCACGATCCAGGCCATCCGGCACCTGGAGCAGGCCGGGGTTCGAGCCGCGTTCCTCAACGCGATCGACGCGGCGTGCAAGCGGAGCGCCGAGCTGGCGATCGGCCACGACCCGGACGAGGACTGACAACGCGACGACGGCTGCATCGAACAACGAAAGGATGAGAACGATGGGCAGGGGAGCACGCAAGCGGGTTCGCTGGGCGCACGACCGGGAACGCAAGCACAAGCAGCGGGAGGCCGAACGAGCGGCCGAGCGCGGCAAGGTCAGGAAGGCGGCGAAGAAGTAAGCCTACCTGACCATCCTGGAACGAACGGACGCGGTCCGCCGGCCGCGAACGGGGGCCGGCGCGACGCGCCGCGGCAGTGGCGTCGGGCGTTCGTCGTCGCCGGGGTTCTTTCGCTGCTGGTGATCACGGCGCTCGTGATCGGATTCGAGCGCGATCGCGGATGGGTCCGGATCGCCTCGATCGATGACGTCGCGAAGGCCCGCGTGGTGCACGTGTCGAATCTGGGCCTGTTCGTGGTCGCGGCGGCGCCGATCCCCGTGGCGGTCTCCGCCATCGGGCCAAACGGCCGCCCCGTCTCGTACTGCGCGGCGAGCCGGACGTTCCTGGATTCGGCCGGAGACGAATTCGATCGCACCGGCGGCCTTCTCCACGGGTCGGGTTCGCGCGGGCTGGACCGGGTCGCCGTGCGGATCCGGAACGACTTCGTGGACGTGAATCCCGGTCAGGTCACGCGGACGGGGTTGGTCGAGTCCGCCAGCGTCAACCCGAGCTGCCCGGTCCCCTCGGCGTCGGCGCCGCCTTTCCTCTCTCCGTCGCGCTGACGCCACAGGTCTAGCGCGCTCAGCGGCGGCGGCGCGCCGCCCCCACCCGCGTGGCGAGCGACCCGATGCCGTCGACGACGATCTCGACGTTCGAGCCGGCCACGCGCCGCCGGTCCAGCGTCAGGTCGAAGCTCGCGCCGAACGCCGTCGAGCCGAGCACATCGCCCGGCCACACGTCCTCGACCATGGATGCGCCGGCGATCAGGTCCGCGAACCCGTCGTGCTCGGGCTGGAGGATCGCGGTGGCCACCACTGCGCCGTCGACCGACGCGGTCGTCTCCGCTCCGTCGAGGTCGGCCTCGTCGGCCGTGACGATCCACGGGCCAAGCGAGGTCGCGAACGGCGCCGGCGCGGGAGCCTCATCGTCACCTCCGGCCGCGGACCACTGCACCATCACCGTGTAGCCGAACACCGCCCCGCTCGCGTCGCGCGCCGACAGTCCGCGGCCGCGCCGGCCCACCACGCAGGCCACCTCGACGTGGCAGCCGATCAACGGGATCGAACGCGGCCACGGCAGGATGCCGCCCGGACCCAGCACCGTCCGCGGGGCCTGCTCGGCGATCGCCCGGTCGGTCTCAGCCCCGGGCTCCAGGAACGACGCCGGCAGCAGCGGCGACAGCAGTCGTGGATGGAAGACGCCGAACTCCGCGATGACCTCGGGCTGGTCGATGGCGGTGCGCGCCGCGGCGAGGATGCTCCCCCCGTGGTGTTCGACCAGCTCCTCCATGGTGCGCGGAAAGGCGGGATGCCCGACGGCATCCGGGAGGTCGACCACGACTCCGGCGATCGCCGCGCCGAGCCGGCGGGCGCCTCTGCGTTCGTACGTCACGAGCCGCATCGAGGGAGCCGGATGATACCCCGGGAACCCGCTCGGGACTCGCAAGGTCGGGGGCTAGGATGGCGCACCGATGAGCGAGCACGGAGGAGGAGACCCGCCGGTCCCGGAGATCCCTCCGCCGCCACCGCCCGAGATCCCTCCTCCGCCCGGCTCGCCGGTGCCGCCCACCCCGTCGGGCGCGGGGTTCCCGCGCGTCCACGCACCGGTGCCGTGGGGGCCCCTCGAGTCCGTCATGGTCGGCATCATGGCCGTCATCGCCGGATCCTTCCTTGGGGCCGGCCTGATCCTGGCGACCGGGACGCTGCATTCGTGCGGCGGCATGACCGTGTTCGGCCTGGTGGGGACCGAAGCCGGCCTCGTCGCGACGGTCGTGTTCTGGGTCCGGTACGTCAAGCGGGCGCCGCTTTCGCTGCTCGGATTCCCCACGCGCCCGGTCGGCGACGTCGTCACGGGCCTCGCCGGCGGCGTGATCCTCTACATCGGCGCGCTCGTCATCAGCGCGGCCGTGGTCGCCCTGGTCACCCTCGTCATCGGCCACCAGCCGAGCCCTCCGCAGCAGGTGTCGTCCTGCGTCTCCGGCCCGTGGTTCGTCCTCACCGGGCTCGCCGCCTCCGTGCTCGCGCCGATCGGGGAGGAGACGCTGTTCCGCGGATTCATCTTCCAGGGCCTGCGGACGCGGTTCCCCCTGTGGGGGGCGGTGCTGCTGGACGGCGTGCTGTTCGGCCTGATCCACATCCCGTTCTGGCTGATCGTGCCGAGCCTGGCGGCCGTCGGTTGCGGCCTCGCCATCATCTACAACCGCCGGCACAGTCTGCTCGCGTCGATGACCGCGCACTGCCTGTTCAACGTGATCGGCATCGTGGCGATCGAGCTCGACCGCGTCCTTTCGCACGCCCACTGATCAGGTTCGTTCCGATGACGGGCCGTCGGCTTCGTGGTTGAATCCCCGCGAGTCGAGTCCATGGGAGGGAACCCGCGATGGCGACATTCCCCAGCGAGGAATGGCTGAACGAGTACGTCGGCCTCATCAACGACAGTCCCGACTACCGTGAAGCGGCGGCCACATGGGAGGGCGACGTCACCTACGTCTTCGAGGCCGAACCCGACAACGGCGTCCCGCGGGACCTCTACGCATGGCTCGACCTCTGGCACGGCGCATGCCGCGGGTCGAGGTACGACGTTCCCGCTGAGGAGGGCGGGGCGGCGAAGTTCGTCATCCGCGCGCCGTACACGCGGTGGAAGGAAGTCATTCGCAAGGAGCTCGACCCGGTCAAGGGCATGATGCAGGGCAAGCTCAAGCTGAAGGGCGACCTTCCCACCATCGTGCGATACGTGAAGGCGGCGAACGTGCTGGTCAACCTCGCCGGCAGCGTGCCCACGGAGTTCGTCGACGAGACCGCCTGACGTGTCGGACAACGTGACGTACATGAACAGTGATCCGAACGGCCTCGCGGCCATGCTGGGCGGCCTCATCGAGGCGAACCTCCAGGCCCACCCGGAACGGGCGCGTCTGCTCGACCGGCCGGCCACGTTCGCCATCACCGCCACGGACGCGGACGTCTCGGTCACCATCCACCTGGGGGATGGCGCCGTGAAGGTGGCGAACGGTGTCCGAGGACACCCCCATGTCAGCGTCCGCGGCTCGTCCGAGGACCTCATCGGCCTGTCTTCGGTCCCGCTTCGGATGGGCCAGCCGGACGTCATGTCGAAGGAGGGCCGCGCCGTTCTCGGCAAGATCCTCAAGGGGCAGGTGAAGGTCAGGGGCGTGGTCATGCAGAGCGGAAGGTTGCGCCGGCTGAACGAGTTGCTGTCAGTGATGTAGCGATGGTGTCCACACCGGCCGGGTGGTGAAAAGGGGGGGCCGCATGGCGAAGCGCATCCCGAACGAGGTGGTCGAGCACTTCGCTCGGATCCCGCTCTTCCGTGACGTGTCGAAGCGGTCACTGCGAAAGATCGTCAGCGCCGCGACGGAGCTCGACATCCGGTCGGGAACCGTCATCGTGCGGGAGGGCGTCAGCGACCGCTATCTGTACGTGCTGGTCGACGGCGCCGCGGCCGTCAGCCGAGGCGGGCGGAAGCGCGACACGATCGGCGCGGGGGAGTTCTTCGGCGAGCTCGCCTTCCTGGACGGCGGGCCGCGTTCGGCGACGGTCACGGCGACGGCCGACTCGCGACTGATGATCCTCAGTCCATCGGAGATGGACGCCGTGCTCCGCGAGGAGCCGGGCCTCGCGTTCCGGATGATCTGCGTGCTGGCCGGACATCTGCGGGCCGCGACGAATCCGCCCACCGACTAGAGGGCTGTTCGATCGTGTCGGGGCTGGATCGGCGGGAGGTCACCAGCCGGCTGCGCCAGGTTCCGCTGTTCTCGATGCTCCACCCGCGAGCGCTCCGGACGGTGGCCGCATCCGCGGCCGAGCGGGACGTCCGCGCTGGGGAGATCCTGGTCAACGAAGGCGGAACCGATCGAGACCTCTTCGTGATCCTGCGGGGAGAGGCCGTCGCGGTGCGGGGTGGCGCGATCGTCGTGACGCTCGGCGTCGGTGACTTCTTCGGCGAGTTCGCGCTGATCGCCGGGGAGCCGCGGTCGGCGACGATCACGGCCTCCACCGACATGCGGGTGATGGTCCTGTCGGCGTCGGGCATGGACGACGCCATCCGGCGCGAGCCGATCCTGGCGCGGCGGATGTGGGAGTCTCGCGAGCGGCGCCTTCAGATGCTCCAGCGGGTGACCGAACGGGGACACGGCGCGCCGCTGTAGGCGCGCGTCGGTCTCGCCGGTGCTTTAGATGCTCGAGGTCGCCCCGCCGTCCAGGCCGAAGGTCCGGCGCAGGCCGGCCTCGAGGTCCCTCGGCGCGTAGCCGAGAGTCCGGCGTGCCTTCGCCTCCGTCGCCCAGTAGGTGACGCCGTCGGCGGAGCGGATGAGCTCGGCAAGGTTCGGCGCCGTCCCCATGACGCGGGTGACGAGCGGCGCGATCGGGATCGACATCCGCGCCGCCCGTGCCGGGACCGTGAACCAGGGAGGCTTCCGGCCGAGCAGCCGTGCGGCCGTGTCGATGACGTTGCCCAGGCGCGTGATCTCGCCGCCGAGCACATACGACTCGCCGATCGCCCCACGGTCCAAGGTCAGGACGATGCCGTCGGCGACGTCGTCCACGTAGACGAAGCTGAATCCGAGCTCGGGGAACGAACGCGCGCGAAGCTTGCCCTGCCGCAACTGATCCAGTTGCGTGCCGATCTCCGAATGGTCGCCGGGGCCGTAGACCCCGCTCGGCATGGCGATCACGATCGGGGCGCCCTTCGCGATGCGGTCCTCCGCGACCTGATGCGCGCGGAACTTCGTCTCGTCGTAGTAGGAGAGAAACCCGTCGGCCTCGTCGCGGCGGTACGTCTCGTCGACCACACGGCCCTTCGTGTTGCCGAACACGTTGACGGTGGACACGTAGACGATCTTCGGAATGCCCTCGGCGATGGCGGCGTCGAGGACACGTTCGGTCCCACGAATGTTCGCGTCGTACATCGCCGGTCGATCGGACTCGGGGATGCCCACCTTGTAGAGGCCCGCGACGTGCAGCACCGCGTCAGCGCCGGACATGGCGGTCCTCAGCGCGCCGACGTCGTCCAAGGCACCCACGGCCAGCGTCGCGCCCATCTCCTGAAGGGCTCCCGCCCGCTCAGGCGAGCGGACCAGGACGACGACCTGATCGCCGCGGTCGCACAGGCGGCGCACCAGTGCCTGTCCGATGAACCCGGTTCCGCCGGTGACGAAGACCTTCACTGGCGGGCACGATACTTCGTGTGAGCCATCCGGCGCGATCAGCGCCTCGCGTCCCGCACGTCGGCGTCCGCCGCCGCCGCGATAGCCTTCTTCGCCGATGAACGCGGATGAACTCGCCGAACGCATCCTGAAGGGCGACCGAAGGGCCGTGGCTCGCGGCATCTCGCTGGTCGAGGACGGAGCCACGGAGCTTCCCGCGCTGTCCGAGGCGCTGTACCCGCACACGGGCCGCGCCTACACGATCGGTCTGACGGGATCGCCCGGCGTGGGAAAGTCGAGCCTGGTGTCGGCGCTGGTCCACGCGGCGCGCGCCCGCGACGTGACGGTGGCCGTCCTCGCGATCGATCCGACCTCGCCGTTCTCCGGCGGTGCGCTCCTGGGCGACCGGGTCCGCATGCAGACGCACGCCACCGACCCAGGGGTGTTCATCCGGTCGATGGCCACTCGCGGTCACCTGGGCGGCATGGCGCTGGCTGCGCCGGAAGCGATCCGGATCCTGGACGCGAGCGGCCGGGACGTGGTGATCGTCGAGACGGTCGGCGTCGGGCAGGCCGAAGTGGAGATCGCCACCGCGGCGGACACGACCCTGGTGGTCGTCGCCCCCGGCTGGGGCGACTCCGTGCAGGTGGCGAAAGCAGGCATCCTCGAGATCGCCGACGTGTTCGTGGTCAACAAGGCCGACCGCGAGGGCGCGAACGACGCGGTTCGCGATCTGAACCTGATGCTGCGCCAGGGGCCTCGCCTGGCCTGGACGCCGCCCGTCGTGCGCACGTCCACCGTGACGGGGGACGGGATCGACGACCTGTGGGAGGCGATCGCCAAGCACCGCGAGCACGGAGAGGCGTCGGGCGACCTGGCGGACCGCCGGCGCCGCCGCGTCCTGGACGAGGTGCAGAGCATGGTCGCCGCGCGCCTTCGCGGCGAGGTGGGGTCCTTGCTCATGGACGGTGACGCGCGCCTGGCGGCGGACATCGCGGAGCACCGCCTCGACCCCTACGGCGCAACGCGGATACTGTTGGATCGCATGCGCGCTCGCGACACCGCCACCGAGGGCGGTCGCGCGCGGATGCCTGGAGGAGCGCGATGACCGTGACGCACGGATCCGGCGACCGAACGCCCGACGAGGAGCGCGAGCACTGGCTCGACCATTACCGCAAGTCCGGGGAACGCGACGCGGATTTCGAGACGCTGTCCGGGATCCCGCTCGAGCCGCTGTACACGCCGGACGACGTCCGCGACCTGGATTATCAGCGCGACCTCGGCTTTCCGGGTCACGCGCCGATGACGCGCGGCGTGTACCACTCGATGTATCGCGGCCGGCTGTGGACCATGCGCCAGTTCGCCGGCTTCGGGACCGCCGAGGAGACGAACGCCCGGTACAAGTTCCTGCTCGAACAGGGCCAGGGCGGCCTGTCGGTCGCGTTCGACATGCCCACGCTCATGGGGCGCGATTCGGACGACCCACGGAGCGAAGGCGAGGTGGGGCGGTGCGGGGTGGCCACCGACACGCTGTCCGACTTCGAGGCGCTGTTCGACGGCATCCCCCTCGGCGACATCACGACGTCCATGACCATCAGCGGGCCGGCCACGATCCTGTTCGCATTCTTCCTGGCCACGGCCGAACGGCAGGGCGTGCCGTGGTCGGCCCTGGACGGCACGCTGCAGACGGACATCCTCAAGGAGTACATCGCTCAGAAGGAATGGCTGTTCCCGCCGCGCCCGCATCTGCGGCTGATCGGCGACCTGATCGAGTTCTGCTCGCGCGAGGTGCCGAAGTTCCACCCCATCAGCGTGTCCGGCTACCACATCCGCGAAGCCGGCTCGACGGCCGTCCAGGAACTGGCGTTCACGTTGGCCGACGGGTTCGCCTACATCGAGCTCGGTCAGCAGCGGGGCCTGAACGTGGACGCCTTCAGCCAGGGGCTCTCGTTCTTCTTCAACTCCCACATCGACTTCTTCGAGGAGATCGCGAAGTTCCGGGCGGCCAGGCGGATCTGGGCGCGCTGGCTCGACGACGTCTACGGCGCGAAGGACCAGCAGTCACTCCGGCTGCGGTTCCACACGCAGACCGCCGGGTGCTCGCTCACGGCGCAGCAGCCGGAGAACAACATCGTTCGGACCGCCATCGAGGCGCTGGCGGCCGTGCTCGGCGGCACGCAGTCGCTGCACACGAACGCCCTCGACGAGGTGCTGGCGCTGCCGACCGAGAGGGCCGCGCAGATCGCGCTTCGAACGCAGCAGGTCATCGCGCACGAGACGGGTGTGGCGAGCGTCATCGACCCATTGGGCGGCTCGTATTTCGTCGAGGCCTTGACGAACGAGGTCGAACGCCAGGCGGAGGAGTACTTCGACCGCATCCGGGACTTCGGCCGCGGCTCCATGCTCGAGGGCATGCTGGTTGGGATCGAACGCGGCTACTTCCAGTCGGAGATCGCCGAGGCCGCGTTCCGCGAGCAGGAGCTGTACGAGAAGGGCCGGCTCCTGAAGGTCGGAGTGAACGCGTTCGTCAGCCAGGATGACGAACCGCTGGACATCCTGACCATCCCGATGGAGACCGAACGCCGCCAGATCGACAGCCTGCGAGGGGTGCGGTCCGGGCGCGATGAAGGCGCGGTGGGTGCGGCGCTCGGGCGACTGAAGGAGGCTGCCGCGACCGATGAGAACCTCATCCCGCTGCTCGTCGACTGCGCGCGGGCGACCTGTACCGAGGGTGAGATCGTTTCGGCGCTGCAGGACGTGTTCGGCACCTACTCCGAGGCGCCGCGGTTCTAAGGTCCAGTTCATGCCATTGCGCCCACGCCCGATACGATAGGAAGGCTTCTCTTCGAAGAACCTCCGCGAGCACGAAGGACTCTTGATGGCGAACAGGACGAGGAACAGCGCATCCGGCACCGGCGCCGGCCAGAAGACCGCGAAGGGCCGCGCCGCCGCGACCCAGGAGGCACCGGCCAAGATCAGCGCGACGAAGGACGGTGGCGTCGCCGGTTCGAACCGCAAGGAGCGCAAGGAGGAGGCCCGCCGCCAGCGCGAGGCACTCATGCGCAAGCGGGCCCGCCGTCGCGCCGTCCGGATCGGAACCATCGCCGGCGTCGCCGTGCTGGTGCTCGCCGTGATCGTCGGGGTCGTGATCTGGAACGGCAACAAGCCGAAGGCCGTCGTCGAGCAGAGCAAGTACCCCGGCCTGATGACCACCACGGACACGCGCGAGTGGAACACGCCGAACACGCAGGACCTCGGGCAGCGGCTGAAGGACATGAACCTCCCCCCGCTGGGACCGGAGAGCGTGCAAAGCCATATCCACCAGGAACTGCTGATCTTCGTCAATGGGAAGCAGGTCCCGGTGCCGGCCTACATCGGCATCGACCAGGCATCCGGCCAGTTCAGCGAGATCCACGTCCACGCGACGGACGGCGTCATCCACGACGAGTCACCGGTGCCGCGCAACTTCACGCTCGGGAACTTCTTCGGCGTATGGGGGCTGAACTTCACCAAGGACGGCATCGGGGGCTACAAGGACGGCGACGGCAAGTCGCTGCGGGTCTACGTCAACGGCAACCAGTACACCGGTGACCCGACGACGATGGTTCTGAAGCCGCACCAGGTGATCGCCGTGACGTTCGGCTCGGAGTCCCAGATCCCGAACCCGATCCCGCAGAGCTGGAAGACGTTCGACTGGGCGAAGAGCACCGCGGGCGGCTAGCCGAAACGACGGCTGCACGCGGTGCGGTGGATCAGGCGTCGGCCAGCACGGCGAACCGGGGGACCGACTCGAGCCATCCGAGCACGGGCGGGGAGACCACGCGGTAGGCCCACTCGACGTCGCGAAGGCGCTCGACCCGAACCGCCCGCCACCCGGCCGCCTCGACGGCCGCCATGATCAGGTCGACGTCGACGCCGCCTGCCAGCGGCAGCGCCGAAAGGACGTCGGGGTCGTACTCGGCGTGGTGGTCCGGACCGTCCTTGCGCAGTCGCCGGAGCAGGTGCGTCGCCGTTCGCCGAGCCCGCCAGGCGACGCCGCCGACACCCCATCTGCCCTCGTAGAGAACGAGGCGTCCGCCTGTCGCCGTGGCGTCTCGCCACCGGCTGAGCGCGAGCACCGGGTCCGGTAGCGTCCACAGCAGGTGCCGTTCGACGATGGCGTCGAACGGCCCGGCGGGCGGCTGATCGGCTGCGCCAACGACGGTGTGCAGGCGAAGGTCTCGTTCGGCGGCCTTCCGCTCGGCCATGGCCAGCATGCCCGGCGAGATGTCGATCGCGGTCACGCGATGGCCGAGCTCCGCGGCGAGCAGGGCCATCGCGCCCGTTCCCGCCCCGGCATCCAGGACGTCGGCAGGCGACGGGGGCAGGTGGCGGGCGAGGGCCGCCTTCCATGCCCCGGCGGAGATCGGATGCTCGATCCCGTGGCCGGGCGAACGGTCGTACGTGGGCGCGTCGGCGTCCCAGTAGTGGCGGATCCGTGCGTGCAGCTCGTCTCGATGGATGGTCATGGCGCTCCTGCCGGCTCTGGCACAGAGTCTACGGAGCGGAGCGCGACGGCCCAGACGGCCAGGTCGATCGGGTAGATCAGGTAGCCGGCGCGGGCCTGCGGCGCGAGCAGGAGCGCGCATGCGGAGACGATCGCGGCGCCCATGGCGGCGCCGGCCGCGTCGCGCGGCGGTCTTCGCGCGATCAGGATCGCGGCGATCACCAGGACCGCCGCGGCGAGCATCGCCGACAGCAGCGTCCTGTGCCCGGGAAAGGCGCGGACCAACAGCGACCCCAGGGTCGCGGTCCCCGCGGCGCTTCGTTCGCTCCCCAGCCCGAGCGGGAACCTCACGGCGTCTTCGACGAAGGCCGGCAGGTTCCAGGTCGCGAAAGCGATCGATACGGGCAGCGCCACGACCGCGACGGCGCCGAGCGCTTTCGCTCGCCGTCCACGCGCCGCGGCGATCAGTACGAACGGCAGCAGGAGGAGCGCGGTCTGCTTCAGCGCGAGCGCCGCGCCCAGAGCGGCGCCGGAAGCCGTGGTTCGACCTTCTCGAAGAAGCACCAGGGTCAGAAGCAGCAGTGCCAGGACCGGCAGGTCGTCTCCGCCGGTCGCCATGGGGAGCGCGCCGGTGGGGAGCACCGCCAGAATCTGGAACGCGAGCAGGCGCGGCTGCGCATCCAACGACCGGCCGGGGCGTCCCAGCAGCGCCCATGCCGCGATTCCCAACGTGGCGGCGGCGAACCAGACACGGTCATCGGCGATGGGAGGGTGCCCGGTCAATGCCCGCGGGAACCCGAACAGGATCATGCCGGGGAGGTATGGGTAGTGGGTCCTCGTGGCCACCGGCCGCGCGGCCAACGGTCCGCGCAGGTAGACCGCAGCGTACGGATCGCGCCGGTCGAGGAGGGCCTTCGCCGCCTCCTCCGTGATTATGGCCTCCGACTGCGCGTGCAGGCCCATGCCATCGCGGCTGCGAAGCGACACCTCGACCGCCAGCGGGACGAGCGCCGCGCCGGCCAGGACGGCCACGGCGAGCCATGCGCGCGCCTTGGCGGACGGCGCGTTTCCCCGCCGCATGGCGACCGCGACCAGGGCGCCGACCGCGTACGGTCCGACGGCCATCCGCGCCCATTCGCGGTATTGCGGGATCCCGGCCCAGAGCGCGGTCGCGATGGCCATGGCCGCGGCGGCACCGTAGAGCACCGGATCCGCCCGAAGGATGCGCTCGATCCGGCGCTCCGGGCCGTGTTGCGGCGTCGCTTGCGCCGCTCGCCTTCGCACGACGCGAAGGATATGGGACGCGTCCGGAGGTCCGGCGCGCGGTACGGCGGGCTCAGCGCCGATGGCCGAAGCGGCGGAGCCGAAGGGCGTTCGCAACCACGCTCACGCTCGAGGCGGCCATGGCGCCGGCGGCCCACATCGGCGTGAGCAGGCCCGCCACAGCCAGCGGGATCATCACCACGTTGTAGCCGAACGCCCACACCAGGTTCTGCACGATCACGCGATACGTGCGCCGGGCGAGGTCCAGGGCATCGGGGATCGCTTCGACATCGGATCGAAGCACCGTCACGTCGGCGGCTTCCATCGCGACGTCGGTGCCGCCGCCCATCGCGATGCCGAGGTCGGCGGCGGCCAGCGCCGGAGCGTCGTTGATCCCGTCTCCGGCGAACGCGACCCGCCGTCCGCCGACGCGCAGGCGTTCGATCTCGGTGACCTTCGTCTCAGGCAGCGCTTCCGCCACGACCCGGCTGATACCGACCGAGCCCGCGATCGACTCGGCGGTCTCCCGGCGGTCGCCGGTGAGCAGGACGACCTCTGAGCCCATGGTCCGCAGGCGGCCGACGGCCGCTTCGGCGTCCGGCTTGAGCGTGTCGGCCACGGCGATGACGCCCTCGGCGCGCCCGTCGATCGACACGGCGAACACGGTCTGGCCGTTCGCGGCGAGATCGGCCGCGGCGTGTGCGAGCGTCGGCGGCAGGCCTTCCGCACGCCCGAGGGTGACCCTGTGTCCGTCGACGACCGCCGTCGCGCCGGCGCCGGGCATCGCCACGAAGTCCCGGGCGGCCAACGGCTCGATGCCGCGTTCCGCCGTGCCCTGCACCACGGCACGTGCGATCGGATGCTCGGAGGGCCGTTCGGCGCCCGCTGCCAGCGCCAGCAGGTCCCGCTCGCCGAGCGTTCCCGCGGAGACGACCCGCGCGAGCCGCATGGCTCCTTCGGTGATGGTCCCGGTCTTGTCGAGCACCACCGCGTCGATGCCGCGGGCGGATTCGAACACCTCCCCGCCCTTGAACAGGATGCCGATCTCGGCCGCGCGGCCGGTGCCGGCCATGATGGCGGCCGGCGTGGCCAGCCCCAGCGCGCACGGGCACGCGATGAGCACGACCGAGACGGCGTGGATCAGGGCGGTCTGCACCGGAACGCCCCCGATCAGCCAGCCCGCGAAGGTGGCGACCGCCAGCAGCAGCACGGCAGGGACGAAGACCGCGGACACGCGGTCCGCCAGGCGTTGAACGGGAGCCTTGGATCCCTGCGCGGCCTGCAGCAGCCGAACGATCTCGGCGAGCCTGGTCGCCTGCCCGACGCGGGTCGCTTCGATCTCGAGGACGCCGAAGCCGTTCAACGAAGCCCCAACCACGTCGTCACCCGCGCCGACGTCGACCGGGACCGACTCGCCGGTCAGCATCGACAGATCGACGGCGGAGGCGCCCGAGCGGACCATGCCGTCCACCGGGATCTTCTCTCCGGGCCTGACCAGCACCGTATCGCCGACCCGCACGTCTCCCGCCGGCACGCGGCGTTCGCGGCCGCCGACCAGGAGCGTGGCCTCCTTCGCGCCGCGCTCAACCAACCGGCGTGCGGCGTCGCCTGCGACGGCGCGCCCCCGAGCCTCCAGGTACTTCCCGACGAGGATCAGCGTGACGATGACGGCCGCGGTGTCGAAGTAGTGGTCGCCCCGGCCGGTGATGGTGGCCCAGGCGCTGTACGCGTACGCGGTCAGCGCGCCGACGGCGACCAGCGTGTCCATGGTGGAGGAGCCGTGCCGCGCGGCGACGGCAGCCGAGCGCAGGAAGGGCCAACCCGCGTAGAACACCACCGGGGTGGTGAGCGCCCAGATCAGACCCATGCTCCAGGGCTGGTCGGGCACCACGAATGTGAAGATCAGGACGGGCACGGTGAACGCGATCGCGACGACGAGCCTGACCAGGTAGTCCCGCGCCTCGTCCTTCGGCGACGCCGTCTCCACATGCGGCGACGCGTGGTACCCGGTCGCCTCGACGGCGGCCACCAGCCGGCCGACGTCCACGCCGCCCGGTGCAGGGCGGACGAAGGCGCTTCGTGAAGCGAGGTTCACCGACGCCGACTCGACGCCGTCCTGCTTCGTGAGCGCGCGTTCGACGCGCCGGACGCACGAGGCGCAGGTCATACCCTCGATGTCGAGGACGACCTCATCGGGCTTCGGCCCCGCCGTGCCCACCGCCGCCGGCGATCCGGAGGCCTCGGTGCGCGTGCTCATGCGGGCTCCGGTTCGAACGAGCGCACCTCGTAGCCCTCCTCGGCGATCGCGTCGCGGACCGCCGATTCGTTCAACTCACCGTCGACGTCGACCTCGACGGAGCCCGTCGTGAAATCGGCCCTCACGGCCGTGACCCCGTCGATCTGCGCGACGGCGCCTTCGATCGCCATGTTGCAGTGTGCGCAGGTCATCCCGTCGACTCGGACGATCATCCTGGACATCCGATGCACCTCCTCGCGTTCCGTCCATGATGATATACCCTATGGGGGTATCGCGACCTTCAACCATTCGCACGCGAGAGCACGGAGGTTCCCTTGCCACGGAAGACTCCCCAGACCGAGTCCGAGCGGGCCGCATCCACGCCCGGCTACGCCGAAGCAGCCGATTCCGAGCGCGTCCTCACACGGCTCCGTCGCATCGAAGGCCAGGTTCGGGGCATCCAGCGGATGGTGGCGGAGGAGCGCTACTGCGTCGACGTCCTCGCGCAGATCTCGGCGTGCACCAACGCGCTCGAGAAGGTCGGACTTCTGCTGCTGAACGACCACATTCGGCACTGCGTTCGCGGCTCGCTCGCCGACGGGAGCGGCGACGACAAGATCGACGAACTCGTGACGGCCGTGGACCGGTTCGTTCGGGCCACCTGATCGCCGGCGGACCCGACCCGCCCGGCTCGGCTCCCTATCCCCTCGCGGACCGGTCCTCGTCGTGGTGCTCGGGCCCGTGCTCGTGCACGTGCCCCTCGGCCTCGCCGCGGTGCATGTGGCTGTGCTCGTGGATCAGGTTCACGGACAGCAGCAGGTCGCGGTCGGCCAGCACCTCCGACGGCGAGCCCTCCGCCACGATGCGGTGCGCATCGGAGAAGACCAGGCAGCGGTCGGCGATGACGTTCAACACGTCCAGGTCGTGCGTGGCCAGCACGATCGTCTTGCCGGCACGGTTGAGGTCCACGATCAGCTCGGTGAGCCAGTCCTGTGCGCGCGGATCGAGCGCCGCGGTCGGCTCGTCGAAGAGCAGCACGTCGGGGTTCATGACCAGCACGCCCGCGATGGCGACGCGCTTCTTCTCGCCGCCGGAGAGCTGATACGGGGCTCGGTCCGCCAGGTGCGGGATCTCGAGCATCGCGAGCACGTCGTCCACGCGCTGTTCGACCTTGCCCCGAGACCATCCGAGCTGCAGCGCGCCGAAGGCGATGTCATCTCGCACGGTGGGGGAGAAGACCTGCGCGTCGGAGTTCTGAAAGATGAACCCGACCCTGGACCGGAAGCCCATGGCGAACTGTTCGTCCTCCATGCTGGCCTCGGTGACCGGCTCGCCGAAGGCCCGGAACTCGCCCGAGTCGGGGAAGACGAGCCCGTCCAGGATCTTCAGCAGCGTCGACTTGCCGCAGCCGTTGGCGCCGAGGAGCGCGACCTTCTCGCCGTGCGAGAGCGTGAGCGAGACGCCGTCCAGTGCCGTGAACCGTTCGAGATAGGCGTACCGGAGGTCGCGACAGACGAAGATCTCGTTCGCGGCCGTCGCCGGAGAGGGATCGAGCGCCAGCGGCACGGCGCGGTCAGCGACCAAGGAGCCGGTCACCCCCCAGCGCCACGACGGCGACGACCAGCGCGCCGGCGATGAACGCGAGGTCCAGCAACCCGACGTGGAATCCGGACAGCGTTCGCGCGTCGCCTCGATACCCGCGCGACGTCATGGCCTGATGGACCTCCTCGGACAGCGCGTGTGACTTGCCGAACAGCGCGCCCGCGGCCGAGGACACGAACCGCGCGCCGGTGCGATGGTCCCGTTCGTTGCCGACCGTGCGTGCCTTCCGCGCGACGAACAGGTCCGTGACGGCGTTCAGCAGCAGGAACACGTACCGGTAGGCCATGCCGATCACCAGGACGAAGACCTTCGGCACGGCGAGCGCGCGCAGCGCCGCCAGCAGTTTCGCCCACGGCGTCGTCAGGGTGAGCAGCACGACCAGCGAGATCGACGTGGCCACCCTCGTGACGATGAGGGCCGCTCCGCGCAGACCCTGCGCGGTGAGGCCGACCGTGTGCCCGTGCCAGTCCCACAGCGGAACCACGACGTGACCCGGCGTGACGAAGCTGAACATGGCGGGGATCACGACGATGCCGGTGAAGATCGGGATGAAGAGCCACACGCGCTTGACGAAGAACCCGAGCGGCAGCGCCGAGGTGCCGGCGAGCACGAGCGTGAGCCCGTACATCGCGAGCAGCGCCGGGACGCTCCGCAGGAGCGCGGTCACGATCAGCAGGGCGAGGAGCGTCACGATCTTCACGCGCGCGTCGATCCGCTGGAGGAACCCCTGCTGGGTGGCCACATCCTCGCTGAACATCGCCTGACGCATGACGTTCGACGTGCCGGTCAGCGTCTTCTCGAGGAAGCTGCCCTTCTTCCGAATGCCGATGCAGCCGCATGGGCACAGCGCCAGTTCGCTCTGGAACAGCCATGCGGGTTCGTGGCGCCCGCCCGACCCGGTCCGCACGCGGCGGGCCGGCGCTCGTGAGGCGGCACGCGCGACCGGGCGCGTGGCCGTCGCCGGTTGCCGGCGATCCGCGAGCCGGCGCCGCGCCCGTACGATGCCGCTCGCAGCCTTGACGGCGAGGGCGACGAGCAGGCCGATGATCGCGATCACCACGATGCCCGTGACGGCCGACACCATGTAGCCGACCACCCGGTGGTCGCCGGAATGGAACCCGTATCCGCCGAGTACCGCATGGCTCCAGAAGCTGCTCCACTTCTCCAGTCCGAGCGGAACGGTCCTCAGGCCGTACTTCGCCAGATCGAGGTTCTGCGGCGTCGCCTCCCCGAAGGCGCCGCCCGGCGCGAGCAGCCCGAGCGGGGTGATGACGAGCAGCGCGCCCAATCCGATCAACGCCCATCCCCATGCCGGGATCCGCGACCGGCGAGCCAGTTCGGCGTCGGTGACCGCGGCGTTCGGCGCGTTCAGGCGAAGCACCGGGACGTTCGCCCGCTGCAGGTACGCCACCACGCCGAGGGAGATGGCGAACTCCGCCAGGCCGGCGACGGTCAGGTGCGCGAGCATCATCGCGGGGACCGTCTGGGAAAGATGGAACGGCGCGTACAGCGGCGTGCCGTCGGCCGTGTGGAACAGGACGGGCTGCAGCCCGAACTCGATCGCGGCGCAGAGCGCGGCGGCGTTGATGCCCACGTAGCCACCGATCCCGGCCGCGAGCGCGCGCTTCGGCGAGGTGAGCGACGAGCCACGCGCAACGAACCGGTACACGGCGTAGCCCACGAAGGGCATGACGAAGGCCATGTTGAAGGCGTTCGCGCCGAACGCGAGGACGCCACCGTCGCCGAAGAACAGCGCCTGGACCAGCAGCGCGATGCTCACCGCGATGACGGCCGCCCACGGCCCGAGGATCACCGCGATCAGCACCGCCCCCACGGCGTGAGCGGTCGTGCCGCCGGGGATCGGGACGTTCAGCATCATGACCAGGAAGCTGAACGCCGCCCCGATGGCCATGAGCGGGACCGAGCGACTCTTGACGACCTTCCGCACCCCGCGCGCGGCCGCGGCGTACACGGGGACCATGGCCGCGGCGAACACCGCCTCGGTCTGGGGGCTCAGGTAGCCGTCGGGGATGTGCATCGTGAGGTCTGGTTTCGCTCCGCGGGTCCGTGGCGGGAGCGCCGGCTCGTCGATCCTACGCGCTGATGCAGTTCGTTGCAAATAGAACATGCGGCAGCGGCAGTTCGATGCGCATTCGTCGTCCCAAGGTTTCCGGATCACCTCGATCCGAAACCTGCGCTGCGATCGCTACGCCCGATCCGCGGCGGCCGCGCACGCCGCACACAGGCCCGAGATCGCGAAATGCGTGAGGTCGGGCTGGAAGCCGTTGTGCCGCACGACCGCCTCGCGGAGCGAGCCGACCTCCTGGACCGACAGCGAATCCTCGACGCGGCAGTTTTCGCAGATCAGGTGGACGTGCTGACCCTCGTCCGCGCGGTGATATTCGGCGCCGGCCTCCAGATGCGCGTGCGAGAGGACCCCGATCGACTCGAGCGTGTCGAGCGTCCGGTAGACCGTCGACGCGTTCACGCCCGGGACGCGTTCCTGCACCCTGCGCGCGATGTCGACGGCGCTGATGTGGCCCTCGGTGGACATGATCTCGGCCACGATGGCTCGGCGCTGCGGAGTCATGCGAAGGCCCCGTCGCCTGAGCTCCAGCAGCACCGAATCCGTCCGCTCGTCCACAAGGTGCAGTGTACGCCCGTTTGTTGCACCTGCATCGAGATGCTGTTTCGGGTATCCGAAGCACGGACGTAGACTTCGGCCGTCTTCGATTCGGCGAAGGAGGAGCCATGGGGGACCTGGTCCGGCTCGAGGTTGAGGATGGCGTGGGGACGATCCGCCTCGACCGCCCGCCGATGAACGCGATCAACCAGGAGCTCACCGCGGACCTGGCGGAGGCCGCGACGGCGGCGGCGGCCAGGGACGACGTGCGCGCGGTGGTCCTGTACGGCGGCGACCGCGTGTTCGCGGCGGGCGCCGACGTGAAGATGATGGCGCCCATGTCGCCGGCCGAGGTCAAGCTGATGATCGTGGGCCTGCAGGAGGTCTTCAATCTCGTCGAGGAGATCCCGAAGGTCACCATCGCCGCCATCACGGGGTACTGCCTGGGGGGCGGATGCGAACTGGCCATGACGGCCGACTTCCGGTTCGCCGCACAGGGCGCGAAGCTCGGCCAGCCCGAGATCTCGCTGGGCGTGATCCCCGGCGCCGGCGGCACCCAGCGACTTCCGCGGCTGGTCGGCCCGGCGCGGGCGAAGGACCTGATCTACTCCGGCCGGTTCGTGAGCGCCGACGAGGCCCTGGAGATTGGCCTGGTGGATCGCGTCCTGCCCGACGACCAGGTCTACGCGTCGGCGCTGGAGGAGGCCAAGCGCTACGCGGCCGGTCCGCTCCAGGCCCTTCGGGCGGCGAAGGTCGCTGTGAACTGGGGCGCGCGCGGGGACTTCAGAACCGGTCTGGTGATCGAGCGCGAGGTCTTCGCCGACCTGTTCTCCACGCAGGACCAGAAGGAGGGGATGCAGGCCTTCGCGGACAAGCGCAAGGCCGAATTCACGGGTCGGTGACGGATCCGGCCGGCGGCCCTGAGAGCGCCCGCGAGAGCGCTCGGGTCACGGTTCGGCGCGCGGGACCGGGCGACCTCGACGCGCTGGAGCGTCTGTTCGCCTCTCTGAACGACCTGCAGCGGCCCATGCGCGCGTTCGAGCCGAGGCCGGCGCTGGCGGCCGAGGCGCGCGAGCGGTACGGCCGATTGCAGGACGACCGCGACGCCATCGTGGTCCTCGCCGAGCACGCCGGAGACGCCGTCGGTATGGGCGTCGGCGCGATCGGCACGCCGTCCATGTCATCCGACGAGCGGGCGTTGGTGATCTCGAACGTCGTGGTGCTCGATTCACATCGCGGCTTCGGTGTCGGCCGGGCCATCATCGCCGAACTGGCGGCCTTCGCCCGACGAAAGGGCCTGGCCAGGGCCATGATCCGGACGTTCGCCGCGAACGCCGACGCTCAGCGCTTCTGGTCCGACCTGGGATTCGAGCCGTTCGCCGTGGACATGATCGCCGACCTCGACGCCCTGCGTTCAGGTTCGTCTCAGCCCCGTTCCCATGATGCGTGACAGCGGCCCGAAGAGGGAATGCATCCGAAGCGGCCGATGGTTCGTATACGAGACGAACCCCAGGGAAAGGCACGTTGGTGAAGGAAGACACACTCAGCCTTCGAGGGGCCCCGGTGAGGCCTCTCCCCAGGCCGAACCGCGTGTGGACATCCGGCCGGACGTGCGCTCAGGACGGGTGCACGACCAGGCTCTCGATCTACAACAGGGCGCAGCTCTGTTGGGTTCACGAGCCACTGAAGTTCCACCTGGCCCGGGGGAAGCGGCGCTCCTCGAAGCAGGCGGCCTGACACTGCCCTTCCCCACAGGAGCGCAGGCTGCGCGGCGGCGGGCACGGGATCCCCGGGCCCGCCGCTAGCATTCTGGGGCCGTGAACCACGTCCTGATCCGCCGCCTCGAACACCTGACCGGCTCGGCCGCGAAACCATCGCTGGCCTTCGGCGTCGAAACCCGCGACCGACCCGGGCCGCTCTACAAGACGGGGGCGTTCCAGGACGACGTCGTCTGGATCCAGATCCATGGAGGGCTGTTCGTCGCCCGCGCCGGCGTTCGCATCTGCTGGGTGGGCGAATTCGCCGAGATCGACTCGGTTCGGGCGCGAACCGGCGGCGCCGCACTACAGCGGATCGACGACTTCTGGGCGCACCGTCCCCGCTACGGCTACGCGGGCGTGGTGACGCTCGAGCGCGAGTCCTGGATCGAGCCCTTCTGGGCCGGGCCGCGCACGTACGGATACGAATGGGTCGCGCTCGACGATCCGAAGAAGCGGACATCGTGGCTCGACCCGAAGCCGCCCCCGCGCGGCGGGGACGGTCTCCGGAACGCGTTCGACGCGTGGCTGACCGCGCGCTGAGATGCCGAAGTTCGATTCGGGGCTCCCGTTCGAGCGCATCGTGGTGCCTACGCCGTTCGCGATCGGTCCGGCGAACTGCTACGTGACGACGGCGCGGCCGTACACGCTCGTGGACACCGGAACGAACACGCCCGAAACGGAACGGGCGCTGCTCGCCGGCCTGGCGGAGGCCGGCGTGCCGGCCGAGCGCGTCGAACGGATCGTGATCACGCACGGCCATCCGGACCACTACGGCCTGGCGCCGAGGATCCGCGAACTGTCCGGGGCATTCGTCATGGTGGGCGCCGCCGACATTCCGAAGGTGGCCTCGGATCGTTCGATGCTGCACGCGACCGGACGCCTGCTCCTCGGTGAGGGCATGCCCGTCGAGACGCTCATGGAGATGGGGGATCGGGAGCGCTCGCGCGACTTCCGGGACCTGCACCCGGCGGTGGATGGTGTCGTCGCTCTCCACGGCGGCGAGTCGCTGGCCTTCGACGGCTTCGAGTTGCGGGTCCTGCACCTTCCCGGCCACACCGCGGGGCACATCTGCCTGTTCGACGAACGCTCGGGTGTGCTGTTCAGCGGCGACACGCTCCTTCTGCACATCACGCCGAACCCGCTGTTGGAGCCCGATCCGATGGACCCGTCCGAGCGGCGCCGCTCGCTGCTCGAGTACGTGGACACGCTCGAGCGGCTCTCGGCCATGCCGCTCTCGACCGTGTATCCGGGGCACGGCCCTCCCATCGAGGAACCGCACAGGCTGATCGCGGAGATGCGCGAGCACCATCGCACCCGCGCCGCCGACCTGGAGTCGCGCCTGACGCCTCAAGGGAAGACGGCCTGGGATCACGCGATCGAACTGTTTCCCGGGCTCACCGGATTCGACAACTTCCTTGCGGTCTCGGAGGTGGTGGGGCACATGGACGTGCTGGTCGAGGAGGGCCGCGCGACGTCGGCGGTTCGCGACGGGATCACTTTCTATGCGGTCGGATCCCGGGCGGTGCTCCCGCCCGGTTCGGAGGGCGATCCCACAGAATGACGGCCCATTCCTGCAGGCGCGACCGTGGGCGGCCACGGTCGTTCCGTCGCGGCCGGCGTGCGCTGACCCCCTCCGGTCAGGAGCCCGGCAGTTGCGCGCCCGGTTCGCCCTGCTCGCCGGGTCCCCCCGCACTTGCGGATTCGGCCCGAACGGAATCGACGATCGCCCTGGCTTCGTCCAGGCGCTCACGATCGACGAACAGGCGGACGCCGAACTCCCAGATGACGCTGATGAACCCCGGCTCCTTGTACCACCACGCGATGCCTGCGGCCTCGAGGCGACCGGCGACCTCGTTGGCGGTCGGGCGATCGAATTGACCGAGGTACGTCGTGATGACGTCGGTCGGCGGGCGGTCCCAGAAGGTCGGCATCTCCGCGACCCATGCTCTCACCGGCGCGCGATCCGGGTGTGACGTCCGTGTCAGATCGGGCCGCACCCGACGTCGACGAACACCCTGATGGCCACCAGGTTCGTCCCGTCCATGAGCGTCTCGACACAGGCGCGCCGGCCGTCCGCTCCACCCGTCGGCGGGACGAACGCCTTCCACGCGTCGCCCGAGACGCGGAGGAACTTCGTCGCCGAGTCGGCGAGCCGCTGCAGCGACGCCTGAGACCCGTCGCCCTGCCTTAGCACGATCCGGTCGTTCCCGATCGATTCCAGCGTGCCCCCGAGCCAGACCACGGGAGGCGATCCGGATCCCAGGTTCTGGCTCGGCGTCGGCGGCGGTGGCGGCACCGGCCCCTGGGGCGAGCCGCCCCCCGTGAGGTCCTTGCACGCGGCGCAGGTCACGAGCAGCGTCGCGAACGCCAGCGCGCGGGGAAGGACGAATCGGCCGGTCACGGGCATCCATGGTGCCACACGCCCCGTGTTGCGCCGGGCTCCGGTCGTGCCGGTTGCGTCACGAACGTGTGGACGTCGCCTTCTTCGATGGCTTCGGTGGCTTCGGCGGCATCCGGCGGGTGGACTCGAGGGCACGCTCGACCCAGGCCCTCGCCTCGGCCTGGTCGCGCTGCATCGCCTCCGGGAGCATCGTGTAGCCGGTCATGGCGCGCCCCGGCATCGGCTCGAACGGCCCGCCGCCGGCGGCGCGCAGTTCGGTCTCCTCGTCGCCTGAGACGCGCACGAAGAGACCCGATCCGAACAGCCCCGTGAACATGTTGCCGTTCACGAAGCCCGCCAGATTGCCGAACATCGGTCTGATCTGAATGTCGGGCTCCTCCGGCACGACCGAACGGAAGAATGCCTTCGTCTCCTCGTCCGGCTTGGGCATCGCCGGCATCGCGCGCTTCGGTGCAGGACTCATGCGACCTCCTCTCGGACTCGCTTGGCGCGTCATACCACGATGGACCCGTCGCGGGTGAGGCCGCTGCCCAGCCGGTAGCCTCGTCGTTCGACATGTCGAAGCAGCCGTCGGTTCTGGTCGCGATGTCCGGAGGTGTGGACTCCTCCGTTGCCGCGTGCCTGCTTCACGAGCAGGGCTACCGCGTGCTCGGTTCCCACATGAAGCTGGTCGACCTTCCCGGAGTCGAGCACGGCTGCTGCGGTCCCCAGGCCGAATCCGACGCGCGCGCGGTCGCCGGGATCGCGGGGTTCGAGTTCGAAATCGTAAATATGGCTGACGAATTCGAGCGGACGGTGCTTGCGGACTTCTTCGACGAGCACCGTCGGGGACGGACGCCGAACCCGTGCGCGCGGTGCAATCAGCACATCAAGTTCGACGCGTTCCTCCGCCGCGCGGACGATCTCGGCCTCGATTTCGTCGCCACGGGCCACTACGTGCGCACGTGGGAGGACGAAACGGGCGCATGGCATCTCGGGCGCGGCGCCGACCGGTCGAAGGATCAGTCCTACATGCTGCACATGCTCGGACAGCGGCAACTGGCCAGATCGCTGTTCCCCGTCGGCGGGCAGCCGAAGCCGATGACGCGAGCGCATGCGGAGCGGTTCGGCCTCCCGGTCGCGGCGAAGCCAGACTCGCAGGATGTGTGCTTCGTCCCCGGAGCCGACCATGCCGCGTTCCTTGCCGCGCACGCCCCAGATCTGGTTCGGGCCGGCGTGGTGACGTCGGCATCGGGCGAAGTCCTCGGCGAGCACCAGGGGACGTTCCGCTTCACCGTCGGCCAGCGCCGGGGCTTGGGCGTCTCGACGGGCGAGCGGTCCTACGTCGTCGATGTCGACCCCGCGGCCAACCGCGTGGTCGTGGGACCGGCCGAGCTGCTGGCGCGGGACGGCCTCGACGCCGAACGCGTCACCTGGGTGTCGGGGCGGCCGCCGGAGGGCCCGACCGAGGTGGAGGTCAGCGTCCGGTATCGCGGCGACCCGGTTCCGGGCGTCGTGACCGCCACGCCGGGCGGCCGGGCGAGGGTCCTGTTCCGGTCGCCCCAGCGCGCGATCGCGCCGGGGCAGAGCGTGGTCCTGTACGCGGGCGACGAGGTGCTTGGCGGCGGCACGATCGCCGGCGCATTTCGAAGCGCCCGCTGAAACAGCGCGTCCGGACCCCTCTCCCGGGATACCCTGCCCTCAGGTATGGGGACGAGCACGCTCGACGTCGCGTTCGATGACCTGACGCTTCGCGTCACGGCGAAGGACGCGGACTACGAGGAGGTCCGCGCCGCCGGCATGGACTTCGTCGAACGCGTGCAGTCCTACGGCGCCCGGCACTCGGGCTTCGAATCGGCGAAGCGCCCGGTCGCCCTCCCGGAGGACGCACCCGACGTGGTTCGGCAGATGGCGGACGCGGCTGCCGTGGCCGGCGTGGGCCCCATGTACGCCTACCGCGGCGCGCTCATCGAGTTCGTGGGCCACGCGCTGGTGGCGAGGGGCCGGAAGGACGTCA
>JBEDUK010000020.1:0-40734 GCA_040414485.1 Actinomycetota bacterium
TGCGGAATCCGCTCAGGCCGAGGGCGGCGAACACCGACGGCACCAGGTCCGCCAGCGAACGGGTGCCGTAGGGCGCGGGCGCCGGCAGGGGTGGGCGTGCGCTCATGAACGGCGCGAGCGTACGGGCCGGAAGCGGCGCCCGGGCGCCGGACCGCGCGTCAATCCGCCTCTTCGTAGAACACCCGCTCCATCGCGAGTCTGGACCTGCGCGTGATCCGCCGGTAGTCCTCAAGGAACCGCTGGCGCGAACGTTCGCCGTAGCCGAGCCGTCTGGCGAGCCCCGCCTGCACCTCCGGTGACGGCGGCAGCGCCTCCGCGGGCAGGCGGCGTTCGATCTCGAGCGCCGCGCGGATCTCCATGAGGAACGTGTACGCCTCGGACAGGGACAGGGCGACGCTCTGCTCGATGAGCCGCAGGCCGGCCAGCGCCTCCAGTGCCTCGAGCGGATGCCGCTGCCCCTGCAGGCTCTCGTTCGTTGCCCCATGGCGCATCAGCGACAGTTCGACGGCGAACTGCACGTCGGCCAGCCCTCCGTACCCGAGCTTGAAATGGAACCGCCGAGCCTCCGGCGGGCGGACGCGCTCCTCCTCCATCCGGACGCGCATGCGGCGGATCTGCGCAACCTGCTCGATCGTGAGCACCTCCGGAAACGCAAAGTCACGCGCGTTGGAGATGAAGCGGCGGCCGAGCGATTCGTCTCCGGCGACGAACCGGGCACCGAGGAGCGCCTGGTACTCCCAGGTCTCGGCCCAGCGGGTCCAGTACTCCAGGTAGGAGGCCATGGAGCGCGCGACGGGTCCGCTTCGACCCTCCGGCCGGAGGTCCGCGTCGATCTGCCAGCCGGCGTCGCGGATGCGGGCCATCGTCCGTTCGGCGAGCCCGAACGGGGCTCGAACCTCGTCTGGTTCAGCGCCGTCGAAGACGAAGACCAGGTCCAGGTCGGAGGCGAACGAGAGGTCCTCGCGGCCGAAGGAGCCCAGGGCGATGGCGGCGACCGGCGCACTGTCTGCCGCGTGCTCGTCGCTCGCCATTGCCCGTTCCACCACCGCGTCGGCGACCGCCGCGAGCCGCCGCCCAAGATCCGGTACGCGCACCTCGCGCGAGGCGTAGGCCGCCGCGACCCGAACGAGATCGGCTTCGGGATCGGAGGCGAACAGCGGCCGCTCCGGCGCGGGGAGCTCGAACGTGGCGGTGACGAGCTCAGGTCGTGTGACCAGTCGATCGGCGAAGGCAGAGCTCTGCGCCAGGAGCGATGCGAGCCGGCGGGCCGCGTCCGGCCGTTCGGCCAGTCGATCGGCGATCGAGTCCGCATGGAACGCGACCACCTCTTTCATGTCATTCGACCGGTCGAGTTCGCCGGAAACACGTTCGAGCCGTCCCAGCGCAGCATCCGGCCGGTCCGAGTCGGCCAGCGCGGGCGCGATCACCGGGAAGAGTCCGGCCAGCACTCGCCCCAGGCGCGTCGACGGATCGACCACCCGCTGGAAGGCGACGTAGGCGGCCGTCGGGTCGATGAACCCGAGCCCCGCCAGCAGTTCCTCGGTGTCGGGCCGCCCCGCTCCGGGCTCGGGCACGTCGGGATGGGAGAAGGTCTCGAGGAGCGGCCGGTAGAAGAGGCGCTCGTGCGCTTCGCGCACGAGCGCCGCGTGGCGGGCGTGTTCGGCTCGCAGTTCGTTCGGCCCGGGCAGGTCCATCGACCTGGCCAGGACCTCCAGCCGATGGCGGCTCGTGGGGAGTTCGTGGGTCTGCAGGTCGCGCACCATCTGCAGGCGGTGCTCCAGCCGTCTGAGGAACCGGTAGGAGTCGGCCAGCGCCCGGGCGTCCGCGGCGCTGACGAATCCCTCTTCGGCAAGCGCCTTCAGCGCCGGCAGCGTGCCCGCCTGCCGCAGCGCTGTATGGCGGCGCCCGTGCACGAGTTGCAGGAGCTGGACGGCGAACTCGACGTCGCGGATGCCGCCCCGCCCGCGCTTGATCTCGCGATCCTCCTTGCCCTGCGCACGGACGATCTCCTCGATGCGGGCCTTCGTCGCGCGGACGTCCTCCACCGCCCGCGCGGGCAGGACGGCCGGGTAGACGTGCGGCGTGATGGTCTCGACGAACGCCGCGCCGAGTTCGAGGTCGCCGGCCACCGCCCGCGCCTTGAGGAGCGCCTGCTTCTCCCACGTGGCGGCGTGCCGCGCGTAGTACTCCTCCATGGCGGCGAGGCTTCGCGACAGCGGACCGGCGCGGCCCTCCGGCCGGAGGTTCGGATCGACGCGAATGGCGATCCCGTCGTCGGTCGGGTCGCTGAGCAGCGCGATGAGCGACGCCGCCGCGCGGTTCGCCTCTTCGTTGTCATCGGGCGTCGCGGCGTCGTGCACGAAGAGCACGTCGACGTCGGAGGAGTAGTTCAGCTCCCGGCCGCCGAGCTTCCCCATGCCGATCACGGCCAGGCGGTCCGCGCCGTCGACGGTATCGACGGCCGTCACGAGAAGCGCCTCGGCGATCGAAGTCAGTTCGAGGATGACGTCGTCCACGGGCTCGCCGGCAAGGTCGCGCGCCGCGAGCCGGTAGGTGGCCCGCCGCCGGAACCGGCGCAGCCCCGCGTTCGGTCCGTGGTTCGCGACGGACGCGGCGGCTTCGGTTCGAAGCTCGGCGCCGTCCCGCGGACGGCTGTCAGCGAGCGACGCCAACTCGTCAGGATGCTTTACGAAGAAGTCGACCACAGCCTGGGCGAAGCCGAGCAGCGGGATCGCCGCCTCGAGGACGTCGGCCCGGCCGAGCGTCTCGCGGGCGGCGGCGTTGTCGCCCAGGCGCGAGAGCGCCACCCGCGCCTGTTCGGGGTCGGGCGCGCGCGCCAGCGCCCGCCCCAATTCTTCCGGCGTCGCCAGCTCGCGGGTGGTCATCAGTCGTGATGCTACGTTCGCGCCCGCGACGCCTTCTGCATTCGACTAAGCGTGAAAGCAGTCTCGAGCGTCGGACAGGGTGAGCGCGGATGTGGGACGAGCAACGGGAGGCCTTCGAGCGGTTCTGCCGCGAGGAGTACCCGAGCGTCGTCCGCACGGCGTACCTCATCACCGGCGATCGCGAGGAGGCGCTGGACGTGGCACAGGAAGCCTTCGCCAGGGCCTATCAGCGATGGCGTCACGTCTCGAAGATGAACTCCGCGGGCGGGTGGGTCACCAGGGTGGCGGCGAACCTGGCCATCTCGTGGCGCCGGCGCCAGCGGCTGGGGCGGCGCGAGGTCGGCGATCCTGGAGCGGTCCTGGCGGCACTGGATCCCGAGCCGGTGGGTGACGACGTCATGGCGGCACTCGCGACGCTGACGCCGGCGCAGCGAGCCGTGGTCGTGCTGCGGTTCTTCGCCGATCAGTCGGTCGAGCAGACGGCGACGGCGCTCGGCAAGCGGCCGGGAACGGTCCGGGCGCTGACCTCACAGGCGATGTCGCGCCTGCGAGAGTTCTTCGATGTCGAAGAGGCGAACGACGATGCCCGGCGCTGACCTGCGGGAGCGCCTTCGCGAAGCGACCTCACGCGTCGACGTTCCCCAGCCGAACGTTGAACGCTTCGTATCCCGTGGCAGGCGCCGCCGTGCGCGAGAACTGATAGCTGCAGTCATCGCGACCACGCTCGTCGCAGGGCTGTCCATATTGACCCTCGGATCTCTGGTATCAGCACGCCACGTCAGAGGGGCCGGCGCACTTCCTGCCCAGGCCACAGCCAAACCGGCTCGGATCCTGACGACGCGGGTAGGCCGCAATCCCAATCTGGTGGTCCCGGGCAGGCAGGTGATGTGGGTGACCGACGCGAACAGCAAGCGCCCATCGATCTATCGGGTCGATCCAACGACCGGTCTCGTGCTGTCATCCGAGCCACTTGCTGGGAAGCCTTTGAGCGCCGTCGCCGTAGGCGAGCACGCCGTGGTTGCGATCGACGGGCGAAGGGGACTTCTGGAAGTCACCGGCCGCACGGCGGACCGGACTGAACCGTTCGGTCCGCAGGACGAGGAGCCTGTCGCCATCACAAAAGGGTTCGGCGCAGTCTGGACCGTGAACAAGGACGGCCGCGTTTCGAAGCTCGACGAAGTCACCGGGCGCGAGTTGCAGCGTATTGGAATCGCCGCTCCGCACGGCGCGAACGTGAACTACGGCATCGCGCAAGGCGCCGGGCGCGTCTGGGTCGTCGCGTCGTCGTCGGGATCCGTATTCGCGATCGACCCTGCCTCCGGGCAGGTTCGCTCGGGCGAGATCGACCCGCCCGCCGGGCCGGGAGGAAATGCCAGTCCGTCGATCAATTCCCACCTACAGACCGTCGCGGTCGCCTGGGATGACGTCTGGGTCTGCTGTGGAAGCCAGCAGCAACTGCAGCGAATTGATCCGGAGACGCTGGCGGTCGACAACGAGATAGGCCTCGACCAGCTGTGTGGGACCACGCAGAACACTCTTGCAGGTGATGGCCGCGGCGTATGGGCACTGACGTTCTGTGGAGGGGTGAGGCAACATCGAAGCGGGAGCGTCATGCTCATCAGCCGAGGTTCGGGTGGGCCGACAGGATTCGTAGGCGTGCCCTACCAGACGAGCCCCGTCGCGATCGGGACAGGCGCTGGACAAATCTGGATCGCGGCGACAGCCACGTCTGGGGCCGGCGTCGGCTACCTGGATCGGTTCACGTCGAGTGCGATCCTCCAGGAAGCTGAGGGCAACGGAGCATCATCCCGTTGGCCTCTCTTGCCCACCATCGCGATCGCCGGCGCCATCCTGGTCATCCTCGTCGCCCTCAGGATCACCAGGAATCGGCGTCGTCGCGAATTAACGGCGTCGTAACGGGACGCGCCGCCACGCGACCTAGGCTGACCTCGCCATCCCGAGCGAGGAGGCCGGAGCCAGCACGATGGAGCGCACCAACGAAGCGAATTACGTGCTCAAGCACGTCGAGGACCGCGGGATCGGGTTCATCCGCCTGTGGTTCGCCGACGTGCTCGGGTTCCTCAAGTCCATCACCATCACGGCCCAGGAACTGGAGGGAGCCTTCGCCGACGGGGTCGGTTTCGACGGCTCCTCGATCGAGGGCTTCAGCCGCATCCAGGAGTCCGACATGGTCGCCCGGCCCGACCCGACGACCTTCCAGACGATCCCGTGGAGGACCGAACAGGGCGTCGCGCGCATGTTCTGCGACATCGTCGAGCCCGACGGCGAGCCCTTCGACAGCGATCCCCGCCACGTCCTGAAGCGGCAACTCGCGAAGGCCGCGGACATGGGATTCACGTTCTATGTCGGGCCGGAACTCGAATACTTCTATTTCGCGGACAGCAAACAGACTGAATTTCTCGACCGCGGCGGGTATTTCGACGAGACGCCGCTCGACGTCGCCACGGACTTCCGGAAGAGAACCGTCACATACCTGGAGGCCATGGGCATACCCGTCGAGGCGGTCCATCATGAGGTCGCGCCGTCGCAACACGAGATCGATCTCAGGTACACGGACGCGCTCACCATGGCCGACGCGGTCATGGCCTACCGCCTCACCGTTAAGGAGGCCGCGCAGGAGTTCGGCGTCTACGCCACCTTCATGCCGAAGCCGGTCTCCGGCGTCGCCGGCAGCGGCATGCACACCCACCAGTCGCTGTTCGAGGGCGACCGCAACGCGTTCTTCGACTCGACCGACGAGTTCCACCTGAGCAAGACGGGACGCGCGTACATCGCGGGCATCCTGAAGCACGCGAAGGAGATCACGCTGGTCACGAACCAGTGGGTGAATTCGTACAAGCGGCTCATCCCCGGCTACGAGGCGCCCGTCTATCTCTGCTGGGCGCGGCGCAACCGCAGCGCGCTCGTCCGCGTGCCCATGTACAAGCCCGGCAAGGAGAAGTCCACCAGGATCGAGTTCCGCTCACCCGATCCGGCCTGCAACCCGTACCTGGCGTTCGCCGTCATGCTCGCCGCCGGCTTGAAGGGCATCGAGGAGGAGTACGAGCTCCCGCCCGAAGCGAGCGACAACATCTACGAGATGAGCGAGGCCGAGCGCCGCGCCGCCGGGATCGATTCGCTTCCCGAGGACCTCTACGAGGCGATCGCCGTCGCCGAACGGAGCGACCTCCTCCGCGAGGCGCTCGGCGACCATGTAGTCGAGTACCTCGTGCGCAACAAGCGCGAGGAATGGGACGAATACAAGGCCTACGTCACGCCCTTCGAGCTGGAGCGGTATCTCCCGCTGCTCTGACCCGGCCGAGACGGGCCTTGCGCCTGAGAGACCAGGTTTGGCAATCAGCCGGCCCTGGTATCGTGCGGAAACATCGCGGCGCCGAGACTGGGGGACGTCATGTCAGACGGGGACCAGCTGTTCGTCGAAGGACAGGAGCCGTCGCGGGCGCTCGAGGAGGCCCGCCAGCGCCGGGTCGAGCTCCACGAGTCGCTCGTCCACCTCGAGCAGGTGATCTCCTCGCCGGCCCGAGGGCGTGTGGGCGACTGGGCAGCCGACGTCACGAAGGCCCTCCTCCAGCTGCAGATGGCGTTCGACGAGCACGTGATCACCGCGGAGCGCCCCGGCGGCCTCTACGACGAGATCCTGGAGAAGAGCCCGCGCCTCGCGGGCCAGGTCCGGCGCCTGCGTGACGAGCACCCCGTCATCGGCGACGCGATCAACGATGACCTCGACCGCCTTGCGGAACCGGTCGAACCTTCGGGCTCGGACGCCGCCGATGCAGCCGATGCAACCGGCGCGCAGGACGATGCGAAGGGTCAGGACTCACCGCTCGACGACGTCCGGGACGACCTCCAGCGGCTCATGGGGCTGGTCGTCCGGCACCGGCAGCGCGGCGCCGATCTGGTCTGGGAGGCCTACAACCTGGACATCGGCGGGGCCGAATAGCGCCGACCTGCGGGCCCTGCCCATCAAGGCTGTCCCGGGATTCCCGGCCGATAGGCTTGTCGCGTGGGTCACCCACGGGTACGGATCGCCGTAGGCCAGATCGACGTGACCGTCGGCGACCTCGACGGCAACGTCGCACGCATGGCGGGGTGGGCCCGCCGCGCCACCGAGGCCGGGGCCGACGTGATCGCGTTTCCCGAGCTTGCGATCACCGGATACCCGCCGGAGGACCTCGTCCTGCGACCGGCCTTCGTCGACGCGAACCTCGAGGCGCTGAACGCCCTGGCGGCCGAAACGGCGAGTGGATGCGCGATCGTCACTGGGTTCGTCGACCGCTCGGACGACGGCCTGCACAACGCCGCCGCGGTCCTCGCCGGGGGACGCGTGTCTGCCCGGTACCACAAGGTGCGCCTGCCGAACTACGGCGTCTTCGACGAGGCCCGAACGTTCGTCCCCGGCCGGTCGTCGTGCACCTTCCGGCTGGAATCCGAAGAGATGGGGTTGTCAATCTGCGAGGACGCGTGGGGCCCCGGCATGCCGTGGACGGACTACGCCCGCGAACGGGTGCCGGTGATCCTCAACGTCAACGGCTCGCCGTACCACCGCGGGAAGGCGGGGGAGCGGATCGAGGTGTGCCGCGCCCGGGCCGCCGAGACCGGCGCGTGGATCGTGTACGTGAACATGGTCGGCGGCCAGGACGAGCTCGTCTTCGACGGCGGGTCGATGGTCGTGGCGCCCGACGGATCGGTCGCGCGGCGGGCGGCCATGTTCGAAGAGGACCTGCTGGTGGTCGACCTGCCGCTGGAGGCCGCGGACGCTGAAGTGGCCCGATCGGACGCCGAGTGGCCGGTCGAGCCGGAGGACGTCTACCGCGCCCTCACGCTCGGGTTGCGCGACTACGCGCGCAAGAACGACTTTCGCCAGGTGGCGATCGGCCTCTCAGGCGGCGTCGACTCCGCGCTCGTCGCCTGCCTGGCCGCCGACGCCCTCGGGCCGCATGCCGTTCGAACGGTGGCGATGCCGTCGGTCTATTCCTCGCCCGAGAGCCTGCGGGACGCCGAGGAGGTGGCCCGGCGCATCGGAGCCGACCTCACCGAGATCCCGATCGCGCACGTGTTCGACGCCTACCTCCATGCGCTCGCCGGGGTGTTCGAGGGGACGAAGCCTGGCGTTGCGGAGGAGAATCTGCAGGCGCGGATCCGCGGGAACTACCTCATGGCGATCTCGAACCGGTTCGGCTCGCTCGTTCTGGCCACGGGCAACAAGAGCGAGTACGCGGTCGGGTACGCCACGCTCTACGGCGACATGTCGGGCGGGTTCGCCCCGATCAAGGACGTTCCGAAGACGTTGGTCTACGACCTGTGCCGGTGGCGGAACGCGCGGGCCGAGGCTGCCGGCCAGACGCCGCCGATCCCGGAGCAGGTGATGACCAAGCCGCCGTCCGCCGAGCTTCGGCCGGATCAGAAGGACACCGATTCGCTGCCGCCGTACGAGATCCTCGATCCGATCATCGAGGCCTACGTCGAGGACGACCGCTCACCCGAAGACCTCGAAGCCGAGGGTTTCGATCCCGAGACGGTGCGTCGCGTGGTGCGCATGATCGACCGGTCCGAATACAAGCGCCGCCAGGCCGCTCCCGGCATCAAGATCACGCCGAAGGCGTTCGGGCGCGACCGCCGTCTGCCGATCACGAACGCGTTCTGGCGAGATTCGTAAAGTTACTTTACGATCTGGCGACAGGCTCGGCGAGTTCGAGGTCGAACGACGCCCCAGCGGACAGCGCGCGCCAGCCACCGGCCTCCTTGAGGTGAACCGAGCCGCTGCCGATCACCGTCCACGAGCGGCCGTCCCCGACCATGGCGGTTCGCTCGTCGACCCCGATCAGCATGGCTCCCGGCGGTGCCGCCGCCTCGATGAAGGCCCGCAGTCCCGGCACGTACCGGTCGATCGCGTCCCAGTGCGGGCCGAACTCCACGTTCGGGAACAGGCGCAGACCCGGAACCGAGGCGCGGCCATCGAGCGAACGGATCGAACTGTCCAGGGCGACCTCGCCGAGGCACGCGATGCCGGCACTGCACCCCGCGTACGCCATGCCGCGGCCGAGCCCGGCGAGCACCGCGCGCCATAGCGCCGTCCCGGCCAGCGTTCCGGCCAGGTAGGCGGGATTTCCGCCCGAGAAGTAGACCATGGACGCGCCCAGCACCCGTTCGACGTTGCGCTCGTCGTCCGCGTCGGCCCGGGACTTCACCGGCAGCACCTCGCTCGGCACGCCCAGGGACCCGAAGTGCTCCATGCCCATGGACGCCCACCCGTCGAAGACGCGGTCGCCCTCCGGCGCGCTCGCGGTCGGGAGGATCAGGACCGAGCCGTCGCCGGTGGCACGCTCCAGGAGCCGGCGGTCGACGGCCCCCGACCAGGATTCGAACTCCCCGGAGCCGAGCAGCCCGAACACCCCGCCGCTCGCGCTCACGGCGTGCCCGTCAGCGCGGCCGGCCGGAGGTGCGCGTCGAGCTTCGTCCCGAGTTCGGCCGCCACGTCCAGCACGGCATCCATATCGCCCGCCTCGGTCCTGAAGTTCACGATGCACGCGCGAAGCACGAACCGCTCACCGAGCACCGCATTCGAGAAGAACACCCGCCCGTCCAGTTGCACCTCGGTCATGAGCCGCCGGTTGAGTTCGTCGAGATACTCCTCACGGCCCGGCGTGCCCGCGGACGGCATGTCCTCGGGCACGTATCGGAAGCAGCAGATCGACAGGCCGACGGGCGCGGAGAGCTCGAAGTCGGCCCGCTCGTCCGCGCGGGCGCCCAGGTAGCGGGCGAGCGCGGCGTCGTGGGAGATGCGCGCCGCATACGCCTTCCGGCCGTGGGCGAGCAACGAAACCAACACCTTGAGCGCCGTGAACCCGCGCGAGAACTCCGCGCCGAAGTTCCGCAGGCCGACCGGATGGCCCATCCGCTCGGCGTCCGTGTACGTGTAGCTCGCCTCAAGCGAGAAGGCCTCCTCCAGGCACTGCAGATCCCGGACGAGCACGCAGCCGCACGCGAGGGGGACGTACAGCCACTTGTGCGGATCGAACGCGATGCTGTCGGCGCGCTCGATGCCGGCCAGGAGCGGCCGGAGGTCGTCGGCGAACACAGCGGGACCGCCGTAGGCGCCGTCCACGTGGAACCAGACGCCGTGCTCGGCGCACGCGTCCGCGATCTCGTTCAGCAGGTCGACGGCCCCCGTACCGACGGTTCCGGCGCTCCCGATGACGGCAACCGGCGTGACGCCGGCA
Source organism: Actinomycetota bacterium (assembly GCA_040414485.1). GTDB lineage: Bacteria > Actinomycetota > UBA4738 > UBA4738 > UBA4738 > JBEDUK01. Next base: position 10,127 of record JBEDUK010000020.1, read on the forward strand.
GCCACGTCGCGGGCGATCGCCTCGCGGAGCGCCGGCACGACCATCCGGTAGGTGTCATCCACCGGGATCACACGCACCGCGCCGGTGCCGAGGCCCAGCATGTCGGCCGCGCGGAACGTCGTGTCGTGCACCTCGGACGACGCGTACATGGCCATGGGCCCGACGGCCGGGACACCCGACTCCCGAACGGCGACGCCGGCCGATCGGGCCGCGCGATCACGCGCGGCCTTCAGCGCGACGAACGTGGCCATCGCCCCGCCGGAGGTCAGCAGACCGCCCGCCCGATCGCCCGTCAGTCCGAACTGCCCGGCGAGCCACCGCGTGAGCGCCAGTTCGATCTCCGTCCCAGACGGGCTCAGTTGGAACCCGCCCACGTTCATGTTCAGGCCGGCGGCCAGCACCTCCGTGGCCGCGCCCGGCACGGTTCCTGCCCCGCTCACGTACGCCATGAACCGAGGGTGCCCCGGGTACATCGACCAGTCGAACGCCATGCCGCGCAGGTAGTCGAAGAGCTCGTCGTCCCCGAGCGGATCGTCGGGGATGTCGCGCACGGCGGCCCGGGCCTGGGCGGGCGTGGCGCCGCTCGTCACGGGGGCCTCGCGCAGCCCCGCGAGCCACTCGCTCCAGAGTTCGGTCGCGCGCTCGGCGAATCTGCGTGCGCGCTCGGCGTCCCAGTCGAGGTCGGGTACCGGCCCGGGAGGCACGGCGGCGGTCACGGGCGCCACCCGACGACCGGCGCCCCGGGGACGACCGATCCGTCCGCCGGGCGAAACCACTCGGCGCGCATGGCGCCGCGGAAAACGTCCTGGCCGAAGGCCGCGATCATGCCCTCGACCTGACTGATGTGCTGTTCGATCGCGCGCAGCTTGCAGTCGAGCACGTCCTCCGGCAGGGCGAAGTCGATCGACAGGTCCTCTTCCGCCGTGATCGGCGGCGTGCCGGGCTCCATGTAGACGTTGAACCGGTTGAGCTTCGGCACCCATTCCTCGGCCCACGTCGGGGTGACCGTCGCGTAATGGAGCGAGGCGCCGGCGGGCGCGGCCTGGTCGAACGCGGCGGTGGTCCACGCGCACACGGCGCGGTGGTCGGCGTGGCCGGTCATCCCGTCCGGCCCGAACGTCAGGACGGTTTCGGGGCGAACCTCTTCAACGATGTCTCGAACCCGCTTCACGGCCTCGTCCTGATCCACGTCGGCACAGCCGCCGTCGGCGTAGCCGAGGAACCGGTGATCCGTCACGCCCAGGATCTCGAGCGACCTGAGCAGCTCACCCTCCCGCACGCCGCCGAGTGTGGCGGTCGGCCAGCGCTCCTCGTCCCACGACCCCAGCTCGCCGCGGGTGGCCGTCACGCAGATCACCCGCGAACCGTTCCGAACGGCCGTCGCCATCAGGCCCGCGGACAGGTACGCCTCGTCGTCCGGGTGCGCCCACACGCCGAGGATCGTGCCGAAGCCGCCGCCCGGCCGTTCCTCCCCCTCTGGCCCCGCTCCCACCGCCATATCCGCTCGAATCCTACGGGAAGCCCTGGCGGCGCCAGCGTCAGTCCGCCGGGCCCGTTCGCCGATACCAAGGGACAGATCCGCCGAATGGACACGTGTGCCGGGTGCGGGGGTCGGCTGTCGCCCGACCTCGAATGGTGTCCGCGCTGCTACGCGCGGATCGATCCGCACGCGCGAGCGCCGGTTCCTCTGCACATTCGCATGGTGCTCCCCGAGGACAGGGGGCCCGATCCCGTCTACTCGCGCTGGCGCGGTGGCACCACGACGTTCGGTCCGGTCGGCAGGCTCGCGATCACGGCGACGGTGGCGGGAGCCACCGCAGGGTGCTGGGTCGTCTGTGGCCCGCCGCCGCCGTTCGGTCTCGGCCTGGGTTCGTCCGCGTGGTTGGCCGTCATCATCATCGTGCCGCCCGTGTTGCGAGCGGCATGGCGGAAGGACCGCGTGGCGTGAAGCGCCCCAGGCCGGGCGCCGCCATCCGCATCGGGCGTCACACCGGCAGGACGCCGTGCTTGCGCCAGGGGCGTTCGACCTTCTTCGACGCCCCGAGCTCCAACCCCCTGACGATCGTCGCCCGCGTGTCCGCAGGATCGATGAGATCGTCGAGGAAGGACCACCCGGCCGCCACGTATGCATCGATCTGCGAGCGCACGTTTGCCACGAGTTGATTCCGTAATGCGTCCCTACTATCCGGGTCGCCGGCGCTCTCTATCTGCTTGCGGAAGATGATGTTGACGGCGCCCTCGGGTCCCATGACGCTGATCTCGGCGGTCGGCCATCCCACGATCAGGTCCGGCTCGTACGCGCGCCCGTTCATCACGTAATAGCCTGCGCCGTAGCCCTTTCGGAGCACGACCGTCACCTTCGGAACGGTGGCCTCCGCGACGGCGAACAACATCTTCGCGCCGTGCCGGATGATCCCCTGCTTCTCGACCGCGCTGCCCACCAGGAACCCCGGACAATCCATGAGGAAGACCAGCGGGATGTTGAACGCGTCGCAGAGCCAGACGAACCGCGCGGCCTTGTCCGCGGCGTTCACGTCGAGCGCGCCGCCCAGCATCATCGGCTGATTGGCCACGATCCCGGCGGGGCGCCCGTCGAACCGTGCCAGGCCGGTCACCAGGTTCCGCGCCCACTCCGGCTTGATGGGGAAGAACCGGCCGTCGTCGACGATCGAGCGGATCACCTTTCGTATGTCGTACGCCTGCCGTGGGCTGGCCGGCACGATGTCGTAGAGGTCCTCGCATCGCCGGTCCGGCGGATCGGCGCCGTCGGGACCGTCCGTGGGCTCGCGTCGCGGGGGCTGTTCGAGGTTCGACGAAGGAAAGAACCCCAGGTACTCGCGCAGCACCGCCAGGCACTCGCGGTCGTCGGCCACCTCCAGGTCGGCCACGCCGCTGACCTTCGTGTGGACCGCCGAGCCGCCCATCTCCTCGGCCGTGACGTCCTCGCCGACGGCGACCTTCACCAGCGGCGGACCGCCGAGCGCCATGTGTGACGTTCCGCGCACCATCGGCACGAAGTCAGCCAGGCCCGGGATGTACGCGGTGCCCGCGGCGCCCGGCCCCATCATGGCCGCCACCTGCGGGACGACCCCGCTCATCACCACCTGCTCACGGAACAGGTCGCCCGTCCGCGCGAACATCGAACCGGCCGCCTCCTGGATGCGGGCGCCGGCCGAATCGATCAGCCACACGAGCGGGATCCGTTCGCGCAGCGCGAGTTCCCGCATGCGGGTCGCCTTCAGCTCGCCGACCATGCCGATGGAGCCGGCCATCACCGTGAAGTCGTAGGCGATGACCGCGACGCGGCGTCCGTCCACTCGCCCCACGCCGGTGACGCACCCATCTGCGGGCGTGTGCTTACCCTGCATGGCGGGCTCGCGCCCCTGATGGTGGGCCAGCAGGCCGAACTCCTGGAAGGTGCGGGGGTCGAACAGCAGGTCGAGCCGCTCTCGTACGGTGAGCTTGCCGTCCGCGTGCTGGCGGGCGACACGGTCGTCCCCGCCCATCGCCGCGGCCGCCGCTCGGCGCTCGGCGAGCGCTTCGGCGTGGCCACGCAGATCGGGCCCGTCATAGGTGTAGGTGACGGCGCGGCGGTCGGGCGGCGCGTCTTCGGAGCCGCCCGTTGGCGGTTTGTTGGCCGAGTCGGCCATGGCGAAGCAAACCTCCTTCGGGCCCTTCGCCGGGATCCGGAACCCCGATGCCTGCCCGGGCCGCTTCGGAGCAGCCTACGTGGACGCCCCGGTGCTACGGAAGAGGTCGATCGCGCCGAGGGCATGCCGTCGCCATATGTATGGCGTATGGCGGTATGGCGACGGTGCGCGGCGGGCAGCCCTCAGGCGCCGCCGGTGCCCCGGGCCCATTCGAAGTCGTCGGCCAGCGCACCGACGTCCGGCGTTCCCAGGCCCGTCGCGTAATCCCAACCGGGCGTCGCCGCGTACAGCAGGTTCGTCCCGAGCGTCACGTCGTGAAACGGCGGCGACGGCAACCCCTGGGGCGACCGCGCGAACCGGTACAGGTCCGGGTTCGCGAACCCAACCGATTTCAGGCTCTTCTGGGTCAGGTCCTGATCGATGAGCGCGGTGATGCCCGCCCAGAACGGCGCCGCGGCGGACGTGCCGCCGACCTGCGCCTCGCTTCCCGACCCGAACACGTCCCACCCGGTGATGCCGTCGGCGTTGGCCGACACGTCCGGCTCGCCGCGGCCCTTCGCGTTCGGATCGACCCCGGGGCCGGTCTGCCACGGCGGGACCGCGAACAGCGAGCTGACGCCGCCGCCGCCGCCCCACTGCTCCGCCGGCTCGCCCCACGCCGCCTCGCGGAAGTACCCCCCGTTCGTGCTCTCGAACACCGTGGTCCCGCCGACGCAGGTGACCTCCGGGAACGACGAGAGATAGTTCGTCGACACGGCGTCGTTGTCGCCGTTCGGGATGCAACCGTACGCGCCGCGGTCGCCCGAGGAGACGTAGATCGTCGTACCCGTGCCGGCGGCGGCACGTACCGCCGCGGCGTCCTGGGTCACCAGACCCCGGCTCGCCACCGCCTCGCACGCGCCGATGCTGATGCTCACGAGCGCGCCTGGATGCTCGTGCAGCAGCGTCCGGAGGGCCAGATCGAACCGGCCGTCGTTGCCGGCGTAGTAGACGACCAGCGTCGCCCCCGGCGCCATCGCGTGCGCGATCTCCAGGTCCAGGTCCGTCTCGCTCGGGCCGTCACCTTCCGGCGCGGGCGAGCCCCAAGCCGGATTCGACACCACCTGGGGCCTGACCGGCGGCAGGCCGAACTTCTGCGAGAAGGCGTTCAGGCCCGCCTGGCCGAACCGGTCGATCTCCAGGAAGTAGATGGTCTGTCCGCTGCCGTCCAGGCCCGCGGAGCGGAGAGGCTTCACGTTGTAGAAGTCGATCATGTCGGTCGGCGTGACACCGTTCTCGGACCTGATCGCGCCCTCGCCCAGGATCGGATAGTCGTCCAGGCCGGTCACCGAGGTCACCAACGGGCGCCACGCCGCGGGAACGATCGCCGGGGATTCGGCCGCCGCGGGACTGGTCGGCGCATGGAATCGGATGCCGCCGGGCCCGACGAACCGGTCCACTCGCACGCCGAACCCGGCTCGGATGGCGCCGGCGCTCATCCAGACGTCCATCGACGTGCTGCCCGGGCTCCACGAGGACCGCACACCGGCCGCGGCCAGCGACGCGCGCAGGCGCGCGACGGCGCCGGCGTCCGGCCCGAATCGCTTCGCGTACTCGGCCGGCGTGACGCGGCCGCCGGCCGCAAGGATCGCGTCGAGGCCCTTCGGATCGCGCTCGCTGAGGCCGAAGGTCAGCCGGAAGATCGTGCCGTCCGGCACGCGTCCGAGATCCCGGCCATCCCTCACCGCCACCGCGAGCGACGGGTGGACGGCCCCCACGTCCGGTCCGCCGTTCGATCCGGGATGCGACCCCGCCGACGCGCATCCCGCCGCGATCAACGCGACGGCCAGCACGGCGACGCTCGACACGGGACCCCGTACGCCCCGACGGCACGCCGCCCCGAACGTCACGGTTGCCCCGCGAACCGCAGCGACGTGATCGGGTAGTCGAACTTCGCCCCGTCGATCATGCCGTACGGCTGGTAGTTGTTGAACCGCGCGTCGTTCGTCGTGTAGTAGACGCTGATCATCGTGGCCGTCACCGTCACACCACCCTGCGCCGCGGCCATGACCAGGACGCCGACCCGGAACGCGCCGCCACCACCCTGTGGGACGAAGTTCGCCGTGTAGGCCGTTCCCTTCGCCGGCACCAGGCCGATCTCCGCGCCCCGGATCGGGCCGACCTCCCGCAGGTCCTGGATGACGGCGCTGTTCAGGTTCGACACGCCCTCGCGAACCGCCCCGTCGACGTCGGTTCCCGACGAGCCGTCGAAGAAGATCACGCCGCCGTCGGTGTCGAACTCGGCGCCGGTGGCCGATTGGTCGGCCAGCTGCGTCGAGTCCGCCAGGTATTCGATCGAATAGCCGAACTGACTGCTCGTGTACACGTTCGGCGCCACGAGGCGCGGCCCCGCGAACGCGCCGCAGGAGAAGTGACAGCTCTGCGGAACGGGGCGCTTGGCCGCCGCGCCCAGCGAGACGCCCACGATCACGACGGCCACGACGACGCCGACCACGACCAGCACGAGGGGCGACAGCCGGTGGTGCGCCCCGGGAACCTCCGCACGCGGCACGGTGGGGTACGTGTAGGAGGGCGGCGCCATGACGCTCATGCCGTGGCCTCCGCGGTCCCAATGCCGGCCGGAGCGCGGCCGCGCTTCGGGCTCGCCGCCCGCGCGGCGCCGCATACCGGGCAGAAGGCCATCGTCGGGACCAACCGATGGCATTCCGGGCACGGAGACGGAGGGGCGATCGGCTGGTCGCGTCCTTCGTCAAGGAGGGCCTCGTGGATCACCACCCGCAGCCAGACCAGGAGTAGCCCGGCCGCGATCGCCCAGAGCAGGACCAGTCCGAGCAGGTTCCGGATGAAGTAGCCGGCGACGCCAAGCACGACCTGGACGGCGAATGCCACGAAGAGCGAACCGCCGAACCCGCGCCAGCGCGCGGCCTTCGTCCCGAGCGTCCGGCGCCGCCGGTGCGCCCAGATCCCGGCCATGATGAGCCCGGTGGTGCTCGCGTTCACGAGCGACGCCAGCACCCCCGCCTGGAGAAGGCGAAGCACGTCGTCGGTGGGCACGCCCCGGACGAGCGGCGCGGTGAGGATCGACCACTGACCCACGACCAGCGACGCCATGGTGAACCCGAGCGCCGTCGAGACGCCGAACGTGAGCCCGTCCAGCGTGTCGTCCATGTTCCTGCGTCCGAGCAGCAGGAGCGGAGGAAGCGCCATCATGACCTGCGCGACGATCGGCAGCAGCGCGCCGATCACCCAGACGCTCTGCTGGGTGCCGCTCAACCCGGGCCGAAGAATGTGGTTCAGCACCGCCGCATAGGCGCCCCCCAGGATGGCGCCCAGGCCGAACGTCAGGAGCATCACCACCACCGGTTCCCGCTCGTAGACCTCGACGTCGTAGAGGTAGAGCAGGTAGATCACCGGCAGCAGGAGCCCCGCGGCGATCGTGGCGGGCGCGATCTGCCCGGTTGCCGCGAGGACCCCGACCACGGCGGCCCCAAGGCCGAGGGCGACCCGGAAGCCGTGCGCGTTCCGGCTGGGCAGGTGCGGGAAGAGCGTGCTCACGATCGACGGCTGCAGGACGTGCTCGTGCGGCGCGGCCGCGTACGCGTGCAGCCGGGAGCGGCCGGCCTCCGGTTCGGGAAGGTGCGCCCCGCAGTTTCCGCAGTAGGCGCCGGCCGGCACCAGCCGGCCGCAGTGGTGGCATTCGACCATCGGGATGCCCTGATCGGTCGGGCCGGAGCCCGTGTGGCCTGCCCCTTCGATGCCCGAATCGCCCATGCCCGAGCCGTCGCCCGAGTCGCTCATCCGCCGCTCCCCGCCGGGACGCCCGCCGCCCGGCGGGCATGACCGTAGGGGAAGCCGACCACCGGGTCAACCGCGTGTCGCGTTCGTGCTCCGGCGGCGGGCCGCGTCAACGACCGGTCCAGTTCGGGGGCCGTTTCTCCAGGAACGCGGCCACGCCCTCCGCCAGGTCCTGGCTCCCCAGGTGCTCCTCGAGCGCCCCGCGCAGATAGGCAAGCGCCTCGTCGAAGGGAAGATCCTCCGCACGGCGGAAGGACGCCTTTCCCGCGCGGAGCGCGATCGGGCTCTTCGACGCGAGCGTCCGCACCAGTTCGTTCACCGACTGGTCCAGGGCGTCCGCGGGCGTGACGCGGTTGACGATCCCCCATCGCGCCGCTTCCTGGGCGCGCATCCGCCGGCCGGTAAGCATCATCTCCAGCGCGACCTTGCGGGGCATGTTCCGCGCGATCACGGCGCTGATGACGAACGGCCACAGACCGACATCGACCTCAGGGGTTCCGAACTCCGCCGTTTCGGACGCGACGATCAGATCGCATGCCAGCGCCAGGCCGAATCCTCCCGCCAGCGCGTGCCCGTTGACGCGGGCGATCACCGGCTTCGGATGCGCCACGATCGCCGAGAGCAGTCGATCCATTCCGTTCGCGCCTGAACCCCCACCGACGCCCACGTCTACGCGAGCGGCCGCCATGGCGGCGAGGTCGGCCCCGGCACAGAATGTCCGCTCCCCGGCGCCCGTCAGCACCAGCACGCGCGTGTCCGGGTCGTCCCCCGCGGCCTCGAAGGCGGTGAGCAGCCCGGAGATGACTGTGGGGTCGAGCGCGTTGCGCCGCTCGGGCCGGTCGATCGTGAGCCAGAGCGACGAGTCCCGGCGCTCCTGTCGGAGGCCGCCGGCGATCATGCGGCGGACACTAGGCAGCGCGCCCGCGGCGCGTCAAGCGATGTACTGCGAGGACCGTTTCGAGGCGTGGCCGTTGGGTTGGGTCAGGCGTTTGCCGCGGTAGTTGGGAAACCGCAGGTCGGCGTGCTGCCAGCAGCGCGGCGAGAGATTGTAGATCGACAGTCTGGTTTCGCAGCCGGGAGCGTCACAGGTACGGTTGGGTCTGGACGTCTGGCTGATCGGGGGGAGCTTCTGCGGGCGGCTTCCTTTCATCGCACCGACGACGCGATCGACGAACAGCGTCTTCCTCCGAGAAGCCGTTCGACGACGACCGCGTGTCGGTTTCCTCCCGAACCGGGAATCTTGCGAACTTCGGACTTTCCGGACGACCTGGCTCAGGCTTCGTCGGTGTACCGGACCTCGGACCTGATCGTCTGGCGGACTCGCACGATGAGCGTTTCGGGCGGGTCCGAGGCGCGCTGACACTTCTTGCGGAAGATCTCCTTCACCTTGGCCTGGAAGTCGGCCCGGTGCAGGCACGGCGGACACTCGTGGAGGTGGTCGACGAACTCGCCCATCTTCTCGGGCGGCAGTTCGCCGTCCACGAAGGCCTCGAGCTCGGCGAGCACCTCGTTACATTTCTCGGACAAGGCCTCGCTCCCGCATCACGTCCCACAACCCCTTCTCCAGCGCCTTTCTTCCGCGATGGAGCCGAGACATGACCGTACCGATCGGTACGCCCATGATGTCGGCGATCTCCTTGTAGGAGAAGCCCTCGACGTCGGCCAGCAGCACGGCCGTCCTGAACTGCTCGGGAAGCGCCATGAGCGCCTCCTGCACGTCCTCGTCCGGCAGGCTCTCCAGGACCTCGGTCTCCGCCGACGGCTCGGCGCCGTCCCCGGCCATCTTCGAGTACAGGTACCAGTCCTCGACCTCGTCCTCGGAGATGGTCTGAGGCTCGCGCTGCTTCCGCCGGTACGAGTTGATGAACGTGTTCATCAGGATCCGGTAGAGCCACGCCTTGAGGTTCGTTCCCGGCTCGAACTGGTGGAAGCCGCGGTAGGCGCGAAGGAACGTCTCCTGCAGGAGGTCCTCGGCGTCGGCGGCGTTCCTGGTGAGCCGGTACGCGGAGGAGTACATGCCGTTCAGGTACGGCATCGCCTCTGATTCGAACCGCGATTCCAGGTCCTCGACGGAGGCCTGGCTCCGTTCGGCCGCGCTCATCGTCAGCTCCCGGGACTCGAAGCGCTCATCGTATCGGGTCGTGCCCGGCCGGCGACCGGCGCCGGCGTGCTCAGGAATAGACCTGCCCGGTGGAGCCTTGTTCCATGCGACGCGCTTCCCGATGAAGGTGGGAAGATGTTTCGAGTGTTCGCTCGAGCGCCGGTCCGGGGCATGTTCCTTCCGTAGACCCAACGGCCGGCGATACGACGTAGACGACGTAGGGGATACGACATGCCGAACGACGATGGCGGCGAGCGCAAGGGGCGCTTTCCAGGCTTCGATCTGGGAGGCGGAAACGGAAAGGGGAACGGCGCGCCCTCGCGCGGGCCTTGGCGCTTCTCGATCGCGTACATCCTGGGCGCGGTGCTGGTCGTCCTGCTTCTGCAGAGCCTGCTGTTCCATCCGCACCCCACCGACGCCTCGTTCACGTCCTTCTACAAGCAGATCAACGACGGCCAGGTCGCCAGCGCCACCGTGTCCAGCACCTCCGTCACCTGGATCACGAAGAGCGGCCAGCACTACAGCGCCGCCCTGCCCAGCAACTATCAGTCGCAGGACCTGCTGAACGATCTCGCAAGGCGAGGCATCGACGCGAAGGGTGAGAACCCGAGCGTCCTGCCGCAGATCCTGCTGAACGTCCTGATCTACGTCGGCCCCATCGTGCTCCTGTGGTTCCTCCTGTTCCGCCGCATGGCGGGGGGCGGCGCTGCCGGCGCCCTCAACCTGGGCAAGAACCGCGTGAAGATCTACGACCGCAAGGAGATGAAGACCACGTTCAAGGACGTGGCCGGCGTCGACGAGGCGGTCGAGGAGCTTCACGAGATCGTCGACTTCCTCAGACAGCCGAAGAAGTACCAGCGGCTGGGTGGCCGCATCCCGAAGGGCGTCCTGCTCCTGGGGCCGCCCGGATGCGGCAAGACGCTGCTGGCGCGTGCCGTGGCCGGTGAGGCGAACGTTCCCTTCTTCTTCATGAGCGGTTCGGAGTTCGTGGAGATGTTCGTCGGCCTGGGCGCCGCGCGCGTGCGCGAGCTGTTTCAGCAGGCCAAGGAGAAGGCGCCGTGCCTGGTGTTCCTGGACGAGCTGGACACCATCGGCAAGTCGCGCGCCGGGGCGCTCGGCGGATCGCTCGGTTCGCACGACGAACGCGAGCAGACGCTGAACCAGCTGCTGGTGGAGATGGACGGGTTCGACTCCAGCAAGGGCGTGATCATCATGGCCGCGACGAACCGCGCGGACGTGCTGGACCCGGCGCTCACCAGGCCGGGCCGGTTCGACCGCCAGGTCGTCGTGGACCGCCCGGACCTTCGTGGCAGGGAGAACATCCTGCGCGTCCACGCGCGCGCGGTGGCGCTCGACCCCACCGTGGACCTGCGCACGCTCGCCTCGCGCACCCCGGGCTTCACCGGCGCGGACCTGGAGAACGTCGTGAACGAGGCCGCGCTGCTGGCGGCGCGCCGCGAGAAGAACTCGGTGACCATGACCGAGCTGGAAGAGGCCATCGACCGGACGGTCGCCGGCCTGGAACGCAAGAGCCGGATCATGTCCGACCGCGAGAAGGTCCGCGTGTCGACCCACGAGATGGGGCATGCCATCTGCGGTCTCCGGCTCAAGAACATCGACCCGGTGCACCGCGTGACGATCATTCCGCGCGGCGCGGGCGCGCTCGGGATCACCATGACGCGGCCGCTCGAGGATCGCTACCTGCTCACGGAGCCCGAGCTGCTCGACCGGCTGGTGTTCGCGCTCGGCGGCCGCGTCGCGGAGGAGATCGTGTTCGGCGAGATCTCCACCGGAGCCGCGGACGACCTCCAGAAGGCCACCGAGATCGCCCGCGCCATGATCATGGACTACGGCATGAGCAAGCGGCTCGGCCCGCTCGCGTTCGGCCAGAACGGCCGCGGGGGGAACGGGTTCTTCTTCCCGGAGAAGCCGATGATCTCGGAGCAGACCCAGCAGGTCATCGATGCCGAATCGGGCGACCTCATCAAGGACGCGCGCTCGCGGGCGATGGACATCCTCAGCAACGACCGCGAACTGCTCGAGAAGCTCGCGAAGCTTCTGATGGCGCGCGAGGTCATCGAGGGCACGGAGCTGTCGAAGTACGTCGAGGGCGAACTGCCCATCCCGAGCGACGAGGAGATCGACCGCGAGGCCGCCGAACGCGCGAAGAAGGCCGCCGAGGAGGCGGCCCGCATCGAGCGCGAGCGCGCGGCCGCGGCGGGCCCGTCGATCGTCACCGGCGTGGGCAGCAACGGAGACGGCTTGGACCTGCCCAGGTTCCCGTCGCCGAGCCCGGTCCCCGGCGGCGGGAGCGACGTCCCGCCGCGGCCCGACTAGAAGCCCGTCGCCCCGGTGCCGGGCCTCACGTCACCCGGACGATCGGTCGGGTCAGGCACGTGGGACCGCCGCTGCCGTTGAGGCAGATCTCCGAGCCCTCGAAGGAGTGGACCTCGCAGCCGCGCTCCTCGAGCATGCGCCGGGTCTTCGGGTTCCCATCGATGGCGATCAGCACGCCGGGCCGGACGGCCAGGATGTTGCAGGCGAAGGTGTCGTACTCCTCCTCGGGGACCGCGATCAGCTCGACGCCGTGGTCCCGCAGCAGCGCGTACAGCCCGCTCGGCAGCATGGGCAGCTGAACCACGGCGAGGTCGTCCGCGACCGGCGAGATCAACGACAGCAGGTGCAGGCATTCGTCCGGCCCGTGGAAGTAGGGAACGTCGAAGACGTGCACCTCGCCGCCCACGATCGAGGCGAGCTGCTCTGCGCCGGCGTCGTTCGTGCGCAGCGACCGGCCGATGCAGAACACGTCGGGTCGAAGCCAGAACGTGTCGCCGCCGTCGACCGTTCCGGGCGCCTCGATCCGGCCGGCGACGGGCAGTCCGACGTCCGTCGCCCAGGCCTCCATGGCGGCCTCTTCCCCCAGGCGGTTCGGCTTCCCCGAGCGCAGCAGGATCATGCCCCGGTCGCCGACCAGCGCCGGATCGAACACGTAGACCAGATCGGGGTCGTCGGTCTCGGCGCCGAGCTCGTCGATGTGCACGCCGAGGTCGGCGAGCAGCATCAGCAACTGATCGTGTTGGCGCCGCGCGACCTCCAGGTTCACCGGATGGAAGTACCCGTGCGCCGGATCGTCATAGGCGGCGCCGAACGCCGGACCCGGCCGCTTCACCAGCACCCGCTCGAGCGGCGCGGTCATCGACTGGGCGCCGAACAGCTTCGACATGCCGCCTCACCCCCCTTCCGCCGGCCGGCCGCCGGACACCGTCAGATCGAACCGGCCGCGGAACCGTTCCAGGAAACGGTAGTAGTTCCGCTTCGACAACGCATCCCGCCGATCAGCAGGTGTGCTCGCCCACATGCGGTGCTCGTGCCGCCTGACCGGTACGGGCGTGACCACCGCGCGGAGTCCGGCTTCCTTGACCCGGAACGAGAATTCGATGTCGGCCGACCGGTAGAACCGGAACTTCTCGTCGAACCTCAATCCCTCGCGGATCTGCTGGCGGCGCACCGCCATCAGGTAGCCTTCGACGGCGTCGACGTCCGGCCCGAGAGACTCGTGAAACTCGCGCAGGTCCTCGGTGACGATCCCGAACGGCCCGGTGAGCCCCACGGACGGATCGGCCAGCGCGCGTTGCATGGGTCGCAGGACGTCGCCGGTGGCTTCGACACTTCCATCGAGGACGACCACCATCTCCCCCAGCGACCGCACCAGGCCGGCGTTTCGCGCTGCGCCCCAGCCGGTTCCATCCTCAAGGGGCACAAGATCAGCTTCCTCCCAGTCCTCGGCCGGAGTCGCGGTCACGTCCACCACGACGTGCTGCAGTCCCATGCCCGGGTGGTGCCGGTCGAACGAATCGATGCCACGCCCAACGTCCTGCGGCCACCCCTCGACCAGCCACTGCAGCGTCGCGTCGGCCGTCGCCGGTTCGTCAAGCAGACTTACCACTTCGGATGGGGTCAGCCGTCGCTGAGGCGGCGAAGGTGGCGCCGCGAGCCGCTCCAGCCGCGGGCCGTCCGGCGTGTCGGTCACCTCGAACCCCGCCCCGCGGATCCGATCGCGCAGGGCGTCGGCGGCCGCGAAGTCCCGCGCCGCGCGGGCGCTCTCGCGCTCGGCGGCGAGCCGCATCACCTCGTCGGGGACGCTCACGGCTGCGCCCGATCGACGCGATCGAGGAACCGGAGCACGGCGGCATCGGCCGCATCCGGCTGCTCCGAGTGGTACACGTGGCCGGCGCCCTCCAGCACGACCAGTTCCGCGCCGGGGATCCGGTTCGCGAGCAGCCGGGCGTTCTCCACCGGAACCAGGCGGTCCTCGCTCCCGTGCAGGACCAGCACCGGGAGCCGCAGGGTCGGGAGACGATCGAACGAGTCGAACGCCTGCATGGCCTCCCACTGACGGCGGCCGGCGAACGGCGCCTGCGGTTGCTGGCTGCCGACCAGGATGTCCTCGGCCACGTGGTCCGGGTGCTCACGCGCGAACGCATCCGAGTACAGCGCGAGGTACGGCCGGTCCTTCGGCACCTTCGATACGGGTCCCGTTCGGCGTGCCTCGTGCGCGGGACCGGCATGCGTCGCCGCCAGGATCAGCGCGCGGACCCGCTCCCCTTCGGTGAGCGCCATCTCCTGCGCGATCATCCCGCCGAAGGACTGCCCGTAGACGTCTGCCCGCCCCACGGAGAGCGAGTCCAGCAGCGCGGTGGCGTCGTCGACGAAGGTGGCCATGGTGACCGGCTCGTCCCTCATGGTCGAGCGGCCGTTTCCGCGCAGGTCGAAGGCGATCACCGGCCTCACCGAGGACAGGACGGGGATGTTCCGGCGCCATCCCGGGATGTCGCCGCCCAGACCCTCGACCAGCAGGAGCGGCGTGCGGCCGCCGGTCGGCGACGGACCATGGAGCTCGTGATAGAGCCGGACGCCGTCCGGGCGATCGAGGAACGGCATGGCCGGCCCGCTCGAAGCGCGGGGTCGGGCCCGGTCAGGCGGTGACCGACGAGGACGCCGTGCGGAGCCGCGCGGCGACCTGCTCGAGAAGCTTGAGCGTGATCGTGGGGTACTGGCTGAGCAGCGCCTTGAACTCCCAAGCCGTCACGCCGAGCAGCGTCATCTCGGCCTCGGCCACCACGGTCGCCGTGCGTGGGCCTCCGTCGAGCAGCGCGATCTCGCCGAACGTGTCGCCGCCCTTGAGGCGCGACCTGGTGCGGCCGTTGACGATGACGCGCGCGTCGCCGTCGACGATCAGGAAGAAGCCGACCCCATGCTCGCCCTGCCGGGCGAGGACGTCGCCGGTGCTTGCGCGGACCTCCTTCGCCTGGCCGGCGATGGCGCTCAGCTCGTTCTTGGACAGGCCGGAGAACAGCGGCACGGCCTGGAGAAGCTTCGCGATCTCCGTTCTGTTCACGGCACCTCCTGCGCACGGCGGACGGATGCGTATCGTACCCGAGCACCGGTTCGGCGCGGAAACGCGGCGGACCGTGGGCGTCCGGTCTAGCCTGCGACCGCTTCGTTCGTCGCCGGCGAGCGACCGTCGCGGGCGGTTCCTCCGCGTCGGACCGCGGTCAGCGCGACGGCGCCGACGACCACCGCGATCGCTCCGCCGACCGCGAGCGCCTGACGGGTCCCGACGTTCTGGGCGAACCACCCCGTGAGGGGTCCCCCGATCGGGGTGCTGCCCAGGAAGACCACGCTGTACAGCGCCATCACCCGGCCACGCATGGCGGGAGCCGAGGTCAGCTGAAGGGTGGAGTTCCCCGTGATGGCGAACGCGATCGCGGCGGCCCCGAGGAGCGGCAGCACGACCAGCGCCAGCCCGAACGACGGCGTGAGCGCCAGGCACACCAACGAGACTCCGAGCGCGACCGCCAGGATGCTCAGCCGCAGTGGGTTCGGACGGCGCGCGCGGCTCGCCATGAACAACGCCCCCGCGAGCGAGCCGATGCCGACCACCGCGAGCATCACGCCGTACGCGCCGGAGCCTCCGCCGAAGACCCGCGTCGCGAGCAGCGGCATGATGATCTGGAAGTTGTAGGCGAACAGGAACACCCCGAGCATCACCAGGAGGGGCAGGCGAAGGTCCGGCGTGTTCCACGCGTATCTGACCCCTTCGCGGATCTGGCCCTTCCCCCTCGCGACGCGATCGCGCGGATGCAGCTCCGACCTCCGCATCAGCAGCAGTGCGGCCACCACGGCCACGTACGAGAACGCGTTGATGAGGAAGACGGGCGCGGTCGACCCGATCGCGGAGGCCCCGGCTGCATGGATGATCAGCCCAGCCACCGCGGGACCGACGATGCGGGTCGCGGTGAACGTCGCGGTGTTCAGGCTCATGGCGTTCGTCAGGTCGGCGGGACCGACCATCTCCAGGTAGAAGCTCTGTCGCGTGGGGAAGTCGATCGCGCTCACGCACCCGGTCAGGAACGAGATCAGGAACACCATCCACAGCCGGACGACGCCGGTCGCCACCAGCGTGAACAGCACCGCCGAGAGCACCGCGAACGCGACCTGGGTGGCGATCTGGGTTCGCCGGTTGTCGTAGCGGTCCGCGATCACGCCGCCCCACAGCCCCGCGACCATCATCGGGACGAACTGCAGCGCCGCGTCCAGACCGAGCATGGTGCCGCTGTGCGAAAGCTGCAGCACCAGCCACGGGCCCGCGGTGAACTGCATCCACGTTCCCGTGGTGGAGATCAACTGCCCGACGATGAACAGCCGGAAGTTCCGAACGCGAAGGGATGAGAACGTTCGACCCATCGCGCTGCCGGACGGCGCGGCATCGGAGGCCGGCGTGGAGACGGCCCCGTCAGAGGTGGCCAGCTGTTCGGTGTCCTCGGCGCTGCTCATGCGCGTTCGAGCCTACGCATCGTCACCGTCTGTTGGCGTACGGTACGGGGGATGCACGCGGGGAATGGGGGTGGCGTGGCATCGCGCCGAAGCGCGCGACATGGTCGCGGCGCGGTCCACGGGCGATGGGCATGGCCCGTCGTCACGCTGATCTGCTGCTCGACGCTCATGGTCGCGTGGCCGGCGACGACGTTGGCCGTCGCGGGTGCGACCAGCGCGGCGGCCCGGCATTCGGCTGCCGTGGATCCGCGCGTGATCCGGGCGATGGGCGCCCATGGATCGGCTGGGTACTGGATCATCCTGCGGGATCACGCCGACCTCTCGACGGCGCGGTCGATCGGTTCATGGGACGAGCGCGGCGCGTTCGTCGTCGAGCACCTCACGGACACGGCTCGGGAGAGCCAGCGCCGGGTGCGGAGCACGCTCGACGCCGACGGCGTTCGGTACCGCGCCTTCTGGGCGATCGATGCGATCCGCGTCCTCGGGTCCGGACCCGACCAGCTCAGGGCCGTCGCCGCGCTGCCCGAAGTCGAACGGATCGCGGCGCCCTGGCAGGCCTCCGTCGAGCCGCTCTCGAAGGGATCGTCACCCGGCCGACCGGACACGGTGGAGTGGAACATCCAGGCGATCCGCGCCCCGAAGGTCTGGAAGAGGTTCGGCGATCGCGGCGAGGGCGTCGTCGTGGCCACCATCGATACGGGGGTGCAGTTCGACCACCCGGCCCTCGTCCGGCAGTACCGGGGCAACGAGGGCGGCGTCTTCGACCACAATTACAACTGGTTCGACCCCGGACAGGTGTGCCCGCGGAAGGCGCCCTGCGACAACGTGGCGCATGGAACGCACCTGACCGGCACGGCCGTCGGCGACGACGGCGACCCTGGTCCGAACCAGATCGGCGTCGCACCGCACGCGCGGTGGATCGCCGCCAAGGGATGCGAGGACGTCACCTGCTCGGACACCTCCCTCGTCGCCTCGGGCCAGTGGGTGCTCGCCCCGACCAATCTGAAGGGGCGGAAGCCCAAGCCCGGCAGGCGACCGGATGTCATCGAGAACGCATGGGGCACCGACGGATCGAGCGACTTCTACCGGCCGATCGTGCAGGCATGGGTGGCCGCGGGCATCTTCCCGGTCTTCAGCGGAGGGGCCGGCGGTCCCTCGTGCGGATCCATCGGAGCGCCGGCGAGTCTCCCGGAGAGCTACGGCGTGGGGGCGTTCGACACGAATGGGGGCATCGCGTCCTTCTCGGGTCGCGGACCCTCACCGTTCGGGGTGACGAAGCCCGACGTCGCCGCGCCCGGGGTGAACATCCGCAGCAGCGTGCCGGGCAACGACTACGCGATATACAACGGCACGTCGATGGCCTCGGCGCACGTCGCCGGTGTGGTCGCGTTGGTGTGGGCGGCCGCGCCCGGCATCCGCCGTGACGTGGCGGCGACCATCGACGTGCTCGATCGGTCGGCCCTCGATCGCCCCGACCTGAGCTGCGGCGGAGACGCCGGCGACAACAACGTGTGGGGCGAAGGCCGGCTGGACGCCCTCGCGGCCGTTCGCGCCGCGCGAGCCCTGGAAGCACCGGATCGGCTCGAGCGAACAGCATCGCCGGTGCGCCCGGTCCGGTCGGCCACGGCGGCGGACTGAGGTATTCGTCTCCGGACCTATGCTTCCGGACCGACCGGGTGCGCGGGCTCGGGCTTGGTTCGCTCGGCCTCCGCCAGCCGCCGGCTGAGCACGTGGATCACGGCGAGCGCCGTCTCCGGGCGCTCGCGGAGGATCGCCTCGAACCGCCCGCGGTCGATCGCGAGCAAACGCACGTCGCCGTGGGCCACGAGTGAGGCCATCCGCGGCTCATGTGTCACGACGGCCATCTCGCCCACGACGTCGCCGGCTGAGCGTGTCGAAACTCGGTGGACGCCGTCGTCGCCGCGGACCATCACCTCAACGGAGCCACTCACGATGATGAACATCTCGTCGCCCGGCTCCCCCTGGTCGGCGATGGGCTCATCATCGGCGAACGAGCGCTCCTGCGCGATCGCGGCGATCGGACCGAGGTCCTGCGGCGCGAGCGCTTCGAACAGATTGACCTTGCGCAGGAACAGCACGCGGTCCATCGAGGACAGCGCGGGCACCGTCTCACTCATCGACCCTCCCTCCGTGGCGAATGCGGCGCACGCCCGGATCCACCCGTCCGGGTCTTTCCCGAGCCGCGCAAGGACCGCGCCCGCGTCGCCGCGCGCCGGCGCACCGTCCCACATCGAAAGCAGCGGACGCACCAGGTCCCGGGCGCCGACACTGTCGATGACCTCGAGCGCGTTCGCCCGCTGGGCCGGGTCCGTCACCGACAGGCTCTGGATGGCGACCGACAGGTCGCGGCCTTCACCGAGCAGGGCTGCCGCGCGCAGCGCGACCGTCGCCTGGCGGTCCGCGTCGGCCAGCAGGGAGTCCCGCAGCAGCGCCAGCCGCTCGTCGCCGTCACCCGTGATGACGTCGGCCTCCCGATGGCGCTCGACGGCCCCGGCGACGGCCGCCGCCGCGAACGCATGCAGGTCGGGTTCACCGGCGCCGTCATGCGGCAGGCGCTCGAGCGCGGCGAGCGCGACTTCGCGCCGGTCCGGATCGCGCAGCGCCGCGACCAGGACCGAGCGGCCCCGATCCTCGTCGAGGGATCCGAGGACGCCGGCGGCCTCGCTGCGAACGATCGCCACCGGATCGTCCAGGCCGACCCGCGCCAGGTCGAACAACACGGGGGACCTGAGCCCGTCCAGCGCCTGGTAGGCCGCGGCGCGCGCGCCGTCGTCCGGGTTCGCGATGAGCGCCTTCAGCGTCGCCAGCGCCTCGGCGTCGCCGGTGCGCGCCACGAGCACCGCCGCCGCCCGCGCGCGGACGCCAGAGTCGCCGTCGCGCAGCAGCGGCCGGACCTCCGCTAGGACTGCAGCTTCTGACCCGGGCCCGGCGGTGGCCGCGGCGTCCAGCGCCGCGAGGCGGACGACCCGATCCGGGTCGGACAGGCCCTCAGCGAGCGCCGCCGGCGTGTCGCGGTCGCCGGCCTGGGCCAACGACCGCACGGCGTTCGCGCGGACGCCGGCGTCCTCGTCTCCGAGGGCCGTGACCAGCGCCGCAGCAGCTTCGGCTGAGCCCGTCTCGCCGAGCATGTAGGCCGCGACGCGCCGAACGCCGGCATCCGGATCGCGCAGTGCGTCGATCGCGACCGCGTTCGCCGAACGGTCCGACGCGAGCGTCGCGAAGGGCGCCGCTCCGGTCGCCTCCGCGTCGAAGACGGTCGGCCGGCCGGCGCGTAGGGCACGGACGAGCTCGCGTGGATACGCTCGCCGCGCGCCGAACATGGCCCAGGTCGCCACGACCGCGCTCGCCAGCCCGATCGCGTACAGCGCGCGAGGCGAGAAAGCCGTTTCGCCGACGAGCGCGACGATGCCCGCCAGGATCGTCCCGACCTGCGTCGGCCCGCCGTACAGGAATGCGCGCGTCTGGTCGCGCTGCGACGCGGGCACGGTGTTGATCACGGCCTCCCAGGAGCTGACCGCTCCGCCCTGCATCCACGCGACCTGGGCGAACCGGAACGCGGCGATCACGACGAACGTCGCCGTCACGGTCAGGGTGCCGAAGGCCGCGACGTACAGGAGCGGGAGCACGAGCATCACGATGGGCACCCCGAGCCGAGCGAGCAGCCTGTTCGTAACCAGGAGCGACAGCAGGAACGCGACACCGGTCGCGACGCCGAAGAACAGCCCGAAGAACCCCGCCAGATCGTCCGGATTCGGGTAACGCGTCGTCGCCGCCCGCGAGAACGGCAGATACAACGAGAAGAACAGCAGGGAGAACAGGATCGACGCGATCGCCATCCACATCATGAGCGGCGACCGCCGCACCGTGCGCAGTCCTTCCGTGAGTTGCGCGAGCGGCTGCTCGGCCCGGCCTCGGCGCGCGAGGCCAGCGAGGCCGGCACCGCCAACGACCAGCAGCCGGGCGCCGACCCCGACGACGAGGAGCAGTGAGACGACCCACACGAGCACGAGGTTCGCAGTGCCGAGCGCCGAGGCGAGCGGGTGCGTCACGAGACCACCGACCACCTGACCCAGCACGCTTCCCGCCCCGATCAGCGGGAAGAAGCGCTTCGCCTGCCGGGTGTCCGAGACGATCCCCGCCAGCCCCCATACCGACCAGCCCACGAGGAACTGCGCCATGGCCTGCAGGATCCAGAGAGCCTGCGGCATCCAGGAGACGTTGGCCCCGAGCGCGATCCGCCCGACCGCCGCAGCCACCGCTATGCCGAGCGGGACCAGCAGGCATGCGCGGCCGCGGCTGGTGCGTCCGACCAGGACACCAACGCCGAGCGAGACCAGGAACATCGTCGTCCCGAGCACGAGGTACATGACCGGCAGCCGCGACACGCCGTAGCGCGCGAAGAACAGTGCTTCGATGCCGCTGCCGCCGATCATGAGGCCGACGAACGAGAGGAAAGACACGGCGACAGCGAGCCCGACCACCCTGGCCTCGCCCGGCCGTACGTTCAGCACGCGGCCCAGACGTCCGGTCAGTGTCGGCACCGTCTCCGTCATTCCGACTGCCCGATGAGCTCGCGTGTATAGGTCCGCGCCTGCTCGAACGTCATGGCATACCCGTCGCGCCGCGCGAGCTCGAAACCGTTCTCGCCCAGCGCCGCGCGGGTCTCCGATTCCGGATCGCCGAACAGCGATAGTGCGAACGGCGGAGGGGAGCCCGCGCCGTCGTCCCGGAGGCGATCCCATGCTCCCAGCAGCCGCGCTGCGGCCACGGGATCGCCGACGCGTACCTCGAGGATCGCGAGGGTCCCCATGGCGATTCCGAGTATCGAGGGGCTGCGTGCTCCCATCTGCATCGCGATCGCATCGCGGAGGATGTGCGTCGCCCCATCCGTGTCGCCCGTCATGAGGCGGACCCCGGCGAGGCCGGCGAGCACTTCGCCGGTCCGCAGCACGTCTCCCGCCTCCTGGCAGTACACGAGCGCCTGCTCCATCGGGCCGGTGGCCGCACGCCAGTCCCCTCGCGAGAACCACGGGATGATTCCCAGGCTCAGCAGGACGTCGGCCTTGAGGAGCAGATCATCCGCCTCCGCCAGCTCGAGGGCGCGGTGGAGGAAGCGGTCCTGTTCGTCGAAGTCCCGCCGTAGGACGAACGGGACGAACGAGTAGTCGTACAACGCGCGGGAGAGCAGCCGCCGCTCGCCGAGCTCCTCCGCGATGGAGGCGGCCTCCTCGTACGGCTTCACCATCGCGGGGTAGTCGTTCTGCCAGTACACGATCCCGCCGAGCGCAGCGAGGGCCCGGGATCTGTGCGCGGTGCGGGCCTGTGCGCCCGGCATGGCCAGGATCCGTTCGAGGCGGCCACGAGCCTCGGCGACGTAGCCACGAAGCTGCCAGAACCGCCAGATCGGCGCGGAGATCCGCATGGCGAGTTCGCCGACCTCGGTCTCGATGGCCCAGTCGAGGGCGGCCCGGACGTTGTCGTGCTCCTCCTCGAGCCGGTCCAGCCAGATGTCCTGGCCTTCAGTCCGCAGATGGGATTCGGCCTCCTCGGTCAGCTCGCGGACGAGCTCGGCATGACGTCGCCGCATGTCGGTCGCATCCCCGGAGGCGTCGAGCTGCTCGGTGGCGAACTCGTGGATCGTCTCCAGCATGGAGAACATGACGCCACCTCCCTGTGCAGGCGCGTGCCGGACCAGGCTGCGGTCGACCAGCGAATCGAGCCCGTCGAGCACTTCGATCCCGAGGCCGGGCCCACACACGGTCTCGGCCGCCGGGAGCCTCCACCCACCCCGAAACACGGACAGGCGTTCGAACAGGCGGCGCTCCTCCGAATCGAGGAGATCATGGCCCCACTCGATCGCGGCGCGGAGCGTTCTCTGTCGTTCGGGCAGGTCGCGCGTCCCGCCGGTGAGCAGCGGCAGGCGCCGGTCCATGCGTTGAACGAGCTCACGCGGCCCCATGAGCTTGACGCGGGACGCCGCGAGCTCGATGGCGAGCGGGAGGCCGTCGAGGCGCCGAGCGATCTCGGCTACCGCGGCCGCGTTGTCGCCCGTCACGGCGAAGTTCGGCAGGACCGCGGTCGCGCGGGCCGTGAACAGGCGGACTGCCGGCGACGCCGTCAGGGCACCGAGGTCGGTGACCTCCGGCTCCGGCGGCGGGAGGGGTTCGAGCTGATACTCCTGCTCGCCCGACAACCGGAGCGGGCGGCGGCTCGTCACCAGGGCCCGCAGGCCCGGGACGGCGCGCAGGAGGCAATCCACCACGTCGCCCGCGTCGGCGACCTGCTCGAAGTTGTCCAGCACAAGGAGCAGCCGGCGACCCGCGAGATGGTTCACGAGCGCATCGACGGGTTCCGAGCCGGTCGCGTGCACCCCGAGCGACGCCGCGACGATCGGCGCGACCGCGGACGCGTCGCGCACACCGCTCAGGTCGACGAAATGGACGTCGGTCAGCTCGAGTTGGTCGGCAGCCGCCCTGACGGCCAGCCGCGTCTTCCCGACGCCGCCGGGGCCGGTGATGGTCAGCAGCCGCGTGTCGCTCAACAGGTTGGCGAGGTCGGTCAGCTCACGTTCGCGACCGACGAACGAGGTTCGGGCGGCCGGGAGGTTCGACCGTCGCTCGCCGCCGACCGTTCGCAGCGGCCGATTCTCGGCGGGCGCGCCGTCGAGGACCAGGTCGTAGAGGCGCTGCGGCTCTTCGAAGTCCTTCAGCGCATGCCGCCCCAGGTCCCGAAGCGTCACGCCATCCGGAAGGGACCGCTCGACGAGCGCCCGTGTGGCATCGGACAGCACGACCTGCCCGCCGTTCGCGGCGGCCGCGATCCGGGCGGCAAGGTTCACGTCGAGGCCGATGTAGTCGCCACCGGCCAGCGTGCCCTCCCCGGTGTGCATGCCCATCCGGACACGGATGTCATGTCCGTCCAGCCACGGCTCCGCGGCGAGCGCCCGCTGTCCGGTCACGGCCGCCCGCGCACCGCCCGCGGGGGTCGTGAACACGGCGAAGACGGCGTCACCCTCGGTGCGCACCACCCGCCCGTCGGCCGCCGAGCACGCGTCGACCAGGATGTCGAGATGCCGCGTCTGGAGCGCGTGATACGCGTCGCCCAGCTCATGGAGCATGCGCGTCGAGCCCTCGACGTCGGTGAACAGGAACGTGACCGTTCCGGTCGGCAGCTCGCTCACACCATCACCCCCGTGGCGCGTTCGAAGGGCGCGATTCTAGGCGAGCGGCGCCGCGGGCCTTCCAACGTGGGTCAGCAGGAACCCGGATAGAGCGCTGGTTCCGGCAGCGTCAGTCCCGCCACGGCGGCAATTGCTGCAACGCCCACGCGTTCCCGTCGGGGTCGCTGAAGAACACGAATGAGCCCCACGGGAACTGTTGCACGTCACCGGGGTCCAGGCCTCGCGCGACCAGTTCGTCGCGCGCGGCGCCGACGTCGTCGACCACGACCTGCACCTGCGCGGATCCGGGCGGCTTGTTCGTCAAGCCGGTGCCGATCGCGATCGAGCACGCGGATCCCGGTGGCGTGAGTTGGACGAACCGAATGGCTTCGGTCACCTGATGATCGTGGTCGAGATTGAACCCGGCGACCTCGGTGTAGAACGCCTTCGCCCGGTCCACGTCGGTGACGGGGACGCTGATGAGTTCGATCCTCCAGTCCATCGGGGCAATCTACCCTGCAGCGCGCCTGACGCGTCGAGTGGGAGGATTGCGCCCGTGCCGGACACGGTGGACGCCGCGCTCGCAACCGACGCGCGACGGGCTGGTGCCCTCGCGGACCTCTTCCCCGGTTACTTCGCGCTCGTGATGGCGACGGGGATCATCGCGATCGGCGCACTTCAGCAGGGCCTGCGGTGGCTGGCATGGCCCTTCCTGTGGGGGAACGTCGGCTTCTACGTCGTGCTGTGGCTCCTGTTCGTCGTTCGACTCATCCGGTATCCGGACCGGATCGCCGCCGACCTGACGAGCCATCATCGCGGGCCGCCGTTCCTGACGATGGTCGCCGGCACGAACGTCCTGGCCGCCGGACTGTTCCTGATCGGCGGCTGGCGCACTCCGGCGTTCGCGCTGTTCGTGCTCGGGACCACGCTGTGGGTGGTCCTGTTCTACGCCGTGCTGACCGCGGTGACGGTCAAGGATCCGAAGCCGGACCTGCCTCATGGGATCGGGGGCGGCTGGCTCATCCTCGTCGTCGGCACGGAGTCAGTCGCCGTCGTGGGCGCGCTCCTCGCGGCCGGCTCCTCCCGCCCCGATGTGCTGCTGTTCATGGCGCTCGGCGCGTGCATGGCCGGGTTGCTGCTCTATCTGATCGTCATCTCGCTCGTTTGTTACCGATGGTGGTTCTACCGGATGGGCGCCGAGGAGGCGACCCCGCCGTACTGGATCAACATGGGCGCCCTTGCGATCACGACCCTGGCGTGCGCGAACATCTACTCGGCGAGAGGCGCCGCGCCCGCGATCGCAGCCCTCGGTCCCTTCCTCGCCGGGATGACCGCGCTCTTCTGGGCGGGTGCCACCTGGTGGATCCCACTGTTGATCTCGATCGGCATCTGGCGACACGTTGTGCGTCGCGTCCCGATCCGGTACGACCCGCAGTACTGGTCGCTCGTCTTCCCGCTCGGGATGTACGCGGCGGCCACATTCCGGCTGTCCTCGGCCCTGGGGCTCTCGTTCCTGGATTGGGTCCCGAAGGCGTTCCTCGCCGCCGCGCTCGTCGCATGGGTGGCCACCTTCGTGGGGATGGTCCGATGGGTCGCCCGCTCGTTCACGACGAGGGCGTGATCCGTCTCGGCGTTCAGGCTCGCCGACCGCCGTCCCGCCTGAGTGGCTATCTCGGCGCGGTCTCCCACCCCCGCCGCGGGGCACGGGCGCCCGGAACGCGCGTCGCCGCGCGGCGCCGATAGACGATGTACGGCCGGAAGAGGTACTGGACCGGAGCGGTGAACGCGTGGATGAGCCGCGTGAAGGGCCATATCGCGAACAGCGCCATGCCGAGCAGTGCATGGAGTTGGTAGTCGACCGGCGCGGACCTCATCAATTCGGCGTCCGGGCGGAGGATGAACACCGAGCGGAACCAGGGCGCCACCGTGCCGCGGTAGTCGTAGCCCGCGGCACCCGCCTTGATGCCGTTGAAGGCGAGCGTCACCCAGAGCCCCGCGACGATCGAGCCCACGAGCACGATGTACATGCCCTTGTCGTTGCGGGTGGTCGCCATGAACACGGGACCTGTCCGCCGGCGCCGGTAGACGAGGATGGCGATGCCCGTCAGCGTGGTGATCCCCGCGAGGCCCCCGAATGCGAGCGCCGTGGCGTGATATCCACCCTCGCTCACCCCGGCGTGGAGCGTCCACGATTCGGGGATCACCAGGCCCAGGACGTGCCCGGCGATCACGAACAGGAGCCCGAAGTGGAACAGCGGACTTCCGATCCGCAGGAGTCGTGACTCGTACAGCTCGGAAGAACGGGTCGTCCACCCGAACCGGTCGTAGCGCCATCGCCAGATGGTGCCCCCGACGAGGATGGCGATCGTGACGTAGGGCAGGACGCCCCATGCGATCACGTCCCACGAATTCATCGGTACGAACCTCCCGGCACGGCGTACGGCTCCAGGCCGACCTCCTCATTGGGCGGCCCGCTCGCGGCGAGGGCCACGACCGCGGCGCGATCGGCCGGGGAGGGGCCGGGCAACGTGGCGCAGACGGCCTCCACAACCCGGGCGTACCGGGATCCGCGCTCCTCCAGCGCGAGCCGGAGCAGCTCGAGTGACGGCCGATGCTCCTCGAGGACGTCGCGCTCACCCGAAAGAGCGGCGAACTCCAGCACCACAGGAAGGTAGTCGGGCAGCTCATCAGCAGCCAGCACCAGGCCGGCCGCACGGTACCGCTGGAGCAACCGACCGAGGGCCACGCCCCTTCGCCTCGTGTCCCCGTCGGTGTAATACGTCAGGTAGAGACAGGACCGGCGACGAAGGTCGAACGTCTCGACGTACTCCTCGGGGAGCGCGCTCGCGCCGCGCCCCTCGATCCCGTCGAGGAACCCGTCCAGAAGATCCCGCACGCGCCCCGTTGGAAGCGTCGAAATCGCGTGCCGCACGATCGGGTCCGGCCACGGACGCGAACCCGGATACTCCAGGAGCGCGGACGCCGCACGATCCACCACCGCCAGCTGCCGGCCGGTGAAGATGCTCATCCGGCGTCCCCCGAGTCGGGCTTGGACGGCGGGAACAACCCTTCCGGCTTGCCCTTGCCGTCCCAGTTGAGCAGGTTCACCCGAGCCGCCGGTGCCCCGGGGTCCACCGATCGCTCCGCCGTCTGTCGCTGCTTCAGCGCGTGGAACGTCTCGACCGCCACGGGGACCGGCCGCCCCGATGCTTCGCCGAAGGGGCCGCTCTCATACATGCCGGGACCGCCCTCGAAGTCCAGACTGCACGCGGTTTCCTCCAGTTCACGGGCCTGCTCCTCGTGCGCCGTCGGAATCACGTAGCGCTCGTCGTACTTCGCCAGCGCCAGCAGCCGGTACATCTCGTGCATCTGCAGGCCCGACATGCCGACGGCTTGCGGGATCCCTTCGTCCGCGGGCCGCTCGAGCGTGATGTCGCGCATGTACGAGCGCATGGCCGCAAGCCGCTGGAGCACCGTTCGAACCGGCTCCGGATCGCCCGCGGTGAACAGTTCGGCGAGGTATTCGACCGGGATGCGAAGCGCGTCGATCGCCCCGAACAGGTTTCCGACGTTCTCACCGTCGTGGCCGCCGTCGCGAAGGACGTCGACGACCGGAGACAGCGGGGGGACGTACCAGACCATCGGCATCGTCCGGAACTCGGGGTGGAGCGGGAGGGCGACGCGATGCCGCTTGATCAGGGCGAAGACGGGCGAGCGGCGGGCCGCGTCGAGCCAGTCGTCGGGGATCCCGTTCGACCGGGCCGCCGCCTGAACGGCCGGATCCGCGGGGTCGAGCAGCACGTCCAGTTGCGCCGCGTACAGCTCTCTCGGATCCGGGGTGCTCGCCGCGGAGAGCACGCGATCCGCGTCGTAGAGCACCAGTCCGATGTACCGAAGCCTGCCGACGCATGTCTCCGAGCAGACGGTCGGCTGGCCCACCTCGACGCGTGGATAGCAGAACGTGCACTTCTCGGCCTTCCCGGTCCGGTGGTTGAAATACACCTTCTTGTACGGACAGCCGGTGACGCACATCCGCCAGCCGCGGCACCGGTCCTGGTCCACCAGGACGATCCCGTCCTCCTCGCGCTTGTACATCGCCCCCGACGGGCACGAGGCGACGCAGGACGGGTTGAGACAGTGCTCGCAGATGCGGGGCAGGAAGAACATGAACGAACGCTCGTAGTCGAACTTCACCTTCGTCTCGGCGTCCTTGCGCATGCGCTCCACGATCGGGTCGAGGTGGCCGTGCTCCGGCGCCCCCGCGAGATCGTCGTCCCAGTTCGCGCTCCATGTGACCTGCGTGGGCTCGCCGGTCAGCAACGAGACCGGGCGGGCGACGGGGAAGTCGTCACCGAGCGGGGCCGTCGTGAGATGCTCGTAGTCGTAGGTCCACGGCTCGTAGTAGTCGCGGATGTTGGGCAGGACGGGGTTCGCGAAGATCGTGGCCAGCTTCCGGAATCGCCCGCCCGCTTTCAGCGCGAGCCGGCCGCGACGGTTGAGCGTCCATCCGCCGCGCCACCGCTCCTGATCCTGGTACCTCCGGGGATATCCCTGGCCGGGGCGGGTCTCGACGTTGTTGAACCACACGTACTCGACGCCGCTTCGGTTCGTCCACGCCTGCTTGCACGTCACCGAGCACGTGTGACAGCCGATGCACTTGTCCAGATTCATCACCATCGACATCTGGGCCATCACCCGCATCAGTACCGCACCTCCTGCGAGCGCCTTCGAACGACCGTGACCTCGTCGCGCTGGTTGCCGGTGGGACCGAGATAATTGAACGCGAACGACAGCTGCGCGTAGCCTCCGATCAGGTGCGTGGGCTTGACCAGCAGTCGGGTGAGCGAATTGTGGATGCCGCCCCGGCGGCCGTTCGCCTCCGAGCGGGGCACGTCGATGACCCGCTCCTGCGCGTGGTGGACGAACACCGTGCCCTTCGGAATCCGATGTGAGACGACGGCTCGGGCGACCAGGATGCCGTTTCGATTGACGGCCTCGACCCACTCGTTGTCGTGCGCGCCGATCGCCCCCGCGTCCTCCGGGCTCATCCAGATCGTGGGTCCGCCGCGCGAGAGCGACAGCATCAGCAGGTTGTCCTGGTACTCCGAATGGATCGACCATTTCGAATGCGGCGTCAGGTAGCGAACCGTCACCTGAAGATCACCACCGGGGCCCAATTCGGGCTCTCCGAAGAGCCGGTGCATGTCGAGCGGCGGGCGGTAGATCGGCAGCGATTCGCCCAGATCCCGCATCCAGTCGTGGTCCAGCATGAAATGCATCCGGCCGGTGAGGGTGTGCCAGGGCTTCAATTCCTCGACGTTCGTCGTGAACGGCGCGTAGCGGCGTCCTCCCGATTCGCTTCCCGACCACTCCGGGCTCGAGATCACCGGCACCGGACCGGCCTGGGTGTCCGCGAATGTGATGCGCCGCTCTTCGCTGCCCTGCGCCAGATGCGACAGCGGGCGGCCGACGCGGCGCTCCTGTGCGTGGAAGCCCTGCACCGCGAGTCGTCCGTTGGTGGTCGCCGAAAGCGCAAGGATGGCCTCGGCCATCTTCGTGTCGGTGTCGAGCGCGGGGCGGCCGTCGCCGGCTCCGCCGAGCATCACGCCGTTGCGGTGGCTCAAGTCCTCCACCTCGCGGTCCGGCACGAACGTCACGCCCTTCGTCGTGAGGCCGGCGCGTTCGACGAGCGGCCCGAGTGACGCCATCTTCTCCGCGACCGCGGCGTAGTCGCGTTTCACCACGGTCAGGTTCGGCATGGTGACGCCGGGCCGCGGATCGATCTGACCCTCGCGCCAGTCGAGGACCACGCCTCCCGGCTGCGCCGTCTCACCCGGGGTGTCGTGCTGAAGCGCCGTCGCGACGAGATCCTCGCGCTCGCCCAGGTGCGTCGCGGCCAGCTCGCTGAACCTGGCCGCGATGGCGTGGAACGCCTGGAAGTCCGTTCGCGTCTGCCACGGCGGATCGATGGCCGGGTTGAACGCGTGAACGAACGGATGCATGTCGGTCGAGGAGAGGTCGTGCTTCTCGTACCACGTGGCGGCGGGAAGGACGACGTCGGACAGGAGCGTCGAGCTCGTCATCCGGAAGTCCATGGAGACGAGCAGGTCCAGCCTGCCGGCCGGCGCCCCGCCGTCGTCGTGGTCCCGCCACTCGACATCCCGCGGCCGCAGGTGGGACGGGGTCTCCTCCGCGCGCAGGTTCGAACCGGCGCCCAGGAGATGCTCGAGGAAATATTCGTTGCCTTTCGCGGAGGAGCCGAGCAAATTGGCGCGCCACAGCGTGAGCACGCGGGGCCAATTTTCCGGCGCATCCGGGTCCTCGCAGGCGAACCGGAGGCGTCGCGACGCGAGCTGCTCGACCGCATATGCGACGGGGTCTGCGTCGGCGGCTCGAGCCTCGTCGACCAGATCGAGCGGATTCCGGTCGAACTGCGGATACGAGGGCATCCACCCCAGCCGGGCCGACAGCGCCACCGCATCGGCGGTGTGCATCCCCCGGAGATGTCCCTCCGCCAGTGGCGACGCGAGCGCGTCGGCCCGATAGCCGTCATACCGCCACTGGTCGGTGTGGAGATACCAGAACGCGGTGCCGATCATCTGACGCGGCGGGCGCGACCAGTCCAGGCCCATCGCCAGGGTCGACCACCCTGTGAGCGGGCGGCACTTCTCCTGACCGACGTAGTGGGCCCAGCCCCCGCCGTTCCGGCCCATGCAGCCAGTAAGCATGAGCAGCGACAGCACGGCGCGGTACGTGGCGTCGCCATGGAACCACTGGCAGATGCCGGCTCCCATGATGATCATGCAGCGGCCGTTCGATTCCTCGGCGCTCTGCGCGAACTCGCGCGCGATCCGTGTGACCGCCCCCGCGGGGACGGATGTGATCGGCTCCTGCCATGCGGGTGTGTAGGGCTCGGACGCATCCTCGTATCCCGACGGCCATGTCCCGGGCAGGCCCTCTCGCCCGACGCCGTACTGGGCGAGCAGCAGGTCGAAGACGGTCGTCACCACATGCGTGCCGATCCTTCGAATCGGCACGCCTCGCC
>JBEDUK010000021.1:0-71668 GCA_040414485.1 Actinomycetota bacterium
CTCGCCGACCGCTACGCCGCGCTGCTGCTCCCGGCCACCCTGGTGCTCGCCGCCGTCGCATGGATCATCAGCGGCGACCCGGTCCGCGCCCTGGCGGTCGTGGTGGTCGCCACGCCGTGCCCGCTGATCCTGGCGGCGCCGATCGCCATCGTGTGCGGAGTCTCGCGCGCGGCCCGGCGAGGCGTGATCTTCAAGGGCGGAGCCGCGCTCGAATCGCTCGCCCGCGCGCGCATTCTGCTGTTCGACAAGACCGGAACCCTGACGGCCGGCGTGCCGCGGGTCACACTCGTCGAGCCGCTGGGCGTCGACGAGGCCGGGGAGGTCGTCCGCCTGGCGGCGTCGCTCGACCAGGTGTCACCGCACGTGCTGGCCGCGTCCATCGTCCGGGAGGCGCGCCGGCGCGACCTGGCGCTCTCGTTCCCCACCGACGTCCACGAGGTTCCGGGCGCCGGGATCGAAGGCGTCGTCGAAGGCCGGACGGTCAGACTGGGCTCCAGCGAGTGGGTCTGCGGAGACGGCCGGCTTCCTTCGGCCGCGCGCGTGATCCATCGTCGAGCCTCCACCGAGGGCGCCTCCTGTGTGTTCGTCGCCATCGACGGCCGCCTCGCCGGCGCGATGGTCATGGAGGACGCGATCCGTCCGGAGACGCCGAGGGCGATCAGGGCGTTGCGAGCCGCCGGCATCCGGCGCGTCGTCATGGTCACCGGCGACGCGCCGGAGGTCGCCGAGACGATCGGAGCCGCGATCGGCGTGGACCGGATCCTCGCCGAGCGCGCGCCGGACGAGAAGGTCGACGCCGTGACGGAGGGCCGCCGGGAGGGCCCGACCGTCATGGTGGGTGACGGCATCAACGACGCGCCCGCGCTGGCGGCCGCCGACGTCGGCGTGGCCATGGGCGCGCGTGGCGCGACGGCATCGAGCGAGGCGGCGGACGTGGTCCTGACCGTTGATCGGCTGGACCGGCTGCCGGAGGCGCTGCGGATCTCCCGCCGGTCTCGCCGGATCGCGGTGCAGAGCGTGGTCGCCGGTATGGCGATGTCGACCGTCGCGATGGGGTTCGCCGCGTTTGGCCTGCTCCCACCCGTGACCGGCGCGATCCTGCAGGAGGCGATCGACGTCGCCGTGATCCTGAACGCCCTTCGGGCGCTGGGCGGAGAGGGTCCGGCGAGGGCGGTGCCGGCCGCGACGGCTGAGCTCGGCGAGCGGTTCCGCGAGGAGCATCGGACGCTCTGGCCGATCGTCGAGCGCCTGCGGACCGTTGCCGATCGGCTCGACGTCCTGGATCCGGCATCGGCGCTGGCAGAGCTCCGCGGCCTCCGCGCGGACCTCGTCGAACGGCTGCTTCCGCACGAGCGGGCCGAGGAGCATGCCCTGTTCCCCGAAGTCGGCCGGATGCTGGGCGGCGAGGACCCGATGGGCGCGATGAGCCGGGCGCACCTGGAGATCGCCCACCTGATCCGGCGATTCGCCGCGCTGGTCGACGACCTCCCGGTGGGCGGCCCCGCGCGGGACGATCTGCCCGACCTCCGCCGCGTGCTCTACGGCCTGGGCGCGATCCTTCGGCTGCACTTCGCGCAGGAGGAGGAGGCCTACCTTGCGGTCACCGACGACCAGCCGGATCGCGTTCCGGCCATGGCCGGCTGAATCCTGCAGCGCCGGTATTGCGGCGCGCTACGCGTTCGCCCGTTCCATGTCCAGCCAGCCGAAGTGGCGCTCGCGAGCGTCCAACTTGACCTCGTCCGGGACGAAGCTCGCCTCCAACGCGATCTCCGTGACGGCGACGAGGTCCGCTTCGTCGAAGCCGATCTCCTCCCGCGCGACGCGCCACTCGTTGTTCAGGTCGATGCCCATGATCCCCGGATCGTCCGTGTTGAGAGTGACCCTGACGCCGTCCCGGAGCAGACGAAGCACGGGGTGATCGGCGACGGCCGCCACGCCGTTCGTCAGCCAGTTCGAGGTGGGACACATCTCGAGCACGATGCCCCGATCGCGGACCAGGGCCGTGACGTCCGGATCGTGCGCCGTCGACAGGCCGTGGCCGAGCCTCGACGGCGCCATGGTCTCGACCGCCTCGCGCACGTACTCCGGCGGCCCCGATTCGCCGTAGTGGACGGTGAGCCCCAGGCCCGCGTCCTTTAGGGGGCCGAGGGCGTACGCGTAGTCGATGGGCGGAAAGCCGATCTCGGGGCCGGCGATGTCGAATCCCACCAGCCGGTCGCGGTGCCGAACGGCGAAGCGGACGGTCGAGTCGTAGGACTCCGGTCCCAGGTCCCGGCTGAACAGCGCGATGAGGCCGATGGCGACGTCGCACCGGGCGGATGCCTCGGTGACGCCCTCCCAGATCGCCTCCATGGCCAGGTCGCGGTCCAGGTCGCCCGGTCCGCAGAGGAAGTCGGGCGAGAACCGGAGCTCCCCGACGCGGACGTTGTCGGCGGCCATGTCCTGGACGGCCTCTGAGGCGATGCGACGCACCGCGTCGTAGGTGCGGACCGCGTTCTGGCTGATGGCGAACGCCGCGAGAGCCACCTCGAGCGAGGCGACCGGGGCGGTGACCAGCGCAAGCGCGGCGAGCTCCTCGACCGAATCGGCCGGCAGCGGGACTCCGGCCTGCCTCGACAGGTCGAACACGGTCTCCAGGCGGTACGAACCCTCGAGGTGCCGGTGCAGCTCGACCTTGGTGTAGTCGGCGACGTCGGGCTCGGTCGCTTCGAGGTGACTGGCGTCGGGCATGGTGCGGCCCAGTATGCGCGCAGCGGAGGGCCGGGTGGGTAGAGTGGCGGCGGCCGGCGCGACGAGGGAGGGGGTCGAAGGGGTGGACACGCGCGAGGTCGGGCGGCGAGCCTCGTTCGTCCGTGCCGACGGCGTTCCGAAGGTGACCGGACAGGCTCGGTACGCAGCCGACCTCCGTCTGCCGGGGATGCTCGAGGCGCGGTTCCTCTACGGGGGCACGCCCCACGGCCGGATCGCTTCGCTGGACGTCTCGGCGGCCCGACAAGTGCCCGGCGTGCTGGCGGTGATCACCCAGGCGGATCTCCCGCCGAACCGGTACGGGATGTGCGTGAAGGACCGCACGCTGTTCGCCGACGACGTCGTCCGGTACGAGGGCGAGATCGTCGCGGCCGTCGCCGCGACGTCGCGAGAGGCCGCGGAGGCGGGGCTCGCCGCGATCCGGCTGGAGGTGGAGCCGCTTCCGGCGGTGCTCGACCCGGAGGAGGCGCTCGCGGAGGGCGCGCCGCTCGTGCACGAATCGTGGTCCGAAGACGCGTCGGCGTACGAGGGCCTGGTCCGGAACGGGAACGACTGCGGATACGTGACGGTCGTCAAGGGCGACGTCGAGGCCGGCTTCGCAGACGCCGACCTGGTGGTCGAGGGGCGATTCGTCTCCGACATGGCGCACGCGGTGCCCATCGAACCGCACGCCGTCGTGGCGGATTGGCAGGGCGATCGGGTCACGATCTGGTCGTCGACCCAGGTGCCGTTCATCGCGCGAGCGGGCGTGGCCGAGACGCTCGGGATCCCCGAGGGAAACGTGCGGATCGTCGTGCCGCATCTGGGCGGCGGCTTCGGCGGCAAGTGCGACTTCCACTTCGAGGCCCACGTCGCGGCGCTGGCGCGGGCGGCGCGGCGGCCGGTTCGGCTGGTGTTCACTCGGCACGAGGAGTTCGTGGTCCCCGACAAGGTCCGGCATCCGATGGTGATGACGTTCCGAACCGGTGTCCGCCGCGACGGCGTGATGACGGCTTCGCGGGCGCGGGTGATCCTGGACACCGGCGCGTACGCGAGCGACAGCTCGATGCTCACCGAGGTGGCGACCATGATGGTCGCGGGGCCGTACCGGACGCCGAACCTGCTGGTCGAGGGCCACACGGTCTACTCGAACAAGACGCCGTGCGGTTCAGTGCGCGCGCCCACCGGTCCGGAGGGCTGCTGGGGGCTCGAGTCGCACATCGACGAGGTGGCCGCGGCGGTCGGGATGGATCCGGTCGAGTTCCGCCTGCTGAACCTGGCCGACGAGGGGGATACGGGCCCGACCGGCCAGGTGTACCGGGCGATCGGGGCGAAGGAGTGCCTGCGACAGGCCGCCGACCTGATCGGATACGGCGACGGCGACGGCGAGGGGGTTGGGGTCGCGGTGGGGTGGTGGTTCAGCATGCCGAGCGCGACCGGCGCGCACGTGAAGCTGAACCCCGACGGGAGCGCGGTGGTCGTCACCGGGGCGCAGGAGAACGGCTCCGGCGCGGTCATGGCGCTGGCGCTCCTGGTGGGGGAGGAACTGGGGATCGACCCGGCCGGAGTGTCGTTCGTGCATCAGGACACCGAT
Source organism: Actinomycetota bacterium (assembly GCA_040414485.1). Lineage (GTDB taxonomy): Bacteria > Actinomycetota > UBA4738 > UBA4738 > UBA4738 > JBEDUK01. The sequence goes on from JBEDUK010000021.1 coordinate 4,322, forward strand.
GCCGGCCCGTGGGACGGCGGCAGCGCGGGGAGCCAGACCACGTTCAACGTCGGCCGGGCGGTGACGGCCGCCGCGTCGGGCATCCGCGCGCGCGTGCTGGCGCGTGCGGCGGAGATGTTGGAGGCGTCGGTCGACGACCTCGAACTCGTGGAGGGCGAGGTTCGCGTGAAGGGGGCCCCCGAGCGCCGCGTGACGGTCGCCGCGGTCGCCCAGGCCGCGTTCGATGAAGGCGAGCAGTTGATCGCTTCGGACTCACCGCCCGTGCCGCCGATGCCGGACAACGTCGGCGGTTCGGCGTGCGTCGGGCGCGCGGTGTTTCCGGCGTTCGCGGCGCCGGCCTTCTTCGCGCAGGCAGCGCGGGTGCGGGTGGACGGGCAGACGGGTGTCGTGCGGGTGACGGACGTCGCCGCCGCGCACGACTTCGGACGCGTGCTGAACCCGGTCGGTGCACGAGGCCAGGTCGAAGGAGGCATCGCGATGGGCGTCGGCCTGGCGCTGTCCGAGGGAACGGTGTTCGGCGAAGGGGACCGGGCGGGACGGCAGTCGAACGCCGACCTGCTGGACTACAAGCTGGTCACGGCGGCGGACGCGCCGACGATCTCGGTGTCGTTCGTCGAGCGACCGGTCGCGGAAGACGAGGGCGGCCCGCGAGGCAGCAAGGGCGTGGGGGAGCCGCCGTGCGTCCCGACCGCCGGCGCCGTGGCGAACGCGGTGGCGGCCGCGACCGGCGTTCGACTGCGGCGGATCCCGATGACGCCGTCGCGCGTGTGGGCCGCGATGGATGGGTCTCGCGGCGAGGCCGGGGGTTGACGGGGATGGGCTGGCGCCATACCGCCATACGCCATACATATGGCGACGGCAGGCCTGCGAGGGTCCCTTGACCCGGCTGTACCTCGAACCGCGGTCGGTCCAGGCGGCGGTAGCCGCCCTTGCCGAGCACGGATCTGAGGCCGTTCCGGTCTCGGGAGGGACGGACCTGGTCGTGCTGGCCCGCAAGCAGCAGGCGCCACTGCCGTCAGTCCTCGTGGCGCTCCATCGGATCGATGACCTCAACGGGATCGAGGACCAGCCCGACGACGACGGCTACGCGACCGCGTACGGTGGCCCGCCGAAGGTCGGGAGCCTCCGGATCGGTGCGGCCACACCCCACGCCGCGATCGAACACGACGCCGGGATCATCGAGCGCTTCACGGCGCTCGCGGATGGTTCGGCGCTGGTCGGTTCGCCGGCCACCCGGCACGTCGGAACGATCGGCGGCAACCTCGCCAACGCCTCGCCGGCCAACGATACGGGCAGCGCGCTGCTGGTGCTCGGCGGGAAGGTCGAGGTCACCGACGCGGACGGCGGCATCACATCGATGGGTCTCGAAACGTTCTTTCAGGGCCCGGGCAGAACGGCTCTCAAGCCCGGCGACCTGGTTACCGCCATCTCATTGAACGGACCGCCCGACGACGGCCGACGCCGAGGCAGCGCCTACATCCGGCTGGACTACCGCCGGTCGATGGAGATCGCGGTGGTCGGCGCGGCGGCGATGGTGACGCTGGCTGACGATTCGTCGGCCGACGGCGGCGCCATCGAACACGCTGCGCTGGCGCTGACCGCGGTCGCGCCCACGTGCATCGAGATTCCCGGCATCGCGGAGGCCCTCCGCGGGCGTGATCCGGACGACCCGGCCGCCTGGGACGAGGCCGGCCGGCGCGCGGCCGAGGCGGCCGCTCCGATCGGGGACGTCCGAGCGCCGGCCGGCTACCGCGCCGCGATGATCCCGGTAATCGTCCGGCGGGCATTCCAAGCCGCGGTCCGGCGCGCCCGCGCGGAGCACATCCCCGCCCCGGCGACCCTGGGGGCGGACCGGCCATGAGGCACTCGGTCACGCTCTCCGTCAACGGCATCGACCACCCGCTCGAGCTCGAGCCGGATCGCTCGCTCCTCAGAGCGCTCCGCGACGACATCGGCCTGACCGGCACGAAGGAGGGCTGCGACGATTCGGAGTGCGGGGCCTGCATGGTGCTGGTCGGCGGCCGGCCGGTGAACTCCTGTTCGTACCTCGCCCTCCAGGCGGCCGGCCGCCCGGTCACCACCGTCGAGGGTCTCGCGGGCCCGAACGGCGACCTGCATCCGCTCCAGCGGGCCTTTCTCGCCGAAGGCGGCGTCCAGTGCGGCTTCTGCACGCCCGGCATGCTGATGTCGGCGGCGGCGCTGCTCGAGGCGAACCCGTCCCCGACGGAGCACGAGGTCCGCCAGGCGCTGGCCGGAAACCTCTGCCGCTGCACGGGGTACACCGGGATCGTGAGCGCGATCCTCTCGGTGGCCGGGGCCGACCCGGACGCCAGGTGAGAACCGCCGTCGTCGGCCACGTCGAATGGGTCGAAACGATCCGCGTCGACCACCTCCCGGGCAGCGGCGAGATCGCCCACGGCGCCCTCGCCTGGTCGCTCCCCGCAGGCGGCGGGGCCGTCGCCGCCGTTCAGCTCGTCCGCCTCGCGGGCGAGTGCGATTTCTTCACTGCGCTCGGCCGCGACGAGACCGGCGAGCGCGCCTTTCAAACGCTCCAGGAACTCGGCCTGACGATGCACGTCGCGTGGCGTGAGGCCCCCACCCGCCGCGGCGTCACCATGGTCGAGCCCGACGGTGAGCGCACGATCACCACGGTCGGCAAGCGCCTTCGGCCCGAAGCCGCCGACGCCCTTAAGTGGGATGTTCTCGCCTCGATCGACGCCGTCTACGTGAGCGCCACCGACGACGGTGGCCTGCATGCGGCCCGCGCCGCACGCATCCTGACCGCGACGCCGCGCGAGGGTCCCACGCTGCGCACCGCCGCCGTGCTCCTGGATGCCCTGATCGGCAGCGGCCGAGACCCCGCCGAGCGGTACGAGCGCGGCTGGATCGACCCCGAGCCGCGCCTCGTCGTTCGAACCGACGGCACGAACGGCGGCTCGTGGGAGACGGCCAGCGGCCAGACCGGCCGGTACGACGTCGCGGGCAGGCCCAACCCCGAGCCCGGCGTCGAACCCGACGCGTACGGATGCGGGGACAGCTTCGCCGCCGGCCTCACCTTCGCCCTGGGCCTGGGCGAGGCGCTCCCCGATGCCCTCCGGCTGGCCGCTCGCTGCGGTGCGACCTGCGCGGCGGGGAGCGGTCCGTACCAACGCCAGCTCACAGCGGCCGATCTGACGAACCACTGAGGCGTTCGGCTTAAGCCCTCCGCGGCCTCCGCCGATGGACCATCGGTGGGGTTGGTTCGTCGTCTGATCGGAGCGAGCGCGCTGCTGGTCGCGGCGTGCCTCACCGCGGGCGCGCCGGCATTCCAGTTGCCAGCTGAGGCAGCCACGAATCAGCCGGCCCAGTTGGTCGCGTTCGGGCCTGTTTCGTTCAGCGTCCCGGGCACATGGCCGATCGTCGACACGGCGACGGACCCGCGAGCGTGCGTCCGTTTCGACCGGCACGCCGTCTACCTGGGCGCCCAGCAGCCAGATGCCTCATGTCCGGCCCGGGTGGCCGGCCGGGCCGATTCGGTCCAGGTCGAGCCCTCGACGCAGACCGGCGAACGTCTCGGGCCGGCCCGCACGACGGCCCACGGCATCGGGTTCCGCGAGGTCTTGGACGCGGCCACGGCGCGCGCCATCGTCGTCGAACTGACCGGCCTCCGCGTCCGGGCCACCATCGCCTACCGATCGGACCCCGCGACGGCGCTTGCCATCCTCGACTCCTTCGCCCGTGCGGCCAAGCCGGCGAGGTTGCCGAATCCGCCGGCGACGCCGGCGCTGCCCGGCGTGCCGTCGCTTCAGGGCTACGGCGGAAGCGTCTTCGCCGGGCTCGGCTTCGACACCTGCACGGCGCCGTCGGAGACCACGATGAAGGCGTGGCTCGCTTCCCCCTACCGCATGGTCGGTGTCTACATCGGCGGCGAGAACCGCGCGTGCTCGCAGCCGAACCTGACCGCGACATGGGTGGCCCACGTCGAGGCGATGGGCTGGCGCCTGATCCCGACGTACGTCGGCCTGCAGGCGCCGTGCGCGAAGCAGCAGGGGTTCGCCAGCATCGATCCGGCGATCGCGGAGAAGCAGGGGACCGCCGCAGCCGACAACATCGCGACGGAGGCCGCGACCCTGCGCCTCGGCCAGGGCGCGCCCGCGTACTTCGACATGGAGGGGTACGACTCGACGAACCAGGCGTGCGACCTGGTGGTGGAGCGGTTCCTCTCCGCATACGTCGGAGAGATGCACGTGAAGCACCTCGCCGCCGGCGTCTACGGCAGCGCGGCCAGCACGATCCTGCAACTGGTGGGGCACTACCACGACCGGACCTACCACAGCCCCGACGACGTCTGGATCGCGCACTGGGACGGTCGAAAGGACGTGTTCGGCGACTCCTACGTGCCGGACGATGTGTGGACGAACCACCAGCGTCTGCATCAGTACCAGGGCCAGCACTACGAGACCTGGGGCGGCGTGCAGGTCTTCGTCGACAACGATGTCGCCGACGGCAACGTGGTCGGCCCTCGCCGCGACCTGGTCTTCGACCGGAAGGACACGGCCCCGCGAGACATCTACGCCGTCGGGCCCGACGGCATCGGCCTGCGCCGGCTGACCGCCGCGCCGTCCGACGACTACGCGCCGGCGCTGTCCAGGGACGGCACGAAGATCGCGTTCACCAGTAACCGGAACGGGCACTACAACATCTGGGTGATGAACGCCGACGGCTCGGACGTGCACCAGGTCACGAACGACATCCACTACAACGGCTACCCGTCGTGGTCGCCGAGCGGCAGCCAGATCGTCTTCCAGAGCACCAGGACCGGCAGCGAGAACCTCTGGATCGTGGGCGCCAACGGCACCGGCCTTCGACGCCTCACCTCCACGCCCAGGAACGACGTGCGGCCGGCCTGGTCGCCGGGCGGCGCCACGATCGCGTTCACCAGCGACCGTTCGGGCAACAACGACGTGTGGACGGTCTCGACCGACGGGAAATACCTGCGCCGGCTCACATGGAGGGCCGGCCAGGACAGCGATGCGGCATGGGCGCCGAACGGCTCCCTCATCGCGTTCGACTCGGACCGCACGGGCAATTCGGAGATCTTCACCGTCTCGCCGAGGGGCGAGGGCGCGAAGCAGATCACGAACAACCCGGCATCGGACGACGCGGCGGGCTGGTCGCCGGATTCGCAGCGCCTCTGCTTCACCAGCGACCGTTCGGGCACCACGCGCGTGTGGGTCATGGATCGCGACGGGTCGAATCCGATCCAGGTGACGTTCGCGGGGACGCTGAACCAGTTGCCCTACTGGACCTGAGCGGCAGTTGCACTCAGCGCGGCGTCGGTCCCCTGGACGCGCCGGCGAGGCTCCCGCAGGGACCACCCGATGAGGATGGCGACGAGCACCACCTCCGCCGCGGTCACCATCACCTGGGTCCACAGGACGGCCGGATAGACGTGGATCGTCCGGAAGCGTTGGGTGAGCAGATAGCCGAACGACAGCACGGCCAGGTCGGCGAACGCCAACCACGCGGGAAGGCGACGCCAGACCAGGGCGAGCACGGGGAGCCCGAGGAACAGGAACCACGGGAGCACGTAGCCCGCCGTCAGCGCGTACACGAGCGCCGCCGACCCGACGGCCAGCGCAGGCCCCGGCTCGCGCAGGCGGGGGAGCACCACGACGGCCAGGATCGCGAGCGTTGCGAGGGTGACCCAATACCCCTGGGAGCGGTAGACGCCCTGGATGCCGGCGAGGCTGATCCCCGGATGCACCCGCTGGAGCAGCTGAACGACGTGCAGGGGCAGTCTCCATACGGCGAATGGATCGCCCAGGTGAAAGGCGTCGGCCAGGTCCCGAACGGCCGTGACACCCGTCAGGGCGTACCCGGCGGCCGCGACGATGACGCCGACGCCGAGCTGCCACGCCGCCGCGGCGAGCCCCCTCCGTCGCCACGTCCACAGCGCAAGCGCGGCCATCGGCACGACGCCGACCACCTTGATCAGCGTCGCGAACGCCATCGCGAGGCCCGCCAGCACGTCACGCTCGCGCATCGCGAGCAGCACGCCGACCAGGACGGCCGTCCCGGCGATCGCGTCGTTGTGCGCGCCGTTCACCACGGTGACGACGACGAGCGGGTTCAGCCCGACGAAGGCCATGCCGAGCGGGTCGTGCGTGGTCCGCCAGACCAGGAGCAGCGCCACGAACGCGGCGATCGCGGCCAGGAGTTGGAACCCCATCCGGTTCGCGCGCGGGTTGTTGCGCGCAAGCCTGACCACTCCGGCGGACAGCGCCGTGAAGGCCGGGCCGTACAGGGACGTACGCTGCCGCCAGAACGTCCCCATCCGCTGCAGGAACGGATCGCCCTTGAAGGTGGCCGGCGCCGTGGTGTAGGGGTTGTGGTGATGCACCATCAGGACGCGCCCGTACATCGTGTAGGCCCAGACGTCCGCCGACTCGCGCGGCGGGAACATCACGGCCGTCATGAGGAGACCGGCGGACAGGACCGCCACCGCCCAGCCGCGGAACGTGCCCCAGCGCTTCGGGCCGGCGAGCATCGGGACGAACGCGGCGCACGCGACGCCCAGCGCCGCGACATGCACCCACCCGGCTTGCGACGTCGCCAGCGCCGCCACCGTCGCGAGGACGACCACCGCGGCGAGCGCCCACCGGATCACTCCGGGGCCACCCTATCGCACCGCGCGCACGCGATACGGTGGCGGGCACGATGCCGCCTGACCGCGAGGGCACCCCGGCTGACGTCACGGGGACCATGCGCGCCATGCGCATGCACGCGGCCGGTGGGCGGCTGATCGACGACGCCATGCCACTGCCCCTGCCCGGCCCAGGCCAGGTCCTGATCCGCGTGGACGTCTGTGCGGTGTGCCGAACCGACCTCCATGTGCTCGACGGCGAGCTCTCCGAGCCGAAGCTCCCGCTCGTGCTCGGACATCAGATCGTCGGCATGGTCGAACGAGGCGGGCCCGAGGTCGAAGCGCCCGCACCGGGCGACCGGGTCGGCGTCCCGTGGCTGGGCTGGACCTGCGGCGTCTGCCGCTACTGCCGAACCGGCCGGGAGAACCTCTGTCCCGACGCGCGGTTCACCGGCTACACGATCGACGGCGGCTACGCGGAGTTCGCCGTCGCCGACGCCCGGTTCTGCTTCCCGATCCCGGACGGCTACGCCGATCTGCAGGCGGCGCCGCTGCTGTGCGCCGGACTGATCGGGTACCGCTGCCTGCGCATGGCTGGAGACGCCGAACGCATCGGCATCTACGGGTTCGGCTCCGCGGCCCACATCGTCACGCAGGTGGCGCGGCATCAGGGCCGTCGTGTGCTCGCCTTCACCCGCCCCGGGGACGATGCCGCGCAGGCCTTCGCTCGCGAACTGGGCGCCGAATGGGCCGGCTCCATCGATGACGAACCACCGGAGCGGCTCGACGCCGCGCTGATCTTCGCGCCCGCTGGCGACCTGGTCCCGCTGGCGCTGGCGTCGGTGGAGCCCGGCGGGACGGTCGTGTGCGGGGGCATCCACATGAGCGACATCCCCTCGTTCCCGTATCGCATCCTGTGGGGCGAACGGTCCATCCGGTCGGTGGCAAACCTCACCCGCGCCGACGGGGTCGAGTTCCTGGCGCTGGCGCCGACCGTGCCGGTTCGAAGCACCGTCACGACGTTCCCGCTCGACGCGGCGAACGAGGCGCTGGCCGCGCTGCGGGCCGGTGGTGTCGCCGGATCCATCGTGCTCGACATTGCTGGGGCAAACTGACTCCGTGGCGGTCGACCAGCCGGCGGAGCGAACCAGTTCGAGGAAGGTCCTGAAGCGCGCGATCACGCTGCTCGCGCTGGTCCTGGTCATCGAGTACGTCGTCGTCCCGCAGCTGCCCGGCATCCAGAGCTCGCTCGAACAGGTCGGCTCCGCGAACCTCTGGTTCGTGCTGGCCGGCGCGATCTTCGAGGCCGGGTCGCTCTTCTGCTACGCGGGCCTGACCCGGAGCGTCCTCCCCAAGGAATCCGCGCCCGGCTTGTGGACCACCTTTCTCATGGATCTCTCGACGTTCTCCGTGAGCCACATCGTGCCGGGCGGCAGCGCGGCCGGCAGCGGCCTCGGGTTCCGCCTGCTGACCGAGCGCGGGGTGACCGGCCCGGACGCTGCGTTCGCCCTGGCGGCGCAGGGGATCGGTTCGGCGGTCGTGCTGAACGTGATCCTGTGGCTGGCGCTGGTCGTCTCGATCCCGGTGACCGGCTACAACCCGCTGTATCTCACCGCCGCCATCGCGGGCATCCTGATCCTGGGCATCGCCGTCGGCTGCGTGATCCTGCTCACCCGCGGGGAGGCGCGTGCGGCGAGGCTGCTGCGCTGGATCGCGCGCAAGGTGCCGTTCCTGAACGAGGACCGGATGCACCAGCTCGCCCACCGGCTGGCGAACCGCCTCCGCGCGCTGGGCAGCGACCGCCGGCGGATGGTCCACGCGGTGGGCTGGGCGAGCGGGAACTGGCTGCTGGACGCCACAGCGCTCTGGCTCTTCATCGCCGCGTTCGGCCACCACACGAAGATCGTGGGCCTGCTGGTCTCCTACTGCCTGGCGCAGGTGCTGGCCGCGATCCCGTTGACGCCGGGCGGCCTGGGCGTGGTCGAGGTGACGCTCACGGCCTCGCTGGTGGGGTTCGGCGTGCCGAAGGGAACCGCGGCGCTGGGCGTGATCCTGTGGCGGCTGTTCGAATTCTGGCTGCCGATCCCGTTCGGCGGCGTGGCGTACCTGTCGCTGCGCGTGGGGCCGCGTCGGCCGCCGCGGCAGGAGCTGGCGGAGGCGGCCATCCAGGGCGCCGAGGAACGCGAGGACCTCCACACCTGGGCCGAACGCCACGCGCTGGCCGTCAAGGAACGAGCGGACGGGGCGGCCGGGCCGCCCGCGGAGGGGTGACCGCCGGCCGATGGGCCGCGGTTCTCGCCGGTTCAGTCAGCCACTCGGCGCGCGAACGCCTGCCGGGCGGCGGCAAGCTGCCCCTCGGCCTGCGTGCGGATGACCGCGACCTCGGAGCGCATCCGGGCGACCAGTTCCTGGTCCTTCAACGAACCCAGGTTGATCTCGACATTCGCGAGCGCTCCCAGCACCGAGGCGTGCAGGACCGCCGCGGCCGTGGCACCGTCGGAGGCGGCGTTCGGGTTGCCCTTCTCGACCACCTCGACGGCGAGGTCCATCAGCGGCGTGCTGCGCCTCGCGACCTCGAGCGGCGCGGCCGCCGCCTCAGCGGTCGCGCGCTGGAGGGCGGCCGAACGTTCCGCCTTCTGCTCGTCGGAGTCCTTCGGCATCCGGATCGCCGCCATCACGGACTGGAACGCGGCGGCGTCCCGGTCCGCCAGGCCGAGCAACGCCGTCCGAGATTCGTCAGCATGGCTGACGATTTCCTCCATGCGCTCGGAGACGTCCTCGTACCCCTTTCGGCCGATGGTGAGCCGGGCGACCATCGCGATCAGCGCGGCGCCCGCCGCGCCGGAGACGGCCGAGACGCTGCCCCCGCCCGGAGTGGGAGCGTCCGAACCGACGGCGCCGAGGAAGGCGGCGATGGTCTCGTCCGCGATCGCAGGCGGCTCGTCTGCCTCTCCGCCCGCGCCGCCGGCCGTGTCCGCCCTGGCAACCAGGTTCTCGATGATCTGTTCGGCCGGATCGAATCCCCGCAACTGCAGGTAGTGCTCGGCTGCGGTCGCCACGGCGCCCTGGGGCGAGAGGCCCACGATCTCGGTGTCCAGGACCGCCAGGCCGTACCTGGACGCTTCGACCTTCACCAGTTCGAATGCCCGGTGGATCGGCGTGGTCTCGGTGTCCACCAGGTTCATCGACACGGTCACGCAGTCGCGCTCCGGAACGTAGAAGCCGATGGCGCGAACGTTCTTCAGGCCGCCGGAGGTCTCCCGCACCGCCTTCGCGATGGCCTTCGCCGCGTCCTCGTCCTCGGCGCCCCCATCCAGGTAAACGTTGAACGCGACCAGCGGCTTGCGCGCGCCGACCGCCACGGCGCCGGCCTTGCCGATCTGGTGCGGGCCGAGGTCCGGCAGGCGCTCGCCGCGCGCCACGTCGGCCTTCAGGCCCTCGTATTCGCCCTTGCGAACCGCGGCGAGGCTCGCCCGCGCCGGTGACATCGCGGCCTGGTCGTACAGATAGACGGGAAGGTTCAGGGTCTCCGCCAATTCACGGCCGACGTCGCGCGCCAACGCCACGCAGTCGTCCATGGTGACGTCGCGGATCGGAAGGAACGGGATCACGTCGACGGCGCCCATGCGCGGATGGCCGCCCGTGTGCTGTTCCATGTCGATCAGCTCGACGGCCTTCGCCGCGCCGGCCAGCGCGCTTCGCTTGACCGCTTCGGGCGGACCGATCAGCGTCGAATCCAGACGGTTGTGATCCGGGTCCCACTGGACGTTGACCAGCGCGACGCCGGGCACCTGCAGCGCGGCGACGATCGCGTCGATCACGTCCTGCCGTCGACCTTCGCTGAAGTTCGGAACGATCTCCATCAACGGCCGGGCGGGCGCCGCGGCTGCCGTATCTCCCGTGTCGGCCATCGATCCTCCTCGGTGTGCGCTCCTACGCGGGACTCTGCAGCCGATCGCCGGGGGCGAAGGCGTGCCCTGACGTCGAGGTCGGTCAACGCTCCGTTCGAGCCGGGCCTGACCTTAGCGCACCAGCAGCACGGGGAGGTCGGCCTCGTCGAGCACCTTGTGCGTGACGCTGCCGACCACGAGGGCGGAGAACTCGGTGAGCCCGCGGCTGCCCATGACGATCACGTCGGCCCGGTCCTCGTGCGCGGCGCGGAGGATCTCGTCGGCGACGCCCCCGATGAAGGCGTGGCGAACGTCTGCGGCAGCGTCCACGCCGCTTGCGCGAAGTTGCTCGACCGCACCGTCCACGAGCACCTGCGCCTCGCTGTCGCGCTCGACGTCGGCGGCAGTCCCCTCCTGTCGCCCCCGTTCGACCACGGTCGCCACGCGGACGTGAGCCGGCGGCGTCGCGGCCAGCGCGCCCGCGTACGGGATCGCCCTGCGCGACGGCTCCGACCCGTCGATCGAGAGCAGGATGCGTTCGATCATCTGAAGGGATGTAACCGCTCCCTCGGGGCCGCGTCCCGGGGCGTTCGCCCGCCGGTCGGAGGGCCGATCGGCCCGAGGCCGCCGCCGGTGGTAGCGTCCGCCGGTCCGGTCTCGATCGATCCGCAGCGAAAGGACCACACCGCCATGCCCGAGATCCGATTCGACTGCTTCTACCGGTACGACGACCTCACGGCGATCCTGCAGGGCTGGGCGTCCGAGCACTCCGACCTGTTTCGCCTCGAGAGCATCGGACGGTCGTTCGAGGGCCGGGAGATCTGGCTCTGCACGGTCACCAATTTCGAGACGGGCCCGCCCGATGAGAAGCCCGCGCTGTGGATCGAGGCATCGATCCACGCCACGGAGCTCACCGGCACGGTCGCCGCGACCTACCTGCTGAACCGGCTTGTCACGTCCCACGGGAGCGATCCGAGGGTGACCATGGCGCTGGATACGCGCGTGTTCTACGTCGTGCCGCGCGTGAACCCCGACGGAGCCGAACTGGCGCTGGCCGACGACCCGCGGTACCCGCGGTCGAGCGCTCGGCCGTACCCGTGGGCGGATCAGCAGGACGGTCTGGTGGAGCACGACGTCGACGGCGACGGCCGCATCCTGTTCATGCGGATCCCGGACCCGAACGGCACGTGGAAGCCCGCCGCCGAGGATGCCCGCCTGATGGTTCCACGCGATCCGTTCGACACCGAGGACGCGGGCCCCTTCTATCGCGTGCTCACCGAGGGGACGGTGCAGAACTGGGACGGCGTGACCATCAAGGTCGCGCCGCCGCTGTGGGGCCTGGACATGAACCGGAACTTCCCGATGGAGTGGGCGACCGAGGGCAAGCAGCGTGGCGCTGGTCCGTTCCCGTCCTCGGAACCGGAGATCCGCGCCGAGATGGAGGCGGTCGTCGCGCGGCCGAACATCACGGGTTCGCTCCACTATCACACGTTCAGCGGCGTGCACCTGCGGCCGTATTCCGCCCATCCCGACGACGATTTCCCGACGAACGACCTTCGGACCTACCGGTTGATCGGCGAGCGCGGAACGGAATTGACCGGATATCCGTCGGTGTCGGTCTTTCACGACTTCAAGTACGACCTGAAGGACACGATTTCAGGCGCGGCCGACGACTGGATGTACGACCACCGCGGCGTGTACGCCTGGACGACGGAGTTCTGGAGCCCGATGCGGACGGCCGGGATCACGGACTATCACCTGATCGAATGGATGCGGGACCATCCCCTGTCGGACGACCTGAAGCTGCTCGAATGGGTCGACGCGAACCTGACGGCGGGCGAGGGCTTCATCCCCTGGTACCCGTTCGACCATCCGCAGTTCGGTCCGGTCGAACTGGGCGGCATCGACTTCCTGCACTATTTCGGCAATCCGCCGCCGGCCTTCCTGGTGAAGGAGGTCGCGCCGCATTCGGACTTCGCGCTGTTCCATCTGCTGATCTCGCCGCTGCTGCAGTTCCGCGAAGTGTCCGCCACGGCGGTCGGCGACGGCGCCTGGCGGGTGCGCGCGGTGGTCGAGAACACAGGGTGGCTCCCGACAAGCGTCACGGAGAAGGCGGTCGAACGGAAAGTGGTGCGTCCGCTCACCCTCGAGATCTCCTTTCCCGAGGGCGCGACGCTTGCGTCGGGCGAGGAGAAGGTCGAATGCGGTCAATTGACCGGTCGCGCGCTGCGTCGAAGCCTGATCTGGTGGGGCGGCGACGACGCGACGAGCGATCGAGCCAAGGTCGAATGGGTGATCGAAGGGCCCGCCGGCTCGGAGGTGACGGTGACGGCGAAGCACGAACGGGCCGGCACGGTTCGACAGACGGTTCGGCTCCAAGCGACATAGCTATCGAGTGCATCTCGGGAACGCGACCCGATACCGCTTCCAAAGTACCTTGCCCTTCATGGGATCGGTGGCGTGCGAACGCGACGCGTACCTCAGAGGCCAGGTCGAGCCCGACGAGACGGTGCTGGCGACCGGCTCCTCGGGACTCGTGACCGACCGAGGGAGCCTGGCGGTCGGATCCGGAGAGCTGGTGACCGGCCGAAGGATCCTGCTCGCTTGGAGGCTGAACTGGCCCCCATGCGTCGGTGAATGGACCCACGACGCGATCGACTTCGAGGAGATCACGGCCTGGGCAGAGGGACGTCAACACGACGAGCGGCCAATTCTTCGCATCACGCATCCCTCCCACGTTCGCCTGATGTGGGCACCGGCGCATCGCTTTCTGCGGTTCCGGTGGGGTAACCGCACGACTCCCACCTCGCACGAGGAGACGGAGCTCAGGTTTTCCGGCAACCGGGACCCCGTGTTTGCTGCGATACGCGGTCACCTTGGACAGACGAGCGCAGTTCGGGCGGCCCCTCTCCGCGAACAGCTCCCAGGCACGCGCGAAGATCGCCATGGTTCAGGCGAGCGAGTGCTTCGACTTCACGGGCGCGGGTCGGGGTCCCTGCGCCAGCTCGGCTGGCGGCTCAGGTCAGTCGATCACCAGATCCACCACGGCCATATCCATTGGTGGGTTCGCCTCGGTAGTTGGGCTCTTCTTGCCGTTCCGGCCTGGTTGGTGTCCCCATGGCTCGTCATACCAGTCATCGTCCTCGTCAAAGCCGCATGGGTCATCGGACTTCAATGGTCCTGGCGCCGGACGATCCGATCTTGGCCGGCAGCCACCAAGTGACATTGCGGAACGTTCGCATGCCCACAGGCACGGCGCTCGGCGGTCCTGACTACCGGGACCCAGATGACGGAGTGCGCGTTCCGTTGGCAGTTCGCCGTGCGAGCTCGTGTCGGACGGCTAGCCTCACGACCCAATACAGAACGACGAGACTGACAATTGGGAGTACCAAAACGAGGAAGAGGGTTATGGTTTCAGGCCCAAGCGACGCGAGCATCTCGGAACGTTACATGCACGCGCCGTCAGTGGGCAATCCATAAGCGGGTCGGTATGGTCGCTTTCCAGCCGGCGCGAACGGCGGAACTGGTCCGTTCGACGTGAGGCCCGGATGTTTCACCTCAATCAACGTGACGACGGTCACCTACCTGCCATGACCAGGCTCTGGGAGTACTCTCGCCGACTGGCCGTGGATGAGAGTGCCTGCATCCTCTCGAGCTCTGCGACTCGTACAGTTCCGCGGAGGCTTCGATGCGGAGTCGGGTCTGGTTGATACTTGCCCTGCTGTTGTCCTTGGCCGTCGTCGCCGCGGCACTCACGTGGCGGTGCGTTGGCATCGCCCGCACCTGGTGGCCTCCCTCCGCCCGTCGGCCGATGGTTGCGAGCTCCCGACCCGGACTCCATGCCGCTGGTTTACCGTGACCGTGGCCAACGAGGGGCACGCGCGAGCAACCAACGTCACCTGTCGTTACCAGGTCAGCGACGAATCCGGTCACAGGCTGGCTGGCGGACCCATGGAGCTGCAGCAAGTCACTGGGCCCAACGTTGAGGCTGGACGGCGATACGTTGCTCCGATCGCTCTCGACTGGTCGAAGGACTGGGACAGGACTGCGCGGGCGTCGGCGACGTGCATGCCTCGGCCACCGGGCTCCGGCGTGTAGCGAGCGATCTGCGCGATCCCACCCTGCTTCAAGGTGTCTTTGCGAACACTCGCCTGAACCGGGTTCGATACGCCTCGGCCGAACCACGATGCTTGGTCTAGGGCATGTCTCCGATCGCTCGATCGACCTGGTTCGAGAACAGGCGTCCGTACGCACCGATCGACTCGGTTGGCACACCGATCGCTCGCATCGCCCCCCAGAGGAGTGCTTGATTCGGGGAGACCACGGGTCGTCCAAGCTCCCGTTCCAACGGGGCGATCACGCCCACGGCACGCATGCCATTCCCTCCGAAGACCACCGCCTCCGCATCGGCGGGGACCTGCTGGCGTACGAACTCGAAGAGCGCGCTCGGCTCGATGGCGAACTGATCGCTGGGCAGGGCACATCGAAGAGACGAGACGACGTCGAATCCGGCTGCCCAGTAATAGGCGGCGCCGAGCGCGTTCAGCTCCTCGTCGAACCAGGGCGGGTCGAACAGCGCCATCCGCCGGACGCCAAAGACCCGCAGCGCCTCCACGATCGACGCGCAGGGGGCGACCACCGGGATGCCGCGCGAGCGTTGATGAAGCCGCTCGAGCATCGCCGCTTCGCCGTCCGCACCGATGACGTACGCCGAGCTCGTGAAGCCGAAGCCAATGGCGTGGATCGGCGCGGCAGCGAGAAGCTCCGTGGCGTCGTCCACGTACGGCGGTTCGGCGAACGCACGTACCGGAGTCAAGGGGATCGTGGGATCCATCTCTCCGCCGGGTCGCATGGCCCCCGAATGGCACCCGCGCCGCATGGATCCGCACCCCGGGCGGGGCCATGGCCTGCAGCTCGGATTCCGGCCCCACGTCGGCGGCCGGGACCAGCAACCCGATCCGCCACTTCGCGTCCCATCCGTCCGGCTCCCACATGTGCGGCCGCCTCCTCCCTTTCTCCCGGGGGGGGGTCGGTAGAGTTTGACTCTACTGAGTAGAGCGATACTCTACGTACATGGCCGACGTTGTCAAGGGCGGGCTTCGCGCCGAGCACGCCTCGCTCACGCGGACACGCATCCTCGACGCTGCCCGGACGGAGTTCGAGGAGCGCGGGTTCGCCGGCGCACGCATCAGCGCCATCGCGACCCGGGCGGGCCTGGCCGTTCCGACCGTCTACAAGGTGTTCACGAACAAGAGAGCGTTGCTCTCCCACGTCGTCGATCGTGCGATGACGGGCACCGAGTACGGCGGTCGTATGGACGCACAATCGTGGTGGCAGGAACAGCTGAACGAGACTGATCCGGAGGGTCAGCTGGCTCTGATCGCCCGGAACGCTCGCAGGATCTATGAACGCGCCGGGCGGATCCTGGAGGTCGTCCGGGCCGCCTCCTCGCTCGATCGCGAGATCGACGAGATGTGGCGTCGCCTCAGCGACCAACGAGCGGCCCGGTCTCGACGTACCGCTTCGAGGCTGGTGTCACGCGCCGGGGGTCGCGCCAGGTTCGGCGCTCAAGAGACCGGGGTGACGCTGCTGATCCTTTCGGCGCCCGAGCTGTACACCGCCCAGGTCGAGGCGGGGCGAACGCCGGCCCAATACCAACGTTGGCTCCGCGCGGTGCTGACTGCGAGCCTGCTTCGTGACCGCTCACCTAGCTCGATTGGGGGCCCCCTGTGAGTCGGAACCCACTTGTCTCAGGTGTCAATCTGGTGACGCCCCGCTCGCCATTTCCTCTCCCATCTCCTGTTAGCGTGCGGCACGATCACTGAACGGAGGGGGGACCGATGAGCGGTACGCAGTGGTTCTTCATCATCTTCCGGTTGATCCACATCCTCGCGGGGGTCGCCTGGGCGGGCGGCGTGTTCCTGTTCGTCGTGTTCCTTCAGCCGAGCGCGGCGGCCATCGGGCCCGCGGCGGGGCCGATGATGGGGCAACTGCTGGGCACCAGGAAGCTGGTCGACTGGTTCCTGCGGCTTGCGGCGATCACGATCGTGGCCGGGCTCGTGATGTACGTGAAGATCGCGACGGACTTCGGCTCCCTCGGCGATCTCGTCTCCACCGGCTACGGTGTCGCGCTCACCGTCGGGATGGTGACGGCGATCGCCGCAGCGGCCTTCGGGCTCTTCGTCACCCGACCCAACGTGGGGAGGCTCCTGGGCCTCCAGCGCGGGATCGCGGAAGCCGGCGCGCCCCCGACCCCCGAGCAGGCCACCACGATCGCGAGCATTCAGAAGACCCTGAAGCTGTACGCGCGGATCTCATTCGCCCTACTCGTGGTCACCGTGGCCGCGATGGCCACGGCCCGGTACTGGCCCTAGACCCAAAGCGCTCCTGCGAGCCACTCGGGTCGTCCTCGAGGACCGCGCGGCCGACGGAGGAGCATCGGACGGGGAGGCCCTGGCTATGCTGGCCCGGTCCCCTTCGCGCGGAGGTTCGTGAGGCGTGGCGGGTCCAATCACGGCCATAGAAGCGACCGGACTGGTCAAGCAGTTCGGTGACGTGCGCGCACTGGACGGGCTCGACATGCAGGTCGAACGCGGCGAGGTCCGCGGCCTCGTCGGGCCGAACGGCGCGGGCAAGACCACGCTCCTGAGGATCATGTTCGGACTGGTCGCACCGGATCATGGGTCGGTCCGGATGCTGGGAAGCGAATTGACCGCGCTCGGAAGCGGCACGCTGAACGGCGTCGCCGGGTTCGTCGAGGATCCGCGCCTGCATCCCTACCTGTCCGCCAGACGCAACCTCCTGCTGCTGGCGCGAATGGACGGCGTCCCGCCGAACCGGGTCGACGAGGTGCTTCGGGTGGTCCGCCTGACCGACCGGGCCGGCCACCGGGTCGGGAGCCTCTCTTCCGGCATGCGTCAGCGACTGGGGCTGGCAGCGGCGCTCCTGCGCTCTCCGGCCGTCCTCCTGCTCGACGAGCCGACCGTCGGGCTCGATCCGGCAGGCGCGAAGCAGGTTCAGCACCTGCTGAGGGCGCTCGCCGCGAGCGGCGTCACCGTGCTGCTTTCGAGCCACAACATGACCGAGCTCGAAGGGGTCTGCGACAGCGTCACGGTCATGCGGCAGGGCAGGTCCGTGTGGGAGGGTTCGATGGCGCGCCTCCGCGAGGAGGCCCCGGCGCCCGCGCACCGCCTCTGGACCACCGACGACGGCCGGGCGCTCGACGTCGCGCGCGCCGACCCGCGCGTCCGCGCGGTCGCAGATCCGGAGGGCTGGCTGACGGTCTCCGCAGAGCCGGCAGACCTCGAGCGCTACGTCCTGTCGCTCGGGCATGCGGACATCGCCGTGCGTCGGCTCGAGCCGCTGATGGGCGCACTGGAATCGATGTTCCTCGAACTGACCGGCGCCCGCGAGGAGCGCGCCCGAGACGACGCAGACGAAGGCGCCGACCGCATCGAGGCGGCCCGATGAGCGTCTCGACCGCCGACGCCCCGCTGTCCGTTCCGCGCTCCAGCCGGCACCGGGCGCCCGGCGCCGGCGCGGTCTTTCAGGTCGAGGTCGCGAAGATCTCCGCCCAATTCCTGCCGCGACTCGTGGCGGCCGCCTGCCTCATCGGGCCGTTCGTCTTCGCCCTGATCATGCGCACGCAGACGTCGGTGCCCGCGGACACGCTGTTCGGCCGCTGGGTCCACACCTCAGGCTTCGCGATCCCGTTCGTGGTGCTCGGATTCGCGGGCATCGCCGGGTTCCCGCTGCTCACCAGCGTCGTCGCCGGGGACATCTTCGCCGGCGAGGACCGGCACATGACGTGGAAGACCGTCCTTACCCGTTCGTGCTCCCGAAAGGCCGTCTTCGCCGGGAAGGCGCTGGCGGCGCTGGCCTTCTCGGCGACGATGGTCGCTCTGCTCGCCCTGAGCAGCACCGTCGCCGGGATCCTGCTGGTCGGCTGGAAGCCGCTGATCAACCTCTCGGGCACCGTGATGTCGCCCGGTCGAAGCCTCGCCCTCGTCCTGCAGGGCTTCGGGATGGCGCTGATCCCGACGCTCGCCTTCACGTGCATGGCCATCCTGTTCTCGGTGGCGTCCCGGAACAGCCTGGCAGGCGTCCTCGGTCCTCCCGTGACCGGCCTCGTGATGGTCCTGCTCTCGATGATGGGGAGCGGACTGGTCGTTCGTTCGATCCTGCTGACCACGCCGTTCGAAGCCTGGCACGGGCTCCTGGTCGTTCCGCGGGGCCTGACGCTGTTCCTGCTCGGACTGGTCGTCTCGACGGTCTATTCGTATCTGTGCCTGAGCGCGGCGTGGGCGATGGTGCGCCGACGGGAGTTCACCGGCGAGACCGGCGGCGTCGGAGGCGCGGCCGCGTGGAAGCGACTCGGCCGCGCGGCCGTGATCGGCCTCGCGATCGCCGCTGTGGTCGCCGTCGCGGCGGCGTTCGACCGGACATGGATCAGCTCGCACCGCGTCGAGGACTCGGTGGGCGCGACCTTCTCGAACCTGGTGCGCGTCCAACAGACCATGCTCGGGCACCCCGAGCGGGCGCGCTCGTTCACCGTCTCGCCGTTCTGCGCGCGCGAAAGCGCGGGCGGCGGGGTGAGCCAGGGCGCCGGCGACGACTGGGTCTGTCAGTTGAACGTGAACGGCGCGCGCCTGGGGCAGTTGGGCCTCAGTTACACGGTCGTGGTCAGGCCGAACGGCTGCTACACGGCCGAGGGCCCGCCCGGGCTGGTCGGGGGCCAGCGGATCCGTGAGCCGGGCGGTCACAGCGCCGTGAACCCGCTGTACGCGTTCGACGGCTGCCTGATCGCGCCGTGACGAGCCAACGGGACGGATGAGCCGAACCCGAACACGGACCGGGACCCGGACCTATGTGCTGTGGGCGGTCGCCCTGGCGCTCCTACTGGGAGTGGGTGTTGCCGCCCGCGTCGCCGCGGGCGGCGAGGGCCCGCCCCGCCCGTCGGCGATTCGAGACAGCAGCTTCAACGCCGCGGCATGTCCGGCGCCCGGGCGCTGCGCGCTCGTCGGCTCCGGCGGCAGCGTCGCCGGTGTCGACGCTCCGTTCGCCGCATTCCTCGAGAACGGCCGCTGGACGCAACGCTCCCCGGGCTCGCCGTCGCCGGGAACCGACGCCCAGTTCCTCGATGTCGCGTGCCCGGCGCCGGACTCGTGCATCGCGATCGGCCATCAGAACGTGCCGGCGCAGTACCTCGGTGCCACATCATCGGGCGGCCGCCCGCTGGCGGAACAATGGGACGGAACGCGATGGCGGGCCGCCCGCATCGCGATCCCGGCGGGCGCCGTCGACTCCGGCTTCGACGGCGTGGACTGCGCACCGGCGACGGCCGCGGACTTCTGCATGGCCGTCGGCCAGTTCGAGACGAAGAAGGGTCGCGGTGTCGCGTTCGCCGAATCCTGGAACGGCGCGGCCTGGACCGTCCGGCCGGTGCCCATCCCGCACGTGGCCGACGAGAGCGCGCTGGCCGCCGTCGCATGCCGTTCGCCGACGTTCTGCGTCGCCGTCGGGCATTACACATACGAGGCGCAGATCTTCAACGGCGCGACGTCGCTGATCGAGATCTGGGACGGCCAGACGTGGCGGCTGGAAGCCTCGGACGATCCACAACCCTCATCCGACACCGAACTGGCGGGCGTCGCCTGCGCGACCCGGGACCTGTGCGTGGCCGTCGGGTTTCAGAGCCTGAGGAACGGCGACTACGCGACGTTCGCCGAACGGAGGGCCAGCGGAGTTTGGCACGCCATGACCACGCCGAATCCGGCGGGCTCCAACGTGAGCAAGCTTGCCGATGTGGCGTGCCCGGCAGCGGACCGATGCATGGCTGTAGGAGAGCGCCGCGCCTCGAACGGGTTCCGCACGCTGGCCGAGCGGTGGAACGGCTCACGGTGGGGGATCGAACCAACACCCGACCCGAACGGCGCCACATCCAGCGCGCTGATCGGCGTCGACTGCGGCTCGCCGTCGGAGTGCGTTGCCGCCGGCGCGTACCGCCCACCGTCCCTGGTGGAGACCGGCTTCATCTCCACGTGGAGCGGCCACGCGTGGGCGCGGGCCACGAAGCCCTGAACGACCCCGGCCTCTCAGGCCTGTTCGAAACCCCGATCGATCTCCCAATCGGTGACCGCGCTCAGGTGCGCGCGCCACTCGGCCCGTGCCATCGCCGCGTAGTGCTCCCGCACGTCCTTGCCGAACGTCGCGGCCACCCAGTCGGACGCCTCGAACGCGTCGGCCGCCTCGCCCAGGGACGACGGCGCTCGCGGGACGTCCGAGCGCTCGTAGGCGTTGCCGGTCAGCGCCGGCCCGGGATCCAAAGAGCGTTCGATCCCGTCCAGGCCCGCGGCGATCAGCGCCGCGGCGGCCAGGTGCGCATTCGTGTCCGCGCCCGCGAACCGGTGCTCGATCCGAAGCGAGGGACCGCTCCCGATCACCCGGAACGTGACCGTCCGGTTGTCGTGTCCCCACGCGATCGGCCCGCCGGCGAACGCCATGTCGCCCACGTGCCGCTTGTACGAGTTGACGAACGGCGCGAACAGGAGCGTCGTCTCCGGCAGGTGCTCCATCAGTCCACCCAGGAACGGATTCAGCGCATCCGGGAAGGCGGGCGTGTCGTCAGCCATCCTTACCAGCGAGACGTGCAGGTGGCAGGACGAGCCCATGTCCGCGGCGCTCGGCTTCGCCATGAAGGTCGCCGAAAGACCTTCCGCCGCAGCCAGTTCCTTCACGCCGGCCTTGTACACGGCGTGGCGGTCGGCCGTCTCCAGCGCCGGCGCATGTTCGAGGTTCACCTCCCACTGGCCAAGTCCGTATTCGGCCTGGCACGCGTCCACCGGGATTCCGCTCGAATCCATGGCCGCGCGCACGCGTCCGATGAAGCCCTCGAGCGCACCCTGACCGACGATCGAGTAGTCGGACCGCACCAGCGTGGTCGGCTCCAGGTCGCGGAACCGCGCGAGCCGCGCGTCGCGGTACGACTGCCGGAAGACGTAGAACTCCAGTTCGCTGCCCAGGAGCACCTCGAAGCCGGCCGCGCGGGCGCGTTCGACCTGCGCGCGAAGCACCGTGCGGGGCGCGATCCCGACCGGATCGCCGTGCTCCTCCTCGACGACGTCGCACATGACGAACGCCGTCCGTTCGGCGCCGGGATATGGCCGAAGCGTCGAGAGGTCGGGCACGAGCACCACGTCCTGCCAGCCGGTGTGGAATCCGGCGAACGGCGTCTCGGCGCCCGGCTCCTGAGCCAGGTCCCAGACCAGCGCCGACGTGCAGATCGGCAGGCGGTACGCGCCGCCGCCGTCGCCCTCGCGCAGGAACCGCCTCAGCGGCACGCGCCGGCCGAACAGCCGCCCGACGGGCTCGACCGACGCCACGGCGACGGTGTCGAACCGCTCAGGCGCGAGGTCGGCGAGCGTCAGCGGCGGTGGCATCAGGAATCGCTCAGTACGCCAGCCAGCCGCCGTCGACGCCCAGTTGCGTCGCCGTGATGTATGAGGCGTCGTCGGAGAGCAGGAACGCGATGGCGGCGGCGATCTCCTCCGGCCTGCCGGGCCGCTTGATGATCTGGCGGGGTTCGATGAACGCCTTGGCCTCCGGCGAATCCAGGTCACCGCCGGCGAACCCTGTGTTGATGCCGCCCGGCGCGACCGAGTTGACCCGGATGTTCATCGGCCCGAGCTCGTGCGCGAGCGCCTTCGTCAGCATGCGGACGCCGCCCTTCGACGCGTTGTAGTGCGGCTGGCAGTTCGGTCCGCTGGCCACGATCACCTCGGACTCCACGGTCGAGAGGTTCACGATGGCGCCGCCACCGGCCGCGGCGATGGCGGGCGCGACCACCTGCGTGACCAGGAACATGCCCTTGAGGTTCACGTCCATGACCAGGTCCCACTGCTCCTCGGTCAGGTCCGCCAGGCCGAACATCGTCACCAGTCCCGCGTTGTTCACCAGGTGCGTCACCGAGCCGAATTCGCGAAGCGCCTCTTCCAGCGCCGCGGCGATCTGCGCCCGGTCACGGACGTCCATCCCGGCCGCCATCGCCCGGCCGCGACCGTCGGCTCGGATGGCCGCAGCGGTCTCCTGCGCGGTGTCGGCGCGAACGTCCGTCGCGACGACGGCTGCCCCTTCCGATGCGAGCCGGAGCGCTGTCGCCCGGCCGATCCCGTGTCCGGCTCCGGTGATGAACACGACCTTGCCGTCGAAGCGCACGCCTGCCTCCCTCAGCGCCGTCGCCGAACGCCTCGCGCGCCGGCGCCCCTCGCGATCGGCGACACTTACGTCCGCCATGCCGCTCGTCACGTCCGGGGATCCCGGCCGCCCGCTCGACCTTCCCGCCGGCGACCGGCTCATCATCAGCGTTCCGGCCTCGACCGCCAACCTCGGCCCCGCCATGGACGGCCTCGCGATGTCCGTGCCGCGTCGACTGGAGGTCACGGTCTCGCGTGACCACGACGGCATCGAGGGCGAACTCGGCACCGCCTACGTGCGCGATCTGCTCGCTTCGTTCGGCGTGGCGACGGCCGGGTGGGCGGCGGTCACGTCGAACCCGATCCCGGAGGAGCGCGGCCTGGGCGGCAGCGCGGCCGTCCGCGTCGCGGCGCTGCTGACGGCCTCGGCCGTCCTGGGCCGGACGCCCGACGAGCAGCGCCTCCTGAACGACGCGAGCGCTCTGGAGCACCACCCCGACAACGCGGCTGCGGCGCTCTGCGGCGGGGTCGTGGCGTGCGCGCCAACCGGCGGAGGGTCGATCGAATGGATCGAGCTCGGCGCGCTCACCGGTCTGTCCCTCGCGCTGGCGATCCCCGAGCGTCGGATCGCCACGCAGGAGGCGAGAGCCATCCTCCCGGCGGTCGTCCCGCATGACGTTGCTCGTTCCACCGCCGCGCACGTCGCGCTGCTGGTGGCGGCCATCGCCGAGCGGCGGTTCGACCTCCTGTCCGAGGCGACGCGCGACCGGCTCCATCAGCCGCATCGACTGGCCCTGATCCCGGGCGCGGTCGAGGCGCTGGATGCTGCAATGGAGGCCGGTGCGGTGGCGGCGTTCCTGTCCGGCTCGGGCTCGACGCTGGCAGCGCTCGCGCCGCCGGAGCGTGCCGCCGACATCGCGAGGCAGATGGTGACGGCACTTTACGAATCGGGCGGCACCCGCGCCGACGCGGACGCCGTCACGCTCAACGGCGAGGGCGCCACGGTCGTGGCATTCGGCGCCGGAGGTGAGGAGCGATGGTCGTGGCGGTGGCGAAACGAGCGGCGGCAGCCGAACTCCGCCGCACGACTCCCGTCAGGCTGACTTGCGAAGGCCGAACCGCATTCGCCTACGGCGCGGAACGTCCTCACCGCCGAACGCGAAGCTCCCCTCGGACGCGGGGGCGTCCTCCTCGTCGTCCTCTTCGCTGCCCGCGACGAACCGGGCCCATTTCGCGTCCAGGGAATCGTCCTCGGAACGGTGACGACCGCCGCCGTCTCCGCCGTCCCACCACAGGTCGACGCCGCTCTGCGGGTCTCCGCCCCGGCTCCGCGCCGACGCCGACGCCGACCCGGCGACGGGTCGCGGCGACGGACTTGCGGCCGTAACGGCCCGGAGCGCAGGTTCCGCCGAGATCCACGAGGAAGGGACGCCGCCCACTGGGTCGTCGGCCCATCGCGTGCGCTGTCGCGGGACGACGACCGGTTCGCCGGCGTCGCAACGGGGGCAGTAGGGCATGTAGGCGAGCCGCGTGTCCTCGGTGACCTCGGGCCGGAGCAGGATGTCCTGCCCGCATGCCTCGCACTGGTCCATCGGGTGCTGCCATGCGGTCATGTGGGAGTGTTCGGCGTGTTCGATCAGTCGGTTGAGCTTCCCCTGTACCGAAGTTCGCCGGCCTCCACGCGGAACGGAAGCCGGTTCTCGGGCAGGGGGATGGGGCAGGTTGCGAACTCCGTGAACACGCACGGCGGGTTGTACGCGCGGTTGAAGTCGATGCTCATCCTGCGCCCCGGGTCCGCTGGGTCCGGGGGCGGCATGTATATGAACCGCCCACCCGGGTAGGTCTCCGCCGACCGGCTCGTGGCGTCGCCGAACACGAAGAACAGGTCCTGGCCCGGCTCCTCTTCGAACGCGATGAGCCGATGCTTGCCGGGCGCGTCGGGCAGTGGCACCTCGAACACCGCGGCGCCGGCCACCAGGTAGCGCTCGCCTGGCCCGGCCACCGCCGGCACCACGACCTCGCGCCGGTCCTCGAGCGGCTCCAGATGCGCTTCGACGCGCCACGCGGGGTCGACCGGGTAGTGCTCGATGCCGGCGAACGCGACGCGTCCCGGGCGGTCGCGGTCGCGCACCCGGATGGCGGCCATGTCCTCGCGACGGATCAGCGTGAAGCTGATCGAGCCCGAACGGATCCGCGTGACCGGCGTGGACGAACTGAGTTCGAGATCAGTGACGGGCTCGCTTCGATGCCGAAGCCCTGAGTCCGGGGTCGCATGAAGGACCACTCGTCCGTCCGGCTCGAGGTCGATCGTGCCGGCGTGGGCCGCGACGGGCTCGCCGGGCAGGACCACGTCGCTGGACGGATCGGACCCGACCGTGTTCGAGCCGGGCCGAAGCCACCACAGACCGACCAGTGAGAACCAGCCCTCCGGCGAGCGCAGTCGCTCGATCCGATCCCGCTGCCAGGCTTGGATCTCGTCCTCGTAGGCGCTGGTCACGTCCGGCTCGCTCCGATCGGCCCGCGTTCAGCGGGCACCGGTCCACACCGTCAACAGCGTAGCGAGCGCGCTGTGGGACCATCGACGGATGCAACTCACTGCCACGGTTCGCGACGCGTCCGACGCCCGCAAGCGCTCCATCGCCGAGGGCGCGTTGCTCCTCACGGTCGTGGCGTGGGGCTTCGGCGGCATCTTCATCAAGTTGTCGAGCTTCGCCGGCATCACGTTCGCGTTCTACCGGCTCGCGCTGAGCTTCGTCGTGATGCTCGTCGCGCTGCTGGCCAGCGGCCGCCGGCTGACGTGGGCCGTCATCCGCCAGAGCGCGCCGGGCGGTCTGTTCCTGGGCATGGACGTGTGCCTGTTCTTCAGTGCGGTGAAGCTCACGAGCATCGCGGACGCCACGATCATCGGCGCGCTTCAGCCGGTGCTGGTCATGCTCGTGGCCGGGCGGTGGTTCGGCGAGCGGTTCGGCCGCGCCGAGGTCCTCCTGGCGGGCGCCTCCGTGATCGGCGTGGCGATGGTGGCGGTGGGCTCCACAGGCTCGCCGGACTTCAGCGTGACGGGCGACCTGCTGGCGATGGCCGCGCTGTTCTCCTGGACCGGGTACTGGCTGGTCACGAAGAGGGTCCGGGGCACGATGCCGGCGCTCGAGTACATGACCGGCGTCATGCTCACGGCGTCGCTCGTCGCGGCGCCGATCCTGCTGCTGTCGGGCAAGCCGCTCACCACGAACGATCCGATGGACTGGCTCTGGCTGATCCTGTTCGTCATCTTCGCCGGCGCCGGTGGGCAGTTCGTGGCCGCATGGGCGCAGCGCTACGTGGAGGTCTGGCTCTCGTCGCTGCTGCTGCAGGGGATGCCGGTGGTGGCGTCACTGGCCGCATGGGTCGTGCTGGGGGAGCCGCTGACGCCCATGATCGTGGCGGGGGGAGCCGTCGTGGTGGCCGCCACCGGCGCGATCATCGTGCGGTCGCGCGGGTCCCGGGAAACGAAGGCCGTGGAGGATCGGGCCGGCGCGACGCCGATCTGATCGGGTGCGCGCCCGGCTACCGGGCGAAGAAGTGCAGGCCGAGCCAGACCCACCCCGCCATCACGCCGACGCGACCGGACCGGGTTCGCATGACGCGGCTGAAGACCGTGCCGAGCGAGGGGATCTTCGAATCCTGCCGAAGGCTGAGCGCCTGGAGCACCAGCGCGGCGATCGCGAAGAGGAGATAGACGCTGACGGCGACGTCGTGGCTGTTCATCGACGCATCACCGATCCAGGAGGAACCAGCCGAAGAGCAGCCAGAGGATCAGGCCGATCGTTCGGCCCGGATGCGTGGCCAGGATGGGATCGGACAGCACGCTGATGGTTGGATGGCGCCACGAGTCGGTTGTGAGGCTCGGCTGCAGCAGCAACTGCGTGAGCTCCCACAGCCCGATCCCGATGAACACGGCCAGCCACGCGACGGTGCCGACGGTTCCCACCGCGGCCGGCGCCTCGCGGGGCTTCAACGGACCGTTCCAGCTGAGCGCCAGGACGACCGCTCCAGGGATGATGACCGCGATCGTGGTCGGCCACGAGTACCGGGCGAAGCCGCCCACCACCACCGCGTAGGCCAGGATGGCCAGAAGCAGCATGGGGACGGCCACGAGCCTGCGCGCCTGCCGTCTGACGGCCTCGACGGCCTCGACGGCCTCGCCGGCCTCGACGGCGGATGCGGTCGGCGGGACCTGCCCCGCCGTCGGCGTTCCCAGTTCCGGCGAGGCGCGCCGCCGGACCGCGTCGCGGCCGAGCGCGATCGCCACCGTGTACAGCAGGACCGCGTGCGGCCAGTTCCCCGAGAGCCCGTCGAACGTCCCGGCCAGGATGAGGATCACCACGACGATGTCGCGCAGCGCCGTGGTCGTGTTGCGGGCGACCGCGCCCACGGCCGCGCCGATCGAGGCGCGTCCCCGTGAGCCCGCTGTCGGGTCGTTCATGCGGCTGCCGACCTCCGAACGATGCCGGGCCACCCCCACCCGGCGAACCTGCCCCCTCCGCGCGAGCTTACCCGTTCCCCGGACGATGCCCGACGGGTTGGGACGCCGCCGCGACGTCGATGGGGTAACGTTCGCGTTCGGATGGCGGACGGCGCGACTGGCGACGCGGCACCTCAGGGCGGCGATCCGGCCGCGGTGCCGGCGAAGGACGCGTTCGGCGAATCGGTTGCGGTGGCCGAGCGTGCGAACGAGCGCGGCGTGCCGCTGAAACTCCTCGGCGGCCAGGCCGTTCGGGTCCTGTGTCCCGAGTTCCCGCACCGCGCCCGTCACGACCAGGACATGGACTTCGCGTCGGTGTCATCGGCCAAGCGGGCGGTGATGGAGTTCTTCGGCGAACTGGGCTTCCTGTCGGACCAGCGCTTCAACACGCTGCACGGCGACCGGCAGATGTACTTCACCACGGCCGACGGGAAGACCAGCGTCGACGTGATCATGGACCGGCTGAACATGTGCCACGTGCTGGACTTCCGCGAACGGATCGCGCGGATGCCGCTCACCCTCGATGTGACGGACCTGCTCCTGACGAAGCTTCAGATCGTGGAACTGAACCGCAAGGACGTGCACGACCTGCTCCACCTGCTCTCCGGCTTCGAGGTGAGAGGCGGCGACGATCCCGGCACGGTCGGCCTGGCGAGGATCGGCAAGGTCGTCGGTGAGGACTGGGGTTGGTGGCGGACGGTGACCGGGAACCTCGACAAGCTGGTGCATCTAGGAAGCGGCGAGCACAGCGACCTGGTTCCGGCCGCGCGCCTGTTCGATCCCATTGACCAGGCCAAGCACATCCGCGAGTTCTGCGACGCGTGCCCGAAGACGTTGAAGTGGAAGGTGCGCTCGAAGGTCGGCGACAGGGTCCAGTGGTACGAGCTTCCGGAGGAAGTCGGCCACTGACCCGGAGATGCCGGCTGATCCATCGGATCGGAGCAGGCGAGGAGCGGAAGCGCAATCGCGTGCTACGAAGTCAAGCCTGGCTCTGTGAACGTCCGAGCCGGCCGTCCATGAGCGCGCCGAGGATGGCCACGCCGATCGCCAGCGCGACATAGGCGATGATCCAACAGCTGCAGTTGCACTTGCTCTGGCTTGCCTGAAGTTCGTGATAGTCAAGGAGCATGCTGTAGGCGCCGACGAGCAGCGCGCTGGAGATCACCAGTCCACCATCCAGGAAATTGGGCTTGACGTTGCGCCGAACGATCGCCACGACGAAGATGATCACGCACACGACCGTGATGAACGCGGTTGCCTGAGCCAGAAAATCCACACCGAATGCTCCGAGGAGCATGGACGCTGCGCTCGACGCAAAGCCGATCACGGCAACTCGCATCTTGACCCCCCGGACCGTCAAACCGTTCGTTGGCTCGCGGACTTCACGCGTCACGCAGCATGAGCCACTTCGACCACTGCCTCAAGTCGGCCCCTTCGGTCGCTTGAGGGTCAGGCGACGGGGTGCCGGTAGAAGTCCACCTTCTCCGGCGCGAGCGGCGCATTCCCCAGGATCAGGTCGGCCGCCTTCTCCGCCAGCATCATGACCGGCGCGTAGATGTTCCCGTTCGTCACGTACG
Source organism: Actinomycetota bacterium (assembly GCA_040414485.1). Lineage (GTDB taxonomy): Bacteria > Actinomycetota > UBA4738 > UBA4738 > UBA4738 > JBEDUK01. The sequence goes on from JBEDUK010000021.1 coordinate 33,106, forward strand.
GCATCGAAGACGCGTCGACGACCCGAAGCCCGTCCAGGCCGTGAACACGCATCGTCGACGGGTCCAGCACCGACTCCTCGCCCACGCCCATCCGGCACGTGCACGACGGGTGCAGCGCCGTCTCCGCGTCCGCTGCCACCCACGCCAGGATCTCGTCGTCGGTCTGCACGGACGGGCCCGGCGAGATCTCGCCGCCGTTGAACGGTTCGAACGCCGGCTGGTTCAGGATCTGCCGCGTCATGCGGATCGCCTCGACCCACTCGCGCCGATCCTGGTCCGTCGTCAGGTAGTTGAACCGGATCGCCGGGTGCACCCGCGGATCCGCCGACGTGATCGTCACCGAGCCGCGCGCGTCCGAATACATCGGGCCGATGTGCACCTGATAGCCATGGTCCGAGGCGGGCGAGCTGCCGTCGTACCTGATCGCGATCGGCAGGAAGTGGAACATCAGGTTCGGGTATTCGACGTCGTCGTTCGACCTGGCGAACCCGCCGCCCTCGAAATGATTCGTCGCCCCCGGCCCGCGGCGGAACAGCAGCCACTCGAGCCCTATCCACGGCCACCGCCATTTCTGCATCTGCGGCGCGACCGAGACCGGCTGCGTGCACTGGTACTGGACGTAGACCTCCAGATGGTCCTGCAGGTTCCGCCCCACGCCCGGCAGGTCGTACCGGACGTCCACACCCGCGGAGCGCAGGACGTCGGCGGGGCCCACGCCGCTCACCTGCAGCAGTTGGGGTGAGTTGAACGCCCCGCCGCAGAGGATCACCTCGTCGGCCCGCACCAGGAGCGGCGCCCCGCGCCCGGGGCTGTATTCGACCCCCACCGCGCGCGAGCCGTTCAACAGCACGCGTGTGACGAACGCGCGCGTGACCACCTCCAGGTTGGGGCGATCCAGGATCGGACGGAGGTACGCGCTCGACGCCGAGAGCCGCCGTCCGCGGTGCACGTTTCGATCGAAGGCCCCGAACCCCTCCTGCCGGTACCCGTTCACGTCGCCGGTCAGGCCGAAGCCCGCCTGCTGGACCGCCTCGAAGAACGCGCCGAAGAGCGGGTTCGTCGCCGGCCCCCGCTCCAGCACGAGCGGGCCTGAATGCCCCCGGTACTCGTCGGCCGCCTCGGCGGAGAGCGCGTTCTCCATCCGCCTGAAGTACGGCAGGCAGTGCGCGTAGTCCCACGACCCCATCCCGGGGTCGCCGGCCCACCGCTCGTAGTCCAGCGGGTTCCCCCGCTGGAAGATCATCCCGTTGATGCTCGACGAGCCCCCGAGCACCTTGCCCCGGGCGTGGTAGATTCGCCGCCCGTTCATGGCGGGCTCGGGTTCGGATTCGTACTTCCAGTCGTAGAACCGGTTCCCGATCGGGAACGTCAGGGCGGCCGGCATGTGGAGGAAGACGTCCCACGGATAGTCGGGCCGGCCGGCCTCGAGCACCAGGACGCGGTTCGATCCATCGGCGCTGAGCCGGTTCGCCAGGACGCAGCCGGCCGATCCGCCACCGACGATGACGAAGTCGTACCGAGGCCCAACGCCCCCCGCGCCGCCCATGCCACGTCGAAGCATGCCCCATCCGGACCGGAAACGCAGCCCTTCAGGCGCAATCCGGTTGCGCCGCCCGCAACCCCCAACTTGCAATCGACCTGACCGCGACGGAACATCCATCGACGGGAGGAGGGGCCCGAGTGCTGAAGATCTTCTACGTGACCGACATCCACGGTTCGGAGATCTGCTGGCGCAAGTTCCTCAACGCCGGCCCCTTCTACGGCGCCAACGTCGTGATCGTGGGCGGCGACATCACCGGCAAGGCGATGGTGCCCATCGTGGAGCGCGCCGGCAGGTGGGAATCCACCATGTTCGAGCAGCACGTGGTGCTGGAGACCGAGGCTGACGTGCAGGCGTTCGAGAAGAACGTCCTCAACCGCGGCTACTACCCGATCCGCGTGTCTGACGAGGAGTACCGCCACATGCAGGAGGACGAGGACGCCGTCGACAAGCGGTTCAAAGAGGTGATGCTCGAGGGCACCGAACGATGGATCGCGATGGCGGACGACAAGCTCGCTGGAAAGGTGACGCGGGCGATCGTCTGCCCGGCCAACGACGACATGTTCGAGATCGACCCGATCCTCAAGAGCGGGCATGTGGTCGAGTTCGGGGGCGAGGACCCGCTCGATCTGGAGGGGTTCGAGATGGTCTCCTACGGGTGGACGAACCCGACGCCCTGGGACACGTTCCGCGAACTGCCCGAGGAGGAACTGGGCCGGCGGCTCGACAAGGTCGTCGAGCGCGTGACCGAACCGTCGAGGACGATCTTCAACTTCCACGCGCCGCCGTTCGGCAGCGGTCTGGACGAGGCCCCTGCGCTCGACGCCGACATGAACATCAAGGCGGGCGGCCGGGCGCTGCGGCCGGTGGGGTCGACCTCGGTGAAGGCGGCCATCGAACGGATCCAGCCGCTGCTGTCCCTGCACGGCCATATCCACGAGTCGAAGGGCGCCACCCGGCTCGGTTCGTCGCTGGTCCTCAACCCGGGCAGTTCCTACGAGGAGGGCGTTCTGCAGGCGGCGCTGGTCACGATCGACGAGAAGAAGCGGAAGGTGAAGTCCTATCAGTTGGTGAACGGCTAGGCCCAGTCGGCGACATCTCTCGAGGGGGGTGACCGTGGCAACGATCGGCGAACAGCCAACCCTGTTCCTGCGCAAGGCGACGGGGCTGGTGAAGGGCTGGTCAAGGTTCGACGCGTTCCTGTACTCGTTCATGTCGGTCAACTTCGTCACGCTCGGACTCTTCTTTGCGCTGTCCGTCCTGGCGTTCGTCCCGACCGGCCAGGTCCTGCCGGCGCTGCTGATCTCCGGCGTGTTCATCACGTTCCTGGTCATCACCTACGCCGGGTTGATCTCGGTGATGCCCAGGGCCGGCGGCGACTACGTCTGGCAGAGCCGCGTGATCGGAAGCGGCGCCGCGTTCCTGCTGGCGGTGACGGGCTGGTGGTTCATCCTGTGGTACTGGGCGCCGGTCTACGCGAACATCCTGAACGTCGAACTGTTCCAGCCGCTCGCGGCGATCTTCAAATGGAACGGCCTGACGACATTCCTCGCGTCGAAGAACGGCCTGTTCACCGTCTGCGTGATCACGGTGCTGCTGGCCGGCTTCCTCGTGTCGCTCGGCATGGAGGGCTACGCGAAGGTCCAGCGCGTGTGCTTCTACATCGGAATGATCGGCTTGGCGGTGATTGGCCTGGTGATGCTGTTCGGTTCGCACAGCGGATTCATCAACGCCTTCAACGTCGAGTCCGCCAAGCTCTTCCACGTCCGGAATGCCTACGGAGAGACGCTGCGGACCGCCGCGGCCACACAGGGCGGGGCGATCGTGCCGAACCTGGGCTTCTCACCCTTCTTCGGCAAATCGCTGTTACTGATCCCGTTCCTGTGCTTCTGGATCCTGTGGCCGAACTGGGGCGCCACGCTGTACGGCGAAGTTCGTGGCGCGAGCGACTTCCGGCGGGTCATGGGCGGGATGATGAACGGCCTGTGGGTCACGATCGTGATCGCAGTCCTGTTCATCCTGCTGGCGTCGAAGTTTTTCGGCTGGCAGTTCTTCAACGCAGGCAACCTGAACTATTGGAGCGGCAACGCGCCGATCCCCGTCTGGCCCTACCCACCGCTGCTGGTCGGGATGTGGTTCCACAACTCATTGATTGCCGGGTTGCTCGTCCTGGTATTCGGGGCGTGGTTCCTCGGGTGGGCCGGAACGCTGTTCCTGTCGTCCACTCGTGTGATCTTCGCCGCAGCGTTCGACCGCATCCTGCCGGAGAAGGTGGCCGACGTCTCGGAACGGCGGCACGTGCCCGTGTGGGCGCTGGTCCTCATGTTGGCGCCAGCGCTCGTGGTCAGCGCGCTCTACGCGTACACGAGCCAGTTCAAGACCTGGATCCTGGACGCGACGCTCGTCATCGCGATCACGTTCTTCGGAACAGCGATCGCGGCGATGATTCTGCCGTGGGTGAAGAAGGACCTGTATCAGAATTCGCCGCTCGCCCGGTACAAGGTTGCGGGTATCCCGCTCCTTACGATCTCGGGCACGATCACGGCGGCGTTCCTCGGCTGGAACATCTGGCTATGGTTCAGCAACGACCTCTACGCGGTCAACGACACGGGCTCCTTGTGGTTCATGGGCGCCATGTACGTCCTAGCGATCGTGATCTACCTGATCGCGCGCGTCGTGCGTCGACGCCAGGGCATCGACCTGCGCAACGTCTACCGCGAGATTCCGGTCGAATAGGACCGGTGCCGAACGCCCGCGCGGGCGGGGCATGACCGTGTCCCGTCCGCGCGGCATTCGCCTCTTCTATGTCGCCGACCTGCACGGTTCGGACGTCGCCTACCGGAAGCTCGTGAACGCGGCGGGGTTCTACGGCGCGGACGCGCTGATCGTCGGCGGCGATCTGATGGGCAAGCAACTCGTGCCGATCGTCCGGTCGAACGGCATGCTGCGCGCGCGCTTCTCGGGGCGCGACGAGGAGTTCGAAGCCGCCGGTCTGCCCGACTTCACCGCCGCGCTCGCGCGGGCGGGCGCGTACTGGCGCGTGATGGACCCCGACGAGTACTCGACCGCGGCAGCCGATCCGCTCCGGCAGGAGGGCCTCTTCCAGGAGGAGGCCGCGCGACGGCTGGCCGACTGGCTCTCCTTCGCCGAGGACCGTCTGGCGGGAACAGGGGTCCGTCTGTACCTCATGGGCGGCAACGACGACGCGCCGCCGGTGCTGACCGTCCTGGACGATCACGACGGCCCGCAGGTGATCGGATGCGAGGGCCGCCTGGTGGACCTCGACGGCGAGCACACGATGGTGAGCGTCGGGTGGTCGACCCCGACGCCGTGGGACACCGCTCGGGAGGCGGACGAGCCCGAGATGGCCGGGATGATCGAACGCGAATTGGTAAAGATACCTGACGATTCGCGCTGCGTGTTCAACTTCCACTGTCCGCCGAAGGACACCCCGATCGACGCCTGCCTGCGGATGGAGACTGGGGCCGGCGCGCCGGGCCCGGGCGAGCTGCCCAGGCCGGACCGTTCGGGCGGGCGCTTCCACTACATCGGCGGGGGGAGCCGGGCCGTGCGCGATGCGATCGAACGCCATCAGCCGCTGGTGGGCCTGCACGGGCACATCCACGAGTCGGGGGGTCGGTTCAGGATCGGCCGGACGCAGTGCTTCAACCCCGGGAGCGAATACGCGCAGGGCGTGTTGCAGGGGTGGCTCGTTTCGCTTCAGGGCGGCCGGTTGAAGGGCTACCAGCACACGTCGGGTTGATCGCGCGGTCGAATCGCCCGGTGACCCGGACCATGAACGTGGCGACCTGGTGGCGTAGGCTTCGATGCCGGGCTGGAATGTGTCGAACGGGCGCTCTGCTGCAGCACGGCGGCCCAGTGGAGGACGAAGCGAGTGAGGAAGTTCCTGATGCTCTCGGCGAGCGTCTGCCTGCTCCTGACCGGGGTCGAGGCCACCGCGGCGAGCGCAACCGCGCAGGGACCGCATGCAGGGAGCGCCCGCGCGCGGCTTCCGTACGACCTGCCGAGGTCGTCGCTGCCGGAGGGTCTCCACGCGAAGGCCGTGTGCAGGCAGGCATCGGTCGGCGGAATGGCGCAGTGCCTGTCGATGGTCCTGGTCGACGCGAGCGGCCGGACATTCACGTCGTCAGCGCCGAGCGGGCTAGGGCCGGCCGATTTCCAGGACGCCTACGACCTGCCGTCGTCGGATCACGGCAAGGGCGTCACCGTCGCCGTCGTGGACGCCTTTCACAACCCGAAAGCCGAGGCGGACCTCGCCGTGTACCGGAGCACCTACGGACTCCCGCCCTGCACCACCGACAACGGCTGCTTCAAGGAGATCACGTCCGCCGGCAACACCGAATGGCCGAGGAACGACGCAGACTGGGGTCTCGAGGTCTCGCTCGACCTGGACGCGGTGTCGGCCGTGTGCCCGAACTGCAACATCCTGCTCGTCGACTCGTATGGCGGCGGGATCAGGGAGCTGGGCAGGGCGGTGAACGAGGCCGTCCAGATGGGTGCGACGGTGGTGAGCAACTCGTACGCGAACAGGACGATGGATCGCAAGCGCACCAAGCACACCGCCGAGAAGTACTACAACCACCCGGGCGTGGCGATCGTCGCCGGCAGCGGCGACTGGTCCTACAACAACTACCACACGTTCCCGACGTCCTCGCAGTACGTGATCTCCGTCGGGGGCACGTATCTGAAGAAGGACGGGAGCCAGCGTGGCTGGACCGAAACGGCATGGAGCGGCTCGGGCTCCGGCTGTGCGCCGTATGGACCGAAGCCCAGGTGGCAGACGGACAAGGGCTGCGGCGATACCCGCACCTATGCGGACGTATCCGCCGATGCCTCTCCGAGCTCCGGAGCCGCGGTGTACGACACGTTCGGGTATCGCAATTGGTTGGTCGTGGGTGGGACGAGCCTGGCCACACCGCTGATCGCGGGGGTCTTTGCGCTGGCCGGCGACTCGGTCACCTACGGGAAGCGCGTCTACCAGAACCCCGAGGACCTCAACGACGTCACGTCGGGCACGAACGGCGGTTGCGACACGTACCTCTGTGTCGCCGGACCGGGGTACGACGGGCCGACGGGGCTGGGGACGCCGAACGGGATCGGGGACTTCTAAGGCGGGGACGAGGTCCCAGGCCGCCGGCTGTGGCGACGTCCGGGTCCGGCCGGGCCGGCCACGCATGTCGCTCAACGGTTCGAAAACGGTTCGAATTCGCTAAGAAGGCCATCGCATCATGGGATGAACGGTTCTCTGAGGCCGCGCGTCGGGCACCATCGCGGCAATGCGAACGGTCTCGGATTCAGCCGCCGGCGACGTTCCGGTCTCCGCGGCGGCCATCGCCGGCGTCGAGCGAGGCGGTGGCCGCGCCCGGGTGGTCGTCAACGGCCTGGTCCGCTCCGTCCGGCCCCGCCAGTGGTCGAAGAACCTCCTCGTCTTCGCCGCGCCCGGCGCGGGTGGCGTGCTTCTCCATCCCGCCGTGCTCTGGCGCGCTGGGCTTGCCTTCGCGGTCTTCTGTCTGGGGTCCGGGTCCGCCTACCTGCTGAACGATCTGCTCGACCTGCGTTCGGACCGGCTGCATCCCGTCCGGCGGGAGCGGCCCATCGCGACCGGTGCCGTGGGGCCCGGCACCGCCGCCATCGCCGCGGTCGTCCTCGCGGGAATCGCGCTCGCCGCGTCGACGGTGCTCGGGACCGCATTCGTGGTCACGGTCGGCGCGTATCTGGCCGTTGCAGCGTCCTACTCGGTGTGGTTGAAGCGGATCGCGGTGCTCGACATCGCCGCGGTGTCCGCCGGGTTCGTCATCCGTGCCATCGGTGGCAGCGCGGCGACCGGCGTTCCGCTGTCCCAGTGGTTCCTGATCCTGGTCTCGTTCGGCGCGCTGTTCGTCGTGGCCGGAAAGCGTTCCGCGGAGTACGCGGCGATGGGAGAGCGGATCGGCGAGGTCAGGACGCCGATGCTCGCGTATTCGGCAGCCTACCTCCGGTACGTGTGGATGGTCGCATCCGCCGTCGCGATCGCCGCGTACTGCCTGTGGGCGTTCGACCAACCGCACGCGCTCCACGGCGTGCCCTGGAGCGAGTTGTCGGCGATCCCGTTCGTCCTCGCCGTCCTCCGGTACGCCCTCGTGGTGGACGGAGGCGGTGGCGGGACGCCCGAGGACGTGTTCGTTGCGGACCGGCCCCTCCTGGCGCTGATGGCGGTCTGGCTGGTCGTGTATGGATGCGGGGTCTACCTTGGCCGCTGAGGCCCCACCCAGACCATCGGTGGTCGTGCCGGCGGCGAAGCGGCCGACCGTCCCCGAGGCCGCAGCGGCGCCGGCCCTCACGCCCCGCCTGTTGACCGGGTGGGGTCGCACGGCCGCCACCCTCGGATATGTGTCGAGCCCCACCTCCGCCCAGGATGTCGGTCGCGCGCTGGGCGCGGCGGGATCGCGCGGGGTGGTCGCCCGGGGCCTGGGGCGCAGTTACGGCGATCCGGCGCAGAACGCGGGCGGCGCGGTGCTGGACATGACCGCCTTGACCGGGATCCATCGCCTGGATCTCGAGGGGCGAACCGTCACGGTCGCGGCCGGGACCAGCCTTGACGCGCTCATGCGCGCGCTGGTTCCGAGCGGCCTGCTCCTCCCCGTCATGCCGGGCACGCGACTCGTCTCCGTTGGCGGCGCCATCGCAGCCGACGTGCACGGCAAGAACCACCACCGGGACGGCGGCTTCGCGGACCACGTCACGTCGATGGTGCTCATGGTGCCCGATGGCCGCCGGCTCGTCCTGACGCCCGACGGGACGCCCGACGCCTTCCGGGCGACGGGCGGTGGCATGGGGCTCACCGGCGTGATCCTGGAGGCGACGCTTCGGCTCCTCCCGATCGAGACGTCGTGGATCTCGGTGGACACCGAACGCGCGGACGACGTGGACGACCTCATGGAACGGATGGCCGGATCGGACCACCGGTACCGCTACTCGGTCGCGTGGGTCGATGGCACGGCGAGACGGCGCGGTCTGGGCCGCGCGGTCCTGACCCGGGGCGATCACGCCCCGATCGATGCCCTGCCGGCATCCGCTCGCCGGGATCCGCTCCGGTTCGATCCGAAGCCGCTGGTGGGCGTCCCAGCCGGTGTCCCGGGCTGGCTCCTCGGGGCCATGGCCACACGGGCGTTCAATGCGGGCTGGTACCGGAAGGCGCCGCGCGAGGAGCACGCGCGGCCGAGACGGATGGCCTCGTTCTTCCACCCGCTCGACGCGGTGGCGAACTGGAACCGGCTGTACGGCCGCCGCGGGTTCGTCCAGTACCAGTTCGTCGTCCCGGACGGCGAGGAGGCCGCGCTGCGGGGCATCCTCGAACGGCTCGCCGGATACGGGCACGCGTCGTTCCTGACGGTCCTGAAGCGATTCGGACCCGGCAGCGGCCTGCTGTCGTTCCCCATACCCGGGTGGACCCTGGCGGTGGACGTCCCGGCGCGCCCGGCCGGGCTCGGACCACTGCTCGATTCGTTCGACCGGAGGGTGGCGGACGCAGGAGGTCGCGTCTACCTCGCGAAGGACGGTCGCATGCGCCCGGAGGCGGTGTCCGCCATGTACCCGGAACTGGAGCGATGGCGTCAGATCCGTGCCGAACTCGATCCGGGCGGCCTGATGCGCTCGGACCAGGCCCGGCGTCTCGGCCTGACGGACGGTCCCCGGCTACGAGCGTCGACCGGGGCGGTGTCGCGATGAAGGACGCCGTCGGCTCCGTCGCCACCGTCGCAGTCTTCGGCGCCGCATCCGACATCGCCGGCGAGACCGTTCGGCTGCTCGCGTCGCAGGGGGCGCGTGACGTCGTGCTCGCCGCGCGCAAGTCCGAACGCCTCGAGCCGCTCGCCGCCGGGCTGCGCACGGAGTGGGGCACCTCTGTCCGGATGATCGAGTTCGACGCCGACGCGTTCGACACGCACGACGCCGTCGTCGCGGACGCCTTCCGCGGCCGGGACGTCGACCTGGTGCTGGTCGCGTTCGGCGTGCTCGGCGACCAGTCGGCGGCGGAGCAAGACGGGGAGGCCGCGATCGGCGTGGTGCAGACGAACTTCGTCGGCGCGGTATCCGTGCTCGTTCCGGTCGCGGAACGGATGCGGGCGCAGGGCCACGGCACCATCGTCGTGCTCTCGTCCGTTGCCGGCGAGCGCGGCCGGGCGTCGAACTTCGTCTACGGCTCGTCGAAAGCCGGGCTCGACGCGTTCTGTCAGGGCCTGGGCGACCGCCTCCACGGGAGCGGCGTCACCGTCACCGTTGTCCGGCCGGGCTTCGTCATGTCGAAGATGACCGCTGGGATGTCGCCCCGCCCGCTCTCGGCCTCCACGGAGGACGTCGCCGACGCCATCGTGGCCGCCGTGCGGTCCGGGCGCGAGACGGTCTGGGTGCCGCCCACGCTCCGCTGGGTCATGTCGGCGCTGCGGCACGTGCCCCGTTCGGCGTTCCGGAGGTTGGACCTGTGACGATGGTCGACCCCGCCGACGACGTGACGGCGGCGGAGCGGGAACCGAGCGGTGGCGCCGGCCTACCTGCCAGCCGTTCCGAACGCCTCGGGAAGCGCGGGGTCCATGTCGCCCCCCGCACTGGGCGGAGCGGGCGCATCGTGCGCCGGACCATCGTGACGATCGCCGTGCTCCTGATCCTGCCGGTGTGGTCGTTCGCGCACGCGATGACCGCGCCGGGCAGCGCGCCGCTGTCCGCGCGGGCGGTCGAGTGGATCAGCGATCACGGGGGCCGTCCCCTGGTCGTGTGGGCCGAGAAGGTCTGGCTGGACCACCACAAGCCCCCCGTGGGCGGATCGCCGGTGGGCGGGATCCCGACGGTGGGTCCGGCAGGCGGCCCGAACCAGAACAGGACGCCCGGGGCGCCGGGAACGTCCCGCCTCGTGGCGGCCCATCTGCGGCGACCGAGCAACGTGGCGCCGATCGTCGCCCATCCGCTTCCGCATGAAGGCGTGTGGCAACCGCTCGGCCGAACGGTCGGCGGCGCGCAGTCGATGTACGCGGCGTTCTTCCGGCCGGACCGGGTTCATACGAGCCTGGTGTCCGGCGTGGTGTGGATGGATCCGACGCTACTCTCCGCGCGCCTGGTCCCCGGCGTGCAGGATCCCGGCGGCGGCGGGTGGGGGCAATGGTACGGCGAGGTTCCGAGGTGGGCTCGCGGCGCCCTGGTGTCGGCATTCAACGCCGGCTTCTACCTCCGCGAATCGCAGGGCGGCTTCTACGCGAACGGCCGGTACGCGAAGCCGCTTCTGAACGGCGCCGCGTCTCTGGTCATCTACCGGAACGGCACCGCGAACGTCGGGGCGTGGGGACGGGACGTCCGGATGACGCCGGACGTGGTCGCCGTTCGCCAGAACCTCCGGTTGATCGTCGACAACGGCCGCCCGGTCGCCGGCCTCACCGCGGACACCAGCAACACGTGGGGCGCCACGTACGGCAACACCGTGCTCGCGTGGCGATCGGCGGTCGGCGTGACGAAGGACGGCGCGTTGCTGTTCGGCGCGGGCGACGGACTGTCGGCCGTCTCGCTCGCGAGCGTCATGCAGCGCGCCGGAGCGGTGCGGGCCATGGAGATGGACATCAACCACGTCTGGGTCACGTTCAACACCTACAAGCCGAACCCGCATTCGCCCTACGGCGCCACGAGCGCGGCGCTCCTGCCGGGCATGTGGTATCACCCGGACCGGTACCTGAAGCTCGACGAGCGGGACTTCGTCGCGATGTTCGCGCGTCCGCCGTCGACGCTTCGAATGACGCCTGCTCACGGCTGAGAACGGTCCAACCAGCCGCTGAGTACGCTCTGGCGTCGTGATCACACTCGCCGACGTGGAGGCGGCCGCGGCGCGCCTTCGGGGCGTCGCCAACCCGACGCCCGTGATGACCTCCGGCACGCTGGACGAGCTGACCGGCGGCCGGGTCTTCCTCAAGGCCGAATCGTTCCAACGGGCCGGCGCGTTCAAGTTCCGCGGCGCCTACAGCCGCATCTCCGCCCTGACGCCGGCCGAGCGCGCGCGGGGGGTCGTGGCCTTCTCCTCGGGGAACCACGCTCAGGCCGTCGCCCTCGCCGCCCGTCTGGTCGGCGCGCCCGCGGTGATCGTGATGCCGGCGGACGCACCGGCCGCGAAGCTCGCGGCGACGCGCGCCTACGGCGCCGAGGTCGTCACGTTCGACCGGCGGACCGATGATCGCGAGGCCATCGCCGCAGCTCTGGCCCAGGACCGCGGGTGCACGCTGGTTCGGCCGTACGACGATGCGCTGGTCATGGCGGGCCAGGGAACCGCGGCGCTGGAGTTGATCCAAGAAGTACAGCAACTTGACCATCTGATCGTCCCGGTCGGCGGGGGAGGACTGATCGCCGGCTCCGCGACCGTCGCGCGCGCGCTCCTGCCGCCCATCCGCATCACCGGCGTCGAGCCGGAGGCCGCCGACGACACGCGCCGCTCCATGGCGGCCGGCGAGCGGGTCACGATCGCCGTTCCCGAGACGATCGCCGATGGCCTCGCGGTCACCACGCCGGGAGAGCTCACGTTCGAGGTGAACCGGCGCCTGGTGGACGACGTGCTCGCGGTCTCCGACGAACAGATCGTCGACGCCATGGCGTTCGCGTTCGACCGCATGAAGCTAGTGATCGAACCGAGTGGCGCGGTGGGGCTCGCGGCGCTCCTCACCGGAGCGGTCCGTGTGTCCGGTGCCCGGGCGGGGGTGATCGTGTCCGGCGGCAACGTCGGCGCCGAGCGCTTCGCGGAGCTGATCGCGGGACGCCGCCGCTGACCGGGTCGAAGGACCGCCGCTGTTCTAGTCGCGCCCGACCGGGTCCATCACCTCGGCCGCATAGCGCTCGAGCACGTCCGCAAGCGCCGCAGGCTCGACCTGGGGCGCGGCGATCACCACGCGAGACGCCCCGAGCGTCGCAAGCCCACGGGTCTCGTCCGCCGTTCGCGGCGAAGCCAAGGTGATCTCGACGGCGTCCGGATCGCGCCCGGCGCCCTCGGCGGCGGCGCGCATCTCGCCGATCAGCGGCCGCAGCGCATCGCCGCCGCTGGCGGGAAAGAAGCCGTCGCCCAGGCGGCCGGCCCGGCGCGCCGCCGCGGGCGAATGGCCGCCGACCACGATCGGCACACCGTCCGGGCGCACCGGATGCGGGTAGCTCTTCGCGCCTTCGAACTCGAAGTACCTGCCGCGAAACGACGGCGACTCCTGCGTCCAGAGCGTCCGCAAGATGGCGATCGCCTCCTCCATCCGCGCCGCGCGATCCTCGAACGGGACGCCGATCGCGTCGAACTCCTCGCGCAGCCAGCCGGCTCCGACGCCCAGGATCGCCCGGCCGCCGGTCAGGACGTCGAGCGTGGCGACCTCCTTCGCCAGGATCACGGGATTGCGCTGCGGCAGGATGAGGATGCCGGTGGCCAGGCGGATCGAGGAGGTCTGCGCGCCGGCCCACGCGAGCCACAGGAGCGGGTCCGGGATCGGCGCATCCTCGGGACCGGGCATGCGGCCGCTCCGCGAGTACGGGTACGTGGAGCCGTAGCCCGCCGGCACCACCACGTGCTCCACGGTCCAGAGCGACTCGAATCCGAGCCGCTCCGCCGTCTGGGCGAGCGTGACAGCGCGCTCCGGGCGGGCCCACGCGCCCGCGTTCGCGAACGAGATGCCGAACTTCACCGGCCGCAACCCTATCCGTGGGCCGGCCACGCCCGCGTCGGGCGATGCCCATATACTCCGCTGGAGCGGCCCGCCCACGCGGACCGTCCTTCCCCGAAGTGCCGGTGAACCAGCACGTGAGGGGTCGCGTCCTGCTGCTCGACGAGTCGTTCACTCCGCCGGAGCCCGACGGGGATCCCGTCGCCGTCGTGGACGTCGGTTCGAACTCAGGACGCGTGGTGGTCCTTCGGGCCAGGTCGGCCGGGTACCTGGAGGTGCTTGCCGACAGCCGCGCGCCGTTCCGGCTGGCATCCGATCTGGGCCAGGACGGAAGCGGACGGCTGTCGGACGGCATCATCGACCGGGCGTGCCGGGCGCTCCGCGACTTCCGGGCGCTCGCGGAGTCGACCGGCTCCGGTGCCCTCGTCGCGGTGGCCACGTCCGCGGTTCGGGAGGCCACGAACGCCGACGAGCTCGTCGTGCGGGCGCGCGAGGTCGCCGGCGTGGAGGTGACCGTGATCGACGGCGATCGCGAGGCCGAATTCGCCTTCGCGGGAGCCATCAACGAGCTGCCCGTGGATCACGGGATCGTGATGGACATCGGGGGCGGGAGCCTCGAACTGACGCTCTTCCGCGACCGCGAGACGCGGCGCTCGTGGACGCTGCCCCTGGGCGCGCTTCGGCTCTCCGAGCGGTTCTTTCGCAGCGATCCTCCCGCCTCGAAGGAGGTGAACGAGCTCCGCAAGCACGTCGCGGCCCTCCTCGACGACGCCGGCGTTCCGCGGCTCGAGCCTGACGGCCGGCTGGTCGGCACCGGCGGGAGCGTGCGGAACCTCGCCAAGATCGACCGCCAGGCCAGGACCTATCCGATCCTGCGCCTGCACGGCTACGTGCTCACGCGGCCCCGTCTGGAGGATCTGACGGGCAGGCTGGGGTCCCGTCGTGCCTCGCGACGCGGGCAGATCAACGGGCTGAACGCCGATCGGGTGGATTCGATCGTGGGCGGCGCGCTTGCGGCGCTGGGCGTCGCCGAACGCGTGGACGCGCCCGAGTTCTGGGTGTCCGGCCAGGGCCTCCGCGAGGGGGTGGCGCTGGATGCGCTCGGTTTGCGGCCCGCGCCGGTCGAGGCGGTGCGACGGTCGTCGGTCACGGCGACGGCTTCCCGGTTCGCGACCTGGGAGCCGGCTCGGGCGCACCGCAGGGCGCGTGTGGCCCTTCGGCTTTCCGCGGCGCTCGATCCGGAGGCCGGGCCGAAGGGCCGCGAACTGCTCGAGCACGCCGCGACCCTTCTTGACGCCGGCCGGAGCCTGGATTACTACCGGCGCTTCGAACACACCGCCGACGTCATCACCAACGGCGACCTCGCGGGCTTTACGCATCGGCGGCTCGCCCAGCTCGCCGCGATCGTCCGGTTCGCCGGCAGCGGCCGGTCGCGGATCGCCGACTACCGCCCGCTGTTGACCTCCGCGGACCGGCCGGCCGTGGCGCGCGCCTCCACCCTGCTGGAACTCGCCGACGAGGTCGATCACCGGCTTCCTCCGGGCGACGAGGGCGCGCTGGCGATCGAGGAGCGCGACCGGACGGTCGTCATCCGGGTGCCGCTCTTCGATCCGTGGCTCCAGGAGCATCTGGCGCGACGGTTCGCCGGCGTCTTCCGGCGGCGCCTCCGCTTCGCCGAACCCGGGATCAGGGTCGCCGGCCGGGTCGGCGACTAGAGACCGCTCGGGAGAGGACACGCGGCCATGGAAGTTCTCGTGCTCGGCGGGACGCGATTCCTCGGCCGCGCGTTCGCGGAGGAGGCCCTCGGCCGCGGACATCGCCTCACCCTCTTCAACCGAGGGGAGTCGAACCCCGGCCTGTTTTCCCAAGCCGAACGCATCGCCGGCGACCGCGACGGAGGCCTCGAGGCGCTGCGCGGTCGGTCCTTCGACGCCGTGCTGGACACATCGGGCTATGTGCCCCGCGTGGTCCGAGCCTCCGCCGAACTCCTCGCCGGCCGCACCGGCCTGTACGTGTTCGTCTCGTCGATCTCCGTGTACGCGAACGAGGCCGTTCCGGGGCAGGACGAATCGGCGCCGGTCGCAACCATCGCGGACCCTTCGGTCGAGGAGATCACCGGTGAGACCTACGGGGCGCTCAAGGCGCTGTGCGAGGAGGAGGTCGTTCGCCTCCACGGCGCTCGCGCGATGATCATCCGGCCCGGTCTGATCGTCGGCCCGCACGACGCTTCGGACCGGTTCACGTACTGGGTCGACCGCGTCGCCCGGGGAGGGGAGATCCTG
Organism: Actinomycetota bacterium; assembly: GCA_040414485.1. Lineage (GTDB taxonomy): Bacteria > Actinomycetota > UBA4738 > UBA4738 > UBA4738 > JBEDUK01. The sequence continues at coordinate 48,591 of JBEDUK010000021.1, forward strand.
GCGCCTGACGGACCCGACTACCGGACGCAGTTCATCGACGTGCGGGACCTGGCGGCGTGGATGCTCGACCTGCTCGAGCGCGAGCAAACCGGAGACGTCGGCGCGCGCTCACCCGCCGGAACGGTCTTCAACGCCACCGGCCCCGAACGACCCCTTCGTCTCGGCGATCTCATGGACGTCTGCCATCGCGTGTCCGGCTCCGACACCACGTTCGTCTGGGCCGATGAGGCCTTCCTCCTCGAACAGGGCGTGCAGCCATGGATCGAACTGCCGCTGTGGATCCCGGGCGAGGAGGGTGTGGGAGGAAACGCGTTCGACATCTCCAGGGCGCTCGCGGCCGGGCTGCGATTCCGGCCGCTGGAGGAGACGGTGGCCGACACCCTGGCATGGTCGCGGTCCCGACCCGAGGACCATCCGTTCCGCGCCGGCCTGTCCGCTGAACGCGAATCGGAGCTCCTTCGAGCCTGGCACGACCGAATGGGCTGAGAAACGCTCGTCGGCTCCTGGGATGTGGGCCGAACGCCCTCTACCCTGAGCCGGAGTCGACCGGTAGACTCATCTTCGGGAGGGTTCATCCCATAAGGCGCGAATCACGCGCTGTACAGCCCACCGGCTGGCGCGTCGATGACTGCGTCGAGGGCGCCTGCGGACGCGGAGGAGTTCTGATGGCTGGGCAGCACCGGACCTCGCGGATCGGCTGGGGCACCATCGTCGTGCTCGTGGTCGTCGTGGTCCTGTTCGCCGGCATCGCCGGGACCGCGTTCGCCGGGATGTCCTACGACCGTTCGCACGCCGATCGCATCCTGCCCGGCGTGCGGGTGGAGGGCGTGAACGTCGGCGGGATGACGCGCGCCGAGGCCATTGCCGCCGTGCAGCCGCTGGTCGCGCGCTCGCTGACCGGGACCATCACCGTTCACGCCGGCAGGCTGACGTGGAACAAGACGCTGTCCGAACTGGGCGCCTCCGCGGACGTGGGCAAGGCGGTGGACCAGGCCCTCGCCGTCAGCAACCGGTATCCGTGGTGGATCCGCACCTATCACCGGATCGCGAACAAGCCGGTGCCGGCGTCGTTCGACGTGGCCGTCGCGTACGACACCGCGCCGATCAAGACGTTCGTCGCGGCCGTCGCCGAGCGCGTGCGCGTCGCTCCGGCCGGCGCGGGCTACGCCCTGGTGGGCGACCGCGTGCGGTTCACGCATGACCGCGATGGCTCCGCGCTCCTCGCGGGCCAGGCGGAGGCCGCGCTGGCCGACGCGGTTCGGACCGGCCACGGCACGGTCGACCTGCGCACGAAGGTGGTCCACGCGAAGGTTCGGGACGCCGATGTCGGCAAGCTCATCGTCGTCGACGTCTCCAGGAACACGCTGGCGCTCTACGACGGCTTCAAGGTGATCCGCCGCTACCAGGTGGCCACCGCCATGCAGGGATTCGTCACCCCCGACGGCGCGTGGGAGGTCGTGGACAAGGTCGTGAACCCCACCTGGCACAACCCGTGCCTCGGCCAGCCGGGCTGCTGGGCGGCGAGCGAACCGGCCGTGATCCCGCCCGGGCCGGGCAACCCGCTCGGCACGCGCGCGCTGTATCTCAACGCGCCGGGAATCCGGATCCACGGCACACCTGAGGATTCCTCCATCGGCCACTGGGCCTCACACGGCTGCATCCGGATGCACATCCCCCAGTCCGAGGCGCTCTACCCGCTGGTTCCGGTGGGAACGCCCGTGTTCATCGTGGGCGCACCGCCGTGGGGCATCAGTCAGAATGCCGGACCCGCGGGCTGACGCGCTAGGCTGTGGCGCGCGGCGCGGCCGCGCAACGGTGTGAACGCAGGGTTGGCAGCTTTCGGGGGACGTCGCGCGTACGCGCGAGGAGGCATCGGCGACATGACCGGATACGTGCTGATCCAGGCCGAGGTGGGGATGGCGAAGGACGTGGGACACGCGCTCTCCTCCGTCGAGGGCGTCACCGGGGTGGACATGGTGACCGGCCCGTACGATGTGATCGCCCGCACCGAGGCGAAGGACTTCGAACAGCTCGGCACGCTCATGGGCCAGATCTCGAACGTCGCGGGGATCGCTCGCACGCTCACCTGCTCGGTCCTGCACGTCTAGAGGGGGACGGGCGTTGGCACACCGGCCGCTCACCGAGGCCGAGCGCTCGTTCGTCGCGTCTCGGCGGCTCGGGCGCGTGGCCACCGTCGGGCCTGCCGGCAGGCCCCATGTCGTTCCCGTGATGTACGCGTTCGCCGACGGCGCCTTCTGGTTCTCCTCCGACCCTGGTGACCGCAAGGCCCGCGACCTCGGGCCGAATCCCCGGGCGGCACTGGTCGTGGACGAGCCCCCGCCGGTCAAGGCGGGCGTCACGGTGAGCGGTCCCGTCACCGTGATCGAGGACGGGGAGGCGTTCGAGATGGCGCAGGATCACCTCGCGGCCGCCGGAGCCGGCGGGAAGCGGCGCCGGATGCCCGGAGAGCAGGTCTACGTCCGGCTCGAACCCGAGGACGTCGCCTCCTGGAAGGTGGAAACGCAGCCACAGCCGTAGCCGTCGCGGCCCGCGTGGGTAGGCTGACCGAAGCGATGGCCGTACCCGAAGGGAACCGGCTGGCCGGGGCCACCAGCCCCTACCTGCTCCAGCACGCGGCGAACCCCGTCGACTGGTTCGAGTGGGGCGGCGAGGCGTTCGCGCGGGCGCGCGACCTCGACCGCCCGGTCCTGCTGTCCGTCGGCTATGCGGCGTGCCATTGGTGCCACGTGATGGCGCACGAGTCCTTCGAGAATCCCGCGATCGCGGCGCTCATGAACGAGAGCTTCATCAGCATCAAGGTCGACCGGGAGGAGCGCCCGGACGTGGACGCCATCTACATGGACGCCGTCCAGGCCATGACGGGGCAGGGCGGCTGGCCGATGACCGTCTTCCTGACGCCGGACGGCGAACCGTTCTATGCGGGAACCTATTTTCCGCCCGAACCGAGGCACGGCATGCCCGCGTTCCCGCAGGTGCTGTCCGCGGTCGCCGAGACGTGGCGCGAACGCCGTGCCGACGTGCTGCAGCAGGGTGCCCGCGTCGCAGAAGCGCTCCGGCAGTCCCAGGCGGCGCCCGCATCCGATGACCCGTTCACCCCGGAGGTCCTCCAGCAGGCCGCGCACGGGCTGGCCGGGGCGTTCGACCATCGGTGGGGAGGGTTCGGCGGGGCGCCGAAGTTCCCGCAACCGATGACGCTCGAGTTCCTCCTCCGCATGCACCTGCGCGGGATGCCGGGGGCGCTGGACATGGTGGCCGCGACGCTCGACCGGATGGCCGACGGTGGGATCCACGATCAGATCGGTGGCGGCTTCCACCGCTATTCGGTCGACGGCCGGTGGCACGTGCCGCATTTCGAGAAGATGCTGCACGACAACGCGCTGCTCGCGCGCCTGTACCTGCACGGCTGGCTCCTGACCGGGACCGACCGGTACCGGGCCACGGTGGTCAACACACTTGACTATCTACTGCGGGAGATGCGGCATCCCGGCGGCGGGTTCTTCTCGTCGCAGGACGCCGATTCCGAGGGAGTCGAGGGCAGGTTCTACGTCTGGTCGTGGGACGAACTCGCGACCGCGGGCGGCGAGCCGGTCGCGAGGTGGTTCGGCGCCCTCCCGGAGGGCAACTGGGAGGGCACGAACGTCCTGTGGACGCCGCGCTCGCTGAACGAGGTGGCCGACGAGGCTCGTCTGGAACCGCCGGCGCTGCTCGCGCGCGTCGAGGAGGCGACGGCAGCGTTGCTCGAGGTCCGCGACGCCCGGGTCCGCCCCGGCCTCGATGACAAGGTGCTGGCCGCATGGACGGGCCTGGCCGTGTCCGCCTTCGCGGAGGCGGGCAGCGTGCTCGGCGAGCGCCGGTACGTCATGGCCGCGGAAGCCGCCGCCGATTTCGTGCTCGGGGAGATGGGGGACGCGAACGGCAGCCTCAGCCGGTCGTGGCGAGACGGCCGGGTGAGTGGCCCGGGGTTCCTGGAAGATCACGCCATGATGGCCGCAGGTTGCCTCGAGCTGTACCGGGCCACGTTCGATCCGCGCTGGTTCCTCGAAACAAGGCGCCTCGCCGACCTGATCCTCGAGCGGTTCGCCGACGGAGCCGGCGGGGGGCTGTTCCAGACGGCAGCGGACGCCGAACACCTGATCGCGCGACCGAAGGAGCTGTTCGACAACGCGGTTCCGGCTGGCAACTCCGTTGCGGCCGAGGTGTTCTGCCGGCTCTTCCTCCTGACCGGCGAGGCGGGGTACGAACGGGCCGCGGCCTCGGCGCTCAGCGCGGTGCGAGGGCTGGCGCTGCGCGCGCCCAGCGCGCTCGGGCACGCGCTCGGCGCGGCCGACCTCCTGTTGGCCGGCGGCCCCGAGATCGCGATCGTCGGCCCAGATGGACCGGAGCGGCGGGCGCTGGTGGGTGAGGCGCGGCAACGCTTCATGCCGAACGCCGTCCTGGCCGTCGCCGACCCCTCGGAGACGGATGCCGTGCGCGACGTCGCGCTCCTGGCGGGCCGCGCCACCATCCGGGGCCACGCCGCCGCGTACGTGTGCAGGCGATTCGCGTGCCGGCTGCCGGTCACGGCTCCCGAGGACCTGGCCGCGGCGCTCGATCAGGGCTGACGCGGCCGCCCGGCCGGAGACTCAGCCGGTAGGCGGGATCCGGATGTCGAACCGCCAGTTCAGTCCGGCGAGCGTGTCGTAGTCGATCTGCGGCGACGTCGGCAGGTCCGCGACCTGGCTCGAGACGTCCGCCGCATAGGAGGGGCGGACCGGAAGGGCGATGGCGTACGCAGCCGACAGCCGGCAGCCGGTGCTGCCGATCGACCGCTCGCGTCCCGCGCCCGTCACCGTCCGACGCAGTTCGCCGCCGACGGGATCAAGGAACGTCACGATCCGTTGCTCAACGCCGGGGAACGCCGCCGACAGCAGCCCGCACGGCCGCCCCACCGTCTTGAAGACCTCGCCGTGGACCCGTACGGTGGTGTTGCCGCTGCACGCCAAGGTGGCCGCGGCCACCACCGGGATCGCCACCGCGAGCGCCACGACGGTGGGCGTCGGCTGCGACCGTACGGATCCGAAGCCTGCCATTTCGGCGGAGACTAGCCGGTCGGCCGATCCCATCCCGGTTCGGTTTCGTGCGCGCGGGTCGTAGCATGGGCGCACATGAAGGGAGGGTCATTGGTGGTCGTGGGGTTGGCGATCGGCGCGGTCGGCGTCCTGATGGCGGTGCTGATCAGGGCTCGATGGGCCCGTCCGGTGGGCGCGATCCTGCTCGTGGTGGCCTTGCTCGCCGTGGTCGCCGCCGTACAGGCGGGGCCCTCGGACTCGGCGGGGGGCGTCGGGCACACCTCGCCGCCGCGCACGCTCCAGACAGTCCCCATCGGCACGCCCGCTGCTTCTGCCTCGCCGTCCGGTGTGCATTCGGTCACGCCGCCGCCGGTGCTCCCGCGTCTCCTGAAGCAGATCCATCCCGGCCTTCTGCCGATCGTGAGGGCGCACGTGTTGAACAAGGAGTTCATCCGACTCACCAACACCGGAACGGGCGACGTGCACATCGGAGGATGGACGGTGTCGAACGGAACGTTCTCCTACACGTTCTCGGTGGGGGCCGTGGTGCCGCATGGGCAGTCGCTGGTGATTCGAACCGGTCCGGGTACGAACCTGCCGGCGAACCCGACAACGGGTACCCCGGCGACGATCCACCTGAACTCGACCCACTATGTCTGGGCCCACACCGGAGGCCACGTCGTCCTGAAGGACGGCACCGGGCGCGTGATCCAGAACTGCACGTACCGTGCCGTCACCGTCAGCGCCCCCTCTGCGTTCTGCTGATGGACCAGAGCGGCGCTTCGGACCAGACCGCCGTCACGCTGTCGGAGCGAACGGTCGGCGACCTGGCGGAGGTGCTGGACAATCTGGGCGTGTTCCGGTGCCAGCCCGAAGAACTGCTGGCGACCTGTCCGTCCGGCTTCCGGCGCGTGCCGATCACGCAAGGGTCCGGCTTCTACATCTCGCTGCAGGGCTTCGGACCGAACCAGCCCGCGTTCCAGCACACGCACCCCGATTCGGAGGAGTGGGTCGTTGTGCTGCGCGGCTCGGGCCGCGCGCTGTTCAGCGAGGCGCCGGTAGACCTCGTGACGGGCACGGTCGTCGGGCGTGGGGCCCGGCATCCGCACGGGTTCGTCAGCGGCACGGACTCGCTCCACCTGCTGTCGATGCAGCTGCCGCGGCCTGTGGAGGGCGCGACGACGTGGGATGCGCCGGGCGGCACCACGGACCCGATCGACTGCGCCTTCGGCGGCACCTGTCGGCGCTGCCCTCGTTGCGGCGGGCACTCGAAGAACCTCCACGGAACGATGTTCACCTGCGAGAACTGCACGCTCGACTTCGACTGAGGTGAGCCCCTCGAGCGGGCCGGCCGGCCGGCGACCCACGAGGGACGAACTCGAAGCCTCCTTCGGCCGCACGGTTCCCGACGTGATCGCGAAGGGCCTCGACGTGCTGTTCGTCGGGATCAATCCGAGCCTCTACTCGGCGGCGGTCGGCCACCACTTCGGACGGCCGGGGAACCGATTCTGGCCGGCCCTGCACGGCGCCGGGTTCACGGACCGGTTGCTCTCGCCCGATGAGGACCGCGCCCTGCTGCGGTTCGGACTGGGGATCACGAACATCGTCGCGGGCGCCACGGCGCGGGCCGACCAACTGTCGCCCGCGGATCTCCGCGAGGGAGCCGGCCGCCTGACGGAGACGGCGCGCCGGTTCGCGCCGGCGATGGTCGCCGTCCTGGGCGTCACCGCCTACAGAGTGGCGTTCGAACAGCCCCGTACCGTGGTCGGTCCCCAGACCGGCCGGCTTGCCGGAGCGGGGTTGTGGGTGCTGCCGAACCCGAGCGGGTTGAACGCCGGTTACCAGCTGCCCGACCTCATCCGGGCGTTCGGGGATCTCAGGGCGGCGGTGGTGGACCGGCGCCGGTAGCATGACCGCGATGAGCGTGCCCGAGGCCGCGATGGGTTGGGTCGCCGGCGATCTCGACTACAACCCCTTCCTGCCGGAGTTCCATCGGGACCCCTATCCCTTCTACCGCCGGCTCCGGGAGGCGGATCCGGTCCACTGGAACCCGCCGGGCATCTGGGTGCTCACCCGCCATGCGGATGCGGTGGCGATGCTCCGGCATCCGCGCATGTCGAGCGACTTCCGGAATTCGGACCTCTACGAGGCGTTCCGCCAGATGCAGGGGATCGACCCTTCCACCGAGCGCATGCCGTCGATGCTCTTCCGCGACCCGCCGGATCACACGCGCCTGCGGGGCCTTGTGACGAAGGCGTTCACGTCCAAGCGGATCGAGGACATGCGCCCCACCATGCAGGCCATCGTGGACGAGCTGATCGATGCGGCGCTCGAACGGGGCCAGGTGGACCTCGTGGCCGATCTCGCGTACCCGCTTCCGGTCAGGGTCATCTGCGGGATGCTCGGCGTGCCGGAGGAGGACCACGGCCGGTTCCACGTGTGGTCGAAGGATCTGGTCGCCACGCTCGACCCGATGGTCGGACCGGAGGCCATGAGCCGCGCGATGGAGTCCGGCCTGGCGTTCGACGCCTACTTCACGGATCTGATCGCGAAGCGGCGGCGCGATCCTCGCGGCGACCTCCTGACGGCGCTGATCTCCGCCGAGGAGGAGGGCGGGCGGCTCTCCGAAGAGGAACTGCTCACCCAACTGGTCCTGCTCCTCGTGGCGGGGCACGAGACCACGGTGAACCTGATCTCGAACGGGACGTTCGCGCTGCTCCGGCATCCCGACCAGCTCCAGCGCCTCCGCGACGATCAGGCGCTCCTGCGGCCCGGCGTGGAGGAACTGCTCCGGTTCTATCCGCCGGTGCAGCTCACGGGCCGGATCGCCCTGCAGGACATGGAGTTCGGCGGCATGGCGGTGCGGCGCGGCCAGCAGGTCGTGGCGCTGGTCGGCGCGGCGAACCGGGACCCGGAGCAGTTCGACGATCCGGATCGCCTGGACCTTGCACGCGACCCGAACCGCCACATCGCGTTCGGAGGCGGCATCCACCATTGCCTGGGCTCGTCGCTCGCCCGCGCCGAGGGTCAGGTCGCGATCGGGACACTCGTTCGCCGCGCGCGTTCGATAGAGCTGACGACCGACGAGCCCGAGTGGAAGGAAACCATCACCCTGCGCGGGCTGGCGAACCTTCCGCTGCGGCTGACCTAGCCGATTGCGAACCGGCTGGGTCAGTCTGTCTGTCCGACCTCGCCGACCTCGCCGACCTCGCCGACCTCTCCGTCCTCGTCGATCCGGATATCGGGGAGCACCAGGTCGAACCCGTCCTCGACGGACGTGATGCGGTCGTCCGCACCCTGGGGCTCGAGCGCCTCCCAGACGGGCCGAGGGTCCTCCTCCTGGACCATGTCCGAGATGGTCTCCTGCGCCAGTCCCGCGCGTTCCTCGTGGGGGAAGTCGGGCGCCATGGGGACCGGGGCGGGACCGGGCTCTGAGGTGACGGGCGGCGGGTCCATCTGGCCCACGTCCGTGTGGGCGCGTTCCATCAGTTGCACCGCGGCCTCCTGACCTCGCCTGGCGTCCTCCTGGGTGGCGAGGATCGTCGACTCGATGCTGGCCATCACGCCGCGGAGCCGTCCGCGGGTCGCCTCGAGCTCCTTCAGCATCTCCTCGCGCTTGAGCGCAAGACCGCCGAGGATCCGTTCGGTCTCCGCCCGCGCGCGCCACAGGGTCTCCTCGCCCTCGCGGCGCATCTGGTCCGCGTGCGAGTCCGCGTCGCGCTTCGTCTGAGCGGCGATCCGCTCGGCCTCTGACCTCATCTGGTCGGCCTCGTCGGAGCCCTCGCGGCGCAGCCGCTCGGCCTCGAGGTCCGCGGTGTGCAGCAGGTCGGCCATGTGGTTGGCGAGCTGCTTGTACGCGGCCTCCTTCGCGGCCATGTACTGGCGGCGCCCGGCCTCGATCTGATCCCGCGCGTCCCTGAGCTGCCGCTGCAGCGCGTCGATGTGCGTCGCGACGTTCTGCACGTACGCCCGGACCTCCTCCGGGTCGTAGCCGCGCAGGACGACGGCGAACTCGGGGTTGTAGAGATCGTCGGCGAGCGGGGGTCCCATCAGATCGATGTCGGCGGTGGACACGAGCGCCTCCTTGGGCTCTGGGAGGTCGGCACCGGGGGAAGGGGTCCGGGGGAAACCGAACACGGGCCCCGGAAGAGGCCTCCGTGGCGAAGTCGTTTCCTCGCGCCGAACTGTAGGACGGGATATCGCCGATGCAAGCATTTCCGGCGAACTCGTCAGGTTGGTATACGAAGCGCCCCGGGCGGGTTCGACCCGCCGCCCGGGGCGCTTCGTCGCTTCTGGCTACGAAACGGTGATGATCGCGAGGTAGAGGTCGAACGCGTGCAGCTTGCCGTCGGGGTTCGTGCCGGTGCTGTTCGAGTTGTCCGACCAGAGCGGGACGAACTTCCCACCGGCGAACGCCACATGGGTGTAGTCGCCGTAGTCGGTTCCGTTATTCGCGTCTGCGGCGTTCGACGTGCCCTTGCTGATCTGGATGTTCTTGGCGAACGTCTGCCCACCGTCCGTCGACCACGTGCCCCAGAACTGCGCGTCGTCGTTCGGGACGCCGTTCGTGTCGCCCTTGCCGCCGGTCCCATGGTCCTTTCGGCAGTCGAACCACGCGATGCCGATGTCTCCGGTGGACTCGTCCAGCGCGAGGCCGGGGTTGAACTGGCTGTTCTTGCCGCCGTCGTCGTTGAGACGAACAGCCTTGCTCCAGGTCTTGGTGTTGTTGTCGCTGTACTGGAACATCACGTCCATGTTGTTGGATTCGTCGGGGTTCTCGGACAGCCAGATCGCGTAGAGACGTCCGTTGTGCGGACCGCCGGTGCGGTCGTACGCCAGGTTGAACTCCGCGTCGACGGAGCGTCCCGACTGCGCCGGGATGTAGTCGAAGCCCCCGACGTTGGTGGTCGTCAGCAGCTTCGGCGTGTTGAAACCCTTCGGCCCGAGGCCGTCCGGGTCCACGGCCGTCCACAGGTCGGCCGGTCCCTCGCCTCCGGTCGGGTTCTGGTAGGACACGACCACCTTGCCCGAAGGGCTGATCTCGACGTCGCCGTAGTCACCGACGCCGTTGTCTCCCGGAACCTCCTCGCGCGCGTGGAGTTTGCCCACGTCGCCGAAGCCACGGACCTTCGCTCCCGCGGCCACCACGTGCGAGTCTCCGGTCGTCGTGTACGTCACCCACACGGACCCGGCACCCGTCGAGATGGTCGGCTGGTCGGCGAACCCACCGCCGCGATGCGGGCCGGCCTTGCGTTCGTGTGCCGAACGGGCGCTGACGCTGCCCAGGAGCGTGAAGGACTCGCCGTCGTCCGTCGACAGGAACACGGGCACGCTGTCCGGCAGGCTCGAGTAGAGGTAGGCCATGAACAGGTTGCCGAATTCGTCGAACGAGAGCGAGGGGTCGCAGCAGGCGTCCGAGAACGTGTGCTGGCTCCACGTCTTCCCGGAGTCGTGCGACCAGGATTCCAGCAGGCCGCCGGGCGCGTTCGCCAGCGTGACGATGTTGTGGGTGTTCGTCGGGTCGACGGCGACGGTCTGTTCGGCCTGATTGCCGGTAAGCGGCGTCGCGTCGATGTTCGTCGGAACCGAAGCCGGACGCTCCGCCGTCGAGGTCCGTGCCGCCTTCGCGGCGGCCGCGAACGCCACGTTGGAGCCGGCGACCGTAGCGACCGCGACGGCGGCCAGCGAGACCGCTGCGAGCGCAGCCGTGATGCGAGTTGGACGTGCCACGTGGTGCCTCCCCTCTTCCCTTCACCGGACGAGCAAGTGGCCATGCCAGGGGGGTCGCCCGCGCGGCTGGCCCACCGCCGGCACATCGTCCCACACGAGTCTCGGTTTGGCTCACGCGCCATCCACCGCCGCGCGGGTCCCGCACGGACCCGGCCCGGCGGTCTTTGAACTCGCGATACGCCTCGGGTACAACTCAGGGCCACATGACCCCGGATGCATCGAACGAAGCGGATGGCTCGCTCGAGGTGGCGACGTTCACCGACGGCGGGCAGACGGGCGAGGCGATCGCCGAGCGCCTGGCTGGCTTCGTGTCATCGGCGAAGGCGTCGCTCGACATCGCGGTCTACGACTTCGCGCTGGCGCCGCCCCTGATGCGGGCGGTGGGCGGGGCCATCAGCCACGCTGCCGGGCGCGGCGTCAGGGTCAGGCTGGCTCTCAACGACGATGCGTGGGTCGGCCGGAACGGCGACCCGGACGCGAACGCGGTGGACGCGAGCCGGGGCGCTCCGCGGAACGCCGGCGATGCGGGCGCCCTGGGCGACGGGCGTCCACGCATCCCGGTCCCGCCGCCGGGCCGCACGGTGCCGGCTGATCTGTCGGCGCTCGGTGTCCCGATCCGGACCATCCCGGGCATGCCGGACCTCATGCATCACAAGTACGTGATCCGCGACGGGTCGGCGGTGTGGACCGGCTCACTGAACTGGACCGACGACGCATGGACCCGAGAGGAGAACCTGATCGCCGTGGTCCGGTCGGACGTCGTGGCGGCCGCGTTCGAACGGGACTTCGACGAGATCTGGACCAACGGCGTCGTGCAGGGAAGCGGCGAATGGGACCCGCCACCCGCGACCGTGGGCGGCGTCACGGTTCGAACCTGGTTCTCACCGGGACGGGGCAGGCGGCTGGCGCACCGGATCGCCACCGCGATCGGGCGCGCGGTGCGAAGGGTGCGGGTGGCGTCCCCAGTGCTGACCGCAGGCCCGATCCTGGGTACCCTCGCGGACGTGGCGGCGGAGGGGCGGATCGACCTCGCCGGCGTGCTGGACGCCACACAGATGCACGAGGTGCTCGGCCAGTGGCGCACCAACCGGGCCGTTTCGTGGAAGCCGGTCGCGCTGCATTCGCTGCTCTCTCGCGCGTCCTTCTCGGGCAAGATCTCCACGCCCTGGCGGCCCGACGCGACGCACGACTACATGCACGCCAAGGTCACGGTCGCGGACGACCTCGTGTTCCTCGGCAGCTACAACCTGTCCGGGTCGGGAGAGGACAACGCCGAGAACGTCCTGGAGATCACCGATCCGGCGCTGGCGGAGCGCATGGCCGGGTACATCGACACCGTGCGCGGCCGGTATCCACGCCTGAGCCTGTGACGCGGTGAGGCGCTGAGGCGCTGCCGAGGGTGACGCGTTGACACGGAGCCGCCGGTGACGGCGCGCCGCAGCCACGGTGTGTTCGGGCTCTCGCGCCGACGGGCCATCCTCGCCGCAGCCGTGCTGCTGTCGGCGATCGTGGCGGGCGCGCTGGTCGTAGGGGGCGCCCCCGACCTTTCGGTGTTCATCGTGTGCACGGTGGCGCTCGCAGGGCTCGCGTGGCTGGTCTCGCTCGCCACGGAGGCGATCGGGGAGCACTTCGGCCCCGGCGTGACCGGCGTGCTCCAGGCCTCGCTGGCCAATCTCCCCGAGCTGTTCGTGGTGTTCTTCGCCCTCAAGGCCGGCGAGCTGATCGTGGCGCAGACCAGCATCCTCGGGTCGCTGTTCGCCAACGCGCTTCTCGTGCTCGGCCTGGTGATCGTCGTGGGTGCCCGGCGCGCGTCGGACCGGAAGATGCGATTCCATCCGCGGCTGCCGAAGGACACCTCCACCCTGCTCCTGATGGCCGTGTTCATCATCACGCTGCTCGGCCTGGCGGTGCAGACCGGCGACCGGGCGGCGCATCACGATGTGACGATCTCGGCCATCGGCGCCGTCGCCTTGATCGCCGTCTACATCACCTGGCTCCGGCGGTTCCTGCACGACGACAGCGGCGCGAAGGAAGCCGCCGACATCGCCGAGCCGGCGCCGGCCCGGTCGATCGCGCTCCCCGTCGCCGTCTCGCTGCTGGTCGTCGCCGGTGTCGGCGCCGCGTTCGTCTCCGAATGGTTCGTCGGCTCGCTGGACTCGGCGATCCAGACCCTGCACCTGTCGAAGTCCTTCGCCGGCCTGGTGATCGTCGCGATCGCCGGCAACGCGGTCGAGAACGTGGTCGGCATCGTGCTCGCATCGAAGGGCAAGAGCGACCTGGCGATCTCCGTGGTCAAGAACTCCGTCAGCCAGGTTGCGGTTCTCCTGTTCCCCGTGCTGGTGCTGGTCTCGCTGTTCCTGCCGACCCATCTGGTGCTGGAGGTGTCCCCCGTGTATCTGGGCGCCCTGGTCCTGACCGCGCTCGCGCTCTGGCAGATCACCGGGGACGGAGAGGCGTACACGTTCGAAGGGCTCGCGCTGATAACGATGTACCTCATCCTGGCGGTGGTCGCGTACTTCGAATGACCGGCGGTGAGGTGCCACCCCGCCCGGATGCGGCTTCCTGTGGGACCATCCCTGGGTGAGCGCGCAGCCAGTCCCCCGGATCGACCCCGGCCCCGGCCAGGAATCGGTCTGGGACTATCCCCGCCCACCGCGCATGGAGCAGAGCCGGAAGCGGCTCGTCGTCGTCCTGGGGGGCGTGACCGTGGCGGACTCCAATCGATCGCTCAAGGTCATGGAGACGGCCGGCGCACCCACGTACTACGTGCCGAGCGACGACGTCCGCATGGACCTGCTGGTGCCGAACGACGGGCCGGCGACCTTCTGCGAGTGGAAGGGCTTCGCGACGTACTTCGACATCCGCGTGGGGGAGCGCGAATCCTCGCGGGCGGCCTGGACGTACGAGGACCCCAAGCCCGCGTTCGCGGCGCTCGCCGGTCATCTCGCCTTCTACCCGGGACGGGTGGACGAGGCATCCGTCGACGGCGAGCGCGTGCGTCCCCAGCCGGGCGGGTTCTACGGAGGATGGGTCACCGACGAGATCGTCGGCCCGTTCAAGGGCGAGCCGGGAACCGAAGCCTGGTGAGCACCGACCGCATGTGGAACCCGTTCGCGTCGATGGGCGCCCTTGCGGGCCGGCAGCTCGAGATCGTCGAGGGCCGGGGCTCGACGGTCCGCGACGCCGGAGGGCGCGAATACCTCGACGCCATCGCGAGCCTCTGGTACTGCAACGTCGGCCACGGCCGGGAGGAGCTCGCCGAGGCGGCGGCCGCCCAGATGCGGCGGCTGGAGACCTACCAGACGTTCGAGTACTACACGAACCCTCCCGCCGATGCACTCGCATCCAGGCTCGCCGAGATCGCGCCCATGCCGAACGCGCGGGTCTTCTTCACCGCCGGCGGAGGCTCGGACGCCGTCGACACCGCGGGCAAGCTCGCGCGGGCCTACTGGGCGGCCTGCGGCCGGCCCGAGAAGCGCGAGATCGTCTCCCGCGCGAACGCGTATCACGGGATGAACGCCTACGGGACCTCACTGGCCGGGATCGCCGCGCTGAAGAGCGCGTATGGCCCGCTGGTCGAACCGGTGGAGCAGGTGGCCTGGGACGACCCGGCCGCGTTGACGAAGGCCATCGAGCGCATCGGGGCCGACCGCGTGGCGGCCTTCTTCGCCGAACCGGTGATCGGCGCCGGCGGCGTGCTGTTCCCGCCCGATGGTTACCTGGAGGACGTCACGCGGATCTGCGCCGAGCACGACGTCCTGTTCGTCGCCGATGAGGTCATCACGGCCTTCGGGCGCGTGGGCGAGTGGTTCGGGTCCCGGCGGTGGGGCATCGAACCGGACCTGGTCACATCGGCGAAGGGCCTGACGTCGGGCTATCTGCCGCTCGGGGCCGTCCTGGCCGGCGAACGGGTGGCCGAGCCGTTCTTCCGCCCGGGGAACGCCGAGGTGTTCCGCCACGGCTACACGTACAGCGGCCACGCGACCGCATGCGCGGTGGCGCTCGCCAACCTCGACATCATCGAGCGGGAGGACCTGCTCGGCCGCGTTCGCTCGCTCGAGCCGGTCGTCGCCGGGGCCTTCAGTCCGCTCGCGGATCATCCGCTGGTTTCCGACGTCCGGTTCGGCGCCGGCCTGCTGGCCGCCGTCGAGGTCTCGGAGGAGGCGCGGGCCGGCCGGCCGGACCTTGTGCCCGCCCTGGTCGCCGCGGTCCGGGAGCGGGGCGTCCTCACGAGGGGCCTGCAGGGCCGCGCGCTCCAGTTCTCGCCTCCGTTCGTCGTCACCGAAGACGAGATCGGCCGCATGGCCGCCTCCTATGCCGAAGGTCTCGATGCGCTCGCGTAGGGATCGGATTAGGCTCGACGACATGCAGCGGTCGGAGGCGTTTCGCGCATCTGATACCGGGATGGGCGTGCGCGCGCTGGACGCGCCGA
This sequence comes from Actinomycetota bacterium, assembly GCA_040414485.1. GTDB lineage: Bacteria > Actinomycetota > UBA4738 > UBA4738 > UBA4738 > JBEDUK01. The sequence continues at coordinate 63,822 of JBEDUK010000021.1, forward strand.
TCGACGCAGGGGAACGAGCCGAAGGGGGGCGGCTTGCTGAGCTCTATGCGCAACATGCGGCCGCGGCCACGCGCCTCGGGTATCTCCTCACGGGTGATCGGGCCATCGCCGAAGACCTGGTCCAGGAGGCGTTCGTCCGCATCGCGGGGCGGCTCGGCCACCTTCGGGAGCCGTCGGCCTTCCAGGCGTATCTGCGTTCGACCGTCATCAATCTGTCGCGCATGCACCACCGCAAGCAGAAGACCGAACGCAGCTATCTGGAACGCGAGGCGAATCTGCGCCCGCCCGAAGGCCCGGAGCGCGACGTGACGGTGAGCGAGGCGATGCGGACGGCCCTGCTGCGCCTTCCGGAGCGGCAGCGCGCGGCGATCGTGCTCAGGTTCTACGAGGACCTGACGGACACGGCGACCGCGCAGATCCTGCGGTGCCCGCCGGGGACGGTGCGCTCGCTGGTCTCCCGCGGGATGGAGACCCTGCGCAGAGAGGTCCAGCGATGAGCGGCATGGCGGACGGACAGCTCGCATTCGAGCGCCAGGTCGCGGCGTTCCTCGGCTCGATGGCCGAGGAGATCCCCGACGATCGCTACACCGCGCCGCGGTCCATGATCGCCCGCGCGCACGCGCGCGTCGCGGCGACGGTCGTCGGCGCCGTCCTGCTGCTCGCCGCGGTCGGTATCGGCGGGGCGATGCTCGTCCACACGCTCAGTTCGGTCGTCGGCCGGGCGGCCCCGTACTCATCGGCGAACGGAGCCCATGGGTCCGCGGTGGGTTCGAGCCTGCGGCCCGGTGTCATCGGGGGATCGGACGCGCAGAGCCTGTGGGCCGCGAGCCAGAGCCGTCGGTACCTCGGTGCCTCCGCGCCCGGCCAGTACACGGACGGGCTGCCCGGCGACATAGCGCCAGGGCGCCAGGGAATCGTGGCCGCAGAGGGCCGGGGCAGGACCGCCGAAGACTCGCGGACCTACGGCCGCCCGCACGGCGACGGCACCGGCGGCTTCGGCACATCCGAGGGCGGGAAGTCGGGGTACTCGCCGCCGGTCTTCGGCGGCGGCTCATCGGGAGGGCTCGAGCCGCCGGGCGGCTGGATGCCGGGGACTGCGCTCGGATCGGGACTCGACTCGGTCCAGCCCGACGCGGCGCCGGGGCCGCTCCCGGCGGTCCCGCCGGCGCCCGACGGCCGCAAGCATGCGGGTCAGGGGCACGGCCGGGACGAGAGCGCCGCCCCGATCGCGGCGAACCCCGGCGATCCTGGCTGATCCCGGCTGATCAGGACTTCGGGATCTCCTTGCCGGGGTCAACGAACGGCATCGACACCACCGTGGCCCGGCGGTCGCCCCACTCGCTGTGGACCGTGACCGTGCGGCCTTCGTCCGCCAGGTCGACCGGCAGCCACGCGTACCCGATGTTCTTGCCGAGGCGGGGCGAGTGGATGGCCGACGTGACCTTGCCGACCGTGGCGCCCTCGTGCTCGACGGGCCACTTGACGTAGTTCAGGGCCGGGAACGGGTCGCCGTCCAGCTCGACCCCGACGATCTTCTGCGAGACGCCCTCGTCTCTGATGCGTGACAGTGCCGGCATGGCCAGGCACTCGCCGGGCATGTCGAAGTCGACCAGACGCTCGAGTCCCATCTCGAAGGGGTTGTTGTCATAGGTCATGTCCGCGCCCCAGTTGAAGATGCCGCCCTCGATGCGCCGGATGTCCGACGGGCCGGTGGGACGGATGTCGTACTTCGCGCCCGCCTCCATGATGCGTTCCCAGAGCTCGACGCCCTTCGTGTGATCCAGCAGGTAGACCTCGTAGCCAACCTCGGAGGTCCACCCGGTGCGCGTCACGATCACCGGGATGCCGTCCAGTTCGGTCCGGGCGAAGTAATAGTAACGGAGGTTGACGATCTCGTCGCCGAACAGGTCGCGAACGACGTCCTTCGACAGCGGTCCCTGGATCTGAACGGGCGAGGCGTCGGCCTCCCTCACCGTCACGTCCAAGCCGGCGTAGGCCTGAAGGCCCTTGGCGTAGAACAGCACATCCGACGAAGCGAGCGCGAACCAGAACGTGTTCTCATCCAGCCGGATCATCACCGGGTCGTTCAGGATGCCGCCGTCGGGCGCCGTGATCAGCACGTACTTGCCCTGGCCGACCTCGCACCTGGTGAGGTCGCGCGGCGTCATCAGCTGGGCGAACTTCAGACCGTCCGGGCCGGTGACCTCCACGTTGCGCTCGACGGCCACGTCCCACAGCGTCACCTTGTTCAGCAGGTGGTCGAATTCGGCGTCGAAGTCGTCGAAGCGGATGGGGAAGTACATGTGGTTGTAGACGGTGAAGCCCTTGGGACCGTAGCGCTGGGTGGCCTCGTAGAACGGCGTGCGACGGTTGCGGGCGCCGCGCTGCACCAGGCTCATGTCGAACGGCTCGGACATTCCCCCTCCTTCGAGCTTCGGTATGGTGCCCTGCACCTGCCGGACGGCCGGCGGGCGAGCCGGAAGCCTACCGGCTCGGAGACCCCGGAGGCGAGATGCGGAAGCCTGCTCGCTCAGGCCGATCGTCGGCAGCGGCGCGGCGTCGGGACCCGGTCGGGTTCGCGGCGTGGATGGCCTCGGATCCGTGGTGGGGAGTGGCCGTCGTCGCCGTCGAATCCTCGTTCCGCGCGGCGTTCCGCTGGCGGCTGACCGGGGTGGAGAACCTGCCGGCGTCGGGTCCGGCCCTGCTGGCGTCGAATCACATCAGCCCACTGGATCCGTTCGCCATCGGGCTCGCCGGCGTCGCACGGCGGCGCGCGGTTCGCTACCTGACGAGCTCCGAGTTCTTCGACTGGCCGGTCGGCGGCTTCCTGCTCCGGCGCCTGAAGATGGTCCCGATCACGCGCGGTGCCGGAGATCGGGCAGCGCTCGCCGCGGCGGAACGTGCGCTGGCGGCGGGCGAAGTGGTCGGCATCTTTCCCGAGGGCCGGATCGGAGACGGCTCCGGCCTGCAGCGTGGGCATTCCGGAGTCGCCCGCCTGGCGCTTCGAACAGGCGTCCCCATCGTGCCGGTCGGCGTGTGGGGACCGCAGCGGCGATGGGCCGGATCGGGGCTGGTGCTGGGGGGACACGCCCGACCACGGGCGGCGATCGCCGTCGGCGAGGCGCTCCCGCCGATCGGGGATGCGTCATCCTCCGGCGATGTGGAGCGCCTCCGCGTAGAGGTGATGGCGGCGATCGAACGCGCGGTCGAGGCGGCGCAACGAGCCGCGTCGTGACCTATGCGTGGAGCCCCGATCAGCGAGCGGTGTTCACCGATCGAGACGTCAGCGGCCGCTCCAGGCGTCGGCGTTGCCCGATCTGGTGTCCGTCCAGAGCGGGTGCGGATTGCCCGAGCCATCCAGCGCGAGGCCCGTGTAGTCCCCGATGAAGGCGCCCGCGAAGCCGTCGTGCGCAGGGTCGGACGACTCGGTCGTGTACCGGATCGCCTTGCCGAACGTCACGCCGTCGCTCGACTTCCAGCAACTCATGTCGAGGAGCGTGCCCACGTTCCAGTGCTGGTCGTAGGCGCAGATCCACACGATGCCCGCGGGCGAGACGCGCATCCACTGGAAGAACTGATCGTCCCGGCCGGGCCTCATCCCCAGCGGCTTGGACCAGGTGGCGCCGCCGTCGGTCGATCGAACCACATAGACGTTCGCGTCCTGCGCCTCGCCCGCGTAGCTCACGTAGACGTCGCCGTTGACCGGATCGACCGCGGTCGTCGGGAGGCTGTTGATCCGGAACTTGTCTCCAGGGAGCGTCGCGGGCAGGCTCGTGAGCGAAGCGGCGGCGACCGGCTCGGTCCACGTCTTCCCGCCGTCGGTGGACTTCGTGACCATGATCTGTGACGGAGCCGACCCGTTGACGCAGATCTCCGCGCCCGAGCACCACGAGACGTAGACGGTGCCGTCGGGCCCGACCACCGGATGCGAGCCCTCGACGCCCGAGGGGGCGCCGCTCAGCACGACCGGCTTCGACCACGTCTTACCGCGGTCGGACGAATGGGAGATCACCTCCTGCGACGGGCTGCCGTCCGGGTCGCCTGCGAACTCCGTCCAGGCGACGTAGATGCGGCCGTGGAAGGGGCTTCCCGACGCGTTGTCGACCGTGATCATCTCCTTGTCGTTGACGAGGTCGCCGGTCTCCGAATGCGCCACGGCGACCGGCTTCGACCATGTGATGCCGCCATCCTTGGACTTGGCGACGACGATGGCGCTGCGCGCGAACGAACGGTCGAAGGCCAGACATGCGAAGTAGACGATTCCGTTGTCAGCCCAGAACACGGACGGGTCCCCGGCGGCGCCGTAATCGAACGGCGTGCCCGGATTGTTCCTGGTGATGCCGGTGAGGATGCCGCTGTTCCACGTCTTGCCGTTGTCCTGACTGGCCGTGTAGCCGCAGTTCACGTCGCCGCTCGGCGAGGAGCGGTAGTCGTTGACGCCGCCGACGAGGGACGAAGGGTGGAGCGGATCGCTGTCGATGGTCGTCTCGTTCTGCGCGGCCGCGACCGGGGTCGCGTCGACGTTGGTGCGCTTCGCCGGAAGGCGCGAGGGCGCACCGGAGGCGGCGGACTCACCCACCATGACGGAGGCGAACGCGAGCGTGATCCCCAGCACGACGACGCCCCTGCCCAAGCGCTGCACGCCCATGATTCGTCCCCCTTCGTCTCGGTTCGCCCGACCGTCCGTGGCCCGTAGTGTTCTTCGGCCGGCCGTCGCCGCGCAAGCCGGCGGGCCGACCTGCGACTACGGGAGCCGCCAGAAGTCCCCGGTCAGCCCGAGGCCGTCGAGGATCGCCTGGTTCTGCTCGCGCGTGTGCGGGCGCCAGTCCGGTGCGAGGCGGTCGGCCCACCACCTGGAGGCGAGCGCCGCGAGGGTCGTGACCGGGATCGAAGTGCCGGGCCGGCGCCCGTTCAGCCACTCGTGCACGTGCTCCTCCGACCGGAAGAGGTTCATCGCGCTTCAGGTGAAGCGGATGTCGTCCCACCAGCCGCCGGCCGGAACCAGGCAATGGAAGATCAGGTCGGCTCGCTCCGGCGTGCCGTCCACGACGTCGAGCGCGATCGGGTCGTCGCAGTCGGGGCAGGCCGTCTCGATGCGGCCGTCCGTGTCCAGCGCCGCGGGGATGCCGAACGCGTCCCAGGCGCAGTTGGCGAACCACCAACGGCCGGCGGCGAGCACGCGATGCGGCGTTGGTATCGCCGAGAACGGGTTCGCCATCACGATGCGAGTCCGCGTCGGATCAAGGACGAGCGCGTGTTCGTCGTGAAGGCGCGACCAGGACGCGATGACCCCGTCGCCGCTCGATCCCGCGCGGGCGGCGACCTCTTCCGGGTCGGGCGCGCGACCGAGTTCGACGAACGCCCGGTAGGTGTGGTTCCGAAGCTCGAGGTCGCGGTCGTCCACGGCAAACGCGATCCTAGATGGCGAGGCCCGGGGCCTCAGCCGAGACTGAATCGACCGCGCGTGGATCAGCAGGTGGATTCGTCCGGAAGCAGCTGCCGGAACGACAGCGTGTACGTCGTTCCTTCGCTGGTCCAGGGCGTGATCTCCGTGGCTTTCTGCACGCTCGGCAGCAGCGTCGCCAGGTCCGCGCCGGTCACCACGCCGCAGCGTGCCGGGCCCCCCTGCACGGGCGTCGGGAGAGGTGAGCCGAATCCGGACAGAGGGGTCGACAGCGGCCAGGCCATCGACGGTTCGGTCACGCCGTTGCCCTGGGGTGCCCCCTCCGAGACGAACACCCGAAGCCCGGCGGGCTGGTACGGCGTGTCCGGTCCCACCGAGCCCTCCGGCAGCCACGAGCGGAGATCGCCGAGCTTCGCGGAGAACGTCTCGAGGCGCTTCCGCGCGGCGAGCTCAGCCGCCGGGACGCCCGGCTGCGGGTCGGCGCCGAGCGCCGTCACGCTGATCACGTGCGACCGGTCCGGCTCGTTCAGGGTGAACACGGTCGTGCCGGCGTCGGGCATCATCACGCCGTGGTAGTCCACGCTGGGCCCGTACAGCCCGGCCCGGCGCGCCTCCTGCAGCACCGCCGCAACGCCCGCGGGAGTGAGGCGCGTGGCGATCAACGACGGCAGGGCCGGTCCGGGATAGATCGCCGGCTGGGCGCCCTGCGTGATCACGGTGCCGTCGCCGTACAGCGAGAACGTCGGGAACCGGAGAAGCAGTGCCTGCGGTGCGACGAACCCGCCCTTGGTCTCCATCCGCAGGAGCAGGTCGTTCGCGCCCAGCGTGGGGCTCGGCGACGCGGGGGTCGGCGATCCCCCAAGGCCGTTCCCGTTCGACCCGCCGCCCACGCCCCCGCAGGCGGCCGCGGCGAGCCCGACGAGCGCCGCGATGGCGAACGTCCGGGCTGCGCGCCGCGCAAGGTGGTTCGTTCCCGATCGCATGGGCGTGAGACGGCGTTTCGGCACGGTCGGTTCCCTTCGAACCGGATTCATTCCGGAACGATCGGCAGGATCAGGCGCGACTGCAAGCCCCGCTCGTGGAACACCGTCTTCGTCGCGATCCGCGCCGCCGTCGGCCCCTCCTCGAACAGCGGGCCGCCCGTCTGCAGGTTCCGGTCGAACTGGGGGAAGTCGCTGGATGAGACCTGGACGCGGATCCGGTGTCCGGCGCCGAACGTCATGGCCGTCGGGCCGAGCTCGACCCGGTACTCTGCGACCTTGCCCTCCTGCAGGAGTGTTGGCGAGGAGAACGAATCCCGATAGCGCCCCCGGAGGATCCCGCCGCAGACGTTCACCGAACGGCCGTGCTCGTCGACGTCGCAGAGCTTCACGGTCACATCGGTGTCCGGCGCGTCGCAGGCGGCGAAGACGTTCGCCGTCACCGGCCCCATGATCGTCATCGGCCGCTCCAGCGGCGGGGTCGAATAGACCAGGACGCGGTTCAGGACCTCGACCCCCGCCTGGTCCGCCGGACCCATCGGAACGACCGACGGATGGCAGCACGATCGCCCGCCCGCGGACGGCGTGGGCGTCGAGGGATCGGCGACGATCTCGTCCGGGGATTCGGCGTCCGGTGCCTCGAACGACAGCGTGCCGTCGCCGTCCACGGTGTTCGCCCGGCCATCGCTGCGCAGGAACAGGTCCGTGGGTGACACGTCCGGAGGCGGCCAGTCCGGCAGGTCGATCCATTCGTTCCGGCCCATCACGAACACGGTCGCGGCCGCGTCGAGCACGCCGGTGTCCTCGCCCCGGAGGAACTGGTCGAACCAGCGCATCTGCCAGCCGTCGACCGTTGTGTGGGCGTGCGACCCGAAGTCCACCGCGCCGAACGACGACGACCACGGCACGTGGTACCAGGGACCGATCACCAGGCGCTGCCCGGCCCGCGACGTCATTGAGCCGGCGCCGGCGCGCAGGCCACGGAAGTTCGCCACCGTCCCCTCGAGGAAGATGTCGTACCAGCCGACCGGGTGGAAGGCGGGCACGTCGATGCGGGAGTAGTCCTCGTCGATCGACCACGGCCGCCAGTAGTCGTCGTACGTGGGATGAGCCAGCCATTCGAAGAACCACGGCGCGTCCTGACGGTGCGACGCGAACGGCGGGTAGTCGGCGAACGGCAGGTGCGCGTAGTGCCTGGACGGCCCGTCCGCCCACGCCTGCTCCAGCGCCCGCAGCGCCTCGTCGTCCCCGCGCCGCCGCGCGCTCTCCGCGGCGAGGTTCGCGCCCCACGACGCGACGAATGCAAGGTTCAGCGCGCCGCCCTGGTAGGTCCACCCGTTGTGGTACCGGGACGCCGTGAAGCCGGGGCACATCGTGACAAGGCTCGGCGGCCGCTCCCGGGCGGCCAGGACCTGGCACGCGCCGGGATAGGAGAAGCCGTAGGTCCCGACCCGGCCGTTCGA
>JBEDUK010000022.1:0-23629 GCA_040414485.1 Actinomycetota bacterium
GAGTTCCTGCAGCGCTCGGGACGGGTAAACCGCCTCCAGGCATACGCGGGAACCATCCTGGACATCAACCCCGTCTTCGCGTTCCGGCTCGGCGAGCCGACCGGCGTCGCGCGTCCACGCACGCGCAGGCGCGCGCTGGACCGCGTCGCGGCCGAGGCCGTGGAGGCCATCGGGAACCGGACGGCCCGCGTGGCGGCCATCCATGCGGACGCCGAGGCCGACGCGCGCGTTCTGCTCGAGGCCGTGACGGCGCGGGCGAGCGTGGTCGAACGTCACATGGTCGAGGTCACTCCGGTCATCGGCGCCCACACCGGCCCCGGCCTGGTGGGAATGGCGGTCTTCGCGGAATGATCCGATGACGGGCCGGGGAATCGTCTGGGTGGCCTGCGCCTACCTGGCCGGGACGCTGCCGTCCACGTGGCTGGTGGCGAAGGCGGCACGCGCCGGGCAGGTTCAGTCCGAAGCCAGGCGCCGGGCTGGCGAGGCGGACCCGCACGTCCTGATCACGAAGTACCTCGACTGGAGGTGGGCGGCGCTCGCGTCCACGTCGGACGTGCTGAAGGGATTCCTCTTCATCCTGGCCGCGCGGGAACTGGGCGGCCTGACCAGTCCGTGGCTCGCCGCCGCGGGCGTCGCGGTGGTGCTCGGGCACACGTTCCCGCCGTACCTCACGCGGTGGGCGGGACGCGGGCTCGCCGCGTCGGCCGGACTGCTCCTGGTGCTGCTCCCGGTCGAGATGGTCATCGCGGGGCTCCTCTACCTGGTCGGCGCGCTGCTACGCGCCTCAGGGCTGTTCTCGACGGTCGGATTCGCGTCGATCCCGCTCACCGCGGCGATCCGCGGCCAGCCGGCGGCGTTCGTCGTGATGGGCGTCCTGATCCTGGGCATCCTGGTGGTGCGCCGCCTCGAGGGCGTGACCAGCGTGGTCCGGTCCGGCGTGCCGTGGCGGAGGGCCGTCCTCTACCGGGCGGTGTTCGATGCGAGCTTCCGGCCGAACACGCCCAGGCCGCGCAGGCACCCCGTGGACCCCGCCGCTGATCCCGCCACGGACCAGTAGCGCTTCCCGACGGCGGACCGATCACCGGGTACGCTCGACCCAGCGTGAGCGGGAGCATCGTCGTCCAGAAGTACGGCGGAACGTCGGTCGCGACGGCCGAACGGATCCTGGCGGTCGCACGGCGAATCGTCCGCACGAAGGAAGCCGGCAACGACGTCGTGGTCGTGGTCTCCGCCATGGGCGACAGCACCGACGACCTGCTTGCGCTCGCCGCGCAGGTCTCCGAGTCGCCGAACCCGCGTGAACTCGACATGCTGCTCACCGCCGGAGAGCGGATCTCCATGTCCCTCCTGGGCATCGCCCTGAACGACCTCGGGTACCCGGCCTCGTCGTTCACGGGATCCCAGGCCGGAATCATCACCGACCCCGCCCATGGACGGGCGCGCATCGTGGACATCCGGCCCCAGCGCATCGAGGAGGCGCTGGCGAAGGGTCACATCGTGATCGTCGCCGGCTTCCAGGGGTTCTCGCGGGAGTCGTTCGACATCACCACGCTCGGACGGGGCGGCTCGGACACGACCGCCGTGGCGCTCGCCGCCGCCCTTCGCGCCGACCACTGCGAGATCTACACCGACGTCGACGGCGTCTACACGGCCGATCCGCGCGTGGTGCCTGGGGCGCGGCGGCTCCACGCCGTCTCGTGGGAGGAGATGCTCGAACTGGCCGCGAGCGGCGCGCAGGTCCTGCAGTTGCGCGCCGTCGAATATGCGCGAAGGCACGGCGTGAGGGTCTACGTCGCGTCGTCGTTCACCGAACAAACCGGCACCTGGATCGTCGAGGAGGACGCCCGCATGGAACAGGCCCTGATCTCCGGTGTGGCATGCGACGACTCGGAGGCGAAGGTCACGGTCCTGGACGTGCCCGATCGGCCGGGCGCGGCCGCGGCGGTGTTCCGCGCGGTCTCCGAGGCCGGCGCCTCCGTCGACATGATCGTGCAGAACGTCTCGCACGACGGCCGGACCGACCTGAGCTTCACGCTGCCCACGGGTGACCTGGTCCGCATCAAGCCGGTGCTGGACCGGCTGGTCGAGGAGATCGGTGCGGGCGGGCACGTCGAGGACCAGGCGATCGCGAAGGTGTCGCTGGTGGGCGCCGGAATGAAGAGTCATCCCGGCGTCGCCGCAGACATGTTCGAGGCGCTGGCCGAGGGCGGGATCAACATCGAGATGATCTCCACGTCGTCCATCCGTGTTTCGTGCGTGATCAGGCAGGAGGACGCCGAACGCGCCGTGCGGGCGGTGCACCGGAAGTTCGATCTGGAGCTCGGCGAACGCGAGCACCCGGACGGCCGCTCCGATGGTCAAGATGGCTGACGATCCGCGACCGCGACCGCGACTGAGGCCGGGCTAGGATGGCGTCGATGGCTTCGGTGGACCGCGTGGCGGTGGTGGGCGCGACCGGCGCCGTGGGACGGGAGATCGTTCGGATCCTCGAGGAGCGCGACTTCCCCGCCGGTGAGGTGATCCCGTTCGCCTCGGCCCGCTCGGCGGGTACGTCAATCTCCTTCCGTGGGAGCCGCCTGACGGTCCGGGAGCTCGCCGAGGGATGGCACGACGGGATCGATCTGTCCCTCTCGTCGGCCGGCGCCGCGGTGGCCCGCTGGGCGCTTCCCCCGGCCGCCGCGGACGGCACGATCTGCATCGACAACTCCTCGGCGTTCCGGATGGACCCGTCGGTGCCGCTCGTCGTTCCTGAGGTGAATGCCGAAGCGCTGCGCGGACATTCGAACCTGATCGCGAACGGGAACTGCACCGCGATCACGGCGCTGATGGCCGTGGGGCCGCTCCACCGGGAGTTCGGCCTGACGTTCCTGCTGACCTCGTCGTACCAGTCGGTGTCGGGTGCGGGCATGAAGGGCATCCGCGAGCTGGCGGAACAGATCGAGAAGCTGCACGGCCAGGAGGAGGCGCTGGGCATGGGCGCCGTCGATCCGTCCGGCTTCCCCGTCGGCGACGTGTTCCCACGGACGATCGCCTACAACGTGATCCCGCTCTGCGAGCGGTTCGACCCGGAGGGCTCTGGCTTCTCCACCGAAGAGCTGAAGATGGGGGACGAGGTGCGCAAGGTGCTCGGCCTGCCGGATCTGCCCGTCGCAGGGACCGCCGTGCGCGTGCCGGTGCCGGTCGGCCATGCCGTGAGCGTGTTCGCCCGGTTCGAACGAGACGTGACACCCACACGCGCGCGTGCGGCATTGGACGCGTCGCCCGGTGTGCGTGTGGTGGACGTGCCGATTGCCGGCGAGCCCGCGGGCGAGTTCCCGACGCCCCTGGAGGCGGCCGGCGGGGACGACGTGCTGGTGGGCCGCATCCGCGGCATGGCCGGCGACCCGCGCGCGCTGCTCCTGTTCTGCGCCGGAGACAACCTTCGGAAGGGCGCGGCGCTCAACGCGGTGCAGATCGCCGAACTGGTCGCAGGCGGCGACGCCGGCGAATCGGTCGTGGCCTGAGTCCGAACGAACGGGAAGGGGCCGGCGAGCCGGCCCCTTCCGCCCCCCCTTCCCGGAGGATGCGCCGGTCCCGGAGCCGACCGGGCGTGTCGTCGGGCGGTCGGCCCCGAGCGGTGTTCCCCGGGTCCGCATCCCCCGGAGAGTGCAGTCTTGCACCACTTGGGGGATCTCTGCATCGGTCTTCTGGCGGTGTCGAGACTGGGATTTCGAACGAGACCGTTCGGCGCGGGCCGTCTACTGATCGTGGTCCGCCTGCCGCGCCGCGTCACCGGGCGCGCATGAACAGGGTGAATCCCCGCACTTCGGACAGCCCTGCGCGTACCGCGCGGCCGCGGCCTCCAGGTCGACGCCCGTGAGGCTGGCGACCGAGGCGAGCCATGCCAGGACATCGGAGGTCTCGAGCTCGAGCTGTCCGGCGTCCGCGTGCCGGATGGCGCGGGCGAGTTCGCCCACCTCCTCCACCAGCCTGCGGAACGTGCCGTCGGTGCCTCGCCCGGCATCCCGCTCGAGGTACGTGCGGGCGATGATCCGCTGGAACTCGGCGAGCTCCATGTCGCCTCAGGGAGTCGCGGCCGACCCGGCGGGAACCGCGGCGCCACCCGCCTCGGAGACATCCTGCTCGGGCGTCGACGGGGACTGCGCGCCGCCCGGCGCCTCGTGCCCCGCGGAGTCGACGCTGCGCCGGCCGAGGCCGAGCGCGTACACGATCGCGGGCGGCGCGTAGCGAAGGATCGTCTCCACGGCCTGCCCCAGGAGCCACGGTGCGAAGGACACGGTGATGAGCAGCGTGCCGGAGGCGGTCAGCATCGGCGCCGACAGCGGGTCCTCTGGGAGCACGGCGACCAGGGCGAGCGGCGCGACCAGGTACCAGTAGAAGAACCACGGCGTGAACAGGCAGTAGGCCGCAAGCACGATCAGGACGTAATGCCAGAGGTCGCGCTGCGTTCGCGTCCGGATCACCGATACGACCACGGCGGCCAACAGCAGCCCCAGGCTGGCGAACCGGACGATGGCGCCCGAGGCGTGCCACGGGCTGGAGAGCCCGAGCGCGCTCATGACGGGCGTGAGCAGGCGCTGGAGCGTTCCGGCGAACGAGTGGTTCGACAGGTTCGCGACGTGGAACAGGCCGTGGAAAGTCTGGAAGCCGGCCCAGTACGGAGCGAACAGGACCGCCGCGATCGCGACCGCGGCCCCGGCGTGCGCAGCCGACCGCCGCCACCCGTTCCGGCGCAGCAGGAGAACGAGCCAGAGGATCAGGGCCACGCCCGCGTAGATCTTCACCAGCGTGATCAGCGTGAGAAGCAACGTCGCGAGCCAGTCGCGCTCCCGGCGGGCGGCGAGCAACGCGCCCGCCAGCCCCGCGGCGAGCGCCACGTCGACCAGACCCGCGAGCGGCACGCTGATCAGCACCAGCGGGTTCCACGCGTACGCCAGGAGGCCGAATCCCGCGAACGCCACCGGATCCCGGCGGTCGCGTGCCATTCGCAGGATCACCAGCATCACCGACAGGTCGAGGGCGAAGATCACGAACTTCATCAGCAGGTAGCCGGCGGTGTGACTGCCGCCCGACGCCAGCGCGACCCCGTACGCGAGCAGGCTCCACACCGGCCCGTAGACGGTGGTCTGCGTGGGCCACTTCACCCACGAGTACCACGGGTCCCACCAGCCCATGGCCGGCTGGATCACGTACGGGTTCCCGGCGTGCGCGGCGAGCGAGGACTGGGCGCCGACGTGCAGCGCCTGCATCCGGCCGTAGAACAGGTACTGGTGGATGTCGTAGGACTGCGGCGTCGGCGCGAACAGCAGCAGGACGTGAAGCGCGATCGCGCCCCCGAACAGCAGCCGGACGGACATCCGGCTCCCTCGCCGCCACGCGAGCAGCGCGAGGCCGTACGGGATGAACAGCAGCACGAGCGGCTGGGTGAACCCGTAGGCGAACGCATGCAGAAGCGGGCGGTAGTAGCCGCGGCCGGCGGTCGGACCGAGGAGGGGGCCGATCAGGAACCACGCGGTCAGGGCGGCGAACCCCGCGGCGAAGATGCCGAGCCACACGCCGACGGAGACCCGGCGGATCCGGACGACCAGCGCGTTCACGGCGTGACCCAACCTCGGCTCGGTGTCGATGGAGGCCGCTCGGCGGTGGGCAAGATCCCGGCCGGCAGACCCAGGCATCGTAGTTGATCGGTGGGTTGTTACCCGCGCCCGGCCTGTTGCGTTCGTCTGGCAGACCGGGAGGCGGGGAACGCCGGCCGGCTCGAACGGCGCAGGTGAGGCTCGGTTTGTGGGATGGCCTTTCGCCGGACGCTGCACGTATCATTCGGCGGTCCACGCGCCGGGTCGCGCGATCGCCGTCTCGGTGACGTGGGGCGGCAGAGATCGGGGGCGGGTTGCCGAACGGGGGAGCGTCGGCCGGCAGAGGCGTCCGCGCGCGGCTCGCCGCACTGCGCCTCGGCGATGTCGGTGGCGTGCTCGTCTACGGGCTTGCGTTCGCCGCGACGGCCGTCACGACCTACCTGTTCAACGCCGTCCTCGGCCGCCGGCTCGACCCGACGGACTTCTCGACCTTCGTCGCGCTCCTGGGCGTCCTGCTCGCGCTGACGGGGCCGAGCACGGCGCTGTTCGGCGGTGGGGCCATGTCGTCGGCCCGCACGGGACGGCTGCCCCGCATGCCATGGCGAAACGGCCTGCTCGTCATGGGGCTGGCCGCGGCGGTGGTGGGTTTCGTCCCGGGCGGCGACACCGTTCGCGCCATCGGCTGGTGCGGGCTGGCCGCCGTCCTGCTCATCTGCTCGTCCTGGAACCGCGGTCTTCTGGTCGGCCTGGGGCGCCTGCCGTACACCGGCGCCACCATGCTGCTCGAGGGGGTGGCGCGGATCACCTTCGCCGTGCTGCTGGTGGAGCGCGGCTTCCGGGTGGGCGGGGCCATGGCCGGCCTTGCCGCCGGCGTCGCGGTCGGGCTGTTCGCGGCGTGGATCGCCCTGCCCCGAAGGAGCTCCGCGGACGCCCAGCCGGTCACCCCCGAGGTCTGGATGTCGATCGCCGGGCTCTTCTTCGTCGGCATCGTGCAGTACATCGACGTGGTCGTGGTCCGTCTGGCCTCCGGCCCGCGCGTCGGCGCGTACGCCGCCGCCTCGTCGCTCGCCCGGATCGCGATGTACGCGCAGATGCCCGCCGCCGCCTACGCGATCCGGCGCACAGCCGTGGCCGGCCCGCGGAAGGCGATGCCCCGGGTGGCCGCGTTCGCCGCCGTGCCGGCCCTCATCGCCGTCCTCGTCCTGGAGGTCTTCCCCTCGCAGATCCTGTCCTTCACCTACGCGGGCCGCTACGCGGACGCGGTGGGACTGGTGCGGATCCTGGCGGTCGCGATGCTGCTCGCGGGCGCGTCGATCGTCGTCATCAACCTGTGCCTCGGGGCGGGCCGCGTCGCGTGGGTGTGTTCGACCACGCTGGTCGCGGCCGCCGGCTGCGTCGCCGTGACCGCCGTCGCCTATCACGCGTACGCCACGGCGGCCGCGATGACCGCGGTACAGGCCGCCGTCCTCATCACCGTCCTGGTGCACGCGCGCCGGCTGCTGGCGGTCTCGAAGGGACGCGAGGCCGGCGTCCTGTTCCTGAGCTGGCGGGACACCGGCCACCCGCAGGGAGGCGGATCCGAGGTGTTCGTGAGCGAGGTGGCCGCGCAGATCCGGCGCTCGGGAACGCCCGTCACCGTGTTCTGCGCGGCATATCCCGGCGCGCCGCGAGAGGAGATGAGGGACGGGGTCCGGTTCCTCCGGCGAGGTTCGTGGCGCACGGTGTACCTGTGGGCGGCCGTCTACCACGTCATGGGCCGGTTCGGGCCCCACGAGGTCGTGGTCGACGTGCAGAACGCCATCCCGTTCTTCGCGCCGCTGTACAGCGGACGTCCGGTCGTCGCGCTCGTCCACCACGTCCACCGCGAGCAGTGGGGCATGCTGTTCGGCCGGCGACTGGCACGGTTCGGCTGGTGGGTCGAGTCCCGCCTCGCCCCGTTCGTCTACCGCCGCGCGACCTACGTGACGGTGTCCGAGGCTTCGAGGTCGGCGCTGGCCGAACTCGGCGTGGCCCCTGGGCGTGTCACGGTCGTGTACAACGGGTCGCCGGACGTCCGCGAGGCGGCGCGCTCCGTGGCCGACGGGGAGGATCCGTCGCCGACGATCGCGTACCTGGGCCGGCTGGTTCCGCACAAGCGCGTCGACCTGCTGATCTCGGCTGCTGCCGACCTCCGCGAGGAGTTCCCCGACCTGCGGGTGAGGATCGTTGGCAAGGGCGCATGGGAGGATCGGCTCCGCGCCGCCAGCGCCGAGGCATGCACCGAGGATCTGGTCTCCTTCGAGGGATTCGTGGACGAACAGACGAAGCGCCGGATCCTGGCCGGCGCATGGGCCATGGCGCTGCCCTCGGTGATGGAGGGCTGGGGGCTCGCCGTCGTGGAGGCCGCGGTCGAGGGGACGCCGTCGGTGGCCTTCCGCGTCGGCGGGCTGACCGAATCGATCCATGACGGCCGAACGGGGATGCTGGCCGACGACTACGACGGCTTCGTCCTGGCGCTGCGCGAACTGCTCCGCTCGAAACCGCTCCGCTCGACCCTGGGTGCCGCGGCGCGAGAGCGCGCGTGCGAGTTCGGCTGGATTGGGACGGCATCCGCCTTCATGGCCGCGCTCGAGGACGCCCGCAGGCCCGCGACCGTCACGATTCCAGAAGCCGGCGAGACGGTCGTCCCGGAGCCGGCCGTGGCGCCACTGGGACCCGCCTGACGGCGGTCAGACCTCGGTCCCGGCCCTCGCCGAAGTCCGTCCGTCCGGTCCGTTCCGCTCGTCGGCGACTCCGCGCCGCCGCCGCGCGTTCCACGCGTAGACTCCCGCCACGGCGACCGCGCCGGCGGCGATGAGGTCGCCGGCAACGATCGGCCCGAGCGGCGCCGTCGGGAACCTCGGGCGCCGGCCGGCCTGGAACCCGCGGTACAGCGTCAGGTCCGGCGTGTCGACCGCCTTCTTCATGCCTTCGACCTGCGGAAGCGCATCCCGCCAGTCGGCCTCCTTGAACAGCAGGACCCAGTGGACGCCCAGGGCCGGCAGCCGTGGCGCCAGCGGAGGCGGGGACACCAGCGCCCGCCCTGCCAGGCGCGCCCACGGGTCCTCCGCCCGGAGGGTCGCGGACCCGAGTTCGAGCGCCGACCCCGCCACGACCGGCGACGAAAAGTACTGCGCCGCAGGCTGATGCACGGTCGACCCGTGGTTCCAGCCGAACGGGAAGTATGCATGCCACGGAAGGGTGAGCACGGCACCGTGGGAACGGTCGGCCGCCAGGACCCGTTCGACCGCCGCCCAGGACGCCGGATACTCGGCGGTGCGCAGGCGCCCGCCCGCGCCCCACGCGAGGGTCGGCGCGAGCGCGATCGGCAACAGCGGGAGCGCCAGCACGAGGCCGCGGGCGAGGCGGTCGGACGCCGGCAGGTCCTCGAGGAACCGGTCCACGCCGGCGCCGAACAGCACCGACCACAGGACGGCCAGCGGCATCACGAACTTCTGTCCGTCCCGGAGGAAGCCGCCGCCCGGCAGCGTCCGAGCGATCCATTCGAGCGCGTCCCGCGATCCCGGGAAGGAGGCGGCGAGCGCAAGGACGACTCCGGCGGCGGAGGCCACGACCAGTCCGCGCCGCGCGCCCACGGGCCAACTGCGTCGCAGGTGGGGCCACCCGCGGACGGCGACGCCGGCGATGAGCAGCGCCGCCGGGATCCAGATGATCGTGCTCCGGCCGGGGGGCGCGAGATCGGTCCGCCACAGCCCGCCGAGCGTCAGCACGCTGCCGACGGTGCCAACGGGCGAGTCCGATCGGGCCCTGAAGAGGCTGATGGCCGAATCCGGTTGCGCGGAGCCGGCCGGGTACAGGAACGCCGGGATGAGCCAGACAAGGTTCACGGCCAGCACGCCGGCCAGGACGAGCGCTGCGCGACGTCCCCGATGGCCCGGACGGCGGTCGGCGGCGCTCTCCTTCCCCCTGTCTGGCTCACGCCTGCCCGGCCAGAACGCGACCGCGAGCGTCGACGCGCCGCCGATGATCGCCGAGTAGGGACTCACCGCGAGGCCGGCGAAGCCCAGGACGAGCCGGGCCGCCGAGCCGGCCGTCTCACGCCGGAACCCGATCGCCGCGCCGACCGCCCACGGCAGCACCGCGTACCCCAGCAGCAGCGCCCACTGCCCGAGCAGCAGACGTTCGTAGACGAACGGATTCCACACGTACAGCACCGCCCCCGCGATGCGCGCGACGGCACGGTCCGCGGGAACCAGCCTGCCGGCGCCCATCGCGCCGCCGCCCACGATCAGCAGGAGGACGGCCTTCTGCACGATGGCTCCCCCGGCCACCGTGGAGGCGACGGCCACGAGGAGGTCCGTCGGGACCGCCCTCGGGTATGAACGCGTGACGCCGAGCAGGGCGGTCGAGAACCGCAGGTGCGGCACGAAGACC
Organism: Actinomycetota bacterium; assembly: GCA_040414485.1. Classification (GTDB taxonomy): domain Bacteria; phylum Actinomycetota; class UBA4738; order UBA4738; family UBA4738; genus JBEDUK01. Next base: position 9,990 of record JBEDUK010000022.1, read on the forward strand.
ATGTCGTAGGCGAGCACATAGCCCGGCCGGAGCAGCGGCAGCACGACGACCAGCGCGATGGCCGAACATGCCACCCCGAGCGGATGACGCCGGACGAATCCGATCAGGCCGCGGCCGCCTGCGGCTCTCGTGACGAGGTGGACGTGGGCTTGGGCGCCCGGAGCATCATCAGGCCGATGATCACCAGGATGACGCCGATGATCGGTCCGAAGATCGGGATCACCTTCGTGATGATCCGAAGCTGCTTGATGTCCTTCTTCGCCTCGCTGACGAAATGGGCCACGGTCGCGTCGTCGTACCCGAGCTTGATGGCGGCGAGGTCGAAGACCTTCTGGCCGTTCAGTTCGGCCCACTGCTGGAGGTCCTTCTCACCCTTCAGCACCCGGCCGGTCTGTGGCTCGATCCAGACGCTGGTCCTGGCCTGATAGAACGTGTCGGTCGTCGTCTCGCCCTGGCCCGTGACGCCGATCAGCGAGTTCGGCAGGTCGAGCGTGCCGTTCTTCACGGGGCGCGGCGTCCCCTGGAACACGTAGGCGGTCACGCCCTCGAGGTCCTCGCTGCGCGCGTAGGAGACCGGAAGCGCGGCGTTCGCCGTGGGATCCCACAGCAGATAGGACTTCTGTTGCGTGCCGAACGGGAATTTCAGCGTCTGTCCGTGCATCTTCGGCGTCTCGCCGCAGCAGTTCTCCGCGACGCCCGTGTGCCGGTTCATCGCGTAGACCTCCTTGTCGTACGTGATCGGAGATCCGTCGTCGGGGTTGAACAGCTTCGACGTGTAGTACACGACCGCCACCGTGTCGGTGCTCTTCTGCGGCTGGCCTGAGAGGACCTCGACGTTCTTGACCGGCGTGGTGACCGCCTTCAACTGCTTCGCGCTGAAATACGTGCCCTGGCCCGTGGAGACGATCTGCTCCTGCGTGTCGGTCGGCGCCTTCTCCAGGCGCGGCGTCGCGTAGAACAGCAGGAAGGGCGAGAGGAAGATCAGGGTGAACCCGATGGTCACCAGGATGTAGCCGAACACCCTCTTCATGCCGCCCCCGTTTCACCGCCCCATGGTGCCGAGGCGACGCCGTGCGCCTGCTGCCGGGCTCACGGCACGCTGGCAGGGAGCCCATCCGCCGCACACAATACCCTCGCCATCATGTCTGAGGCCAGTGTCGGAATCGTCTTCGTCGGCGGATACGCGCGGACGGGAAGCACGCTCCTCGACCGGATCCTGGGCGGCATCCCCGGCTTCGCGTCGTTCGGCGAGATGCGCCACGTGTGGGACCGGTGCTTCCGCGGCAACCAGTTGTGCGGCTGCGGCGTGCCGTTCCGGGAATGCGCGTTCTGGACCGAGGTGGCCCGCGAGGCGTTCGGCGGGTTCGACGGGGCGCGCGCCGACGCTGTTTCGCGGACGAAGCGATCGGTCGACGGGTTCTGGAACCTCCCGCGGATCGCGGGCGGTCGCCGGCTGTCGTCGGCCGCGTACCGGCGCCGGCTCGAGGACTACCGGAGTTCGGTGGCGCGCCTGTACCGCGCGATGCGGTCCGTGTCCGGCGCCCGCTTCCTGGTGGATTCGACGAAGGACCCGCAGCACGCCTTCGTCCTGAAGGGGATCCCCGGCTTCGACGTCAGGTTCGTGCACCTCGTCCGCGACAGCCGGGCGGTTGCGCACTCGTGGCGGCGCGAGGTCCGGCGGCCCGAGGTCCACTGGCGCGAGTTGAACATGCCCAGGTATCCGAGCCTGCGGAGCGCGATGGCGTGGGATCTGGCGAACCTCGCCGCCGAGGCGACGCGGCCGTCGGGGTTCCCATACGTCCGCGTCCGCTACGAGGACCTGGTCACCGACGCGCGGTGCGAGATCGAGCGCATCGTCGATTCGTTGTCGCTGGGCCCCGCCGACCTTTCGCACATGGAAGGGGCGCGCCTCCACCTGGGGACGGCGCACACCACCGCGGGGAACCCGGTCAGGTTCCAGGAGGGGTGGATCGAACTTCGCGCCGACGACGAATGGCGGACACGGATGAACGGCGCCGATCGTTCCGCGGTGACGGCGATCACGCTCCCGCTCCTTCGGCGGTACGGCTACGCGACGTCCGGCGCAGTTCAATCGTCCGGGCGGCGGCCCTGACCGAGTCCGCGCCCGGCCGCCGCGCCGGACCGAGCCCGGCCGAGATGGTGCGGATCGCGCGCCTGGCGCTCCGGCACCGTGCCGAGCCCATGCCGTTCCACCTGGCCGTTTCCGGCCTGGTGCTCCGGTATCTGGCAAGCCGGGGCGTTCGTGTCGCGGGCGGCCGGTGGCTGGATGTCGGGACCGGCAACGGGGTGCTCCCGATGCGCCTGCTCGAGGCCGGCGCCCGCGAGGCCGTGGCTCTGGACGTGGCCGACCGGAGGGTGGAGGGTGCGCGGACGACGCGCTTCGTCGGCGGCCGTGCCGAACGGCTGCCGTTCCCCGATGGGTCCTTCGACGGCGTGACGTCCTCGAACGTGCTCGAGCACACGCGCGACACGGTCGCGTCGGTCGACGAGCTGCTGCGTGTCACGCGCCCGGGCGGCGTGATCTTCCTGTCGTGGACGAACTGGCTCTCGCCGATGGGCGGGCACGAATGGAGCCCGTTCCATTACCTGGGGCCGAACGCGGGCGTCCGAACCTATGAGGCCGTGCGGGGGAAGCCGCCGCCGTGGAACCTTCCCGGCCGGACCCTCTTTCCCGTCCACGTGGGAGACGTGCTCCGCCTGGTCCGGTCGCTGGACGTCGACGTTCTGGACGTGGCACCGCGGTACTGGCCGTCGTGGCGGTTCCTGGCGCGGATCCCCGGCCTGCGGGAGGTGGCGCTCTGGAACTGCGTGATGCTCATGCGCGCCCGCGGCGGCCGGAGGCCGGGCTCGACTCAGCCGCCCGGGGGCGAACTCTCCGGTGGATCGGGCGGCGTCGACCACCAGGGCGCAGTCCCCGCCGACGACGGCGACGGCTGAGGCGCCCGTGTCGGGGGTCCGGCGGCGGGCGCTTCGGTCCGGCCCTGCTCCGCATCGACAGAGGGTGCGGGGCGGGCGGGCCGCCGTTCGGCGAGTGGACGGATGAGCGGCGCGGTGTCGGCGCTGGCCGGGTCGGTGAGCTCGGCGATGCCGGCATGGACCGCCAGGATGAGGGCCACGATGACCAGCGCATTCGCCGCGAGATGCGTGGCGATCAGCCGCGTGCCCGTCACCGGGGTCGACGGCAGGCCCTGCGCGAGCGTGGCCAGCGGTGCCGCGGCCATCGCGAGCACGGCGCCCACCCAGAGGACCCGGACCGGCATCCGCACCACCTCCCGCACCGCGACGGCGGCCGCCGCAGCGATCAGTCCCACCCGGCCGCCGACGCCGTACCCGATCGCCAGGATCAGCAGCGAACGAACCACGCGTCCGATCACGGCTCGCGCCTCCGGCGAAGGACGGCCACGAGGACCAGCACCAGCAGGACCGCCAGCACGGCGCCGCTGACGATGAGCCCGGCCGTGTAGACGGTCTGCGGTCCGAACGTCGCCGTCACCGTGTACGAGCCCGTCTTCGTCACGTACCAACCGGCCGAATACCCGTCGAGGAGGACGGGGGGGCCCAGGTCGGCGCCGCCGATGCTCGCGCGCCAGCCCGTCACGTCGCTCTGGCCGAGCACCAGGTAGAAGGGACCCGTGGCGCCGTGCACGTCGATGACGAACCGGCCCGCGTGCGGAGATGACGACGACACCGCCGGGATGTGTGCCGGCTGCGACAGCAGCCCGCCGGGCGAGGAGAGCGACACCGTGTCGGGTTGGAGCGCGCCCCCGCCGATCACGTCGTGCCTGCCCGCCGTCAGGGGGATCTCCGCACCGTCGCAGGTGGAGAGCGGCAGGTTCCGCCCGCGGATCAGGTCTTGCTGCGTTCCGTCCAGCTGGACGGACACAGGCCGGCCGTCGACCGTGAAGGCGTCACCGGAGACGCACGGCAGGCGAGCCGTGGCGTCGGCGGGCACCACCGGCACGTCCGGGATCTTGATCTCGGTGATCTCCGAAGGCTTCGGCTTGGATCCGTTCGGCAGGAACACCGATTCGATCGTCAACCTGACTGACGATGTGACGATCGGCGGGAACGACATGGTGATGGTGCCGTCGGAGAGATTCTGCAGCCGGCCCTCGGCGGTCGAGCCGTCCGAGAACCGCGCCTGCAACCTCAGGATCGGCGTGCGCAGGCGCGACGTGTCGAAATGCACGACGACCGAGTCGATCTGATGCGCGGGGAAGTCCGCCTGGATCCACTGTCCGATCCGGCCGCTCGGGATCCACCCCGTGGACGCGTTTCCATCGAAGGCCGCGCTCCCCCGCAGGGCGGGAAGGTTGAACAGCCGGCTGGACGACGTGACCGTGACGGGCTGGTCTCCGTAGGCGAGCGCGTCGATCTGCTCGTCGGGGGCGAGCCGGTTGAGGTGCGCCGAGCCCCCGAGCGTGAAGGACCGCGTGGTCGGCACCTCGAAGCGCCTGGCGATCCGCAGCTCCTCGTCGCGATCGCGCGGCGTGCCGGTTCGGGCCCGTTCGAACAGATACGTGAGCGGCAGGCCCGCGAGCGAGCCGATGCCACCCTTCGCCTTCGTTGCGATCGCGGACAGGTCGCTCGGGACCTGGATCATTTCGCCCGCGTCCAGTCCGGGGATGCCGATGTCGGCGATCGGCACGCCTCGCGCCTTGGGCAGCGTGCCACGAACCACCGAGGCGATCCGAACCTGGAGCCAGTCCGTGGTCCGGGTCGGGAACCGGATGCCGGTCACGCCCTGCGGCCGGAGCTTCCGTTTGATCGCTGAGCCATCGGAGAAGTCGATCTCGACCGTTCTGACCCGGGGGGCGACGCCGACGGCCGGCGTGGTGATCGACATGGATTCCAGCTTCCGCGGAGCGTCGAAGGTGGCCCGGATCCAGGCTCCGGCCGGGTTGCGGTCCGGGCCGACGACCCACCACGTGGCGGGGTCGCCGTCGAAGGCGTTCGCCGGGCGGAACTGCGGCGCGAGCCGCGCGGGCGAGCCGTAGGTCGAAGCGGTGATCGAGGAGAGCCCCGGATACACGGCGACGGACTGCGTGTCGAGCCGTCCGTCGAACAGCCCGTACGCGATGGATCGCCCGCCGGATCCCGGGGACGCTTCGCTTCCGCCACCGGCGTTCGCCGGAAGCGTGTACGAATACGTGCCGGCCGGGCTCGTGAACGACCAGACCCTCCGGCGGTCGGTGTCCGTGACGATCAGCGTCGGGTTCGACCTCGCCATCAGCGCGCTCAGGTCGTCCGAGGTCAACGAGCCCGAGTACAGGACCGGCTGGGCGCCGGACAGCAGGCCTGCATTCGCCGCCTCCGCGATGCCGAACCCGTCTCCTGAGACGATCACCGGATCGGGCCCCTCCGCCCTGATCGGAGGGGCCGGGTTCCGCACGCTCAGGATCTCCACGGGCGCGAGCCGCTCCTCGAAGGCGCGGCGGGGGTCGCCGGAGGCGTTGCGCGGCAGCGGCGCGGTGGTGTTCTGCCCCGGCAGCCCGAATCCGATCTCGCGCCTGATATCCGGGTTCCGCAGGAGCACATGAAGGTCGGCCGGGCGCGCCGTCCGGGCGCGCTGCCAGTCCAGGTCGTTCTGGAGCACCACGTCGCCCGCCCCCAGGTAGCGAAGGAGCCGGGCGGCGCCGCTCGCACCGGTCCCTCCGACGTACGGCTGCTCGACGGCCCGAAGGAGGTTCGCCGCATAGGGGGAGCCGAACCCGGTCGCGTCCGGTTCGATCGCGCCGGGCGTCAGCGTCACCGCGGGCATGCCGTCACGGATCGTCCCCCACCGGTACGTCGCCGCGTTGGTGCCGGGCGCGAAGAAGGTCCGCTCGGCGCCGGCCTCCTCATGGACCCGTGCCAGGGCGCTGGACCAGTACGCGGGGATCGATCGCACCGACAGCCGTTCGTCGTAGACATGCCCCGACAGGAGCGGGAACGCGTTCACCGCGACGAGCGAAGCGGCGGCGACGACGGCGACCGCGCGGGCGGCGCTCGCGTACCGGAGGCGACCGAGCGCATGCACGGCGGGCTGCGCGGCCATGCCCACCAGCACGGCCAGTGACAGGTTAAGCGCCGCCTGCGCGCCCGAAGCGAGCGCGTTCGTCCCCAGGTGGCCGGACAGCCAGCGCAGCGCCGAGCCGAGCGGCGTCGGGTGGGATGCCGGGAAGGCACCGGCCATGACGAACGCGGCGGCGGCACCCAGGAACAGGAAGAACAGCCGGAACCGCCAGCGCACACGCCACGCCGAGATCAGCGCCAGGATGGGGACGACGAACCCCAGCACGACCAGCACGGGTTCCGTTGCGTAGGGCCGCACCGGGGCAGCCGCCGGACCGAGATGGCCGCCACCCAGTTGCCAGGCTCCGAGACCGCGAACCGTCTCCGAGATGCTCCAGCCGGGAACGCCGGTTCCCAGCGACGCGGCCAGGCCGGTCGTCACGCCCCGGACGGGCAGCAGCGTCAGCCAGTACGCGTTCAGCCCGACGGCGGCCAGAACGCCCAGCCCGGTGAACCGCCACACACGGCCCGCCCGTACCGTCCGGTCGGCCACGGCGAGCCACAGGGCGAACAGCAGGGCGACCGCCACGGCGCAGACCTGCGCCGCGCTCCCCCCGCGCATCGCGACCACGGTCAATCCGAACGCCGCGGGCCAGAGCAGGCCACTCTCCTCGCTTCCCCGGAGGGTGATCAGCAGGAGCAGCGGAAGGAGCGCGTAGGGCAGGAACGACGCCGAATACGTCAGACCGAAGCCGAACGTGAACGGGGTCAGCGCATAGAGCAGCCCGGCGAGGAGCGGGGCGAGCACCGTTCGGCGCTCGCTCATCCGGTCGACGAGCATGATCGTGCCGCCGGCCGCCGTCAGCAGGAGAAGGCCGTGCCAGAGGCGTTCGGCAACCCACGCGGACAGCCCCAGCGCGTGCAGGAACCAGACGACGGCGCCCATGGGGAAGAAGAGCCCGATGGCCTGCGCGTCGCCCAGATACGGACTGGCGCGCCACAGGCCGAAGACGCCGTTCATGTAGCCGCCCGGGTCGAACCACAGGGCGTCGCGTGTGTCCGCGACATACCGGCCGGGAAGCGAGAGGAACGGCAGCGCGAGCAGGCCAACGGCGAGGAGGATCCACATCAGCCGGCGGGACCGCGCCGGGCGTGGCGTGCGTGCGTCCCGAGCGGCGACGGCTCCGCTCGAACCCGATTGCTCCGCCGTGATCGGTCCGGCCACCGTCATCCCGCTCTCGCCATGGCGCGCAGTCTGTCGAGCGACCCAGGGGTTCGCAACGGTCGCGTCGGTGACGGCCGACGCATGCGGTGAGGGCCGATCCTCACTGGACGAGCCACGACGGCAGGTCCTCCGGAATCCCGCCCTCCCCGCCGGTGCCGGGCGGCGTCGAGCCCGAACCCTCCTCCTCGGAGCCTTGACCGCGGATGACCTGTTCGACGTCGATCAGGCGATCGTTGCCGGGGCCGCCCGACGTCGCCGTCTCGTCCGCCACGTCCTTCCCTGGACCTCCGTCCACGGTGTCGTCGCCCGGACCGCCGATCAGCAGATCGTCGCCGCCGCGCCCGTCGAGCCGGTCCGTCCCGTCGAGGCCGCTCAGGATGTCGTTGCCGCCGCTACCCAGCAGCACGTCGTCCGATGGCGAACCGGCCGCGTTCTCGATCGAGGTGAGCAGGTCGCTTCCCGCCGCATCCGCACCGTCCGTTCCGCTCGACCCGGTCGCCTGCTTCGCGGCCAGGTCGACCGTCACGCCGGGTGCGCCCGGGCGGCCGCCCAGATCGGCGTAGGACACGTAGTCGGTCCCGGGACCGCCGTCCACAGCATCGTCGCCGGCGCCGGGCAGGAGCACGTCGTCCCCGCCCTCGCCGGAGAGCCGGTCGTTCCCAGAGGCTCCGTAGAGGCCGTCCGCGCCGTCGCGGCCGAACAGGACGTCGTCCCCGGCGCCCCCGTTCAGGACGTTCGGACCGGCGTCGCCCACCAGCAGGTCGGGCCCGTCGCTTCCTTCGACCCGTTCGACCGACGAACGGCTGCCGCTGACGACGATCGAATCCCTCCCGGTGTCCGTCCCGAAGGCGACGCCCTCCTCGAGCGACACCGCGACCCCGTGAACCGTATCGCTGGACGGGAATCGCGCCGTGTCGACGCCCGTGCCGCCGTCGAGCACGTCGTTGCCGGAACCGCCGATCAGCACGTCGTTGCCGGGACCGCCGATCAGCACGTCGTCGCCCCCGGCACCTTCGATCACGTCGTCCCCGCCCAGGCCGCAGATCACGTCGGGGCCGGGCGTGCCGGTGATGTGATCGTCGCCGTTCGTCCCGGTGATCGAGCAGCTCCGCGCGGGGTCGTCGTCCACGATCGTGGCCGTCCCGCGGTCGTCACCGAGCGCCGCGCCGTGGGGATCGGAGAGCAGAAGCTCGAACCGTTCGTTCGGCTCATGGATCGTGTCGCCCTTGACCAGAACGGTGACCCGTTTCGCGCGCTGGCCCGGCTCGAACGTCAACGTCCCGGCGACCGGCACAAACTGTGACGGGCCCGCCGCGGTGTCGTCCTGCGTGGCGACGCGCACCGTCACCGGCGACCGTGGTCGGCGGTCAAGCGAAACGGTGAACGTCACCGGCGAACCTCCCGAGTCGCCCTCCCGGATGCGAGCGTCTCCCACGGACAGCACCGGCAGCGACGCCGACCCGCCGACCTCGAAGCGGCGCACCGCCGGCGACGAGTCCGTGTGGCCGAGCCCGTCGGAGCCGGCCACCTCGAATGCCCACCGCCCGGGCGCCAAAGGGCCCGCGGTCAGGCCGTCCGGGTCGCAGGGAAACCATCCCTCGGTCGTGGAACCGCGGACGAACCGGCACCGGTACGTGGCGAAGCGCGACTGCGAGAAGTACCGGAACTCGACCATGCCGGGGGGCGAGGTCGACGCCCCACCGGACGCGGAGGAGCCGGCGGCCGCCGGTCCGCTGACGATCGTCGTCTGGATCGGCGGGGGGGCGCGGAGCGCCGTGAGCACGCGCCGGGCAAGCGTCCGTTCGGCATCCGCCGACGGGTCGACCGCGAGGTTCCGCAGCTCGTGCGGATCCGAGGCGAGGTCGTACAGCTCCTCGTCGCCCGTGCCGTACTGGATGTACTCGTACCGCGCCGTCACCACGCCCCAGTACTCGGGAACCGGCACGCAGCGCCGCACCTCACCGTTGCATCGGGAGAGCAGGACGGCGTCGCGGACCGAACGCGCGGCCCCCGTGATCAGCGGCTCCAGCGAGCGCCCATCCGCGCCCCATGGGATCCCGGCGGCCTCCGCGATCGTCGCCGCGATGTCCACGTTCGCCGCCAGGCCGTCGGTCACCCGGTCGCCGGCTCCGGTCCACGGCGGGTACCGGACGATCAGCGGCACGTCGACGCCCTCCTGGTACGGCACGCCCTTGCCCACCCACCGGTGCTCGCCGTACAGGTAGCCGTTGTCCGAGGTGTAGATCACGAGGGTTCGCTGCGCCCGGTCGCCCAGCCGGTCCAGGATGGCCGAGACGGAATCGTCGAGGCTCCGGACGGCGTGCGCCATCTTCGTGTAGTCCGAGCCGATCGACGCCTGCTCCCTCGCGGAGAACGGGCTCCGATGGAGGTAGTCGGGCTTGTTCGTCGCCGCGGTGTCCTCGTCGTAGGCCGGCCCGCGGGGCGGCGTCACGCCGAGGTCCGCGTATCTCGGGTCGTCAGCCGGCAGATGCGGGCTGGTCGGGGTGTACATGGCGAAGAACGGCTGGTTCGCCGGCGTGGAGGCGACGAAGTCGGAGACCATGGACCCCAGCACGTCGGTCTGATACGCACCGGGGAACCGGGTCCAGGTGCCGTCCACGTTCACCAACGGGTCGTGGAGCGAGTAGGACGACGGGGCCACGGAGACGCAGGCCCATCGATCGAACTCCGGCCTGGGAGTGCACGGCGCGCTGTTCAGGTACTTCCCGGCGAGCATCGTCCGGTAGCCGATGTCGTGCAGGGCCTCCACGATCGTCGGCCGCTCGAGCGCGATGTCGTTGTCGTCGACGCCGGTGTGGTGCTCCCACAACCCCGTCAGGATCTCCGACCTCGAAGGGCAGCACAGCGAACTGCTGTCGTACGCCCGCCGGAACAGGACGCCGTGGTCGACGAGGCGCTCGAACACGCCGGGCATGAGCGTGCGGTCGAACGTCGACCACGCCTGATCGTCGCTCACGACCAGCAGGATGTTCGGGCGCTGTCCCGGCGAGCCGGGGACACCGGTTCCTGCGGCGGTCGAGGTCGAGGCCGAGGGACCCGAACCGTTCGCGGTCTTCGAGCCACCGGTGCATGCGGCGGCGACCAGGACGATCGCGAACAAGGCGGCGGAGGCCGCGTCAGGGCGCCGGCGCATCGCCGTCCGGCCTCGCGCGGACCCGCCGGACGCGCCACCGCCGCCAGCCCGCCAGCAGCAGCACGCACGCCGTCGCGGCCATGGCCACCGCGGTGACGGCGATCGCGACGTCGTAGGTGCGTTGCGGGCCGTACGAGACGAGCACGTCGTACGTTCCGGGGCGGTCGATCCTCCACCCCGCGGAATATCCGTCCAGGACCAGCGGCGGCCCGAGGCCCTGCCCGCCGATCGCGGCGCGCCACCCCGGTTCGACGTTCTGGCCGATCACCAGGTAGTACGGGCCCGACGCGTCCCTCACGTGGACGAGAAAGCCCCCGTCGGCGCGCGATCGGAACGACACCGACGGCGATGGCGCGGCCGCCGGCGAGGAGCGCGGGATGTCGTTCGAAAGCTGCACACGGTCGGGTTCGAACCCGCCTTCGGCGTCCAGCGTGTGGAGCCCCGCGCCGAGGGAGACCGGCTGGCCGTCGCACGTGACGAAGGGAAGCGACTCGCCGGCGAGGAGGTCGCGGACCGTCCCGTCGGGACGGATCCCGACCGGCGTGCCGTCCACGGTGAACGCCGGCCCGGACTCGCACGGGAGGCGGTCGCTCGCGCGCGCCGTGAGCGGCTGAACACCGGGGATCGTGACCTCTTTGATGGCGACCGGGCTCGCGCCGCCCGGCAGCACGTCCAGGACCTTCTCGATGGTGATGGTCACGCTCCCCGTGAGCACCGGCGGGAAGGTGAGCGTGAACGCCCCGTTCCTGGGGGACGGCGGGCCGCCCCGGACGATGCTTCCATCCGAAAACCTGGCGCCGACCTGCAGGATCGAGCTCCGGGCGTTCTGCACGTCGCTTCCGCCCGTGGCCGTCGCCGCGTCGATGTGGATCCGGTCGATCGTGTGCGGTGGAAACGTCGCCGTGAGCGACTCACCGGTCGTCCCGGCCGGCACCCACGACGTCGAGGGACTGCCGTCGAAGGCCGCGCTTCCACGCACCGCCGGGTTGCCGAACAGACGGCTGGTGGACGTCACCGTCAGCGGGCGCGGGCCGTACACGATCCGGTCGATCTGCTCGTCCGGCGCCGACCGGTCCAGCGCGCCCGCGCCGCTGATGGCAAGCACCGAATCGGGCGGCGTCTCGAACCGGCGGCGGATGGCGGCCTCTTCGGACGCCTGCCGGCCGAATCCGGTCCGGCTCCGGTCGAAGAGATACGTCAGGGAATGGTTTCCGATCTCGGCCGGGTCGATCCCCGCCGCCGACGCGGTTCGGAACAGGTCGGTCGGCACCTGGATCACCTCGGCGGGGCGGAGGTCCGGGATCCCGATGTCGGCGATGGCCACGCTGTCGGCATGAGAGCCGACGACGGATCCGACGGAGGCGACCGTGACCCGCAGGAACGAGGTGGTCCGGGGAGGGAACGCCAGATGGGTTGCGGCGCCGGGCGTCACGGGCCGGATGACCGAGGTGCCGTCGGAGAATCCGAGCCGAACCCGGCGGACGGGCCGCACCAGTCGTGACGACGGAACGGTGACGTCCACGCTCCCGACGAGCCGAGGCGTCCGGAAGGCGGCCTGGACCCAGGACCCGGCCAGTTGATGACCCTGCCCCACAAGCCACCAGGTGTTCGGGTCCCCGTCGAAGGCGTTCGCCGGTCGGTACTGTGGGGTGGCTCCCAGCAGCGGCCCGTAGCCGGACGCATCGATGGTTCGAAGCCCGGGATAGACGGCGGTGGACTGCGTCTCGGCCCGGTTGCCGAACAGGAGATAGCCGATGGGCCCGCCGCCGAGGGTTCGATTCGCCGGCAACGTGTACGAGGACGGGGCCTGCGGCCCGGTGAAGTACCAGACCCGCCGGCGGTTCGAATCGGTCAGCACGAACGACGTTCGGGGATCGGACAGCGCCGTTCGCAGGCCGGCTCCGGAGAGCGCCCCCGAATACAGGACCGGTGGGCCACCTGCCAGCAGTCCCGCTCCGGCGGCCGCGGCCAGCCCGTACCCGTCGCCCGACAGGACCGTCGGGCCGGCCGCCTCCGCGCGCACCATGGGGAGCGGATCGGACACGGTCAGGATCTGCACCGGGCGCAGCGTGTGTTCGATCGGGATGCGGGTGACGGCGCCGGCGGTCGGCGTGGTGTTCAGCCCGCGAGCGCCGAAGCCGGGGCCACGGAGAAGATCCGGATCGCCGGTCCTCGGGTTGACCAGGCCCATGAGCGCGGCAGGACGTGCCGTATGACTCCGCTGCCAGTCGAGGTCGTTCTGCAGCACCACGTCCTTCACGCCCAGATACCGGAGCAGTTGCGCCGTGCCCGCGGCCGGGAGGTCTTTGAAGTAGGGGCTCTCCAGGGCGGCCAGGAGGTTCGAGCCGTACCGCTCGCCGATCGGGAGCCTGATCGGGTAGATCGCCGGCAGCGACGGATCGGTTGCCGGGATGGCCTCCTTGATGGCGCCCCACCGGTACACGGCCCAGTTCGTCGCCGGCACGAACAACGCTCGTGAGGTGGTGTCCCGTCGGTCCAGCGACGCGAAGGCGTCCTGCCAGTAGTGCGGGAGCGAACCGGTCCCGTGCTCTCGGTTGTAGACGCTGCCGTCGAGCAGCGGCGTCGCGGCGGCCGCCACGATCACGGCCGCGGCGCCGAGGGCGACCGCCCGGGTCCAGCGCCGCTGGGGCGACCAGCGCACGCGGTCCCAGGCCGCCTGCACGCCGACCCCGACCAACACCGCCAGCGACAGGTTCAGCGTGGTGATCAGCTTGTACGTGGTCCGAAGGCCCTGCGCGCCCGGCACATGGCTGTACGCCTGGAGGAGCAGCCGCCCGAACGGGGTGGTGTGCGACACGGGGAAGATCCCCATCGCCACCACGAGCGAGACGGCGGCCAGCAGCAGGAAGAACACTCGGTAGCGCCACCGCACGAGCCACGCCGAGACGAGCGCCCCGACCGGGACGGCGAACCCGGCGAGCAGCAACAGCGGCGCGGTGACGTACGAACGTGCGACCGGGATCCACGGGCCGTACTGGTCCCCGCCGTAGAACTGCCAGAAGCCGAGTCCCCGGATGGTCTCCGACGCGCTCGAGGCCACGTTGATCACATAGGGCTGCTCGGTGAACAGCAGCGCGTTACCGACCTCGCTGGAGCCGAGCAGGAACAACCAGTAGGCGTTCAGCCCAATGGTAAAGACACCTGACCATATGGCGAATCGGGCGGCCCGCGCGAACGGCACGCTTCGTTCGGCGAACGTCATCCATGCCATCAGCGCGACCGCGG
>JBEDUK010000023.1:0-11127 GCA_040414485.1 Actinomycetota bacterium
GGTCCGGCGATTCGTCGACGAACCGGTGCCGGACGAGGTGCTGTTCCGTGTCTTCGACTCGGCCCGGTTCGCACCGAGCGGAGGGAACCGGCAGGGCTGGCGGGTCATCCTGGTCCGGGACCCAGACGTGCGGGCGGAACTGCAGGCGCTGACGCGCGAGGGCTACGCCGAATACGCCGCTTACGTCGCGGCGGGCCGTGTCCCGTTCTCGCCTGGCGACGACGGACGGTGGCACGGCACGCCGGCCGGTGTCGATCTGTCGGCGCCGCCGCCACAGAGCGAGTTCATCGAGACGATGGCCTCGGCGCCGGTCCTGGCCGTGCTCGCCGTGGACCTGCGCGCCCTGGCGGTGACCGACGTCGACCTGGACCGGCAGAGCATCGTCGGAGGCGCCTCGATCTATCCGTTCGCGCAGAACGTGCTCCTGGCCGCGCGGGACGAAGGACTGGGCGGCGTACTGACCACGTTCCTGTGCCGACGCGAGGCCCAGGTCGCGTCGCTTCTGGCGATCCCCGCGCCCCCGTTCGCCGTTGCCGCGCTCATCGCGTTTGGAAGGCCGGAACACATGCCTCGAAAACTCACGCGCAAGCCGGTCGAAGCCTTCGTCACCGTCGACCGCTTCGGCGGCGCGCCGCTGCAATCGCCACCGATCTGACGCGTCCGGGCCTGTTCGGCCGACGCCGTGAGCGCGACCCGTCCCCCCGGAACACACGCCTTTCCCAATCAGGGGCACACGCTTACCATGACGCGGCGCACGCGCCATACCGGCGATCCCGCGTGCGGGGGGTCGCCTCGACCCAGGAGGTGGGCGATGAACCGGACGGCCCGTTCCCTGCTCCTCACCTTCGCCGTGTCCACCGCTCTGGTGGTGGCACCCACGATCGCATGGGCGTCGGCGGGTGACCTCGACCACTCGTTCGGCGGAACGGGCAAGGTGGTGACCGATCTGGGGATGGACGACCACGGGTACGCCGTCGCGGTGCAGGCCAACGGCAAGGTCGTGGTCGTCGGGGATCGCGGCAATCTGGGGCAAGGCGGCTCGGTCCAGGACTTCGCCGTCGTCCGGTACACGGTGACCGGAACGCTCGACACCACGTTCGGGGGCGGCGACGGCAGGGTGACCACGGGGTTCGGCGGCGACGACCTGGCCCAGGCCGTGGCCATCCAGCCGAACGGCAAGATCGTTGTGGCAGGAACGTCCTGGACGTCCACGGCACGGTTCGCCCTGGCCCGCTACAACGCGAACGGCACGCTCGACACCACGTTCGGCGGCGGCGACGGAAAAGTGACCACCTCCTTCCCGGAAGGCGACGCGCAGGCGTTGGGCGTGGCCATCCAATCGAACGGCAGGATCGTGGTGGCCGGCACCGTTCGCGACGCCGACTACGACTTCGCCCTCGCCCGGTACACGGCCGGCGGCTCGCTCGACACCTCGTTCTCGGGCGACGGGAGGCTGACCACTTCGTTCGGCAAGGACGAGGAAGCGGCCGCCGTGGCCATCGATCCCACGGACCAGCGAATCGTGGCAGTGGGGTGGACGGGCCACATCGTCGACGACGGCGTCGGGAACTTCGCCTTCGCGCGGTACACGTCCTCGGGCGCGCTGGACACCTCGTTCGGCGCCGCCGGCACGGGCAAGGTGGTCGCCGGATTCGGCGGCTACGACATCGGCACGTCCGTCGCCATGGAGCCGAACGGCCAGATCCTGGCCGCCGGCTTCTCCGACGGCAGGGGCACGTTCGACTTCGCCGTGATGAAGCTGACCGCCGCCGGCAGGCTCCAGAAGACCTTCGGCCATGGAGGCGGCACCCTCGCGGACTTCGGAGGGGATGAGTACGCCACCGGCATCGCGCTGCAGTCGAACGGGAAGGTCGTCGTCGGCGGCTGGCGCGACGAGATACCACCGAACACCTACGCGGAGTTCGCCATCATGCGGCTGGACGTGGACGGCACGCTGGACACGACGTTCGGGTCGGGCGGAGGCCGCGTGGTGCACGTGGGCGATTGGGGCGACGACGGGTTGGGCACCGTGGCCATCGACCCGTCGTCGGGCAAGATCCTGCAGGCCGGGTACACCTACAACCCGCAGGGCGGGACCCAGGACTTCGCCACGGTGCGCTACCTGGCGTCCTGAGCCGGTCGCCGGCTCATCCGGTCAGGGTTCGGGCTCCCCGCTTCGCCACCTGGTCGGCGATGATCACGCGCTGGATCTCCGAGGTCCCCTCCCAGATCCGGTCCACGCGGAGCTCGCGATTGAACCGCTCGGCCACGTTCTCCCGCATGAACCCGCGGCCACCGAAGATCTGGACCGCGCGGTCGGCCACGCGCCCGGCCGCTTCGCTCGCGAAGAGCTTCACCATCGAGCATTGCGCGTGCTGCACCTTCAGGTCGATCCCCGCGTCGATGTTCCGCGCGCACTCGTACGTCATCAGTCGCGACGCCCACAGGTCGTTCACGCTGTCGGCGAGCATGGCCTGGATCATCTGGTACTCCACGATCGGCCTGCCGTACGCGTGCCGCTCCTTCGCGAACGCGGTGGCCTCTTCGACCAGGCGTTCCATCGCCCCGCAGCACCGCGCCGCGATCATCAGCCGCTCATAGCGGAACCACTCGTGGGCGAAGGTCATCCCGTCGCCCTCGTTCCCGATCAGGTGCGTCGCCGGGACGCGGACGTCCGTGAACTCCATCTCCCAGTGGTGATGCGCGTACGTGTGCGTGTACGCCGGCACACGCCGCACCGTGATGCCCGGCGTGTCGAGATCCATGATGAACATCGCGTGCTCGCGCGCGTGCTCGCCTTCGGTCAGCTTCGCCTGGAAGAAGACGAACTCCGAGAGGTTCGCGGACGTGACGTGCCATTTCACGCCGTTCAGGACATACGAGTCGCCGTCGCGGCGGGCGGTCGCCTGGATCCCGTCGACGTCGGAGCCCGCGCCCTCCTCGGTGATCGCATAGCACTCCCGGACCTCGCAGGCGTACGCGGGCCGGCCCCACTTCTCCATCTGGAACGGCGAGGCGACCTGCCAGAACCATCCCATGGGCGAATGGATCACCCAGCCCAGCGCGTTCGTCGCCCGCCCGGTCTGCTCCTGGATCAGGACCTGCTCGAGCATGGAGTAGCCGTCGCCCCCGTGCTCCTTCGGGATGTTGATCGCGTTGAAGCCCAGCTCGTGAGCGCGGGCCATGTGCTTCTCGGTCTGGCCCTGGGGAAGCTCGCCGTCGTGCATCTCGGCGTGGACCTCCCACGGGATGATCTCGTCCATCAGCGTCCGCGCGCGCTGCTGGATGTCCAGGTCCTCCGCCGACAGCCCGAACGTCATGGTTCGCTCCCTCCCGATCCGCGATACGTGATACGTGATACGTGATACGCGATGCGTGATGTCCCACGGCCTCGAAACTGAACGGCCGTTCAGTCTAGAAGCCGCCGCCGAGGGCAGCACAACCGAAGGTCCCGCACGACAAGGGCCGAACGCCCGCTTGACAGCGGGCCCCGGAGCGCGCAGTCTTCGCGAATCGTGAGAGCGCTCTCATACCCGGAGACGGGCGAGGCCTGGCCCTTTCCCAAGGGCTTCCTCTGGGGCGCCGCGACCTCCGCCTACCAGATCGAAGGCGCGGTCGCCGAAGAAGGGCGTCGCCCATCGATCTGGGACGTCTACAGCAGGCTCCCGGGACGAATCCGGGGCGGCGACACGGGCGACGTCGCCGCGGACCACTTCCACCGGATGGCGGAGGACGTCGCCATGATGCGCGACCTGGGCCTCACCGCCTATCGCTTCTCGGTGGCCTGGCCGCGGGTCCGACCGGACGGTTTCGGCCCCACCAACCGGGCCGGCCTCGACTTCTACAAGCGGCTGGCGGACGCGCTGCTCGACGCCGGGATCGCGCCGTTCCTCACGCTCTACCACTGGGATCTTCCGCAGGCGTTGCAGGACATCGGAGGCTGGACCAACCGTGACGTCGCGCACTGCTTCGCCGAGTACGCCGAGGAGGTCTTCCGCGCCCTCGGCGATCGGGTCCCGTACTGGACGACGATCAACGAACCCTGGTGCGTCGCGTTCGTGGGGTACGGGGAGGGGCGGCATGCGCCCGGCGTCCGCGACCCCGAGGCCGCCGTGCGGGCCGCTCACCACGTACTGCTCGCCCACGGCCAGGCGGTGCAGGCCATGCGCGCACTGGAGCCCCGCGACCGCACGCTCGGGATCGTCCTGAACCCGGCTCCCGTGAGCGCCGCATCGGACTCCGAAGAGGATCGCGACGCCGCACGGCGGCTCGACGGCGCGCTGAACCGCTTCTTCCTCGGCGCGATCCTGAACGGGGCATACCCGGAGGACGTCCTGCACGACTTCGCCGAGAGCGTGGACCTCGGACACATCCGCGAGGGCGACGAGGCGATCATCGCCGCGCCGATCGACGTGCTCGGCATCAACTACTACCGACGGTTCGTCGTCCGCGCCGCCGATCGCGTCTCCAACGACGAGCGGCCGGACCGGGAGCGTCACGAGCCGGTCGGGTGGCCGGGCGGAGATCGGGTGGCGTTCGTCGAACAGGACCGCCCCCGGACCGACCTGGGATGGGAGGTCGACCCCGACGGCCTGACCGAACTGCTGCTGGACCTGCACCGTGCGTACCGACCCATTCCGATCTACGTGACCGAGAATGGCGCCGCGTACGACGATCGGATCGGCCCGGACGGTGCGATCCACGATTTGGACCGGATCGCGTACCTGCAGCGGCACGTGCTGGCGTGCCTCCGCGCGATCGCGGGCGGAGTCGATCTTCGCGGCTACTTCGTCTGGTCGCTCCTGGACAACTTCGAATGGTCGGAGGGGTACGCGAGCCGGTTCGGGCTCATCTACGTCGATTACGAGTCCCAGCAGCGGGTCCCGAAGGACAGCGCCGGCTGGTATCGGACGGTCATCGCCGCGAACGGCGCCCCGCCGGCCGCCGACGCCGCCGTCCCGGCGGAATCGGGGAGGGCCGATCCGTGGCGGTGAAGCGGTCCGTGCCGCGCGCGTCGGCCCGCGCCACGCTCGAGGAGGTCGGTACGGCGGCGGGCGTGTCCCGGGCCACGGTGTCGCGGGTGGTGAACGGCTCGCCGCGGGTGAGCCCGCAGGCGCGGGAGGCCGTCGAGGAAGCCATCGCGCGCCTCGGTTACGTTCCGAACCGGGCGGCCCGCTCGCTCGTAACCCGGCGCACCGACGCCATCGCGCTCGTGGTCTCGGAGCCCGAATCCCGCCTCTTCGCCGATCCGTTCTTCAGCGCAATCGTGCGAGGCATCGGGACGGCTGCCGGCGCGAGCGGCCTCCACATGGTGATCGTCCTGGCCCAGGGCGATCGCGCGCACGACATGGCGCAGCGCTACATCGTGCACGGGCACGTGGACGGCGCCGTGCTCATGTCGCTGCACGGCGACGATCCGATGCCGGCCACGCTCGCTCGCGCGGGCCTTCCTGCCGTGCTGATCGGGCGGCCGCTGGGCGCCGCGGCCCTCCCGTATGTCGACGCCGACAACCGCGGCGGGGCGGCGGCGGCGGTCGAGCACCTGATCGCGGCCGGGCGCCGGAGGATCGCCACGATCACCGGCCCCTCCGACATGTCGGCCGGGCAGGATCGGCTGGCCGGGTACCGCGACGCGCTCGCCCAGGCCGGCCTTCGAACGGCGAAGGCGCTCGTCCGCGCCGGCGGCTTCACCGAGGACGGGGGCGAGCGCGCCATGGCGACGTTGCTGACCCAGGCGCCCGACCTGGACGCCGTGTTCGTGGCGTCGGACCCGATGGCGGCCGGGGCCCTTCGGGCGCTGCGCGTAGCGGGCCGCGATGTGCCGTCGGATGTGGCGGTGGTCGGCTTCGACGACGCGCCGCTCGCCTCGCACACGACGCCCACGCTGACCACCGTTCGCCAGCCGCTCGACGAGATGGCACGCGCGACCGCGGAACTGCTCCTCGGGCAGCTCGCCGGGTCGTCCCGTGGAGGTCATGTCGTGGTTCCGACCACGCTCGTCCTGAGGGAGTCGGCGTGACGTTCGCTGGAGGACGCCGGCGTTTCGCAGAGCAGAAAGGAGGACCTGACCGATGCACTGGATTCGAGGAGGGAGGGCTCGGGACCGCCCGTGTGTGGCCCAGCCCAGCGCGGCGCGTGTCGCCGCATCGCGCGATTTCGCGCGCGGCGACGACCGAGGGTACAGTTCGAACACGGTCTTGAGGGAGCGGGCCGTCCCGGCCCGGGGAAGGGGGCGCAACATGCGTCTGGCCAGGCGGCTATCGGTGCTGGCCGTACTCGCCGTGCTCGCGGCGGCGTGTCGAAGCAGCGGCAACAGCAGCACGGGAACTCCCACGGGAGCCCAGACCGCCCAGAACATCGGCAGGGTCAGCGTGCTGAGCGCGATGGAGCCATCGGAGGCCCAGGCGCTGCAGACGGTCATCGACAACGACATCAACAAGAACGCGGATTACGTCGCGACGGTCGAGGCCAACGCCGACTTCGAGGAGCAGGTCAAGATCAGGGTCGAGGGCGGCAACCCACCCGACATCGCGTTTTACCCCCAACCGGGCTCGGTGATCGAGCAGGCGAAGGCCGGCAAGGCCATCGCCCTGGAGGACCTGGGGCTGAACGTGGCGCAGATGCAGAAGGACTTCGGGCCCTACCTCATGGGGCTCGTCGAGTACAACGGCAAGCACTACGGCGTTCCGACGAACGTGAACCTGAAGAGCATGATCTGGTACCCGAAGGACGACTTCGACAAGGCCGGATATCAGATCCCCAAGACCTGGGACGAGCTGATGGCCCTGTCCGACCAGATCAAGAAGGCCGGCGGGACGCCATGGTGCGTCGGGTTCGAAAGCGGCGGCGCCACCGGATGGCCGGCAACCGACTGGATGGAAGACATCATGCTTCGGACCGCCGGCACGGCCACCTACGACAAGTGGGTCAAGCATGAGATCCCGTTCAACGACCCGTCGGTCGTCAAGGCCGGGCAGTTGTTCGGCGACGTCATGTTCCACCCGGGGTGGGTGCTCGGCGGCGCCGCGCAGACTCCTTCGATCGCGTTCGGCGACGCTCCGCTGCCCATGTTCAAGGAGCCTCCGGGGTGCTGGCTGCATCGGCAGGCGAACTTCATCAACGCGTTCTTCCCCACCGACGCGAAGGCCGGCACGGACTACGACTTCTTCCCGTTCCCGACCATCGACGACCCGAACCAGCAGGCCGCGCTGATCGGCGGGGAGTACGGCGTGATCTTCCGCAACGCGCCCGAGGTGAAGGACTTCATCGAGAAGTTCGCCGGGACCAAGGTCCAGTGCGACCAGGGCGGCAGTGAGGCCACATCCCGGATCTCGCCGAACACCACCGTGGCGCCGAGCTGCTACGCGAACTCGATCCTCGCCCAGGCGTCAACGGTCGTCGCGGCGGCGATCAAGAGCGGCAACGCCCGATTCGACGCGTCGGACGCCATGCCGTCGGCCGTCGGTTCCGGGAGCTTCTGGACCGGCATGGTGAAGTACATGCAGGGTGGACCGGACACGCTCGAAGCGGTGCTGAACGACATCGAGAAGAGCTGGCCGACGAGCTGAGGGCTGGAGGGAGCCCTCCCGGAGCGCATGAAGGGCCAGGCGGGAGCGGCCGTGCCGCTCCCGCGGGTCCGCCGAGGGGAGGAGGGGATGCGTGGGGTCGCCGACAACCCGTAAGGCCACCGCGCAGACGGGGGTGATCGAACCGGAGCCGGCCCGGGGCGGGAGCAGGCCGTGGGTCTACCTGCTGCGGATCGCCGGCGCCATCGCGATCCCGGTGGTCGCCGTCGTCCTGTTGTGGGCGACGTTCAACTACCTGCGGCGGACCGACGTCAACCGGGCGCTGATCGTCGTCGTCGCGGTCGTGGTGGGCGTCGGGGGCATCTTCTTCCTGTACTGGGCCATGAACCGGGTGGTCGGGTTCCTCCCGGCGCGTTACCGGGAGGGTGTCCGGCCCTACGTGTTCGTCGGACCCTGCCTGGTGATCCTGGCCGTGTTCCTGATCTACCCGGTGATCAACACGATCCTCATCAGCTTCAAGGACTCGACCTCGACGGGCTTCGTCGGGCTCGACAACTACAAGTTCGTGTTCACCGACCACGACATGCTCATCGCGATCCGCAACACGCTCGGGTGGATCGTCCTGGTGCCGCTCCTCGCGCTGAGCGTGGGCCTGGTCTTCGCCACGATGGCCGATCGCCTCAACCGGCGTGGCGAGACGCTCGCCAAATCAATGATCTTCCTTCCCATGGCCATCTCATTCGCCGGGGCGGCCGTGGTGTGGGATTTCGTCTACAGCTTCCGGCCGCAGGGGTTCGGCTCGAACATCGGGCTGCTGAACGGGATCGTGATGGGGCTGGGACGGAACCCGGTGCCGTGGCTCGATCAGAAGCCGTGGAACAACCTGCTGCTGATCGTGATCATGGTCTGGATGCAGACCGGGTTCGCCATGGTGGTCCTCTCCGCCGCCATCAAGGCGATTCCCGAGGGCATCATCGAGGCGGCGCGGATCGACGGTGCGTCGGAACTCCAGGTATTTCGCCGCATCACCGTGCCGAGCATCCTGCCCACGATCGTCGTCGTCGCCACCTACATGGTCATCAACGCGATGAAGGTGTTCGACATCGTCTTCGTGATGGGCAATCCGGAAGGACGGGGGACACAGGTGATCGCCGAACGGATGATCGCCTGGTTCTTCATCCGCGGGAACAACGGCCGTGGCGCGGCCATCGCGGTCGTCTTATTCCTGGCGATCATCCCCGTGATGATCTGGAACATCCGTCAGTTCCGCAGACAGGAGGCGATCAGATGAGCGCGGTGGCGGCGGACGACCTCGCGCGGCCGGCGGCGACGGCCGCATCGCAGCGCCATGCGGCTTCGTACGAGCCCCGCCGGGGCGGCTGGTTCGTCCGGATCACGATCCTGGTCGTCGTCATCCTCTGGTTGATCCCCACGCTCGGCGTGCTGATCAGCTCGTTCCGCCCGGCGGATCTGGTGGAGACCACCGGCTGGTGGACCGTGTTCGCGCATCCGTTCCGAAGCGCCTCCTGGACGCTGCACAACTACCGGACGGCGCTGTCCGCGGGCGGATTCGGCAACGCGTTCCTGAACAGCCTCGCCGTCACCATCCCCTCCACGGTCATCCCGATCACGATAGCCAGCTTCGCCGCGTACGCCTTCGCATGGATGAGCTTCCGTGGCCGGCACGTGATGTTCGTGCTCGTCGTCGGCCTGCTGGTGGTCCCGCTGCAGATGGCGCTCATCCCGATCCTGCGCCTGTACACCGGCGGCGCGGCCATCGGGCGGCTGGTGCTGTTCCCCGACCTGGACCTGGGCGGGACGTTCCTCGCCGTGTGGCTCGCGCACACCGCGTTCGGGCTCCCGCTCGCGGTGTACCTCCTGCGGAACTACATCGGACTCCTGCCGTCCTCGGTGATCGAGTCGGCGAAGATCGACGGCGCCGATCACTTCACGATCTTCTGGCGGCTCGTCGTCCCGCTGTCCGTGCCGGCCATCGCCGCGTTCGCCATCTTCCAGTTCCTGTGGGTCTGGAACGACCTGCTGGTCGCCTACGTGTTCCTGGGGGGCACGCCGCAGAACCGCGTCCTGACCATCGCGCTCCAGCAGTTGGTCGGCGCCAGAGGAGAGAACTGGGAGGTGCTCACCGCCGCGGCGTTCATCTCGATGGCGCTGCCGTTGGTCGTGTTCTTCTCATTGCAGCGCTATTTCGTACGCGGGCTCACGGCCGGCTCGGTCAAGGGATGAGGGGTGGCGGGATGACACGTAGCGCAGCGACGCGCCGCTCGGCGCCGCAGGCGATCACCCCGATCTCGCCCCGGCGCAAGTGGCTCGCGATCACGTTGGCCACCGTGGCCTTCCTGCCGGCCTACTGGTCGCTGCTCGCGGGCATCGTCTCGTCGGCGTCGAAGGTCACGGACAAGCCGGGGTCCGGCGCGGCGTTCGCCCTGGGTCTCGCGCTGATCCCGTTCGTGTTCATGGTCCTCGCGTTCGCGTCGGGCAATCCGCGGGCGCCCGCCGCGGTGGTCCGGGCCATGGTGCTGTCGCTCGTCGTCGGCATCCCCGTGTCCGCCCTGGCCGGCGACGCGATCACGGGGATCGTGGCCGGGGTCGGCGCCGGCGGGGCGGCCGCGCTGCGCTTCGAGGAGGGCTACACGTGGACGGCCCGGGCGTTCGCCGTCGCGGTCGCGACCGCCTACACGTTCCTGCTGGTCCGCGTCGCCGGTGACGTGATCGTCCTGGCGGCGCCGATCTTCCCGTTCACGAGCATCGGCGTCGCCGACCATCTCGCCGAGCGGCGGAAGGAACGCACGAGGGGGCAGGGGAGGTAGGGCGCATGGCGGAGATCGTGCTGGACCACGTGACGAAGACGTTCGCCGACGGCACGACGGCGGTGTCGGACCTCAATCTGGACGTCGGAGACGGGGAGTTCATCGTCCTGGTCGGGCCGTCCGGGTGCGGCAAGACGACGGCGCTGCGGATGGTGGCGGGCCTCGAGTCCCTGAGCGAGGGGACGATCCGCATCGGCGAACGGGTGGTCAACGTCCTTCAGCCGAAGGACCGCGACATCGCGATGGTGTTTCAGGACTACGCGCTGTATCCGCACATGACCGTCTACGACAACCTCGCGTTCGGGCTGAAGCTGCGGAAGATCCCGCACGAGGAGATCGACAAGCGGGTCCGGGTGGCGGCGGGCATCCTGGGCCTGGAGGATCTCCTGTCACGCAAGCCGAAGGCGCTCTCCGGCGGGCAGCGTCAGCGCGTCGCGATGGGGCGCGCGATCGTGCGCAACCCTCAGGCCTTCCTGATGGACGAGCCCCTGTCGAACCTGGACGCCAAGCTCCGCGTCCAGATGCGGTCCGAGATCTCGCGCATCCAGCGCGAACTGGGCGTCACGACGCTCTACGTCACCCACGATCAGACCGAGGCGATGACCATGGGCGACCGCGTGGCCGTCATCCGCAAGGGCGTCCTCCAGCAGATCGAGGCGCCCCAGTACCTCTACGACCACCCGGTCAACCTGTTCGTCGCGGGGTTCATCGGCTCCCCCGCCATGAACCTGACCGAAGCGACGCTCGTCGGGTCGAACGGCTCGCTGGGCGTG
>JBEDUK010000024.1:0-9207 GCA_040414485.1 Actinomycetota bacterium
GCCGGCGTCTCGGTCGACGACCTCGTGCCGAACGCGCTCCGAGCCGTCCACGCCCGGCACCGCGCGGAGTACCTGACCGACCCCTCGAGCCGTCCCATGGGCCTCGGCCTGGATCTGGCGGGCCGGCGTCACGACGGCACGGAGTTCCCCGTGGAGATCGGGCTCAGTTCGTTCACGACCCCGGAGGGACGGCTCGTCACGTGCATCGTGAGCGACAACACCGAACGCAAGCGGGCGGCTGAGGGCATCGCATATCTCGCCTACCACGACACGCTGACCGGGCTGCCCAACCGGGCCATGTTCGGCGAGCACCTGGAGCTGGCGCTCGCCCGTGCCCGCCGCACGGGCAGGGGCGTGGCCGTCGTCTTCCTCGACCTCGACGACTTCAAGGTCGTCAACGACAGCTTCGGACACGCCGTGGGCGACGAGGTCCTGCGCGCCGTGGGCGTGCGGCTCCGCGACGTGGCCAGGGAAACCGACCTCGTGAGCCGGCAGGGCGGCGACGAGTTCCTCGTGCTCCTGGCCGACCTCGATCGTCCGCCTGATGGAGGAAGCGCCGACGCCGCAGCCCTCGCGCTGGCGAGTCGGATCCACGCAGCGCTCGCTGCTCCGATCCAGATCGGGGACAGGAAGCTGTCGATCTCGACGAGCATCGGAATCTGCGGAACCGATGCGGGCGGGGTGGACGCGGCCAGGCTGCTCAGCCTGGCCGATGAGGCGATGTACAGCGCCAAGCGCCGGGGGCCCGGCGGGACCGCCGTGAGGCGGACGGATGGAGCGACGAACCGTTCATCGCCCAACTGACACCAGGGCCGGCCGGGATCCTCAGCCGGCCTTCCTGATCGCGTCGATCAGCTCCCACTTGCCCAACTTCGAGCGGCCGGCGATGTTCTTCCGCTTGGCCACCTCATACAGTTCCGGCCGGGTCCGATCCTCGTACCCGTGACCGGGTTGCCCTCCGCGGCTGCGCGCCTTCGCGGCCTGCCGGCCGAGATCCTGACGGGTCGATTTCGGAAGGTTCGCGATGGTGCGCCTGCTCTTCGCGACGGACGCCGCCTTTCGGACATTGCGTCGGGCCGCGCTGACCTGCTTCGTCGTCGCCACAGTGATCACCTCCTCGTTGAAGGCCACTACCCGGCCCCCTGCGTGCGGAAACGGGGCGTTTCGCCCGCTGCCGGCGCGGGGAAGCACCTTCTCGGATGCCCTCAGGAACGCAGCCTCCGGAGCCCGTCAAGGTCGGTTTCTCGCGGCTGGAAACCCTGCTGCGGCGCGCGCACGCGCAGCGCTCGAACATCAGGCTCGTCAGCCCGTCGCCGGTCGAGGGGCGCGCCGTGATCGAGATCGCGGAGCCCGACTCGGACGAGCCCGCCCGCTACGCGTTCCCGGCGGAGGACATCGACCGCGTCGCGGAACTGCTCGCCGGCATCAACGTGGACGCCTCGGACCTGCGGCGGCGATCGCGATAAGGGCTGCCCGGGCTCAGCCGACCGTCGCGACGTACACGTCGAGGGTCGAGAGCGCCCCGTCCGGATTGTCGCCCGTCGAGTTCGAGTTGTCCGACCAGCACGGGTA
This sequence comes from Actinomycetota bacterium, assembly GCA_040414485.1. GTDB lineage: Bacteria > Actinomycetota > UBA4738 > UBA4738 > UBA4738 > JBEDUK01. Next base: position 1,573 of record JBEDUK010000024.1, read on the forward strand.
GAAGACGCCGTCGACGAACGCATCGTGCGTGTAGTCGCCGTAGTCCACGCCGTTCTGCGCATCCGCCGAGTTCGATGTGCCGAGGCTGATCTGGAAGTTCGAACCGAAGGACTGGCCGCCGGCCACCGACGTCGTGCCCCACACCTGTGCGTCGTCGTCGGGGACCCCATCGGTGTCCCCCGGGCCGCCCTGGCCGAGGTCGAGCCGGGAGTCGTACCAGGACACACCGATCGCGCCGGAGGACTGATCGACGGCGATGGCGGGATTGAACTGGCTGTTCGTCCCCGAGTCGTCGTTCAGCCGCATCGCGTCCGACCAGGTGGCGCCGTCGTCATCCGAATACTGGAACATGATGTCGGTGTTGTTGCTCTCGTTCGGCGTCTCCTGCGTCCAGATCGAGTACAGCCGGCCGTTGTACGGCCCGCCGCTGCGGTCGTACGCCAGGTTCGACTCCGCGTCGACGGAGCGGCCGGCCTGCGGCGGGATGTAGTCGAACCCGCCGACGTTCGTGTTCGTCATGAACCTCGGCTTGCCGAACCCCTTCGGGCCGAGCCCGTCCGGGTCCAGCGCCGTCCAGATCTTGGCCGGCCCCTCCCGACCCGTCGGGTACTGCCAGGTCAACACGACCTGGCCGTCCGGGCCGATCGCGACGTCGCCGTAGTCGCCGTGCGCGCCGTGGCCTCGGAGCACCTCGGTCGGCTGGAACGTGCCGACGCCACCGAATCCGGTGACCTTCGCGCCGGCCGCGATCACGTGGCCGTTGCCGGCCGTGACGGTCACCCACACGCTTCCCGCGCCCGTGGTGATGGTGGGTTGGTCGGCGAACGATCCCCGCTCCTGTTCGTCTGAGGCGCTGGCACCGTTCTTCTCGTGCTTGCCCGGCCCGCCGAAGGCGTTGCCCTTGCCCTTCGCCGGCACGTCACCGATCGATGCGAACTGCACGCCGCCGTCGGTGGACAGGTACACGGGGATCGCGTTCGGGAACGTGGAGAGGAGGTACGTGAAGAAGAGGTTGCCGAACTCGTCGAACGCCAGCGACGGGTCGCAGCAGCCCGGGCCGAGGACGCCGTCGCCGGTCGCGATCTCCTGCGTCACCCACGACGCGCCGCCGTCCATGGAGTAGGCCTCGAACAGCCCCGGACCCGGGCTGGGGTCGTTCGAGACGATGACGATGTTGCTCGGGTTCGTCGGATTGACCGCGATCGTCTGCTCGGCCTGATTCCCCGTCGCATGCGTCGCGTTGATGTTCGGCGGGACGGCGGGATTCTTGTGCCGGGCCAGTTTGCCGGAAGGTGCGGCGCCCGCGGCACTGGCGGCGCCGATCCCAACTGTGAAAAGAACCATGGCCGCTGCGGCGCCGGCGACCAGCCCCCGCATCGCATGCGAACGGTTCGTCATGAGGCCCCCCTCTCCGCTCGACGGACGCCCATCGTAGAACGGTGACCGGATTCGTGCTTCGGCCCGGACGCCGCGTAACGACGACCCCGCCTGATCGGGGGAGAATGCAGCCATGGGACTCGAAGGCGAATACGAACCGAGCCCGTCGGACTGGGCTCGCAAGCAGGTCGAGCAGTACGAGGCCACCGACGGCGAAGAGGGCGGCGATCTGCGCGGCAGGCCGGTGATCATCCTGAGCTCACTCGGCGCGCGCACCGGCAAGCTGCGGAAGACACCGCTGATGAGGGTCGAGCACGACGGCCGGTACGCCGTGGTCGCATCGATGGGAGGCGCGCCGCAGAACCCCGTCTGGTACCACAACCTGAAGAAGCATCCGCACGTCGAACTGCAGGACGGAGGGGTCAAGCGCGACTACACCGCGCGCGAGGTCGCCGGCGAGGAGAAGGCCGAGTGGTGGAGCCGGGCGGTCGAGACCTGGCCCGACTACGCGGTCTATCAGACCAAGACGGAACGCCAGATCCCCGTCTTCGTGCTCGAGGCCATGGATTGACGACGAAGAACCGCTGTCCTCACGCGGTCATCGGCGGCTGACGCGAAGGGGCTCCGTCGATCATGCCGGCGAATCTCTTCGGGCTCCCCGTCCACATCCTGGTCGTCCATGCCGTCGTGGTCCTGCTGCCTCTCGCCGGGGTCGCGGCGCTCCTGGTCGCGGCCTCGCGGACCGTCCGCGAACGGCTCGGCCTGGCGATCCTGGCCGGAACGTTCCTCGTCACGCTCACCGTCCCGATCGCCACGCAGAGCGGTGAGAGCCTTCGCGCCCGGCTGCCGAACGACCCGATGGTCGCCCGACACGCGTCCCTTGGCCAGGCACTGCTGGTGTGGGCGGCCGTGTTCGGCCTGGCGCTCGCCGCGGTCGTTCTCCTGGACCTGTATCGACGTGCGCGGACGCACGGCAGGATGGGTGCCCTGGAGTCGCGGATCGCCCGACGCGTGATGCCCGGCAGCGGCGCCGTCGCCGCCGCCCCCGTCGCGCGGGGAGCGTTCGCGATCGTCCGCCTCGCGCTGGTCGCCGTGACCGTCGGCATGCTCGTCGTGGTGGTGCTGGCCGGCGATTCGGGGGCACGAGCGGTGTGGGACCGCTATCCGAATCTCGCCCCGACCGCCGCCGCCCACCGCTCGCCGCCGTAGAGCCGGCGCACGCCATCCCGGCGGTCCGACCCCGACCCGCGCTCCGGGTAGGCTTCGGCGATGCCGATGCACCTGGACACGCTCGCTGAGGAGTGCCGCCGAATCTCCAGCGTCGTCGGCTCGCTCGGCGAGGAGGACTTCGACCGGTCCACGCGCCTGCCGGGATGGAGGATCCGGGAACTGCTGGCCCACCTGTGCATCGAGTTGCGGGCAACGTCCGAGGGCCTGGCCCAGCTTCCCCCGGCGCAGGCCTCGATCGATTTCGTCGAGTACTGGCGGAGCTATGACCCCGACGCCGAGAGCGGCCGCATCGCCGACGAGGCGAGAGAGCTCGCCGCGTCCGCCGGCTCGGGTGCCGAGCTGGCGGCCGAATGGGTCGAGACCTGGCGGCGGGCGGTCGGGGAGGCGACGATGCACGACGGATCCCGGGCTGTGTTCAACGACGGCCTCGTGCTGACGCTGAACGATTTCCTGGCCACGCGCGTCGTCGAGGTGACCGTCCACGGCCTCGACCTGGCCCGTGCGCTCGATCTTCCGCCGTGGGCCACGGTGAAGGGCCTCGCGGACACGGTCGTCACCCTGGAGGGCCTGCTCGGCATCCGCGCGCCATCCGCGCTGGCGTGGGATCGGATCACGTTCGTCGAGGCGGGCACCGGCCGGCGGCCGCTGACCGCCTCGGAGCAGATGATTCTCGGGGAGCTCGCGGGACGGTTTCCGCTCATACGGTGAGCGCGCCTCATCCCTCGCGGCGACCGCCGTCCCGCGCTAGCCGAAGTGACCCCAGTGGGTCGCGATGATGAGCAGCAGGCTGCCGACCGCGAAGGCGATGCCCGCGACGATCCTTCGCCGCTTGGTCATGCGCATCCGGGGGAACTCCGCCGCCACCAGCCAGATCCCGCCGAAGAGCATCAACAGGAATCCGACTTCGGCCAGCACCACGCCCGTCTGGTGCGTCATCGCGAGGGCCCGTTCCATCGGACGGCGATCCTAAACCGAGACGGCCCGACGCCGCGGAACGTTCAGGGCCACTCGCGCATGCCCCGCCGGTGAGCGGGGAAACACACCTCATCCCCCTTACTCAAGCCGGCCCGTTCGTTGCCGAGATAGCAACGGAGAGCCGTCCCCCTTTGACGCGAGGTCCGGCCCCGCCGTGGGCCCGACCTCTCGATGGAGGTGCGCACCCACATGAGCGATCGTCGCCTGCGATCGATCGGTCGCGCCGCCGTGTTCGCCGCGGTGGGCACGATCACGGTGCTCGGCGTCCTGGCCGATCCCGCCTCGGCGCGGCCCGACGGCCTCCGTGGGCTCGGCCGGCCGCAGAGCGACGCGCCGCCCCCGCGGAACGGCTTCTTCGCGCTGGTGACGAACGGCAAGTGGTCCTCGCTTCCGTCCGGTTCCGAGTGCACCTCCCAGGTGCACCGTTCGACCTGGGAGCCCCGCCCCGACAACGACAAGCGCAATCACGTGCTGGTGGACGCCGACGCCGTCCATGCCTCCTTCGCGGCCCGGCCGCGTTCGGGGCTGAAGACCTACGACCCGAAGTGGGACACGTGGCTCCTGCCCCGGGTCGACGGCCAGTTCTCCGGCACCACCGACGAGATCTTCCAATGGGTGGCGTGCAAGTGGGGACTCTCCGACAACATGCTCCGCGCGATCGCCGCGCGTGAGTCCACCTGGTACCAGTTCGAGGCGTACGACTCGAACCGCTGCGTCACGCATTTCGGCTGCGGCGACTTCTTCAACGGCGCCACGCAGGCCACACACACGTACTGCGACGCACTGGACAGGTTCGGCTACTCCTATCAGGCCGACTACGGCTCGGGGCTGTGCCCGAAGACGTTCTCGATCGTCGGGCTGATGGACTGGTGGGATCCGAACTGGGGCTTCGATTGGCCAGACAACCAGAACGGCGCGTACCCGTTCAACCGCGACTCGACGGCCTTCGCCGTGGACTACCTCGGCGCGGCCCTGCGGGGGTGCTACGAGGGCTGGCAATGGGAGCTCGGCCACTCATATCACGCCGGCGACGTCTGGGGCTGCGTGGGCGCCTGGTACTCCGGCGCCTGGCACGATGCCGGCGCCGACGGCTACATCGCCCGGGTGAAGGATGGCCTGGACCGCCGCGTCTGGCTGGATCCCGCCTGGCCGAAGACGCAGCCCGGCTGCGATCCCGACTTCGGCTGCCCGGGACCGGACACGCTGGCCGGCAACGACACGACGCCGCCGCGCACGAAGCTGCTCCATCCGGTCGATCAGGCCGTCAGGTTCTTCGGCCATACCTACCACCCCCGGGCCTTGGCCCGGGACCACAGCGGCATCGCGAGCGTCGTCTTCTTCGTCGACGGCGTCGCGCGCCACACCGATACCACCGCGCCATACGTCTTCACGTGGCGGCCGACGCGTCTCGGGTGGCGGACGCTGCGCGTTGATGCCGCCGACGTCTACGGCAACGTCGCGCGTTCGATGGTCGTGCACGTGCTGGTCAAGGCCTCGTAGCCGCCGCCTCCGACCCGCCCGCGCCCGCGCCCTCGCACCGAGCACCGGGCCCGGACCGGCTCGGGATCAGCGTCAACCGAACGCTGGTCGGCAGTCGCTGGTCCGTCCGATGTAGGAACTCTCCCGCGCATGCGTTAGGTGAGCAGGGCGCGCACCTTCGAACATCTCATCGCCGACTGGGGGGAACCGCGGCATCTGCGGTGCGTCGTTCTTCGACCGTGGGCCTGGGCCGTTGGACGGAATCGAAAGGTGTGGAGGGGCGGGATGTTGAAGTTGAAGCCAGGGACGCGGCTTGCGTTCGCCGTGCGCACGATCGTGACGCTTGGGATGGTGGCGGCGGTGCTGCCGTTGACGGCCGGCGCGGCCAGTGCCGCAACCGGGCCCGTGACGGTGTCGCTCACGTTCGATGACACGATCGCGAGCCAGTACTCGATCGGCTACACCTACGCGCTGCAGCCGCACAACGTGCACGCGACGTTCTTCGTCAACTCCGGCCTGGTCAACTCCGGCACAGGGAAGCTCAACTGGTCGCAGCTGTCGACCATGGCGAGCGCCGGCAACGAGATCGGCGGCAAGTCCGTCGACGGTGCGGACCTCACCACGCTCGGTACCGGTGCCGCCACCGCCGAGGTCTGCAACGACCGCCAGGCGCTCATCAACCACGGGCTGGGGAACCCGACCAGCTTCGCCTACCCCCAGGGCAAGTTCAACGCGTCGGTCGAGGGCATCGTCGCCGGCTGCGGCTACGGCAGCGCCCGCAAGGGCGGCGGCCTCGGCCTGAACTCGCCCGCTCAGTCGAACCCGCCCAGCAACTACTACGAGACGAACGTCTTCTCGCCGAACGGCCAGATGACCCTGGCGACGCTTCAGTCACTGGTCACCAACGCCTACAACAAGGGAGGCGGCTGGTCGCAGGTCCTCCTTCAGCGCGTCTGCGACCAGGGGATCGATCCGGGCGGCTACGCGTCGTGCCAGAACGGCATCTGGATCCAGCTCTCGGACCTGAACGCGTTCATCGTGTGGATGCAGGCGGCAGGTCAGCCGGGCGGCGCCCCGGCCGGGGCGACGCTCAACACGGTCGGTGCCACCCTCGGCGCATCCGACGTGACGCCGCCCGTCTCGTCCATCTCCTGCAACGGCGCGCCCTGCTCGAACACGCCGTACACCGGTGGCAACGTCACCGTGGCGCTGTCCGCGACCGACGCCGGTTCGGGACTCGCCAGCACCCACTACACCCTTGACGGCTCCCAGCCCACCCTTTCGAGCCCCACGTACACCGCGCCGTTCGTGCTGTCGCTCGGCACCACCACGGTCAGCTACCGGTCGTGGGACAACCGCGGCAACGCCGAGGCCACGAAGACGCAGGTGGTTCAGGTGCAGCCCGACGCCGACACGACACCCCCGGTCACGTCCATCCAGTGCAACGGGGTGGCTTGTGCCGGCACGAACTATCAGGGCGGCGTGACGGTGTCGTTCTCGGCCTCCGACGGCCAGGGCGGGTCGGGCGTCGACAAGACCTATTACACGCTGGACGGCACCGATCCGACGACGTCGAGCCCCGTGTACGGCGGTCCGTTCATGCTGGCGGGCAACACCACCGTGAAGTTCTTCTCCACGGACAAGGCCGGCAACGCCGAGGCCTTCCAGACCCAGCAGCTGCAGATGACGCCGTACCCGGTCACGGTCTCACTGTCGTTCGACGACCAGTACGAGAACCAGTACCTCTATCTGCGCCCGCTGCTCCTCTCGCACAACATGCGGGCGACGATCTACACGATCACGAGCGACTCGAACAACGGCTTCCAGTGCTGCATGACCTGGTCGCAGCTCGACACCATGGCGAGCGAGGGCAACGACATCGGCGGACACGGGGTCGATCACCTGAACCTGACCGACCCGAGCATCCCGTACGACCAGAAGGTGGCCGACGTCTGCGGCTCCTACAACGACCTGGTCAACCACGGCATCTCGAACCCGACCTCGTATGCCTACCCGTTCGGCGCGTTCAACGCTCAGGCCGAGCAGATCGTGCAGGGCTGCGGATACGCGTCGTCCCGGACGGGCGGTGGGATCTCCTCGAGCAACACCTCGCCCGGCCCGCCGTGGGCCGAGAGCGTCCCGCCGGCCGACCGGTACGCACTCAAGGCGATCGACGTGGACGGGTCCAGCCCGAAGAGCCTGTCCGACATGCAGAGCTTCGTCACGGCCGCGGCGATCCACGGCGGCGGCTGGGTTCCCATGATCTTCCACCAGGTGTGCCACCAGGGGGCGTCGGACTACGCGCAGTGCATGTCCACCTGGGGTGCGGTGGACGACACCGTGCTCGCGCAGTTCATGGACTGGCTGGGGAACGCCGGCCAGGGCGGCGCGGCGCCTGCCGGGACCGCGGTCAGGACCGTGAAGCAGGTGATCGGGACGGACTTCACCGCCCCGGTGACCACCGCCTCGCTCTCCCCGGCGCCCAACGGTGCGGGGTGGAACACCACGCCGGTGAGCGTGACCCTGAACGCCACCGACTCCGGCGGCTCGGGAGTGGCCGGGACCTTCTACACC
>JBEDUK010000025.1:0-17064 GCA_040414485.1 Actinomycetota bacterium
CGGCAGGAACAGCGCGCGTGCGTTCGTGTCCCGTTGCTGCAGGGACGCGAGCGCGTCCTGCCAGTAGCGGGGGAGCGAAGCCGTTCCGTGTGCTGCGTTGTAGACGCTCCGGTCCAGCAGCGGAGTAGCGGAGGCAGCCACGATCGCCGCCGCAGCTCCCACCGCGACCGCGCGCGTCCAGCGCCGCCCCGGCGACCAGCGCACCCGGTCCCACGCCGCCTGCACGCCGACCCCGACCAGCAACGCCAGCGACAAGTTCAGCGTCGTGATGAGCTTGTACGTGGTTCGAAGCCCCTGCGCGCCGGGCACGTGGCCGTACGCCTGAAGGAGCAGCCGCCCGAACGGGGTGGTGTGCGACACGGGGAAGATGCCCATCGCCACCACGAGCGAGACGGCGGCCAGCAACAGGAAGAACACCCGGTAGCGCCACCGCACCAGCCACGTCGAGACCAGCGCCCCGACCGGGACCGCGAAGCCGGCGAACAGCGAGAGCGGCGCCGTGACGTATGAACGCGCCACCGGGATCCACGGGCCGAACTGATCCCCCCCGTAGAACTGCCAGAAGCCGAGTCCCCGGATCGTCTCGGAGGCGCTCGAGGCGACGTTGATCACGTACGGCTGTTCGGTGAACACCAGCGCGTTCCCCACTTCGCTGGAGCCGAGCAGGAACAGCCAGTAGGCGTTCAGCCCGATGGTAAAGATACCTGACCATATGGCGAAGCGCGCCGCCTGCGCGAACGGCACGCTTCGTTCGACGAAGGTCATCCAGGCCATCAAGGCGACCGCGGTGAGGATCACGTAGACCTGGGGCGCGCCGTTCCCGCCGCCCATCAGGAACGTCGTCAGACCGAACAGCGCCGGCCACGCCAGGCTCCGCCGCGCGATGCCCCGGTGGGTCACCAGCAGCAGCGCGGGGAGAAGGACGTAGGGAAGGAACACGGCGGTGAACTGGAGGCCGTAGGCGAACGCGTACGGGCTGAGGCCGTAGAGCAGGCCCGCCGTGACGCCTCCGACCGGCGTACGGCGGCCGCGGACCTCGTCGACCAGGAGCATCATCGAACCCACGGCCGTGAACAGCAGCAGCCCGTGCCAGAGCCGTTCGGCCGCCCACGGCGAGAGGCCGGCGGAGCGGAGCGCCCAGACCGCGACCCCCATCGGCACGGCGATGCCGTCGTGCTGTTCGAGCCCCATGTAGGGGTTCTGGCGCCACAGTTCCAGCGCGTGCGACAGGTACGCGCCCGGGTTGAACCACAGGGGGTCGCGCGTGTCGAACACATACCGGCCGGGCAGCGAGAGGAACGGCAGGGCCAGCAGCCCCACGGCCAGCGCAACCCACACGACGGTCCGGGGTCCGAGCCAACTGGGACGCGTTGCGCCGGCCGGTTCGGGCTGAACCGCGATTGCAGTGCTCACCGACCGGTCCAGTGGAGGAACGGTCGGAAGACGCAGATCTGGCGAGGCCGGACGCGCATGGGCGAGCCGATTGTCCCGGGGTGGACCGTCCTTCGCAAGGCCGGCACGCCCAGGGCATGGGCTAAGGTGAGGTGCTGGTCGGACGGGGGTGCGCTGTGCGGGTGGGATCGAACGGAGACGGGCGCTGACCGTCGTTCTCGGCATCAACGCCTATCACTCCAGCGCGTCCGCGGCGCTGTTCGTCGACGGCCTCCTCGTGGCGGCCGTCGAGGAGGAGCGCTTCACCCGCGTCAAGTACGACACCGGCTTCCCCGAACGTTCGATCCGCTGGTGCCTGGAATCGGCCGGGATCTCGCCGTCGCGGATCGATCACGTGGCCGTCGCGGGCAACCCGTTCGCGAACCTCTGGCGCAAGGTGCGCTTCGCCGTGGGCACGCCGGCGGGCAGGAAGCTCGTGCGCAGTCGCGGCGAGCCGGTCGCGCAGATGCGGGTCCGCGCCGCGCTGGGCCGTTCGCTGGGGATGCCCGAGGGGAAGCTCACGGCGCGTTTCCACAGGGTCGAGCACCACCCTGCGCACATCGCGAGCGCCTTCTTCGTCTCGCCGTTCGAACGCGCCGCGGTCGCGTCGTTCGACGGCTTCGGCGACATGGTGTCCACCATGTGGGGCATCGGGAGCGGTTCGAGCCTCACGATCATGGGCGAGGTCGACTACCCGCACTCGCTCGGGATGTTCTACACGGGCATCACGCAGTACCTGGGCTTCAACAGGTACGGCGACGAGTACAAGGTGATGGGCCTCGCGTCGTACGGCGAACCTGAGTTCCTCGCCGGCATGCGGGGGGTGCTGGTCCACCCCGGCGGCCTGGGGTTCGAGCTCGACATGGAGTGCTTCAGGCACGGCCGTGAGATCCAGCCCATGACGTGGAACGGCGGGCCGGCACGGCTCGGTCCGATCTGGGACCAGGGGCTGGTCCGGCGGTTCGGGCCGCGCCGCACCGGTCCGGACGAGCCGCTCGAGGACCGGCACCGCAACATCGCGTCCTCCATGCAGAAGCGGCTCGAAGAGGTCGAGCTTTCGATGCTGCGGACGCTGCACGAACGGACCGGTCAGGATGCGTTGTGTCTGGCGGGCGGCGTCGCCCTGAACTGCGTGGTCAACGGCCGGATCCGCGCCGAGACCGGCTTCAGCGACCTGTACATCCAGCCCGCCGCCTACGACGGCGGCACCAGCCTCGGCGCGGCGGCATACGTGCTGCATCACGTGCTGGGCGAGCCGCGTCGGACCGTGATGGACCACGCGTACTTCGGCCCGGAGTTCGCCGAAATCGACTGCCGCCGCGCATTGGAGGAGGCCGGGCTCGCCTCCGAGCGGCTCGATGACACCGACCTGGTGAAGCGAACGGCTGCCGCGCTGGCGGATGGGGCGATCGTCGGATGGTTCCAGGGAAGGTTGGAGTTCGGCCCTCGCGCACTGGGCAACCGTTCGATCCTGGCCGACCCGCGCCGCCCGGAGATGAAGGACGTCCTCAACGCCCGGATCAAGCATCGCGAGCCGTTCCGCCCGTTCGCCCCGGCGATCCTCGAGGAGGCGACCGGCGAATGGTTCGACGACGACTACCCGTCACCCTTCATGCTGCTGACCTACGACGTGAGGAATGAGAAGCGGGCGGAGATCCCGGCGCCCACCCACGTCGACGGGACGGGGCGGCTGCAGACCGTGCGGCGCGAGCAGAATCCGCGGTACTACGACCTGATCGCCGCCTTCGGCGAGCGGACCGGCGTGCCCGTCCTGCTGAACACGTCGTTCAACGAGAACGAACCGATCTGTTGCACCCCTGGGGAGGCCGTCGACTGCTTCCTGCGGACGCGGATGGACGTGCTGGTGCTCGGCGCCCTGTACGTGGAGAAGGCCGGTGGACCGAACCCCGCGTGAGGCGATCCACTCCGTTCCGGGCCGGGACGGCCCGAACGGCTCGAATGGCTCGAATGGCCGCGTCATCGGCAAGGCGGTCGCGCTGTCGCTCGCGTTCCCGGCCGCGGTGTGGTTCTTCGGCGGCGACTTCGGCCTGATCATCGGCCTGGTGATCGTGATCGCGTGGTGGACGTTGGCGCCCGGTCGGCGGATCGTCTGGGGGGCGGCGGTCGCGTGCATGGCGCTCGCGCCTGTGGCGCTCGTCGTTCAGGGCTTGCCGGGAACGCCGGTCGTCGGGTCGCTGTTCGGCGTCCAGCACATGGCCGCGCACCGGCTGGTGCAGACATCGGTGGCGATCGCGGTGTTCGCGGCGCTGGCCGAACTACTCGGCGTGCGGGCGTCGCCCGCCGTACGCCGGCGGATCGGAGGCCTCGTCCGCGCGCTCGTGCGCCCGCGCGACGGCGACGGCGACGATTCGCCCGAGTCCTGATCCGGGCGCGATCGAGACCGTCAAGGCTTTCGGCCCACCAGGAAGCCCCAGGCGCCGAACCGGCGCAGCCACCGTTCGGCGGCCAGCTCCATCCTGGTCGCGGCCTCCGCGAGCCGCCCCAGCGGCCGGATCGAGCGCTGCAGGTACGCCCATGCCCACCACAGCACGTTGAACTGCTCGGTCTCCTGGACGTCGAACCCGGCCCGCCGCACGTGGTCCGTCAGCGCCGCGAACCGGAACCTGCCGACGACCGGGTCCGCCTCCCATCGGGGCCTGATCGCCCTGGCGAGCCGCATCGCCGGGTTGTCCTCCACGGTTTCGACGAGGAACAGGATCCCGTTCGGCCGAAGCACCCTGTGGATCTCGCTCAGGATCGCCAGGTGGTCGCGCGCGTGGTGCAGGACATGGGACACGTAGACGAAGTCGAAGGCGCCATCCGCGAACGGCAGGCGCTCGCCCGCGGCCGCCGCGACCGGGGCGATCCGCCGGGCAACGGCGAGGCGATCGGTGGACCTGTCCACTCCCACGACGCGGCCGCCGGCGGAGAGTCGCTCCATGTGCGAACCGCCGGCGCAACCCAGGTCCAGGATCGACGCGCCCGCTGGGAGTGCCCGGAGGAGCTCGCGCTCCCGCGCGAAGTAGCGGAAGACCCGTTCGTCCTTCCGAGGTGCGCCGGGTGCCTCACCGTGACCCACGGCTCGAATCTTCCCCCAGGCGCGACCGCGAAAGAGTCGTCACGGTCGCGCAGGGCTCCGGTCCGCGGGCGGCGCAACGCGCCATGGTTCCGCCCCCGGCCATAATCTGCCGGCGTGAGCGCATCCGGGACCGCGAGCATCGACCCGGCGCCGCAGGCGCCCGCGTGCGAGGCCTGTGGCCGTCGAGCCGACCCGTGGCGCATCGCGCCCGGGAACGTGCTCTGGAGATGCGGCCGGTGCGGACACCTGATGCGGGATCCGGCGGTCTGCCCGGCCAACCATCGCGAGCACGCCTGGGGCGGCGACGGCGGGTTCGACCGCGTCCGGAGTGCCTTGACGCTGCGCAGCCTCAGGCGCGCGTCAGCCATCCGGGCCGAGTCCCCGCGCCTGCGCGTCCTCGAGCTCGGTTTTGGCCGGGGGATCCTGCTGACGCGCCTTCTCCGCGACGGCCACGAGGTGACCGGAATCGATCCCGGCATGCTCCAGCGCGACCTCGAGCCGGATCTTGTGGCGCACGGCACGCTGCGTGCCGAGTCGGCGGAGACCGCCGACCTCGGGACCTCCGCTTTCGACCTGATCTACGGGGTCCACGTCGTGGAGCACCTGCGCGACCCGGCAGCCGTGTTCCATTCATGCTTCGAGGCGCTCCGCCCGGGCGGGGCGCTCTACCTCATGACGCCGGACGCCGAATCGGCCGGCCTGCGTGTGTTCCGCGACGCGTGGTGGAACCTCGAGGATCCGACGCACATCCGGTTCTTCTCGCCCCGCTCGATCACGGGGATGCTGCGGGCGGCCGGCTTCGAACGGGGACGGGTTCGAACCCCTCGGTGGGACAGCATCACGCTGGAGATCAGCAGCCTCCTGCGAATGGTGGATCGCCGTCCGGGCGAGCACGGGATCCTCGGCGAGCCGTGGGCGAGGCCCGTGTACGCGGCTCTCCTGCCCGTGGCGGTCGCCGTGCGGGCAGCGTGGCCGGCCCTGTCGCCCAGCATGGAGGTGATCACGCACCGCCCGGCCTGATGCCTTCGCGGTGTTCCCTCAGTGGTCCGGCCCCGGATACAATCCGGCGCGATCCCTTCGTCGGCGAGGGTGCTCGTGGGGGCGCGGGGAAGGGGACGGGATGCGGCGAACGATCGGGTACGGCGCGTTCATCCTGGGGTGGCTCCTGGTCTTCCTGGGGCTGCTGCTGTTCTTCTACGTCACGCCCAGGGTGGAGAAGGCGCCGTACGACGTTTACGACCGAACCGTGTCGAACGGCTCGGGGTCGTACTTCTCGGCATCGGAGCTGGCGCTCGTCGGGCCGGTTCCCCTGCAGAACCTTTCCATCGCGAAGGGCCATCCGCAGTCGAGCACCGACGACGTGGCGGTCATCAGCGTCTTCTCCCGGACGACCGACCTCCTGCACGGCAACGACATCGACGTCTCGAACGAGGTCTACGCGTTCGACCGGGACACCGGGTACGCGGTGCATTGCTGCGGCGAGAAGCCTCGCGCCGACGGCCTGACGCTGAAGTTCCCGTTCCATACGAAGCAGGGCACCTATCAGTTCTGGGACTCGACCGCGCAGAAGGCGTATCCGGCGACCTATGTCCGGAGCGCAACGGTCGACGGCGTGTCCGCGTACGTCTTCATCAGTCAGTCCGGCCCCTTGACGCTGCAGCGGATCAACGCGCCGGGAAAGATGATGACCGGCCAGCCCGGACCGTCGGTGCCGGGGAGCATCGACTACAAGGCGACGACCATCCTGTGGGTCGAGCCGCTCACCGGCGCGATCCTCAAGGCGCGTCAGCATTCGCTGGAGTGGCTCACGGACACGTCGGGGCGAAGGGTTCGAACCCTCTCCGACACCACGTTCGTCAACGACGGGCCGAGCGTCCGCGAGGTCGTCGACCGCGTCAAGCCGCAGCTGTGGCAGCTGCGGCTTGTCAGCGTGTGGCTGCCCGTCGCGGGTCCCATCCTCGGATTGGCGCTGATCCTGGTCGGCCTTCGCCTCCTGCGACGCGGCCCGGAGCGGGCGGCCGCTGCGGAGACCATGCCGCTCGGGGCAACGGCCGCCTCCTGAAGAGCATCGCCGGTCCCGGGACGCCGAGCCGGCCAACCGCCTCTGGATTCGGCGAAACCTCGCTGCTATCCTGCGGCCATGGCGGCGAATGCTCCGAGCGGAACGGGCGGCGCGAGCCCGGGTGGCGCCGGACACCGCGGGCTGTTCCTGTTGCTCGCGATCATCCTTGCCCTGCTGATCTCGGTCGGAGGCTCGTACCTGATCGTGGCCAGCCAGAACCCGAGCTCGAACGTGAAGGGCCCCGCGTTCGTCTACGGCTCGGCGTCGCCGTAGCCCGCCGGTTCGCTACTTCGAGGACCGGCTCGCCAACTCCACGATCAGTCGCTCGTCCACGGGAACCGCGAGCGGGATCTCGTCGCGCTCAGGCATCCGAAGGAGCGTGCCCGTGACGGCGTCCTTGTCGCGTTCGAGGTAGACCGGCGGCTCGGGGGTGACCTCCATCGCCTCGCGGATCGACAGGAAGTTCCGTGCCGCGGGGCTCGCGGTGATCGTGGAACCTTCGCGCACCTGGAAGCTCGGGACGTTCACGCGCCGGCCGTTCACGGAGAAGTGACCGTGCGACACCAGCTGACGGCCCTGCCGCATGGTCTGGGCGAACCCCAGCCGAAGCACGACCGCGTCGAGCCGGGTTTCGAGCAGCTTCAGCATCTCCTCGCCCGTGACGCCCTTGTGGCGGTTCGCCGCGTTGAAGTACCGGCGGAACTGCGTCTCCGTGATGCCGTACATCGCGCGGAGCTTCTGCTTCTCCAGCAGGCGGAGGTGGTATTCGGAAAGGCGGCGTCGGCCCTGGCCGTGCTGGCCGGGCGGGTATGGTCGCTTGTTGGACGCGCAGTTCGGCCGCCCGCAGACGGGCGCGCCCACGCGCCGGCAGATCCGGTGCTTCGGTCCGATCTTCTGCATGATCCCTCGCTGTTCGGTTCAAGCGGCCGCGCCACAACCGACGCCTGAGCGTGTGGGAGCCGGTAGGGACGGGCCCGTGGCCTGATGGATGGCCAGCGTGCCGCAACCCGACGATTATGCCAGCCGGCGGACGTACCGGCACGCGGGCGCGGCGGCGTGAACCGGCTCCGCCGGCTCGGATGGTCGGGGCGCCGGGATTTGAACCCGGGACCTCAGCGTCCCGAACGCTGCGCGCTACCAAGCTGCGCTACGCCCCGCGTGTCGCGCCGCCGGCCGGCGGCCACGAGCCATCAAGTCTACGGGACGCCGGGAGGGGCGGCGTGGACAGCCTCGGGCTCGCTCCGACCCGCGACGCCGTCGCCGTTCAGGGCGGCCGTTCCCGGGACCAGCTCGAGGACGGTCGCCTCCGGCCTGCAGAGGAACCGGAACGGCGCGTACTTCCCCGTCCCCATGCCCGGTGAGATGTGCAGCAGCGCCGGCGGCAGCCTGACCAGCCCGGCGGCCAACCGGTTCGGCATGTGGCTGTTCGTGAGGACGGCGCCCACGAAGGGGAACCGAACCTGCCCGCCGTGCGTGTGCCCTGCGAGGATCAACCCGTATCCGAGCGCGGCCAGCTCCGGCGCGGGGTCGGGCGAATGGACCACCGCGAGCCCGACCGCCTCGGGGTCCTCCCGCTCCGCGACGCGGATGTCGTGACGGTAGACATGCGGGTCGTCCATCCCGACGATCTCGAACCGTGTGCCGCCCGCGTCCAGCCGTGTCCGCGCGTTCCGAAGGTGCACCCATCCGTCCGCGTCGAGTTGGCGGATCAGATCCCGGCCTCGGCCGGGCCGCGCGGGACGGCCTCCACTCCGGCCGCCGATCGCGTAGTCGTAGTAGCGCGGCACCCTCGGCGCGAAGTAATCGTTCGACCCCAGGACGTAGTACGAGCCGAGTCGGCCGCGCAGCGGTCGCAGCGCCTCGACCACCGTTTCGACCGCTTGGGGCTCGCCCACCAGGTCGCCGGTGAGGATCGTGAGATCGGCCGGCTCGAGGGACTCCAGGAACCGCAGCTGGCGGCGGTTGGCCCGCCGCAGGTGGAGGTCGGACAGATGCAACACCGTCAGGGGGTCGGTGCCCTCGGGCAGGACCGGCACGATGTACCGCTGAACGCGGAACCAGCGCCGCTCGACGACCACGCCGTACGCGACGCACAGGGCGCCCACTGCGGCGGTTGCAGCGGTCAGCCTGCGAAGGGGCTCGGGTAGGCTGGACCACACGGGCACGCGCATCCGGTGGATGCTAGCGGGAGGGCAGGGCATGGCCTCGCCGAAGGAACGGCTCACCACGGAGATTCAGCAAGCGCTGCGGGCGGGAGACCGCGTCCGGCTGGGTGCGCTCCGGCTGCTGTCCGCGTCGGTGAAGAACCGCGAGGTCGAACTCCGTCGCGATGTCACCGACGAGGAGTTCGTCGAGGTCGCGACGAAGGAGATCAAGCGTCGCGTGGAAGCCATCGAGGCGTACGAGCGCGCCGGGCGACCGGACCGCGCCGCCGTGGAGCGCGAGGAGATGGCGGCCCTGCAGGCCTACGTCCCGCCCGCCCTCACCGACCAGGAGCTCGACGCGCTGATCGGCGAGGCGATCGAATCGACGGGCGCGAGCGGCCCGAGTGACCTCGGCCGGGTCATGGGGGCGGTCATGGGCAGGGCGAAGGGTCGGGCGGACGGCCGGGTGGTGCAGGAGCGGGTACGGGCCCGCCTCAGCGGATCGAACGGCTAGCCCGCCCGCTTCGGAATCGCATCGAACCGAGGACGAGCGCCGGCGCGACCAGGGCGGCGACCGGTGCGCCCCATGGAAGCGCGCCGTTCCCAGCGTTCCCACCGTTGCCGCCGCCGCCCTTCTTGTAGTGGCCGACGACGATCGTCACGGTGCTGCCCGGGTCGGCCATCTTCCCGCCGCCGGGCCTCTGCGACAGGACGATGCCGTCCTTCTTCTTGTCCCCGGTGTTCTGGTGCTGGGCGTCGACCTTGAAGCCGGCCCCCCTCAGCGAGCCCGTCGCCGCGGCCTGCGTCTTGCCGACCACGTCGGGCACCGCGATCTGCGACGGAGTCGGCGTGGGGCTCGGACTGGGGGTCGTGCCGTCGCTGACGGTCATGACCACGGCGGTCCCGAGCGGAACCACCGACCCACCGGAAGGCCGCTGGGCGCACACGATGCCCTTCGGCTGCTTGCACGGGCCGGAAACCGACTGCGGGCTGAAGCCCGCCTTCGCGAGCGCGTTGCTCGCGGCATCCTGCTGCATGCCCACCACGCTCGGGATCGTTCCGTTCTTCGTCGGCGGCGGCGTCGGGAAGTCCCTGATGGGCATGTGCGCGGTCGCGGCGGTCATGATGTCGGTCCAGACGGGACCGGCCATGTCCGCGCCGAAGCCGGCCAGGCCGTGGACCCCCTGTAACGACAGATACGCCGTCTGATAGCCGACCCAGACCCCGGTGGTGACCTGCGGCACGAACCCGACGAAGTAGGCGTTCTGGAAGTTCTGGTCGGTGCCTGTCTTCCCGGCTTCGGGACGTGCCGGGTAGTCGGGCAGGCGGGCGGTGTGAGACGCCGTTCCGCAGCAGATGACCTGCTGGAGCATCGAATCCTCGGTGGCGGCGACGTCCGCGGGAATGGCCTGCGCGCAATGCGGCCGATGCTGGTAGATCGTTCGGCCGCCCCGCACGATCTTCGAGATGGCGTAGGGCGTGCAGTGCACGCCGTTGTTCGCGAGGGTGGAGAACCCGGTGGTCATGTCGAGCGGGCTCACGCTCACGCTCCCCAGCGTGGTGGGGCAGTACGCCCCGACGTAGGGGATCCGCGTGCCCGGGATCGTAAGGCCGGCGCGCTCGATGCCCATCCGGTGCGCCACCTCGACCACCGACGCGGGTCCGATCTGGTTGATCAGCTGCGCGAACACGACGTTGATGGAGAGCGCGGTCGACTCGGTCAGGCTGTGGTACCCGGGCAGGTTGCCCTCGGAGTTGTGGATCGGCCCCCACGTCTGGCCCCCGCCGCAGTTCGGAATGGTGATCGGTGCGGTCCCGTCCCATTGGGACGTGGGCTGGATGCCCTGTTCGAGCGCTGCCGCCAGCGTGAACGCCTTGAACGCCGAACCCGTCCCCCGCAGGGCCTGCCAGGCGAGGTTCACCACCGTCTGGTTCTTCCCGGTGCCGTATGTGGTGTTACCGTTCGCCATGACGCGGATGGCTCCGGTCGCCGAATCGATCGTGACGGCGGCCGCCTGCGGGTCTGTCGGCAGGTAGTAGTGCTCGCGCAGTGAACGTTCGGCAACCCGCTGCAGCCGCATGTTGAGCGTGGTGTGGATCTGCAGGCCCCCCTGGTACCAGAGCCGCGCCCGCTCGGCCTGGGTGGCGCCGAAGGTCGGGTCCGAGAGGAACAGGTGCCGGATGTAGTCCACCCAGTAGGGCTCCTGCCCGTTCAGGTTCGAGATCCGCCCCTTGCCACGCAGCTTGACCGTCGCCGCGACGGCGGCGTCGTGGTCGGCCTTGGAGATGTACCCGTACTGGAGCATCTTGTCCAGCACCAGGTTGCGCCGGTCGATGACGTCGGGCAGGTTCCCCGAGTCGTTCGGGTTCAATGCCTCCGGCGCGGCGATCATGCCGGCGAGGAGCGCGGACTGGGCGAGCGTCAGCGTCGAGGGCGACTGGTTGAAGTAGTACTGCGCGGCGGTGCCGTACCCGTACACCTGGTTGCCCATGTAGATCGTGTTCAGGTACGCCTCGAGGATCTGGTCCTTCGTGTACTCCTTCTCCAGCCGAAGCGCGTCCTGCGCCTCGATGATCTTCCGCTGGAGCGTCTGCTCGCCGCCCGTCTGGGTGTTCTTGATCAGCTGCTGGGTGATGGTCGAGCCGCCCTGCACGACCTTGCCGGCGCGAAGGTTCGCCTCCAGCGCGCGGACGATCGAGGTGAGATCGACGCCGCCGTGCCGGTAGAAGGCGTGGTCCTCGATTGCCAGGACCGAATCGCGGGCGAACTTCCCGTATTCGGAGAGCGGGAAGACCTCCCGGTTCTCGCCGCGGAAGACGGTGGCCAGGACGGTGCCGTCCGCCGCGTAGATCGTGGTGCGCTGTGGCAGGTCGGGCAGGTCGATCGCTCGGTCGCTCGCGGAGAGGAACTTCGAGTCCGCGAGTTTCACGGCCACGCCGGCACCGGCGAAGAGGGGGAGCACGCCGGCCGCGACCAGCGCCGACATGACCGCTAGGGTCACGGCGAGCAGGACGGGCCACGACAAGATCTTCGCCGTCCGGCGCGCGACGACGCGCCGGTTCGACGACCTCACGGATGTCTTGGGCGTGGGCTGGTTCGGTTCGTCCTGGTCCATGGCGGGTGAGGGCCGGACTCGCTGGGCCCGGCTAAGCGTACCCGGAGACTCGGCGTTTCGGGCGTTGCCGTCACGGGTTCGGCACGAACAGCCGGTCGGCCACCCGTTCCAGGCCGCGCACGTCGTGCACGTCGGGACCCAGGTCGGGCACGGCGATGATGGCGACGCCGGGGCCCGCAGAGGCGAATGCGGCAACGGCCGCCGCGTCCGCCTGCCGGCGGGCGGCCGCCACCGCACCCGAGCGGATGATCGCCCCTGCCGCGCGTTCGTCCGGCTCGCCACGTTCGAGTCGTTCGATGGGAGTCTCCGCGCGTCCGACCGTCGAGGCGACGCCGTCCGGCGGTGGGGTCGGGTCGTACCGATTCAGCACGACCGCCGCCGCGCGCATCCCACCCGCGCGGAGCCGCTCCAGGAACGCGCCCGCCTCATCAAGGCTGCCGGGAGACGGCGCGGCCACCAGCACGAACACGCACGAATCCGACGCGAGAAGGTCCATCACCCGTTTCGCGCGTTCGGCGAAGCCGCCGTAGAGGCCCTCGAACGCGGCCAGGAACTCGACGGTGTCGGCGAGGGTCTCGGCCCCGACCAGACGTCCGACGGTCCGCAGCATGGCACGCGCGCCCAGCCGAGCCGCCGACAGGGTCAGCCGGCCGGCGGCCGCGGCGGGTCGAACCATCACCCGGAGGAACCGGCCGCCCAGGAAGTCGGTCAGTCGCTGCGGCGCGTCCAGGAACGACAGGGCGCTGCGGGTCGGCGGCGTGTCGATGACGATGGCGTCATGCCGATCCTCGCCGGCGAGCTGATGGAGCTTCTCCATCGCCATGTACTCGTGCGTTCCGCCCAGGGTGTCGGCCATCCGCCGGTAGAAGGGATTGGCGAGGATCCGTTCGCGCTGGGCGTCCTCAGAAGCGAAGCGGTCGACGAGCTCGTCGAACGTCCGCCTGGTGTCGAGCTGCAGGACCTCCATGCGCTGGCCGTGCGCCACGCGGATCGTGGCTCGATCGCCGGCCTCGGTCGGCAGGCGCAGCGCCGTCGCGAGCCGGCGAGCCGGATCGACCGTGAGCAGGACCGTTCTGCGCCCCGACTCGGCGGCGTGGAGGGCGATCGCGGCCGAGATCGTGGTCTTGCCGACGCCGCCCGAGCCGCACACCACGACGATCGCGGCGTCGCGGAGCGCCTCGTCGAGCGGCGGCGAGTCGATCGCCATGGCGCGACCCTGCGCGGGCGACGAGGCGGGCGTTCGAGACTGGTAAGGCTGTGTTACGGGCCTGCTATTCGCATTGCGCCCATCAGTGCTCCCGGCCAGGTGCCTCACCACGTCCGCTCCCGTTTCAGGCACGTCGGGCAGTTCGAGCAGCGGCGCGGTTCCCCGGAGCCGGCCGATCTCCCGGACGGCGGCGCGCCGACGGTGGGCGGCGTCGGCGGCCGCGTCCACCAGCCACCGCGCCTCCTCGGGACGCAGGTTCAGCCCGTTCCGCGCGGCCACCGCCGCGACATGGTCCGGTTCCATCGCCGCGCCTCGGCGCGACAGACCGCGAGGGAAGACCTCCGGGGCGACGCGGTTCACCACCACCGCCGCCACCTCGACCCCGAGCCGGCGGATGGACGGCACGGCTTCGAGCGTCTCGGCTACCGACATCTCGGCCGCCTGAGCCACGATCACCACGCGTGCCCGAGTCCGGAGCATGGCGGCCACGTTCGTCGCCCGGCGCTTCATCGGCCCGACACCGACCAGGCTCGCGAACGTCTCGGCAGCGGACAGGAAGGGGACCAATTGTCCCGTCGGCGGCGCATCGACGATCACCAGGTCGTGCAGCGGATCCTTCGCGTCCGGATCGCCTGCCCGGGCGCGCGCCAGTTCGTAGATCTTGCCCGTCACCAGCAGATCCCGGAACCCCGGCGCGCCGTGCACGATCTGTTCGATCCCGCCGGACCTGAGCAGCGGCCGGCCCAGGCGGTCGATCCCGTAGTAACGGCGCAGGTAGTCGAACACCGCATCCATCGGCGTGATCGAGATGGCGTCGAATCCCAGGCCGGTCGACGCGATCGCGTACCCGGGCTCAGGGATGCCGAGCGTGCGGCCGATCTCGCCACGGCCCTCGACCTCCGCGAGCAGCACCGACGCGCCGGCCGCGGACGCGGCGGTCGCGAGCGCCGCCGCGATCGTGGTCTTGCCCGTGCCGCCCTTGCCGGACACGATGAGGATCCCGGGCCGAAGGATCCGCTGCCATTCGGCCCCGACCTTGACCGGCCCCTTGGGCCCGTTCGCCATCGGCGAATGATAGGGACGGCTGTCGGCGGACCGCCTGTACGATTTCGGCTCGTGCCCGGTTCGTTCGTCCAATTGCGGCGCCTCGCGCTTCCGCTCGTCGCCCTCCTGACCGCCCTCGTACTGTGGGCGTCCGGGCGTTCCGCGGGGGCAGCGCCCGCCCAGGCTGTCGCCGGCCCGAGCGTGGACATCGTGAAGGTCGGCGGCATGATCGATCCGGCCGAGGCGAACTACATCCTGGGTTCGATCCGCTCATCGGAGCAGGTCGGCGCCACGGTCGTGCTGCAGATCGATTCGTTGGGCGGTTACGGGAACCGGGCGAAGTCGCTCGCGGCGGAGATCAGGCGGGCCACCGTTCCCGTCGTCGCCTGGGTGGGCCCGCTGGGCGCGAAGGCCCAGGGGCAGTCGCTTTTTCTGGTGTATTCGTCCGCGCTGGCCGCCATGGCGCCGGGCGCCGGCCTGGGGCCCGGGGTGCCATTCGATCCGGCGCATCGGGCGTCGACGGAGCCGCCCGAGGTGGTCGAAGGGAACACGCGGGCGCTGGAGGCGCTCGCGCCCGGTGCGGGCGCCACCGCCGCGGGGGCTCGCTTGGCGGTCGGGCACGCGCTGCCCGCCGGCCCGGCGCTGCGCCACGGGGCGGTCGCCGTGGTGCAGCCGGACATCGGCTCGCTGTTGCGGGCGATCGACGGGCGCACGGTCGTGACGGCCGGCGGGCGCGTGACGTTGCACACGCTGTCCACGCCGAGCAACCCCGTCGAGGTTCGGTTCCATGAGATCGGGCCCGTCCGGCGGCTGCTCCACGCCGTCGGGACGCCGGTGGCCGTCTACGTGCTGCTGGTGCTCGGACTGTGGGGTGTGCTGTTCGAACTGACGCAGCCGGGGATCGGCCTTGCCGGGATCGGCGGCGCCCTGGCGCTGGCGCTCGCCGGCTACGGGCTGTGGGTCATCCCGTTCCGGTGGCTCGGCCTGGCGATGATCGTGGTGGGCACGGGCCTGCAGGCGCTTGACGTGCTCATCAAGCGGCTGGCGTGGTTCACCGCGCTCGGGACGGCGATGTTCTTCGCCGGGTCGTTGGTGACGTGGTGGGGAGTAGCGCCGGCGATCCGCGTGCCCCTGTGGTTGGTGATCCTGTTCACCGCCGGCGGGTTCGTGCTGTTCGGCTTCGGCTTCACGGTGGCGGTGCAGGCTCGCGAGCGGATCCGTTCACAGCAGGTCGGCCTGGTCGGGCTGACGGGTGAGGTTCGGAGCGACCTGAATCCCGAGGGCGGCGTGGTCGTGAAGGGGACCGTGTGGCGGGCGCGCACCATGAACGGACCGATCACGAAGGGCACGAAGGTTCGGGTCCGCCGGATCGACGGCCTGGTGCTGCAGGTCGAACCCGAGCCTGGCGCTGGTCCGGCGTCCGACCCTGGAGCGGGCGAAGCGACATAGAACAGATCGAGGGCCGACTGCAAGGGGGAGGCCTGTGATGCGTCCTCGGTCTGGATCGTTGGCCGGCTGCATGGCCGTCGTTGTTCTTCTGGTCGCGACCGCATGTACCGGCGGCGGCAGCGGGTCCCTGGCGACGCCGGGCGCAGCATCGCGATCTCGTGCGGCTTCGGCGCCGCCGTGCCATGGCTGCGGCTCGACGGTCGTTGCGGCCGCCGGCAGCTGGCCGAAATGCCTCAACCCGATCACCTCGTGCGCGGACGACCCCTGGTATCGCTACATGTTCAAGGCACTCGTCTTCCCCCGCCTCACGCAGTGGTCCAGCCAGATGGATTTGGAGGCCAGCCCGCTGATCACGGAGGTCCCGAGCGCGGCCAACGACGGCATCACGCAGAAGCCCTTCACCGTCACCTATCACCTGAATCCGAAGGCGGTCTGGGCGGACGGAACCCCGATCACATGCGACGACGTGGCGTTCACGTGGGCCGCCATGCTGAACACGACGGGCACCATCCAGATAGCACCATTCGATTTCGGCGGCGCCCCTCCGCTGACGAAGGTCGAGTGCCCGGTACCCGGGACCGTCAAGCTCGACTTCGTCAAGATCTTCGTGCCGTGGCCGAATCTCTTCGGCGGCGCGGACGGCTTCGTCCTGGAGAAGCGCGTGTTCGCCGACGCGCCGGGGTTCCCGGACAGGCCGGATCTGAAGGATGCATTCGCCGGATCCATCCCGTTCTCCGGTGCGCCGTGGGTTCTGAAGCAGTGGGGAGGAGACCAGGCCGTCTTCGTCAGAAACGCTCGGTATTGGGATCGGAAGCCTTCCTTCGATCAGATCTCGTTCATTCCCAAGGCGACGACGGATCAGGAGGCGGCGCTGCGCGGCGCCGACGTCGACCTCGTGTTCCAGCCGGCTCCCACCGCGACGCCGAGCGCTGGCTTCCGGTCCGATTCGTCACTCGGCGTTGCGACAGGACCAGATAGCCACGTCGATGCGCTGTGGTTCAACCTGGACGACCCGGTGGTCGGCGATCCAGGGATCCGGCAGGCGCTGGCGTACGCCTTCGATCGCGACGTCGTGGCGCAGGGCGTCCCTGGACTGATCGATCCGAACGCGAAGCGCGACGACTGCGGGCCATGGGTTCCTCGACAGGGCCCGTGGTGTCCGGCGTCAGGGTCATTCGCCGCGTATTCGTACGACGCAGCGCGGGCCATGACGCTGCTGCAACGGGCGGGGTACGACTGTTCAGCGGTCGCGGACGGCGGCTTGTGCACGAAGAACGGACGGCCGCTGACGATCACGGTCTCCACGACGATCGGTGACGTCGGAAGAGCGACGGCCGTGTCACTCCTGGAAACCTCAGCGCTCGCGGCCGGGGTCGACATCCAGCTGCAAACGTACCCGTCGACCGAATTGTTCTCCGAGCGACTCCCGAAGGGTGCGTTCCAGGTGGCGCTCTATACGGGCGACCCTGGGGTGTGGCCGCAGGCGTACTACGAGGGTGACCCATCCGTTTCGTCGATGTTCACGAGCTACC
>JBEDUK010000026.1:0-35290 GCA_040414485.1 Actinomycetota bacterium
CGCCGGCCTGGCAGCGAAAGAACGACGACGAGGAGCAGACGCCTCCCGGCGGCTGCGCGCCGCCGTGGGCCGGCAGTCAGCCCGGCGTCGACGAGAACCGCAACTGGGCTTTCCAGTGGGGCGGCGCGAGCACGAGCAAGGACCCGTGCTCCGAGGTCTTCCTGGGCAAGGCGAAGATGTCCGAGTCCGAGACCCAGTCGGTGGCGAAGCTCATCACGGAGCTGTTCAAGGACCAGAAGCCGAAGGACCCGCAGACGCCCGCGCCGCTGACCACCACCGGCGAGATGCTCACGTTCCACACGGACGCCGGCGTGAACATCATTCCCTGGGACTACAGCTCCGGGGTGCAGGCGCCGAACGACGAGGGCTTTCGAGCGCTCGGCTTCCGCCAGAGCTACTACACCTCCGAAGAGGTCGGGCAGGCCGGCCAGGTGCTGTACGACGTCGGCGGTGGCACCGACGACTGGGCCTACGCCAAGCTCGGGATCGCCGCGGGAACTTGGGAGCTCGCCGACCAGAGCGGCTGCGGCGGCTTCTTCCCGCCGTTCACGTGCATGGACTCGTTCGCGGCGCGTTACCTTCCGGGGCTGGTCTACACGGCGGCCGCCGCCCGGATGCCGTACAAGCTCTCGCTCGGCCCGACGGTCATCAGTGCCACGACCAAGACTCCGTCCGGAGGCAGCGTGACCGTGGTCGCCAAGGCGGACGACGGTGCGTACGGGTCCTCGGGCTTCGGCCGGCCGACGCCGGTGAAGATCACGGCCGCGCGGATCTACGTGGGCACCTCGCCCTGGGACGGTGGCAAGGCCGTGGCGATGACGATCAAGGTCAAGGGCATCAGCGTCACCGCGACGGCCAAGGTCAACCAGGGGTCGCAGAAGATGCTCGCCTACGTCCAGGCCAAGAACGCCAACGGTTCCTGGGGACCGGTGATGGCCGTCTGGATCCCGGCGGCCTGAGCCGACCACAAGCAGCACGCTTGATCGCGGAAGGAACCCGCCGGCCCATGCGGGCCGGCGGGTTCCTCGTTCCTGGGCTCGCCCGATCGAAACCGAGCCTGACGTCGCCCTCGGGGGATGGTGGCGGCCGTCTTCGCGCTGGGGTTGACGTGGCTAAGGTTATTAGCCATACTGGCGCCACAGAAGGCTAATGGTATTAGCCACGAAAACCTCGATTGGAGGAGGGCGTTCGATGCGGACAGCGCAGGCGGCGACCGAGACGAACTTCCTGGAACGACCCGAGGGGCGCATCGCGTACGACGTCGCAGGCGACGGTCCGCTTGTGATCTGCGTGCCGGGGATGGGCGACCTGCGTTCGATCTACCGGTTCCTGGCACCGGCGCTCGTGAAGGCCGGCTTCCGTGTCGCGACCATGGACCTGCGGGGCCACGGCGACAGCGACGCGACGTTCGGCTCCTACGACGATGTGGCAACGGGAACGGATCTGGTGGCGCTGGCCCAACACCTCGGCGGGTCCGCGGTGCTGATCGGCAACTCGATGTCGGCGGGCGCGGCGGTCTGGGCGGCGGCGGAGGCGCCCGAGTTGGTCAACGGGCTCGTGCTGATGGGTCCGTTCGTTCGGAACACCGACGTCGGCTTCATCGCCAAGATGGGCTTCCGGGTTGCGACGCTCCGGCCCTGGGCCGCGGCGGCCTGGACCGCCTACTACCGCAAGCTCTATCCCGGGCGGCCGCCGGCAGATCTGAACGACCACCGCGATCGGATCCGGGCATCGCTTCGCCGGCCGGGTCACGCGAAGGCGTTTCAGCGGACCACGCGCACCTCGCACGCGCCCGCGGAAGCACGGTTGGGCGGGGTCCGCGCGCCGGCGCTCGTGGTCATGGGCGATCGAGATCCCGACTTTCCCGACCCGGGCGCGGAGGCCCGCTTCATCGCGGGCGCGCTGGACGCGGAGGTGCTCATGGTGCCGGGAGCGGGCCACTACCCGCAGGCCGAGTACCCGGAGGTCGTCACCCCGGCCGTCGTCGCGTTCCTGTCCGGGCTCGACCGCCGCGACGGCCGCGACCGCCCCGACGGCCGCGACGACGCCGGTGCCTAGGGCGGGCCTGTCCCGCCCGATCGTCGTCGCTGGAGCCGCCGAGATCGCCGACCAGGTCGGGTTCGACGGGCTGACGCTCGCAGCGGTGGCGAAGCGATTCGGTGTCGCGGTGCCCAGTCTGTACAAGCACGTCCGTGGCCTGGACGACCTCCGGAGCGGAGTCTCGGCGCTCGCGATCGGCGCGCTCGCCGCCGCCATCGCCCGGGGTGGTCGGCGCACCACGAAGGATCGGCTCGGCGCGATGGCTCGCGCCTACCGACGGTTCGCCGTGGAGCACCCCGGCCTGTACACCGCGACGCTCCGGGCGCCGGACCCAGCCGATCAGGAAGCCGTCGCGGCCGGTCAGGCGCTCCTTGATGCCGTTTTCGCCATGATGGCCGACTACGGCCTGACCGGTACCGACGCCGTCGACGCGACGCGGTCGCTCCGGTCGGCGCTGCACGGATTCGTGTCACTCGAGGCGATCGGTGGCTTCGGCCTGCCGCGCGACGTGGACCGGTCGTTCGCCCGGCTCGTGCGGATCCTGGACGACGCGCTCAGGGCGTGGGGCGCGAGTGCGCCGCGCGCGCCGCGAGGTCGCGGTCCGAGCTCGCCAGATCGCTGAGCGTGGTCTGCCGAAGGCGGTCCCGGAAGGCCTCGGACGCCGCGGCCCAGGCGCCGTGCACCGCGCAGGCGCTCTCCCAATGGCAGGGACCGCCCCGCAGGATGCACCTGGTCGACGTCAGGCTGCCCTCGGCCGCCTCGACCACCTCGAGCAGCGAGATGGACGCGGGATCGCGCGCCAGGCGGTACCCGCCGGCAGGGCCGGCCTTCGCCGTGGCCAGCCCGGCCCGCGTGAGCAACCCGAGGATCTGGGGCGTGTAACTGGCAGGCAGGGCCATCGCCGCGGAGACGTCGCTGATGCGGCAGAGGCCGTCTCCCTCCCAGGCCTCAGCCAGGAACACGGCGGCTCGAACCGCGTAGTCGCCTCGTCTGGTCAGGGTCAGGTTCATGGCACTCCGTGGCGAGCGTAGCGCCCGCCGCGCCTCGTTCCCGTCGCGAGGTCCCGTCCGGAGCGGGACCTTCGGCCCAGGACCTCGCGACCTCCGCCGTCCAATGTTTATCGCAACGCTAAACGTTAGCCACGAGGCGGCGAGGACGAAGGAGGTTCGGCATGGCGATGGACACACGCAGGGAGGCGGGGACCCCGAAGGCTCCCGGATGGAGCCAGGGCACGCCGACCGATCAATCGCCTCCTCCTCCGCCGAGCGGCGGGGGCGGGTTCGGCCGCGCGCTCGGCGAGGCCATGCCGAAGATCATGATCATCGTGGGCGCGGTCCTGCTGATCGGGGTCGGCCTGTACGCGGTCGGCGCGATCAGGACCGACACGAAGGCGACCACGGCCCAGCCCGCGTCGGCGGCCGTCGCGCACGGGCCGGTCGGCGCGAACGGCCACATCGTCAACGTGAACCTCACGACCGTCGAGACCGACCAGCAGATCGTCGCCGCCGCGGCAGGTGTCGACCCCGTCACCTACCACGTGTGGACGTTCGACGGAACGGCTCCGGGACCCGTCATCCGGGTGCACCTGGGCGACACGATCCATTTCACGCTGCACAACGCGAGCACCATGGGCATGCAGCACTCGATCGACTTCCACGCAGCGATGACGCCGTGGGCGAACCTGCCCAGCGCCGCAGGTGCTCCACTGACGGGGAATTACCAGCCCGTGGACCCCGGCCAGACCAAGACGTTCGACTGGGTGGCCATGTACCCCGGCGTGTTCATGTACCACTGCGGCGTGCCGCCCGTGCTCCAGCACATCGCCAACGGCATGTACGGCGCCATCGTGGTCGAGCCGGACAACCTGCCGAAGGAGCGCGAGTACGTCCTGGTCAACGGCGAGCTCTACCCCGGCGCGAAGCCGATCCACGGCGTCTACTACGGCGATCCGGCGGCGATGGCGGCCGCGAACCCGCAGTACGTCGTGTGGAACGGCGTGGCCGACCTGTACAAGGCGAACCCGCTGGTCGCGAAGCCGAACGAGAAGTTCCGCATCTGGGTCGTCAACGCCGGACCCACGCTGACCAGCGCCTTCCACGTGATCGGAACGATGTTCGACACCTATGCGGACGGCAACCCTGCCAACGTCGTCTACGGCGACCAGACCTACAACATCCCTCCGGGCGGCGGCGCCATGTTCGAGCTGCAGGTGCCCGACCCCGGGCTGTACCCGTTCGTGACGCACGCGTTCGCGTTCACCTCGCGCGGCGCGGTCGGCCTCATCAAGATCGATCCGAACGCCCCCGCGGCGCCGGGCTCCTACCCGGTCATGGGCGACCCGTTCAGCGCGGGCGTGAAGGCGTTCGCGCCGCCGGCGGCGGTCGCCGACGTGGTCGGGATCGGCGCGGCCGCGCCATCGGCGCCCGCTCCGCAGCCGAGCGGGACCGGCTCGACCGGAGGGTCCGGCTCCGCCGCGTCCTGCAAGCCCGCCGGCACGACGCTGAGCGTGATGGCCATGAACATGGCCTTCGACTCGAAATGCCTGGCCGCTCCGGCGGGCAAGCCCTTCACGATCGCGTTCGACAACATGGATCCCGGCGTGCCGCACAACATCTCGATCTACTCGGATGAGTCGGCCACGAAGGCGCTGTTCAAGGGCGACCTGGTGACCGGTCCGGCGACGGCGACCTACAAGGTGTCGGCGCTGCCGGCGGGGACGTACTTCTTCCGGTGCGACGTCCACCCCACGCAGATGACCGGCACGTTCGTCGTGGGCTAGGAGTCAGAAGGGCTTGTCAACCATCATCCAGAGGATGAGCGCGAGGCCGATCACACCGACGGCCAGGATGGCGAAAGGGACCGGCGAGGCCGACAGACGTTCGATCTGTTCAGCCTCGCCGGTCTTCACGGCGGCACGGAGCCGCCGGTAGTGCGGGATGGCGAGCGCCACCAGAGCGACGGCCATCAGGACGAACAGCACGATCGAGGCGTGCAGCCAGCCGGCGGACCACCAGTGTCCGAGCGAGGCGTCGACGAAGCCGCCCACCGCCAGCAGCGCCATGCCGCCGTACGTGAGGCCGCGCGTCGACGCCGAGGCGTCCAGGAGCGCCTCCATCCGCCTCGGGTCCCGTTCCCGCCTCAACCGGAGGCCGGCGACGGCGGACACGCCGTGTCCGGCGACGAACAGGAGCAGGCCGCCGAGATGGACGAGGAGCCAGAAGCGGTAGATGCAGGAAGTCTATGGTCCCGCCCGGCCCGTTTCGCCGTGCCGTGCGCGTTCGTCGGCGGCGGCGCGCACCAGCCGGAACGTCGACCAGATCACCAGGTCGTACACGATCTTCAGTGAACCCGCGATCACGAACGGGCCGGCCACCCAGAAGCCGCTGACCCAACCTCCCAGCGCCGCGCCGGCGGGTCGGACGACGTAGCGGGCCGTGTTCGTGTACGAAGCCGCCGCCGTGCGCTCGTCCGGATCGACGACGCTCACCACGTACGCCTGTCGCGCGGGCACGTCCATCTGGCTGATCGCCGATCTGGCCAGGAGCATCGCGACGGCGAGGTCGAGCGTGGGCATGAGCGGGATCAGCATGAGCAGGACGTTGGAGGGCAGGTGGGTGAACACCATGGTCGGCAACTGGCCGACCCGGGTGGCGAGCCACCCGGCCGCGAGCGACGACGCGGCCTGAAGCAACCCCGCGGCGAAGAACACGAGCCCCATCGTCTCCGTGGACGCGCCGAACTCCCGCTGGAACCAATACACGAGGAAGGCGTTGACCACGAACCCTCCGGCGAACGCGTCCAGGGCGAACAGTCCCGAGAGCCGCGCCACGGCCCCCTTCGACCTGGTGAGAGGAAACCTGCGAGCGGGCGTCAGGGCCTCGCCTCGCTCGACGCCGTCGGACAGGCTGAGTGCCAGCGCGCCGCACGCCACGGCGATCAGCGGATAGAGCAGCAGGAACCGCTGGGACGCAGGCAACGCCGCGAAGTACCGACGGAAGAAGTCCGGCCCGCCGGCCGCAAGCGCGCCCAGGGAACCGGCCAGGTACGCGATGGCGTTGTACCGGCCGAACGCGCGGTTCGTCCGCGCGAGGCCGCGAGTGGCCTGGGGGATCATCGCCTGCTCGAGCGAGGTGATCGGACCGGACTCGTTCGCCTCGACGCTGACCGTTCCGGTGAGGGCCGCCAGCACCAGGATCGGCATCGAGCGGGTCAAGGCGAACACCGCTCCCGCGACGCCCATCAGGAACAGGAGGCTCGCGTACAGTCGCCGGCGGCCGACCCGATCGCCGGCGGTGCCCACGGCGATCGAGATCAGGGCGAATCCGGCGAGCATCGCGGTGAGCACCAGGCCGACCTGCGCCGGCGAGTAACCGCCCGCCGCCAGTTCGGCGCCGATCAGGATGCTTCCGAACCCGTACAGGAACGCGCGAAGCGCCTGGATCGCGAGGATGCGCCGAAGGTCGCGCGCGGCCGCCGAGGCCTCCGCCATCACCAACGTCCGAGGGGGTCCGTCATGCGGTCACGGTCCCACCCGGTGGGACCGTGACGCAAGCGGTGATTGCGGTGGTTCGTCTGGCTAGACGGCCGGGCCTTCGGTCAGCGTCACGCTCACCGTGTGTGAACCGTTGCCGTCCACGTATGTGACCTGCGCCTGATCGCCGGGCGCGTGGCGGTGCAGCAGCGATCCGAGCTCCTCGAACGTGCTCACGCTCCGGCCGTCGACCGCGGTGATCACGGAGTTCGCCGGGATGCCCGCCTTGTCCGCCGGCCCGCCGGGCGCGACGCTTGCCACCAGAACTCCGGACAGGCCCGACAGTCCGAGCTGGGCGGCCGTCTGGCCGGTCAGATCCTGCACGGAGATACCCAGGAAGCCGGCCTTGCCGATGATGATGCCGCCCGCGCTGTCGCCGGCACGGATCCGGTTGACCACGGCGACCGCGCTGTTGACCGGGATGGCGTAGCCGATCGTGGAGACCTCCTGGTTCGGCCGGTAGGTGGAGGCCGCCGTGATCATGCCGATCACCTGGCCCGAGCCGTTCACCAGCGCGCCGCCCGAGTCTCCCGGGCTGATGGCGGCGTTCGTCTGGATCAGGCCGCTCAGGCTCTCGCTGTCACCGTTGTCGCCGTTGACATGGATCGAACGCCCAAGCGCCGTGACGGAACCCTGCGTGACGGACGGCGCACCGCCCCGCCCGAGCGCGTTGCCGATGGCCACGACCGACTGGCCGAGTTGAAGGCTCGACGAGTTCGACAGGGTGACGGTGGGCAGACCCGAGACGCCCTGGATCTGCAGGAGCGCGACGTCGTCCGTGGGATCGACGCCCACCACCTCGGCCTTGTACGTGCCCGAGTGCCCCTGGACCGTCACCCGGATGCTGTTGGCACCCTTGACGACATGGTTGTTGGTCAGCACCTGGCCGTTCGACGTCACGATCATGCCGGTGCCCGCGCCGAGCGCGAACATCTTGCCGGTGGAGAGCCCGTATCGGGTCGTGTAGGTGTTCACATCGACGATCGCCGGCGTGACGGACGTGGCGACCGAATCCGCACTCTGGCCGCCCTGCCCTGTCGGCGGCAGTGTCTGCGGGACCTGTGTGAGGGGGCCGCCGCCGGAACTTCCCGCCGGCGGTGAGGACGCCGATCCGCGATCGCGGCCGGTGACCCACCCGATGCTCGCGCCGATCGCGATCAGCAGGAATCCGGCAACGATCGCCGTGAGGATCGTCCCCGCGCCCGGTCGGTTGGACGGAGGCGGCGGAGGAACGGGTTGCCCGGGCCACGTCCCCGGAGGGGGAGCGGTCGGCCCTGACCAGGTCGACGGCTCGAAGACGAAGGAGCCCTGCGGATCGTCGGGCTGGGCCGCGGGAACCGAGGGCGGGTAGGAGGGCGGAGGAGGCGGGGGCTGGGGAGGCTGCGTCGAAGCCTGCATGGTCGGCACCTGCTCGGTGGGATACCACCACGGCGGCTGTGGCGCCGGCGTCTGCGCGGGTGGAGTCGAGGCCGCCGCGGCCGGTTCGGCCGGCGGGCTCGCGTCCGGCCGGGCCGGCTCGGCCGCTTCGTCCGGCCGGTCTGCAGGCCGGTTCGACTCGGTGGGTTCGTCCTGCACGTCTCCCATCGTCCACCATCCTTCGGCTCGTGGCACCCGTTTGTTCAATACCCAGGGTGGGCCGGATCGCTGGGTGGTCCTTGAGCGCAACCTCAAGGTTCCCTGAGGAGAGCGCGAATGGGATCGGACGAAGGGAGGTTCTTCGGTCCGTCGATCGTTGCCGGTATGCTCGCGGCCCGATGGGCATGACGGCCGGCGCGCGCATCCCGGTTCGGGAACGGCTCATCGTGGCGCTGGACGTTCCGTCCAACGACGAGGCGCTCGCGCTGGTCGATCGCCTGGGTGACGGCGCGGTGTTCTACAAGTTGGGGCTCGAGCTCTTCATGGCCGGCCGATATCTGGACCTCTTGCAGCGCCTCGTCGACGCCGGGAAGAAGGTCATGGTGGACCTCAAGTTCTTCGACGTCCCCGAGACCGTCGCCTCGGCGGTGGCCCGCCTGAACGGCACCGGCGCCACGTTCTGCACCGTCCACGGCAACACGCCCATGTTGCGTGCGGCTGCCGACGCGGCGACCGACGTCGGCGTGCTGGCCGTGACGGCGCTCACCAGCCTGGATCAAACGGACCTCGACGAGCTGGGATTCGAGGGCGTGCCGGTCGCCGACCTGGTCGCGTCGCGTGCTCGCCGGGCGATGGACGCGGGCTGCGCCGGCGTCGTCTGCTCGCCGTTGGAGGCCTCCCGCGTCCGGACGGAAGTGGATCAGGCCGATCCGAGGGAGGCGAACGGGTTCGTCATCGTCACGCCCGGCATCCGCCCGGTGCTGAACCGGACGGTCGACGACCAGAAGCGCGTCACCTCGCCCGCCGAGGCGATCCGCGGCGGCGCCGACCACATCGTGGTGGGCCGGCCGATCCGCGAGGCGCCGGATCCGCGGGCCGCCGCCCTCGCCATCCAGGAGGAGATCGCCGCCGCGCTGCCGTAGAACCGCGCGGTGATGGAGTTCTCTTGAATGGACCGACCGGTCGAGCCCCGCCCCGTACAGTGATCCGAGCCGGCCGCTTGGGGCCGGCTCCATGTGGGTCCGAACTGCATCGGAGGTATCCCCCGTGCGTGCCCTCGCAACCTGGTCGTTCAGGCATCGCCGCCTCGTGCTCGGCGCGTGGCTGCTGGCGCTGGTCCTCGCCACCGCGATCTCCAGATCGGTGGGGACCGCCTATTCGAACAACTTCAACCTCCCCGACACCGAGTCGACGCGGGCGCTCAACCTGCTCGAGAGCGCCGCGCCGCGGCAGTCGGGCGCCAGCGCGCAGATCGTGTTCCAGACGAAGGACGGCGCCACGATCGACGACCCCGCGGTGCGCTCGCGCATCGAACCGATGCTGGAGAAGATCGGTGCGTTGCCGCACGTCTCGACCGTGGTGTCCCCCTACGACCAGCAGGGCGCCGCGCAGGTCAGCAAGGACCGCACGATCGCGTTCGCGAACGTCGTCTACGACGTCCAGGGCCAGAACCTGGGCATCAAGGACGGCCAGGCGCTGGTGAACACCGCCACGGCCGCCGGCGGGCCGAACCTCACCGTGGCGGTCTCGGGCCAGGTGGCCCAGCAGGCGAACCGGCCGTCGGTGGGCGGTTCGGGGTTCGGCGTGCTCGCCGCGGGCGTCGTGCTGTTCATCGTGTTCGGCTCGCTGTTCGCCATGCTGCTTCCGCTGCTGTCCGCGATGGTCTCGCTGGGGATCGCGATCGGCGTGATCGGACTGCTCTCGCACGTCCTGCAGATGCCGGACTTCTCCTCCGAACTGGTGCTCCTGATCGGCCTCGGCGTCGGGGTCGACTACGCGCTGTTCATCGTGTCCAGGCACCGCCAGGGGATCCTGGCGGGGCGGGACGTCGAGTCGTCGGTCGTCACGGCGCTCGACACGTCCGGCCGCGCGGTGCTGTTCGCCGGCATCATCGTGTGCTTCGCGCTGCTCGGGATGTTCGTCCTGGGCATCAGCTTCCTGTTCGGCCTCGCCATCGCGGCGAGCATCGGGGTGCTGTTCACGATGGCGGCCGCGCTCACGCTTCTTCCGGCGATGCTCGGCTTCCTGGGTCCGAAGGTCCTGTCCCGGAAGCAGCGCAAGCGCCTGGTCGCCGAGGGGCCGCGAGGCTCCCGCAACGACGGGTTCTGGGCGCGCTGGGCGCGGATCGTCGAACGCCGGCCCGCGGTCACCGGCCTG
Source organism: Actinomycetota bacterium (assembly GCA_040414485.1). Taxonomy (GTDB): domain Bacteria; phylum Actinomycetota; class UBA4738; order UBA4738; family UBA4738; genus JBEDUK01. The sequence continues at coordinate 10,304 of JBEDUK010000026.1, forward strand.
GTGTCGCTGATCCTGATCCTCGTCCTCGCGGCGCCGTTCCTGTCCCTTCGGCTCGGGTCGTCCGACGAGGGCAACGATCCGAAGGGCTCGACCACGCGAACGGCGTACGACCTGCTGGCGCAGGGTTTCGGCCCCGGCTTCAACGGGCCGCTGCAGGTCACGGCCCAACTCCACGGCGCGGCCGACCAGGCCGCCCTGCAGCGCGTGGAGGCCGCGGTCAAGTCCACCCCCGGCGTGGTGAACGTGACGCCGGCCGCGGTGATCCCGGGGAAGGACGGCTCCTCGGTCGCCGTGTTCATCGCGTACCCGTCCTCGGCGCCGCAGGACGCGGCCACCTCGGACCTGATCGACCATCTTCGGAACGAGACGATCCCGGCGGCGCTGGGCGACTCGAACCTGACGGTCTACGTGGGCGGCATCACCGCGATCTTCGCCGACTTCGCCCAGGTCCTCAGCTCGAAGCTCCCGCTGTTCATCGGGGTCGTCGTGCTGCTGTCGTTCCTGCTGCTGATGATCGTGTTCCGAAGCCTGCTGGTGCCGCTGAAGGCCGCGGTCATGAACCTGCTGTCGGTGGGCGCGGCATTCGGCGTGGTGACCGCGGTGTTCCAGTGGGGCTGGTTCGGCCCGCTGTTCGGCATCAGCCGCACCGGGCCGGTCGAGTCGTTCCTGCCCGTGATGCTCTTCGCCATCCTCTTCGGCCTGTCGATGGACTACGAGGTCTTCCTGGTGATGAGGATCCACGAGGAGTGGCTGCGCACCGGCGACAACCGCGAGGCGGTGCGCCGGGGGCTCGCCGTCACCGGCCGGACGATCACGGCCGCCGCCATCATCATGGTGCTGGTCTTCGGATCGTTCATCCTGGGCGGCGAACGGGTGATCAAGGAGTTCGGCCTCGGGTTGTCGGCCGCGATCCTCGTCGACGCCATCCTCATCCGCAGCGGGCTGGTGCCGTCGCTGATGTTGATGTTCGGCAGGGCGAACTGGTGGTTCCCGGCGTGGCTGGACCGCCTCCTGCCGCGGATCCACGTCGAGCCCGAGGACCTGAGCGAGCTGGACGAGCCGGACGAACCACGGGCCGAACCGGCGGCGGTGACCGTCTAAAGGCGGACTCCTCCCAGTCCGCGCCGAGCGGGCTCACAGGGTACGCTCAGAGTCCGTCCATACGGTTCGACCCTTCAGATCGCGGGCCGCGCCGGCGACCGCCGCGTGGATCGACATGGGGGAGCAGCGATGACCGCCGACGGGCACGAGCAGGTTCGACTCCTCGTCGTGGACGACGAGGAGAACATCACCGACCTTCTGGCGACCGCGCTCCGGTACGAGCGGTTCGACGTCGCCGTGGCGAGCACCGGCCGCGAGGCGCTGGAGCAGGTCACCGAGTTCCGCCCGCATCTGATCGTGCTCGACGTCATGCTGCCGGACTGGGACGGCTTCGAGGTCGCGCGCCGCCTCGCGGATCGCCGCGAACGCATCCCGATCCTCTTCCTCACCGCGCGCGACGCCACCGAGGATCGCGTCCGCGGGCTGACGCTCGGCGGCGACGACTACGTGCCGAAGCCGTTCAGCCTCGAGGAGCTCGTCGCACGGGTGCGCGCCATCCTGCGCAGGACGAACGGCAACGGCGAGGCGGCCGCGCGCCTGTCGTTCATGGATCTCGAGATGGACGACGACCTGCACCAGGTCTGGCGCGGCGGCCGGGCGATCGACCTCACCGCGACCGAGTACAAGCTGCTTCGCTACCTGCTCATCAACGCCCCGCGCGTGCTGTCGAAGGCGCAGATCCTGGACCACGTGTGGAACTACGACTTCGGTGGCGAGGCGAACATCGTGGAGACCTACATCTCCTATCTGCGGAAGAAGGTCGACGCCGACGGCGAGCCGCTGATCCATACCGTCCGCGGCGTCGGGTACTGCCTGCGGGCGCCGAACCGGTGACGCCGTGACCCTTCGGCTCAAGCTGCTCGTCGCGATGGTGCTCCTGGTCGTCGTGGGGCTCGCCGTGAGCGGCGTGGTCACGTATTCGGCGTCGCGGAACTCGCAATACGGTCAGATCGATCAGAACCTGGCGGGTCTACAGAACCCGGCCGGTCACATTCTGAAGGAGTTCGAGATCCACGGGCACGCCCCTCCCGGCGTCAGCCTGCCCGAGGGCACCTTCGCGGCCTTCATCGATCCGTCGGGGAAGCAGGTCTCATCGTTCATCGTGCGCGGCTACGACGGTTCGACGCCGCCCGTGCCGAGGCTCCCGGCCGGCCTGAGCGAACGGACCGACGGCGAGGGGGCGCGGATGTTCTCCACGGGCGCGGTGGGCGGATCCTCGCTCCGATACCGCGTGCTTGCGGAGGATGCCGGCGAGGTCGCTCCCGACCTCGTTCCGCCCGACGGCGGTCCCTATCAGCTGGTGGTCGCGAGCCCGTTGACGGAAGCCGATCGGAACCTGCATCAGTTGCTCATCACCGAGGTCCTGGTGGCCCTCGGTGTCGCGCTGGCGCTGGGCCTGATCTCATGGTGGCTCGTTCGCCGCGACCTTCGCCCCCTCGAGGAGATCAGCACCACCGCGGGCGCGATCGCCGCCGGCGACCTCACACAGCGGGTGCCCGAGGGCGACCCGCGCACGGAGGTTGGCCACCTGGGCGCATCGCTGAACGCGATGCTCGCGCAGATCGAGCAGGCCTTCGCCGAGCGCAGGGCATCCGAGGACCGGCTGCGGCGGTTCCTGGCCGACGCCTCGCACGAGTTGCGGACGCCGCTGACCTCGATCCGCGGCTATGCCGAACTGTTCCGCCGGGGCGCCAGCCAGAACGAGGAGGACCTCGAGAAGTCCATGCGCCGGATCGAAGACGAGTCCGCGCGGATGGGCGTGATGGTCGAGGACCTCCTGCTGCTGGCCCGGTTGGACGCCCGACGTCCGCTGGACCGCGAGCCGGTCGACCTCACGGCGCTCGCCGCCGACGCCGTCGCGGACGCCCGGGTGGCCGACCCCGGAAGGGTGATCTCGATGCAGGCGGCCGCGCCGATCGTCGTCGAAGCGGATCAGGCGCGCTTGCGCCAGGTGGCGGTGAACCTGCTGTCCAACGCGATCCGGCACACGCCGTCCGGCACGCCGATCGACGTCAGGGTCTCGACGGCCGATGGCTGGGCCGCGCTCGAGGTCGTCGATCACGGCCGCGGCCTGTCGCCCGACGAGGCCAGGCGGGCGTTCGAGCCGTTCTACCGTGCGGACCCTTCGCGGGATCGCACGACGGGCGGCGCCGGGCTCGGCCTGTCGATCGTTCAGGCGATCGCCGAGGCCCACGGCGGGCGCGTGCAGGTCGAGTCCACCCCCGGCGGAGGCGCGACGTTCCGGGTGGCCATCCCGGTGAGCCCACCGGCGCCGCCTGTCGCGCCGGGTGCGTTCGCGGCGCCCGAAGCGCACGGTGCGGCCGGCACGGTCGCCGGGTTCGCCAAGGAGGCACCTCTGCCCGCGCCGGCGGAGGTGCACGCCGCCGCGCCGACTCCCCACGCCGGTTCCTGACCGCGCCGCCGCTCTCAGCATCCCCTCAGGGTCGGCGCAGGGAAGCTTCAGTCCCCTCGAACAGGCTGCTCCGCAACGTCATCAATCAGCCGATCGAGTGAGCGAAGGAGCGACGACATGGAGACACGCGGACCGCACGCCACGCCGCAGGCGTGGCGTGCCACCGAGCGCCGGCCGGCCAGAAGGACCGTGCGGCGGCGCCACGCCGCCGCCCGGTCCCGCATCGCTGCGGCGGCGCTCTCGATCGCCGCGTTCATCGCGCTCGCGGGAGGGATGGCCGCCCGGGCGGCACAGTCCGCGACGACGACGTCGAACACGTCGAGGTCGTCTCTATCACCGTCGTCGTCGACGTCGATCGTCTCCGGGGGTTCTTCGCCTTCCTCTTCTTCATCGTCGAGCACCGGGTCGACTTCGAGCGGCACCATCAACTGGGGCGGCTCGGCCTCGGGCTCGACCGGTTCCTCGGGGGAGGTGACCAGCGGTGGAAGCTGAGGCCCGGTTCGCCGTCATGGGCACCGATGCCCATGTGCTCGTGGTGGGTGGCCCGGCCGGCCTGGTCCGCCGCGGTCCGCTGTTCCTCGCCGATCTCGAGGCGCGCTGGAGCCGGTTTCGCGACGACAGCGAGGTCAGCCGGATGAACCGCCTGGCCGGCGAACCGGTGGCGGTGTCCGCCGCCACGATCGCCCTGATCGAGCGCGCGATCGAGGGCGCACGGGTCACGGGTGGCCGGTTCGACCCGACCGTTCTGGGAGCCGTGATCCGCGCCGGATACGACCGAAGTTTCGAGCTGCTCGGTGACGAACCCGTGACGGCGCGGTCGGACCTCGACTGCGGCTGGAGCGCCATACGGGTGGACGAGCCCGCCGGCACGGTGGCCATGCCGCCCGGCGTCGGGTTCGATCCCGGCGGCATCGGCAAGGGGTTCGCCGCGGACCTGCTGGTGGCCGAACTCGTCGCCGCGGGTGCGCGCGGAGCCTGCGTGAGCGTCGGCGGGGACGTGCGCGTCGAGGGCGAAGGGCTGAACGGCCCCGGGTGGACCGTGGCCGTCGAGCACCCGCTGACGCCGGACACACCGGCCGCGCTCATCGGTCTGGCCGGCGGCGCGGTCGCCACCAGCACCAGGGCGAAGCGCACGTGGGGACCACAGGACGAAGGCCTCCACCATCTCATCGACCCGGCGACCGGCCTCCCCGCCCGAAGCGGTGTGTTGTCGGCGACCGCGGTGACGGCCGAGGCGTGGCAGGCGGAGGTCCTCGCGAAGGCCGCGTTCGTGACCGGCTTCCCCGGCGGCCTCGACGAGCTTCGCGACCGTGGGGCCGAAGGCCTGCTCATCGACGACGCCGGCCACGTCCACACCTCCGCCGGCTTCGGCGCGTTCAACGACTCGAGCGCGCGAACGATCGCGAGGGCGGTGTCGTGAACACGCAGGTGCTCTGGTACTCGGCGCGGGCGGCCGGCATCGTGGCCTGGGCCCTCGCGACCGCGAGCGTGGTGTGGGGCCTTGCGCTGTCCACGCGCGCCATGGGTTCGAAACCGCGCCCGGCATGGCTGTTCGACCTCCACAGGTTCCTGGGCGGGACCGCATTGGCCTTCACGGCGATCCATGTGGCGTCGCTGCTGCTCGACTCCTACGTCCACTTCAGCCTGGTGAACATCGTGGTGCCCTTCACGGGGACCTGGCGACCGGCCGCCGTCGCCTGGGGTGTGGTTGCCCTGTACGCCCTGCTTGCGGTCGAACTCACCTCGCTCGCCCGGTCGCGAATCCCGAAGGTCCTCTGGCGGCGGGTCCACTTTGCGAGCTTTGCGCTGTTCGCCGCCGGCACGATTCACGCCCTCAGCGCCGGCACGGACGCGCATTCGACGGCGTTCACGTTTGCGGCGCTGGGCGCCTGCGGATTGGTCGGCGCCCTGACGGCGATCCGCGCGGCCGGGTCGCTCGAGGCTCGGGCTCGGCGGCGGGCCGCCCCGGTCACGCTGGGGGCCCGCCACGTGCCGCCGCCTCCTCCGGGCGCGCTGCCGGGGATGCACCCATCGGGACCGGCGAGCCGGCCGACTACAAGAGTGGGGTGAGTGCGGCCTCGATCTGCGGCGCCGTCGAGGGCCCCGGTCCGAACGCGGCACGGATCACGCCGGAGGAGTCGATCACATAGACGAACGGCTCGCTCTCCAGCTTCCACGCCTTGAATCCCGGCGAGCGGGTCTCCAGCGACGGCACCGGCGGCGAGTGGCTCGGCCCCGGCAGGAACTCCTCGACGTGGATGAAGTTCGCCTTCGTTCCGTGCTTCTCCGACACGAGGATCACCTCGTCGGTGACGGGACCGCACAGCCGGCTCTGACACAGCAGCGGCGTGCTGAACACCACGACCGTCGGCTTGCCGTTCGTCAGCGCCTTGTCCAGCGAGATCGCGTGCAGGTGGTCGACCGGGTTCCGGGTGCAGATCTCGGCGATGGCCGCGTCGGTGGTCGCCACCGGCGTCCTCACGGGCGTGGCCTTCGACCCGACCTGGTTCGGCAGGCCGTTCGCGACCGGCTGCGCGGCCGTGCCGAACGCGTTGACGCCGCCGCCCTGCGCCCGGACACCGACGACCCAGTTGCCCGGGCCGTCCAGTTGAACGTTCGCCACGTAGGTCCCCGTGATCGGGCTCTTCGGTGAATGGTCGCCGGTCGCCTCGTAGCCGGTGAACTGGTACCAGGTGGCCGAAACCGGTCCGGCCGCCTTCGAGGTCTGGTCCTTCGCCGCCCACACCTGCGGCGATCCGCCGGTGATCAGCCCGCCCTTCGAGTTCGCTAGCGCGAACGAGAACCCCACCTGGCCGGGAGCGACCGGTTCGTTCCCAGAGAGCACCGACATCTGCTGCGCGCCCTTCGCGAGGTCGTCGAGCGAGCCTTGCTGCGGGGACGCGGTGGGGCTCGCCGGTCCGGTGGCGCCGGTCTGATGGTTCCCGCTCGAGCCGCCGCATGCGGCCCCGAGCAGGCCGAGCCCCGTGACCACGAGGAAGTCGCGGCGTGAAGGCCGCCACGGCGCGCGCGAGGCAGGATCCACGGATCGGGAGGAGGGCATGGCGCTGCACAGCCTAATGACCGTCCCGCGAATGCGGACCGGCTACAGTGCGAATCCATGGCCGCGCCACACTCCGCGAACGACGCAGGGAAGCGCGCCGCCGCGGAGGCCGCCGCCGCCGATCCCGAGATCCGGGACGGGATGATGGTCGGCCTTGGGACCGGGACCACCGTCGCGTTCTTCCTCCCGGCGCTCGCCCGCCGCGGCCTCGCCGGCCTCACCTGCGTCGCCACCTCACCGGCGACGGAAGCCGCCGCCCGCGCGCTGGGCCTCACGGTCACGGCATTCGACGAGACCGAACGCCTGGACGTCGCCGTGGACGGCGCCGACCAGGTCGCGCCGGACCGGTGGCTGGTCAAGGGCGGCCACGGCGCCCACACGCGCGAGAAGGTCGTGGCCGCCGCCGCCGATCGGTTCGTGGTGATCGCCACCGAGGACAAGCTCGTCGAGCGGCTCCGTGCGCCCGTCCCGCTGGAGCTCCTTCGGTTCGGGCTGGCGTCCACGCTGAGGGCGATCGGCGAGCAGCTGGGGCCGCTGCGCCTTCGAGACGGCGCCCCGCCGTCGCCGGACGGCAACGTCATCGCGGACTACCTCGGTGATCTGCCGGAGCCGGCCGCAGCCGCCGCCGCGCTCGATGCGATCCCCGGTTTGGTCGGGCACGGCCTGTTCGCACCGGCGATGGTCGCCGAGGTTCTGATCGGCGAATCGGGCGGCGGGGTCAGGCGGCTCTAAGCGAGAGCCGCGTCAGACCCAGCTGGGGAACCACATCCTGACGTGCCACGCGCCCCACGACGTGACCATGCCGACCAGCACCGGGAAGAAGAAGGCGAACATCGCGACCGACACCGCGACCAGGCCGGCCGACAGCGGCGCCAGCGTGCGCTCCTGCAGCCCCCAGGCGACCCGCACCTTCGACAGGTCCCGAAGCGCGTACACGATGATCAGGACCATGAACGGCGTGATCGGCGTCATGTAGAACAGGAAGCTGGTCCGCTGGGTCAGGAACCACGGGAAGTACTGCGCGGCGAACGCCACGACCACCAGGCCGGCGCGCCAGTCGCGCTTCTTCGTCCACGCCCACACCGCGTAGGGGAACGTGATCACGGTTCCCCAGAAGACGAACGGGTTGCCCATCCCGGTGATCGCCTGCGCGGTGACGCAGTTGCCGCCGACCTTGGTGGGGCACTGGAAGTAGTACGCGACCGGGCGCCACATCAGGATCCATTTCCATGCGGGCGAGGCGTACGGATGCGGGCTCCGCAAGCCGAGCGAGAACGTCGCCATGCCGTGCTGCAGGCTCGCCCAAGCCTTGAGGTCCCAGTGGTGGTCGATGAACCACCGCGTGTAGGAGAAGAAGTAGACGACCGCGGGGATCAGCACCAGGAAGACGAAGATCCCGAAGCCCTCCCACTTCAGCGCCTTCCAGACGGGGCGCTCCAGGCCGGCGCGCCGGCGCCTCGTGCACTCCCAGGCGAAGATCAGGATGATCCCGCCGATGAGCGCCGTGCCCCCGGACCACTTCGTCGCCGTCGCCAGGCCGAACGCCACGCCGGCGGCGATGCGCCACGGCCGGACGATCGGCGAGGGCACCGAGTCGGGCGGCTGATACAGGAGCAGCTCGACGTTCGTCTGGGGCGGCGCGGGCGTCCGTCGCTCGATCCAGTAGCGGTCGAGCAGGACGAACAGGAACCCTGCCACGACGAACAGCGCGATATAGATGTCCAGCATCGAGATGCGCGACTGGACCAGGTTCAGGCTCTCGGTGGCGAGCAGGATGCCGCCCGCGTAGCCCCACGCGACGGAGTCGAACAGCTTCCAGGCCAGCAGGGCCAGGAGGACCACCGACAAGGTCCCGGCGACGGCCGAGCCGAAGCGCCAGCCGAACTCGTTGTTGCCGAACGCGCGGATCGACAGGGCGATCAGCTCGCGGCCGACCGGAGGGTGGACCGTGACGGTCTGCTCGCCGGGGCTGTCCAGGTGGCACTGCCTGTAGGGGTAGCCCGCGTCGAGGCAGCCGTCCTTCGCGTAGTAGACCTCGTCGAAGATGTAGCCCTTCGGCGTGGACAGATGCCAGAAGCGCAGGCCGCCGGCGAGGGCGGCGACGATCAGGAGCATGACCCACGGACGCAGGTACCACGGCTTCTTCGAGAAGCGTTCGACCCTGGATCCGTAGGCGAACCCGCCGGGCGCCCCGCCGCCGTCGGCGTCACGCTCGGCGGTCGGATGCGTGTCGAGCGCCGCGGCGCTCGCGGTCTCGGCGGCCCAGAGATCGTCGTAGCCGGTCGGTGCCGCCGGCAGCGCGGGCAGCGGTTCGACTGGCTGAGCCGGGGGAGTGGACTCCGGGCGTGCCGGATCGGTGGTCGGATCCATGGTCGGGTTGAGGATAGACGCAGGTCCACCATTGGGAGGGCAGTCGTTCATGGAACGATGGTGTTCGTGAGCGGGACGCTGTTCGTCGTGGGCACGCCGATCGGGAACCTGGGCGATCTGTCGGACCGCGCCCGGTCGACCCTGGCGAGCGTGGACGTGGTGGCGGCCGAGGACACGCGGCGGACGGGCCGGCTGCTGAAGACGTTCGGCGCATCGCCGCGGCTGGTGTCCTTCTTCGAAGGAAACGAATCTCAGCGCGTCGGCGAATTGGTAATGATCCTTGACGAAGACAGCGACGTCGCTCTTGTCACGGATGCGGGCATGCCGTCGGTGAGCGACCCGGGCTATCGGCTGGTGGCCGCGTGCGTCGAAGCGGGCATTCGCGTGGACGTCATCCCGGGCCCTTCGGCGGTGACGACCGCGCTCGTGCTGAGCGGCCTGCCAACCGATCGATTCGTGTTCGAGGGGTTTCTGCCACGGGGCGGTCGTTCCAGGAGCGAACGCCTCACCGCGCTTGCCAAGGAGCCACGCACGGTCGTTCTGTTCGAGTCACCGCGCCGTCTGGTCGCGACGCTGAAAGACATGAACACGGCGCTCGGAGAGCGCCGTGTGGTGGTCTGTCGCGAGCTGACGAAGCTGCATCAAGAGGTGCTGCGCGGCTCTTTCATGTCTCTTGTGAAGGACGTCGAAGGGCGCGAACTCAAGGGCGAGATCACGTTGGTCATCGAGGGCGCCTCCGCCGGTGCGGTCAGCGGCGGGATTGAGGACGCGGTGGCCATCGCGCGACAAGACATGAAAGGGGGAGCTCGCCCCAGAGAGGCGGCGAAGCGCGCCGCTCGCTCAACGGGCCTTCCGGCGAGCGAGATCTACGCGGCCGTGGTCGGCGCGCCGGGCTCGTCCAAGCCCGCGAGCGCATAGTTCTCGTCGAGCCATTCGCTGTCTTCGTCGTCGAACGGCACCTCTAGCGCGACCGCACCGGCGCCGGCGAACGGCCTCGGCCGTCGCGGCTCGCGTACACCGTCGTCATGCCAGCCATCGCCGGGCTTCGCCGGCGGCGTGGGCCGGTATCTGCCGCGTGCTCGCATCCAGTGCTTCGCCAGACCGCCGATCAATGGTGTCCAGTAGAACGTTCGAACCCAGTACGGCGTGTCGGTGAAGTCGGGGACCAGGTGCCATCCGCGCGGCACGGGGCCCATGCAGGCGCCGAGCTCTTCGCTCTCGTCGAACTCCTCAGGCTCCATCATGGCGTTCTCGCAGGCTATGCCCGCAGGTCCGGCGGCGCAAGGGACCTAGAATGGCCGGACCGTGGAGGACCGCTTCTACATCACCTCAGCCATCTACTACGTCAACGACGTGCCGCACGTGGGGCACACCTACGAGATCGTGGCCTGCGACGTCCTGGCCCGGTATCACCGCTTGAAGGGCGACCGGACCTGGTTCCTCACCGGCAGCGACGAGCACAGCCAGAACGTCGCCAAGGCGGCCGCCGAGCGCGGCCTCACGCCGGCGGAGTGGACCGATCAGGTCGTGCCGAAATGGCAGGACACCTGGAAGTCGCTCGACATCTCCTTCGACGACTGGATCCGCACCTCGGAGGATCGCCACGTCCGGCGGGTGCAGAAGTTCGTCAACGTGCTGTACGAGAACGGCGACGTGTATCTCGGTTCCTATGAGGGCGCGTACTGCGTGTCCTGTGAGGAGTTCAAGGCCGAATCCGACCTGCTCGAGGGCGACCTCTGTCCGATCCACCGCATCCCGGTCGAGCGTCTCTCCGAGGAGAACTACTTCTTCCGCCTGTCGAAATACCAGGACCGGCTGCTCGCGCACTATGAGGCGAACCCAGGGTTCGTCAGGCCGGAGACACGTCGCAACGAGGTCGTCTCGTTCGTCAGGAGCGGACTGAAGGACCTCTCGATCTCGCGGCCGAGCGCCGACTGGGGCGTGCCGGTCCCATGGGATCCGAAGCACGTCATCTACGTCTGGGTCGATGCCCTCCTCAACTACGCGACGGCCGTGGGGTACGGCGAGGAGCCCGATCGCTTCGCCGAGGTCTGGCCGGCGAACGTCCACATGATCGGCAAGGACATCATTCGATTCCACGCCGTGATCTGGCCGGCCATGCTCATGGCGACCGGCGTCGAGCTCCCGCACACCGTGCTCACCCACGGCTTCCTCAACTTCGGGGGCGAGAAGATGTCGAAGACCCGCGGCACCATGGTGTATCCGGCCGAGGTGCTGGAGAAGTTCGGTGTGGACTCCTACCGCTGGTTCCTCATGCGCGAGGTGCAGTTCGGGCAGGACGGCAACTTCTCGTGGGAGTCGATGCTGGCGCGCCACAACGCCGAGCTGGCGAACGGGATCGGGAACCTGGCCAGCCGGGTCCTGGCGATGCTGGGGTCGTACTTCGGCGGGCAGATCCCAGAGGGCTCCGCAGCCGGCGGCGGGCTTGCTGACGAGGTCGGTGGGTTCGTCTCGCGCTACCGCGAAGCGATGGACGATCACGGCCTGTCGGCGGGGCTGGCCGTCGGGTTCGATCTGGTCTCGCGGCTGAACGGCTACCTGGTCGAGCGCGCGCCCTGGGCGCTCGCGAAACAGGAGGGACGTGCCGACGAGCTGGCCGGCGTGCTGTACGAGGTCGTCGAGGCCCTTCGGATCGCGGCGCTTCTATTGTGGCCGGTCATGCCCGAGGCGATGGACCGGTTGTGGGCCGACGTCGGCGAACCGGTCCTGCTCTCCGACGGAGGCGGCGCGTCGTTCGAGGAGCTCGCGGCGTGGGGCCGCCTGACGCCGGGAACCCCGACGCGCCGCGGCGAGCCGCTGTTCCCCAGGCTCGAGGCCGAGGCGTAGGCGGGCACGCGCGGCGCCGTATGGCATCGGACGAGCCCATTTCCGCCGAGACCGACGACGCCGAAGACCCTGCGCCGTCCGCGCGGGTAACGGCGGTCGAGGCGACGGAAGCGGCCGGAGCGGCCGGGGCGGTCGACACCCACTGCCACCTCTACCTGATGGAAACCGACCCGGCGGATGCGGTCACCGCGGCATGGGCGGCCGGCGTCGAACGGATGGTCTGCGTCGGCATCGACCCGGAGTCCAGCGCGCGCTCGCTGGAGCTCGCCGAATCGTTTCGCGGCGTGTTCGCCACCGCCGGCATGCACCCGAACGAATCGACGGGGTTCGACTCGGCGGCCTCGGCCGCCATCGAGCAGCTCCTGGCCAGCCCGCTCGTGGTGGGCGTGGGCGAGACCGGCCTGGACTACTACCGGGACCGCGCGCCGGCCGAAGTCCAGCATCGGGCCTTCCGAGCGCACATCGCCATGGCGCGAGAGACTGACCGGCCGCTCATCGTGCATGTCCGCGGGGAGGCATGGGGAGACGCGCTCCGGATCCTGGATGAGGAAGCCGCCGAACGCGTCGTCCTGCACTGCTTCACCGGCGACGCCGTCGTGGCGAAGGAGGCCGCCGCGCGCGGCTATTTCCTGTCGTTCGCGGGAAACGTCACGTACCCCAAGGCCGACGGTATGCGCGAGGCCGCCGCGGCCATCGCGGAGGACCGCCTCTTGCTGGAGACCGACAGCCCGTTCCTTCCGCCGCAGAAGCAGCGTGGGAAGCCGAACGTGCCGGGGAACGTGCTGGCGGTCGCGGACGAGCTCGCACGCGTGAGGGGCGTGGAGCCTGCCGCGATCGTCGAGCGCACGGCGGCGAATGCCCGCGCTGCCTTCCCGTTCGGCGCCTGATGCGCCTCGTGGACGCCCACTCCTCGGGGGCGCTGACGCCGAGCGCGATTCGGGCCCTGGCCAGGCGCCACGGGATCACGCCCCGGAAGGCGCTGGGCCAGCACTTCCTGATCGAGCCATCTCTGGCCCGGCGGATCGTGGACCTGGCGGACGTGCACCCCGGCGCCTGCGTGGTCGAGGTTGGACCCGGTCTCGGGTCCCTGACGGTGGCGCTCGCGGAGGCCGGCGCCACGGTGGTGGCCGTCGAGGTCGATCCGAAGCTCGTTCCGGCCGTCGAGGAAGCGACCGCAGCATGGGCGGATCAGGTGAACGTCCTGCATGCGGACGCCATGAACATCGACTGGTCGCAAACGCTCGACAGTCCAGGCCCATGGTCGATTGTCGCGAACCTTCCCTACAACGTCAGCGTCCCCGTGGTCGTGCGCGTCCTCGAAGAGGAACCCCGCATTCATCGTCTCCTGGTCATGGTCCAGAAGGAGGTGGGGGAACGGCTTGCCGCCAAGCCGCGGGAGGAGCAGTTCGGCGCCGTGAGCCTTCGCGTCGCATACCGGGCGCGCGCGCGCGTGGTCAGGCGCGTCGCTCGCAGCGTCTTCTGGCCTCAGCCGAACGTGGACTCCGTGCTCGTCCTCCTTGAACGCAGGCCGCCGCCTGTGGATGCCGATCCACACCGGCTCTTCGAGCTGATCGCCGTCGCGTTCGGGCAGCGCCGAAAGACGATGAAGAACGCGCTGGTGCGCTTCGGCCTGACGCCGGCGACCGCGACCGATGTCCTCCAGCGCGCCGGCATCGACCCCTCCGTGCGGCCGGAGCAGCTCGGTTTGGCGGAGTTCGCCGAACTGGTAAAGCAGCTTGACGAGTAGCGATGGAGACTGAGCCGAACACTCGCGTCGTGCCCGCCACGGCCAAGATCAACCCGTTCCTCCGGGTGCTCGGCCGGCGAGACGACGGATACCACGAGCTCGAGACGCTGATCCTTCCCGTGTCGCTCGCGGATGAGGTTCGCGTGCACGCGTACGCGGACCCCTCGATGTTCCGAACGCTCTCGTTCGGCCTGGATGTGACCGGCGACCCGTCGCTCACGCGCGGGGTGCCCGTGGACGAGACGAATCTGGCGCTTCGGGCAGCGACGGCCATGGCGGACGCCGTGGGGCCGCGTGGATTCGCGGACATCGTGCTGGACAAGCGCGTGCCGGCGACGGCCGGGCTGGGCGGGGGCAGCTCCGACGCGGCCGCCGTGCTCCTCGCGCTGAATGACCTGTGGGGCGCGGCGCTGTCGCTCGAGGAGCTCGCCGAGATCGGCGCGAACGTAGGGTCGGACGTGCCCGCGCTGCTGTATCAGGCACCTGTGGTCGCGCGCGGCCGCGGCGAGCGGGTCGAACGGGTGGGTATCGGCGTGGAGTTCGACTGGCTGCTCGTCACCTTTCCATTCGGGGTCCGAACGGAGGACGCGTTCGGCTGGTGGGACGAGGAGGGCGGACGCACCGGCCCTGATCCCTCGGCGTTGTTGGCCGCGTTGGCGGACGGCGATACCGGTGCTGGGCCGCTGCTCTTCAATGACCTGGAGGAGCCGGTGTTCTCGCACCATCCCGATCTGAAGAACGTGAAAGAGGAGCTGCTTCAGGCCGGGCTCGCGGGCGTCGTGATGTGCGGCAGCGGCGCCAGCCTGGCCGCCCTCATTCCGCCGAGCTTCGACCCCGGATCGATCGCGTCCATTTCGTCTGGTCTGAACGACAAGAAGGGGGCCGAAGCCGCCATCGTCCGGTCGCCCGCGTCGGTGGCGCGCTCAAGACGCGAGCCCGAGGTCGCGTATCGCGCCGGATGAGGCGATGTCATCGCGCGCCGGAGAGCACGTCGCTGGGCCCCCGCGATTCGAACGCGGATCTCCGGGACCAAAACCCGGCGTCCTGCCGTTGGACGAAGGCCCACCAACGCGCCCGGTTGCCCCGGCGCGCGACCCCGATTATGTCGCGCGGCGGCCGTTCCCTGGGAGAATGGGCCCCCGACCGGTATGGTGAGCGTCCCCTCATGAGCCCCGATCGGAAGCGTTCCCGCCAGCAGTCGCCGAGCCTGGCGGCGGTCGTCCTGGCCGCCGGCCGAGGCAAGCGGATGAAGTCGCAGGCCGTTCCGAAGGTTCTCATGGACCTGTGCGGGCGGCCCGTCCTTTGGCACACCATCCAGGCCGTTCGCGCCGCACGGCCTTCGCGGATCGTGGTCGTCGTGAGCGGGGAGACGCCGGGGGCCGAACGCATCCGTGACGCGGTCGCGTCCTGGGGCATCCGCCCCGAACCGTTGTTCGTCGACCAGGGCGAACCGCACGGGACCGGCCACGCGGTGCTGGCGGCGGAGCGCGCCGTGGGCGACGCGGACCTGGTGCTGACCGCGGCCGGGGACTTCGATCCCGTGACGCCCGACGACGTCAGGGCGCTGCTTCGGCTTCACAAGCGGTCCGGAGCGGCGGCCTCGATCCTGACCGGCGACGCGCACACGCCGGGCGGCCTGGCGCGGGTGGTTCGAAGCGCGGAGGACCCCACACGGCTGGAACGGATCGTCGAGGGCACCGACGCGCCACCGGATCTGCTGGCGCTCCACGAGGTCTCGACCCTCACCTACGTGTTCCGCCGGTCTGACCTGTACGGCCTGCTGCCCCTGGTGGGCCGGGAGAACCGCCAGCGCGAGTACTACCTGAACGAGGTCCTGCCCATGCTCATCGACAAGGGCGAGCGCATCTCGGCGCTGAAGGTGGACCTGGGCGGAGTCTTGGGCGCGAACTCCAGGGCCGGATCGGCGGCGCTCCGCCGGTTGGTCCAGGGACGGATCCTGGAGACGCATATGGCGAACGGCGTGACGTTCGTCGATCCGGACACCTCGTACGTGGACGTGGACGTCCGGATCGGGCAGGACGCGGTCATCCAACCCCTGACGTTCCTGCACGGCTCGACCCGGGTGGGCAACGGCGCGCAGATCGGGCCGGCGACGCGGGTCGTTGATTCGACCATCGGCGACGGCGCCGAGGTCCTGTTCAGCGTCGTTCGCGGCGCGACCGTCAAGGCCGGTGCGTCCGTGGGCCCGTACGCGAGTGTGCGGCCCGGCACCGTCCTGGAGGAGGGCTCGAAGGCCGGCAGCTTCGTCGAGATCAAGTCCTCGCGCGTGGGCCGTGGCAGCAAGGTGCCCCACCTGGCCTACGTGGGCGACGCAACGATCGGCAAGGACACGAACATCGGCGCGGCGACCGTGACGGTCAACTACGACGGGTTCGACAAGCACCGGACGGTGATCGGGGACGAGGTGCACATCGGCTCGGATACGATGTTGGTGGCGCCGGTCCGGATCGGGAAGCGGGCTTGGACGGGCGCCGGATCGGTCATCACGAAGGACGTGCCTCCGGGTGCGCTCGCGGTCGAACGGGGCGAGCAGCGAACCGTGAAGGGGTACGACGAACGCAAGCGCCGGGCGCGGGGGGCGAAGCAGTGATGCAGGGCGGAGGCGACGCCGGAAGCGGCGGCAACGGCGGGGCGAAGGGCCCGATCATCCGGGACATCCTCACCCGTAAGCGGATGATGGTCTTCGCCGGCACCTCGCATCCTGATCTGGCGGAGGACATCGCCAGCCACCTCGAGATCTCGCTCTCGCCTGTTGAGATCCGCCGGTTCGCCTCAGGCGAGATCTACTGTCGGTTCGACGACAGCGTCCGCGGCGCGGACGCGTTCGTCATCCAGACGCACACCGACCCGATCAACGAGGCGATCTTCGAGCAGCTGGTGATGATCGACGCGCTGAAGCGCGCGTCGGCGAAACGCATCACGGCGGTCATCCCGTACTACGGCTACGCGCGCCAGGACCACAAGGCCATGTCGCGGGAGCCCATCAGCGCGAAGCTGGTGGCGGACCTGCTGACCGTGGCGGGCGCGGATCGCGTGGTGTCGGTTGATCTGCACAGCGGCCAGATCCAGGGGTTCTTCGACTTCCCGGTGGACCACCTGACGGGGCTGCCGGTGCTCACCGATCACATCGTGGAGCGATTCTCCGAGTCGGGCGACCTGGTGGTCTGTGCGCCGGACGCCGGCCGGGTGCGGGTCGCCCAGCGGCTCCGGGAGAAGCTGAACACCGGACCGTCGGGCCTGGCGTTCCTGTACAAGCGGCGTTCGTACAAGGTCGCGCACCTCATCGAGGAGGTCGTGGTCGTCGGAGACGTCGACGGTCGCCGGTGCATCCTGATCGACGACATGGTCGACACGGCGGGAACCATGGTCGAGGGCGCGAAGGCGCTCGCCGCGGCGGGCGCGTCGGAGATCTATGCGGCCGCGACCCACCCGGTGCTGTCCGGTAAGGCGGTCCAGCGCATCGCAGAATCGCCGATCCGCGAGCTGATCGTGACCGACACGCTCCCCCTCGCGGAGGACAAGACCCAGGTGCTCGGCGAGCGGCTGAAGGTGGTGTCGGTCGCGGCGATCGTCGCGTCGGCCCTGAACGCGGTGTTCGAGGACGAATCGGTCAGCGAGATCTTCCACGGCGAGAACCAGCCGTAAGCGTCGGGCTCGGCGTCAGCAGCCGATTTCCCCCTGCGATGTCCCGTACCGGTTCCTCTTGAAGCAGTTCCCCGAGCCTCCGAGGTTCGCGAGGTCGAATTCGTTGCCCTTCGTCGTGTTGCCCTTGACCAGGTTGTCGTCCGAGACCTGGTCCAGAACGATGCCGTAGGTGCCGTCACGCTTGGTCGCGTTGTGCGTGATCGAGATGCCATCCGTGTTGGTGACGAGGATGCCTGAGCTCGAATTGTCGTGAAGGTTGTTGCGCCGGACGCGGATCACGACGTTCGGTCCGGCCGAGTTCTCCAGGATGATCCCGCTGGAATTGCCGAACGATTCGTTCTGGGCCACGAGGATCGGGATGCCGCCCGTGTCGACGATCCCGCCGACGTAGATCCCGGAGTCGCCGAAGCCGGACGCGACGTTGTTCTCGATGTCGACGTGGCCGGACTGAAAGATGTTGATGCCGTATTCGGCGTCGCATCCCGACTCGAGGACGGTCAGCCCGCTGATGTGCGCGCCGGTGAAAGTCTTGACGTCGACGGCGAAGAACCCGCCGCCCTGCACGGTCATCGGTCCCTGCAGCGTCACGTTGTTCGCCTTGATCTCGATCGTGCTGTTCACCGTGCACTGCCCATCGAGCGTGACGGCGCCGTCGCCGGCGGGTTGCAGGGTCACTCGTGCGACCTTGATCGTGACGCCACCCGTGTAGATGCCGGTGTGGATCGCCAGTGTGTCGCCCGGCCGCGCCTTCGCGAGGGCCTTCGGGATCGCATCCTGACCGGGAAAGACGTCGATGACCTTTCGCACCCCGGCCGTCGCAACCCCGGCGGGCAGCATCAGCGTGCCCACCACGATGAACGCGATCAGGGCCGATCCGCAGGAACGACGCGCAGCCTTCACCGCACCCCCCTCGTGACTCGATTCGCCGCCAAGCCAGAATCTACAGGGCCTCGGGGGCACCTGTTCCCGCCGAAAGGAAGGCGGGCGTCGGGGCAACTTTCCCGTTTCAACTTGTATCCCGTATGAGTTGGGTCAGGCGTGACGCGAAGCGGGGGGCCCGTCCCGATACTCGCCGGCATGGCCGCCAGCGGGAACCGGCGTGCGGCGTCGAGGCGCACCTTCGCGCTCTTCGCGGGAGCGCTCGTCCTGGTCATCGGGCTGGTCGTGTGGGTGCGCTCGAACGGGGCGACGTCCGCGGCCGGCACGGGCGCCGGCGGGTCCCCGGCTCCCGGGCCCAACGGACCGAGGGCCTCGCCACTGTCGAGCTCGACCGCTCCCGGACGCCCCGGGAACCCGATCAAGCACGTGATCTTCATCATCAAGGAGAACCGCTCCTTCGATAACTACTTCGGTGCCTATCCCGGCGCGGACGGCGCCACGGTCGGCGTCACGAGCAACGGCACGCGGGTGCCTCTGACCCGCGCCCCGGACGTCATCCAGCACGACATCTGTCACGACTTCATCTCGGGCCTGATCGCGATCGACGGCGGGAAGATGGACGGCTTCAACAACATCTGCTTCGCGCAGACCGGCTCGTTCACGCAGTACTCACGGAGCCAGATCCCGGCGTACTGGGCGTACGCGGACCGCTTCGTCCTCGCGGATCACATGTTCACGCCGATGTTCGGCCCGACGTTCCCGGAGCACCTGTACTCGGTCGCGGCGCAGTCCGACCTGATCGTGGGGAACAAGAAGAACTACAACGGGCCGCACTCGTACTGCGACGACCCGCGCGAGTACGTGCCGAAGTTCCGCGACGGGCTCACGCCCGCGCAGATCGCGGCGATCATGCACTCGGAGACGGTGATCGACCACGGAACCGGCAACGCCTGGAACATCGAGAAGTTCTGGACCAGCATCCGGTCCTGCATCGACATCAAGACGTTGCCGGACGAACTGCAGGCGGCGGGCGTGTCGTGGAAGTACTACGAGATGCCGGACCACTGGATGAACGCGCTCCAGGCCATCAGGCACATCTGGTTCGGCTCCATGCGGCGGTTCGTGCAGCCGCAGACGAACTTCCTGTCGGATCTCAAGCACCACACGCTGCCGGCCGTCTCCTGGCTGATCCCGCCCGAGCCGTACAACGAGCATCCCGGCGGCCCGAGCGTCTGCGTCGGCGAGAACTGGACGGTGGAGCAACTCAACGCCATCCAGCGGAGCAGCTACTGGCCGAACACGGTCGTGGTGGTGGTCTGGGACGACTTCGGCGGCTTCTATGACAACGTGCCGCCGCCGCACCCGGACATCATGGGCATGGGGCCGCGCGCGCCTGCGCTGATCATCTCGCCGTGGACCCGCCGGGGCGGCAACCCGAGCGGCGGGTCGATCGACCACACCACGTACGAGTTCTCGTCGGTGCTGCGGTTCATCGAGCTCCTGCACCGGCTACCGGCCATGACGCCGCGGGATGCGAACGCGACGCCGCTCACCGGGGCCCTGGACTTCAACCAGAAGCCCGACCTCAGCCGGCTGATCCTGCCCGAGCGCGACTGCTCAGGCGTTCACTGAAGGGTCCCGCTACGGCCTGCCGCCTCCGATGAACAGGTCCCACCAGACGCCTTCGATCCGAACGACGGATCCTGGGTGGTCGGCGCTGATCATCATGCCGCCGCCGATGTACATGGCAACGTGATGGATGTCGCTGAAGAAGAACAGGAGGTCGCCGGGCTGCAGTTGACTGCGCGCGACGTGGTGCACCTCCCGGTATTGGTACGCGGCGAAATGCGCGAGGTGCACACCAGCATGCGCCCACGACCACATGGTCAGTCCCGAGCAGTCGAACCCGACGTTCGGGTCGGCGGCGCCGAAGACGTACGGCACGCCGAGGACGGATCGCGCCGCCGCGAGGGCGGCTGCGGCGCCGTGCCCAGGAGGCGGCGGAGGCGGTGGCGGAGGCGGGGGTGGAGGGGAGCCGCCGCTGTTGCCGCCGCCGCCGCTGCCGCTCGAGCTGCCGGTGCTCTGATGTGACTGCTGCTGACGCTGGCGCTCGAGTTGCTGCTGCGCCAGCGCCTGCTGCTGCTGTTGCTGCCGCGCCAGTTGTTCCTGGCGGGCGATCGCGGCCCTGCGCGCGGCTTCGCGCCTGGCGATCGCGTCCGCGATCTCCTGCTGCGTGAGTTGCCGCTTCAGGCGGGCGACCAGCGACTGCTGCTCGTTGATGCCGCTTTCCACCTGCGACCGGCGGGTAGCCAGCTCGGCCTGTTGGGCTCGCTTCGCGCGGAGCGCGTCCGCGACCCGGGCGGCGATGGCCGCCGTCGTGGTGCGAAGGGTCTGATACCGGGCCGCCGCGTCGGCGTTCTGCTTGTTGAGCGCGTCGAGGAACTCCATCGCATCGACGAAGGACTCGGTGCTCGACGTGCCGAGCACCATTTCCATCTGCGCCCCGCTGTTCTCGTACGCGGTGCGGGCCACCTGCGAGAGCCGCTGGCGGGCCGCCTCCTCCGCGGCCGACGCCGCGCGGAACTCGGCCCGAAGGGTCGTCAGACGGGCCTGGGTGTGGCCGATGTCGACGGTCGCCTTGTCGTAGAGCTGGGTGACCTGGTCGAGCCGGTCGTTCAGGGCGGCGAGACGTTGCTCGGCGGCCGTGACGTCCTGTTTCGAGATCCTGGTCGAACCGCCGGTTGCCGGAGCGGCGCTCGCCACCCCCGACATGAGGACGACGGCGAGAAACGCGGCGACGGCGCCCCGTCTCGCCCGGCGTCCGCCCAGTCCGCGGCGCCCCTGGGGCGTTCGATCCATCACGTCCCCCCTCCCGGCCTCGAGACCGTTCCAGCAACGCCGAAGGGCTGCCGATGGCAGCCCTTCGCTCCGAGCAACCTATGCATCGTCGGCCGAAGGGTCAAATCGACTTGCCAATCAAACGGTTGGAATTCGATTGGGAACTTCGCATGTTCACCTGCGGTTTTGCTTGATTCTCTGTGAACGCGATCAACTGGCAATCGCGACTCGGCCGTCGCGGCATCGCGAAGAAAACGGCTGCTCGGCGCGCGCGCGATGCCTCGGCGTTGGAGAGCCTTCACGGACGCGGGTCGATGGATGACTTGACCACGCTGAGGTCATTCGCGGAACCGTGCTCGTCGGACCGGATCGCCGGTCTGCGTTGGTCGGGCACGCTGGCACTCCACGATGCCGGTCGCGATGACCGCGGCGCAGTCTCGAGGCCCGCCGGGCCCTTCGTTCGGTACACTTTTCGCCTCGAACCCGCATGTCGAGGGCTTCGCGCTGCGCTTCGCGCCGCGGATCGCCCGGCCGCCGGTTCACCCAGGCATCGTTCGAAGGAGAACCCCAGATGGAACGCACGTTGAAGGTCGAGGTCCGTGACGGGACGGGCAAGGGCGCGGCGCGGAAGATCCGGGCGACCGGGCTCGTGCCGGGCGTCGTGTACGGCCGGGGCGCCGACCCCGTGCTGATCACCGTCGACGCTCGGGAGCTGTTCCACACGCTCCACACCGACGCCGGGATGAACGTCCTGGTCGAACTGCGCGTGGATGGCGGCAAGGTGCTCGCCATGCCTCGCGAGGTGCAGCGCGACCACATCCGCGGGGAGTTCAAGCATGTCGACTTCATCCGGATCGCGCGCGACGAGAAGATCTCGGTCGAGGTGCCCATCCAGCTGACCGGCGAGTCGCACGGCGTGAAGGAGGGCGGCGTCATCGAGCATCACCTGTGGAACCTGCACGTCGAGGCGTTCCCGCAGGACGTGCCGACCTCCATCGAGGCGGACATCAGCGAGCTCGGGCTGAACGAGAGCCTGAAGGTCGCCCAGCTCACGCTGGCTTCGACCCTGACGGTCCTGAGCGATCCCGAAGAGACCGTCGTCTCGGTCGTGCCGCCGCAGGTGCTGCGCGTCGAGGAGGAGATCGAAGGCGAGGAGGCCGCCGAGGGCGAGGCCGCTGCCGGCGAAGGCGCCGAGGGTGCCGCTGCCGAGGGCGAGTCCGCCGGTGGCGGCGAATCCGAGTCGGGCTCCGAGGGCTAAGGCTCGGTTCGGACCGGGATCGAACGCGGATGGACGAGCCCTGGCTAATCGCCGGGCTCGGCAATCCCGGCGATCGCTACGCGAACACGCGTCACAACCTCGGCTGGAGGTCGCTCGACGTCCTGGCCGGCAGGTTCGGCGTTCGACTGAAGAAGCAGCGATTCTCCGGGGTCGAGGCCGCGGAGGCTCGAACGCCGTCCGGCGTGCCCCTGCTGCTGGTCCGCGCGCCCGTCGCGTACATGAACGAGAGCGGGCCGCCGATCGCCGCGTTCGCCAAACGCCGGCACGTGCCGGTCGACCGCGTGGTGGTGATCCATGACGAACTCGATCTGAGCGCGGGCGCGCTTCGGCTCAAGCGGGGCGGCTCGACCGCCGGCCACCGGGGCGTCAAGTCGGTCGCGGAGGCGTTCCGTTCGCCTGACTTCTACCGGGTGCGGATCGGGATCGGCCGGCCGCCGGGGCGCCAGGATCCTGCGGACTTCGTGCTGGACGCGATCCCCGCGCGACTGCGTGAGGACATCGACGTGCTGGTCGAGGAGGCGGCCGACGCCGCCGTGACGGTGGTTGCCGACGGCCTGGAGCAGGCGCAGCAGCGATTCAATCGAACGCCTCCGGCGAAGTAGCGCTCGCCGGCGCCGAAGTCCGCGGATGAACAGCGGCGGCGAAGATCGTGCGACCGTGTGTGAGGGTTGACGTCATGAACCATGTGGTGATCGCCGTGGAGGGAACCAGCGACCGGACCGTGCTCGAGTTGCTGGCCGAGCGACGCGGCCGCGACCTCGCATCTGAGGGGATCGAAGTCGTCCCGATCGGCGGCGCGCACGCGATCGCGCGCTTCGTCGCGGCGCTCCCGGCCGGCACCATCGTCCGTGGACTCTGTGACGCGAACGAGGCCTATCTGTTCCGCCGCGTGCTCGACGACGTTCACGTCCACGTCTGTGCCCCCGACCTCGAGGGAGAGCTGCTCCGCGCGCTGGGTGTCGAGTCCGTCCAAGCGGTGATCGCCGCCGCGGGTGATCTCCGGACCTTTCAGAAGTTCCAGTATCAGCCGGCCCAGCGGCAGCGGTCGCTCGAGGCGCAGCTGGACCGCTGGCTCCGTTCCATCGCCAGCCGGTACAAGCGCTACCTCCCGCTCCTGGTCGACGCACTGGACCTCGAGCGGGTTCCACGGCCCTTCGACGAGGTCCTCGCTCGGCCCGACGGAGCTATGTGAAAGGGGGAACGAACGCATGAGCGACCCAACCGAACTGATTGGTCCGGGCAGCGCGACCGTCACCGTGCAGGGCGTAGGCGTCGTTCACGCCCAGCCCGACGGCCTTCGGCTGCAGATGACGGTTCGCCACCAGGCGGAATCGGCGCAGGATGCGCTCGACGCGGCGGCCCGGAAGGCGCAGCTCCTCGCGGACCTGTTCGATGAGCACGGACTGACCGAGGACGCGTGGGTGACCCTCGGGGTCCAGCTCGAGCGGTGGGTCGAATGGGAACAGCAGACCAGAGTCGAGATCCAGAGGGGCTGGATCGCCTCCAGCACGACGCTGGTGACGCTCGCTCACACAGACGCGCTCGGCGCGATCCTTGCCGAGTCCGCCGCCCGCGTCGAGGCGACCTTCGACGGTCCCTGGTGGAAGGTCGATCCCGGGAACCCCGCGCACCACGAGGCGCGCCGCCTGGCGATGGAGGACGCGCGGCGTTGCGCGACGACCTATGCGGAGGCCGCCGGTCTCACGCTCGGTGCCGTCGTCGAGATCGCCGAGCCGGGGCTGCAGCGGCCCACGCGTCGCGTGCGGGCGCCCGCGGGCTTCACGGGCGATGCTCTCGCGGCGGCGGCCGCGGAGATGCCCGTCCACTCGGCCGGCCTCGAGATCGCCGCAGCGGTGAAGGTCACGTACCAGCTGACGGGCCGCACGGCCGTCGAGGGACATGCCGCAACCCTGACGGGCAACGGTTGACACCAATGCCGGTATGTATTCATACTTCTTGGATATGAAAGGGGTCGTCGGCGAACGCGGGCAGGTCACGATCCCAAAGCGTCTCCGGGACCGCCTGGGGATCCGGCCCGGCCAGGTCCTCGAGTTCGACGACGAGAACGGGCGCCTCGTGGCGCGCAAGGCGGAGGTCGCGGATCCCGTCACGGCGGTCTACGGCATCTTTGGAACCGGCCGCCGTACGGACGAGTTGATCGATGAGTTGCGCGGCCCTGCGGACGACCGGTGATCACCGCCGTCGACTCGAACGTTCTGATCGACGCATTCGAACCGGACCCGGTCTTCGGCCAACCCTCCGCCGAGGTTCTTCGGCGCTGTGTCGCTGAGGGCGCACTCGTCGCGTGCGACGTCGTCTGGGCGGAGGTGCGAGCCTCCGCTCCTTCGCTCGAGGCGCTCGACCAAGGCATGTCGGGGCTGGGGATTCGCTTCGATCCCGTGGGGGAGGAGGCTGCGGTGCTTGCCGGTGCGGCATGGATGGCCTATCGGCAGGCAGGCGGACCCCGGAGTTGGCTCATCCCCGACTTCCTGATCGGAGCCCACGCCGCATCACAGGCGGATCGGCTCCTCAGTCGCGACCGGGGCTTCTATCGAACGTGCTTTCCTCAGCTTCAGGTTCTCGATCCGACCGAGTAGTCTTCCCCCCGGAAGCAATGGCGCGGCGGCTTCGATGCGGCGCCCCGAGGGCCTGGTTCGACCGAACCGGGCCTGTTCGTGTTGCCCGAAAAGGACGTGAGACGTTGGAATCGGTAACGCTACTTGACGATTCGGCCTCCGCGGGACCGTTCCGAAGGCTGCTCGCGGAACCAGGTCCGCTCCGTAGCG
>JBEDUK010000027.1:0-82527 GCA_040414485.1 Actinomycetota bacterium
TCGCGCTGCCAGTCCTTCAACACCTTCACCCGAAGCGACAGGAAGACGGGGCCGCCGATCAGCCGCTCGATGTCATGGCGCGCCTGCGTTCCGACCTGCTTCAGCATGGCGCCGCCCTTCCCGATCACGATCCCCTTCTGCGATTCCCGCTCGACGAGCACGTCGCAGGCGACGGTCGTCACGCCGGTTCCGGTGTCCCGATCCAGCTCCTCCAGACGAACCGCGATGGAGTGCGGCACCTCTTCCCTGGTGATGGCGAGCACCTTCTCCCGCACGATCTCCTCGATCCGCCGCTCGACCGGCAGGTCGGTCACGGCGCCCACCGGGAACAGCGCCGCCCCCGACGGCATGGCCGCGACGACGACGTCACGGAGCTCCCCCAGACCGCGCCCCGTTCGCGCGGACGCCGGAATCACATCGTCGAACTCCGCAAGCGCCGCCGCCTGCGCCAGTTGCGGGACCAGGTCCGCATGGCCGAGCAGATCGATCTTGTTCACCACGCAGACCTTCGCGCCGGCGGCGGGCGCCACCTCGCGCTCGGCCACCATCGCGTCCCCCCGTCCGACCCCATGGCCCGACGCGTCGACCACCAGCACCACGGCGTCGACGCCGTCCACGCTCTCCTCGACGCGCTGATTGAGGCGCTCGCCGAGCGCCGTGCGGGGTTTGTGGAACCCGGGCGTGTCCGTGAACACGACCTGCCACCCGTCGCCCTCCATCACGCCGTGGATCGCGAATCGCGTGGTCTGCGGCTTGTCCGAGACGATGGACACCTTCTCGCCCACGAGCGCGTTGACGAGCGTCGACTTGCCCACGTTCGGCCTGCCGACGACCGCGACGACGCCGGCGCGGAAGGGCTGGTCCGCCTGAACGCCTACGCCGGCGTCCGTCACGACGGTACGGCGCGGTCCTGATCGCGCGCCGGCGAGGCGCCGTCTTCGTCCTGGCCCTGCGTGCGCGGCGCACGCCTGCGCGAGATCAGCACCTTCGCGATGCGTCTGCCCTGCACGCGCTCGGCGGTGAACGTGAAGTCCTCGTAGGAGACCTGCTCGCCCTGCGTCGGCACGGCGCCGAGCAGGCCGTACATCAGGCCGGCCACCGTGTCCCACTCCTCGTTCGGCAGCTCCGCGTCGAGCAGGTCGTTCAGGTCGTCGACCGACATCCGCCCGTCCGCCCGGTACGTTCCGTCAGCCAACCTGACCATCTCGGGCTCTTCGCGATCGTATTCGTCGGCGATCTCACCGACGATCTCCTCCAGCAGGTCCTCGATCGTGATCAGGCCCGCGGTGGAGCCGTACTCGTCCAGGACGATCGCGATGTGGATCTGCCGCTTCTGCATCTCGCGGAGCAGATCCGAGACCTTCTTCGTCTCCGGGACGAAGAACGCCGTCCGCATGATCTTGTCGAGCGGCACGTCGCCCTTGCCCGCGTGCAGGTGACGGAGCAGGTCCTTCGCGTACACGACGCCCTCGATCTCGTCGATCGACTCGCCGTAGACGGGAATGCGCGAGTACCCGCGTCGGAGGATCAGGTCGAGCACCTGGTTCTTGCTGGCCGTCACCGGCGCAACCGCCATGTCGGGCCGCGGGACCATCACCTCGCGCACCAGCGTGTCGCCGAACTCGAAGATCGAATGGATCAGGTCCTTCTCCTCCTCCTCGATCGCCGACTCGTCGGAGGCCACGTCGGCCATGGCCCGGATCTCCTCCTCCGTGACGAACGGCCCCTCCGGGATGCCCTTGCCGGGCGTGATGACGTTCGCGACGCGGATCAGGATCTTCGTGATGGGAACGAAGATGCGGCCCAGGAACACCAGGAGCGGGGCGAGCCGGAGCGCCACCCGGTCCGTGTGCTGGATCGCGTAGGTCTTCGGCGTCACCTCGGCCACGACGAACGTGATCAGCGTCATCGCAATGGTGGCGATGACCTCGCCGTAGTGGCCGAAGATGTCGACGGCGAACGACGCGGCGAGCGTCGTGCCCCCGATGGTCGCCAGCAGCGTGAGCAGCAGGACCACGCCGAGGTACGGCGGGAGGTCGTCGACGATGCGTTGCAGCGATCTCGAGCCCCGGCGGCCCTCCTCCACCAGGCGGTAGGCGCGCGCACGGCCGGTCCTGGTGATCGCGGTCTCCGTCCCGGACATGACCGCGACCACGCCGATCAGGAGCGCGATGAACACGAGCTCGGTGACGTTCCAGGCGGTCACCGGACCTGCACCCCCGAGTAGCGCTCCTGTCGTGACCACATCGAACGGCGATCGGCCTCCGCGTGGTGATCGTAGCCCAGGATGTGCAGCACCCCGTGCACGACCAGCAGCCGCAGCTCTGCCTCCGGATCATCGGGATTGTTCGCCGCCGCCACCGTCGGGCACACGATCACGTCACCCAGGAGGCCGTCCTCACCGAGCGGGAACGAGAGCACGTCCGTTGGCCCGGGTTCGTCCATGTAGCGGACGTGCAGGTCCTCGATCTCCGGCGGATCCACGAACGACAGCGTCAACTCGCCCTCGGCCACCCCTTCGGCGATGAGGGCCTCTCGTGCGAGCGCGCGGAGGGTTCGCACGGTCGCCGCCGGGAGCTTCGTTCGCTGGCGGTCGGATACCACGACCACGACGGCCGGCCCCGTCGCCGGCTTCGGACTTCGCTCTGGTCCCGAATCGTCCATGGCTGATGCGGCGCGCATCGGGCGCGGCCCTAGCGGCCGCGACGCGCCGGCTGGCGGCCGGCGGAGCGCCCCTGCCGCTCGCCGTACTGGTTGTACGCCTCGACGATGTCCTGCACGATCCTGTGGCGGACGACGTCGCGGGCGCCGAGGTGCACGAACTCGAGACCTTCGATCCCTTTCAGGATGTCCTCGACGACCACCAGACCGGAGGACTTCGATCCGTTCGGAAGGTCGATCTGGGTGACGTCGCCCGTGATCACCGCCTTCGATCCGAAGCCGAGACGGGTGAGGAACATCTTCATCTGCTCCGGCGTCGTGTTCTGCGCCTCGTCCAGGATGATGAACGAATCGTTCAGCGTCCGCCCGCGCATGTACGCGAGCGGCGCCACCTCGATCGTTCCCCGTTCCATCAGCCGGTTGAACCCCTCGGTGTCCATCATGTCGAACAACGCGTCGTAGAGCGGCTTCAGATACGGGTCGATCTTCTCGTAGAGCGTCCCCGGCAGGAACCCCAGGCGCTCCCCCGCCTCCACGGCGGGCCGGGTGAGGATGATGCGTTGGACGTCGCGCTCCTGTAGGGCCTTCACGGCGGTGGCCACCGCCAGGTACGTCTTTCCGGTGCCCGCCGGCCCGATGGAGAACGTGACCGTCCCACGACGGATCGCGTCCACGTAGCGCTTCTGCCCGAGCGTCTTCGGCGCCAGGTTCCGTCCGCGCACCGAGAGGAGCACGTCGCGGAAGACCTCCGACGGGCGCGCCTGGGCCTCCTTGATCATGTCGATCGAACGTCCGACGGCCTCCGCGGTGAGGATCTGGCCCTGCGCGAGGATCTCGAGCAGCTCCTCGAACAGTTGCGCGACGCGCTCGGCCTCGGGTTCGTCACCGGTGATCGTGATCTCGTTGCCGCGAACGTGGATCTGGGAGTCGAACCCCCGCTCGATCAACTTGAGGAGCTCGTCGCGCTGGCCGAGCAGCGCAACCATCGATTGATTGCCGGGGACCAGGATCTTGACCTGCGTTGGGATCTGGGACACGGGGGTTGGGGACTCGCTCCTTCGAGGGGTTCGCGGGCCGCGCGGGCGGCGGTGGATGCGCCCGATTATACGGGGGGCTTCGCCGCGCCCCGGCCGGACTCATCCCGGGGCATCAGCCCGGCGGCCACCCCAACCTCCGGCCTCCCAGCAGGTGGAAGTGCAGGTGGCCGACGCTCTGCCCGGAGTCGGCCCCGACGTTCGTGACGACCCGCCAGCCCGAGCGATCGATGCCCTCGGCCTTGGCGAGGTGGGCGGCGGAGGCGAAGAGCTCGGCCAGCATGCCCCCGTGCTCGTCCTCGACCTCCGCCAGGGACCCGATGTGCTCGCGGGGGATGAGCAGGAGGTGCACCGGCGCCTGCGGGTTCACGTCGCGGAAGGCGACCACATGGTCCGACGCGTGCACCACCTGTGCCGGCGCGGTTCCGGCCACGATCCTGCAGAACGGGCAGTCGCTGTAGGCGCCGTCCTCCACGGGCCGAACTGTACCGGACGCCGAGGGACGCCTGCCCGGGCGGGTCAGGGGTCACCGAGTCAGCGCGTCAGCCGAGCCGGCCGAGGCTGCCCAGGACGAGCACCGATCCGGCCAGCGCGGCGGTCTCGGTGCGAAGAATCGCCCGCCCCAGCGAGACCGGCCTCGCGCCCGCCGCGATTGCCTCCTCGACCTCGATCTCGGAGAACCCCCCCTCCGGACCCACGACGAGCCGCACCGTTTCGGCCGTACCGTCGATCCGTTCCATCCGCAGCGGCTCGATCGCGCCCTCCCACAGCATCAGCACCGGACCTCCGGCGGGCTCGAACGCCTCCTCCAGGGTGGTCCATCCGACGTCCATGACGAACCTCCGCCGGGACTGCATCGCGGCCTCGCGCGCGATGCGCCGAAGGCGTCCCCCGGCGATGCGCTCGCGATCGGTGCGCTTGGGGCGACGGACCGTGCGCTCGGCGTCGGCGAGCATCAGCAGTTCGTCGACGCCGATCTCCGCCAGCTTCTGCACGACCCACGCGAGACGCTCGCCCTTCGGCGGCGCCATCGCGACGACCACGCGTGGTGGAGCCTGCGGCTCGAATTCGAGCTCCAGAACCTCGACGACGGCGAGATCGCCCTCGGCCGCCCGCATGCCGCCGCGCGCGAACCACCCCGATCCGTCGGCGAGGGTGACGACCTCGCCGGCCCGGAGCCGGAGCGACCGGAGCGCGTGGCGCGAATCCTCGGGTGAGAGCCGTACGGTCCCGCCTGGCGCGACGTCGCCGAGGCCGGTGGAGACGAAGAAGTGCGGAGCGGTCACCTCACCCGAGGAGCTTGCGGAGCCGCCCGGACAGCCTTCCGCCCGACGCGACCTTCTCTCCGCGAAGCTCGGCCAGGCGCTCCAGGAGCGTCCGCTCCTCCTTCGACCGCGGCTCCGGCGTCTCGACCAGGATGGTCACGTACAGGTCGCCGCGGCCGCGACGTTCGACGTTCGGGATGCCCTTGCCCCGAAGCCGGATGACCGTGCCCGATTCGGTGCCGGAGTGGAGCTTCAGGACCTCGGCGCCCTCCAGGGTGAGGATCTCGACGTCCGCGCCCAGGGCGGCCATGGTCATGGGGACCGACAGCTCACAGACCAGGTCCTGGCCCCGCCGTTCGAACACCGGATGGGGCTTGACCTGGAACGAGACGTAGAGGTCGCCGGGCGGCCCACCGGCCCTGCCGGCGCAGCCGCTCCCGGGCATCCGAAGCTCCATGCCGTCCGCGACACCCGGCGGGACCTCGACGCGCACGGAGCGCCGCTCCCGGACGCGACCCTCCCCCCGGCACTCGTGACAGGGATCCGGAACGACCTCGCCGGCGCCCTGACAGGTGGGACAGGGCCGCGCGGTCATGACCGTGCCGAAGACGCTTCGGGCCACCTGCTGCACGTCGCCGGACCCTCCACAGTGCGGGCACCGGGTGGGGTGCGTCCCGGGCACGCATCCCGTTCCACCGCACGCCTCGCATCCGGCAAGCGTGTCCACGGGCACCTCGGTGGCGATCCCGAAGGCGGCCTCTTCGAAGGTCAGCTCGAGCGGCACACGAAGGTCCTCGCCCGGTCGCGTCCTGGTCCGGCGCCCGCGACGGCGGCCCTGTCGCGCTCCGCCGCCGAAGAAGACCTCGAAGATGTCGCCGAAGTCCCCGAACGGGAAGACGTCGGGACCGGCCCCACCGCCGCCCGGCACGGCCCCGATCCGCCCGTAGACGTCGTACTGGCGCCGCCGGACCGGATCGGAGAGCGTGTCGTAGGCGGCCGTGATCTCCTTGAAGCGCTGCTCGGCGGTCGGATCCCCGTTGACGTCCGGGTGCAGTTCGCGCGCCAGACGCCGGTAGGCCCGCTTGATGTCGTCCTCGGTCGCGTCGCGCTCGACCCCGAGCACCTCGTAGAGATCGGGCAGCCTGGACGCCATCCGGTTCGCGACTCCTTACACGTCCAGGGCGCGAACCGCGGCCGACAGCCGGTCGGCCACCGCCCGCACCGCGGAGATGGCCGAAGCGTAGTCCATGCGCGTGGGCCCGACGACGCCGATCGTCCCGAGGGCGTTCGATCCGGTGATGCCCGCACCGAAGGGCGCCGCGATCATGGTGGCCTCCCACATGCCCGCCGCGGGATGCTCCCGGCCGATGGTGACCCGGACGGGTGCCGTCGCCCCCGCAGCCTGCCGGAGCAGCTCGAGGATCTCGGTTTCGCGCTCGAGCGCCTCGTAGACCTGCCGGAGCGTCTCGCGATGCTCGAACGCCCGCTCGGCCACGATGTTCGCCACGCCCCCGTAGAGGACGTGTTCGGCCTGGACGGCGTCCTGGAGCGAGGCGAGCGCCGCCTCCACCTCGGACAGCATGGTCCGCTCGTGCTCGTCCTCGGCCGCCCGGGCCCGGTCGCTCGCGGTCGACCTCACGTCGGCGAGCGTGGACCCGCGGACGGCCTCGCCGAGCCTGGAGGCGATGCGTTCGGCCTCCTCGGGCGCGACGCCCTCGGGGAGGTCCAGGAAGCGCCGTTCGACCTGACCGGAGTCGAACACGACGAGCAACAGCGCGTTCGAGCCGAGGTTGACGACCTCCAATCGCATGACGGAGCCCTCGCGCGCGTTGCGGGAAAGCGCCACCGACGCGTGATGCGTGAGCCGGCTGAGCAGTTGCGTGGTGCCCCGGAGGATCTCGTCGACGTCGGCGAGCGCCTCGTCGAAGAATCCGACGATGGCCCGGCGGTCGG
Organism: Actinomycetota bacterium; assembly: GCA_040414485.1. Classification (GTDB taxonomy): domain Bacteria; phylum Actinomycetota; class UBA4738; order UBA4738; family UBA4738; genus JBEDUK01. The sequence continues at coordinate 6,914 of JBEDUK010000027.1, forward strand.
ACTCGCCGAGGCGGACGCGCGTGGGAAGGCTGTCGACGTAGTGGCGGTACCCAAGGTCGGTGGGGACGCGGCCGGCGGATGCGTGGGGCTGGGTCAGGTATCCCATCTCCTCGAGGGCGGCAAGCTCGTTCCGGACGGTGGCCGAACTGACCGGCGAGCCGGCAGCCGCCGTCAGCGACTCGCTTCCCACGGGCTCACCGGATCGGATGTACTGCGCGACCAGCGCCGCGAGGATGCGCGCCTTGCGCTCGGACAGGCGCGGAGCGGCGTGGACGCCCTGTGAAGGCCGGGATGGTTCCATGACTGATTAGCAGTCTACCGGAGAGAGTGCTAATGGCCGTGGAAGCGTCTGTTCGGCCATGTCAACCTGAAGGGTCGCTCGTGCGTCGTAGTGACGAAATCGCGGCTGGGAGCGAGTCGTCGGAAGGACGGCGGTGGACGAATTCGAGGTTCGGCGGTTCCTTGCCACCGACTACCCGCGCCTGGTCGCGGGATTGACGCTCGTGTGCGGGAGCCGACCGGCCGCCGAGGATGCGGTGCAGGAGGCGCTGGCGCGTGCCTGGGAGCGAACCGAACGAGGACAGCGGATCGAATCGCTGACGGCGTGGGTGGCCCGAGTGTCGATGAACCTGGCGCGAAGCGGCCTGAGGCGGCGGATGGCAGAGCGCCGGGCCCGAACGCGTCTGGTGGTCCCCGATGATGTCGTGTGGTCTTCGACCGAGGACCGTGTCGACGTCGGACGCGCGCTGTCGGCGCTTTCACGCAGGCAGCGCGAAGCGGCGGTGCTTCGGTACTACCTCGGGATGTCGATCGTCGAGGTGGCTGAAGCACTTGGTGTGTCCGAGGGAACCGTGAAGACGACGCTGTTCAGAGCCCGTTCGGCTCTGGCCGAATCGCTCGCCACGACCGACGACGAACGCGACGGTGGCCTCGCCCCCACATACGGGGACCGTCCGAGGGAGACGAGCAACGATGGCTGACGGCCGAGACCCGTTCACGCATGGTGATTCGACCGACGTTCGGATCCGGGATCGGCTGGATCGCGCGGTGGTGCCGGCGGATCCGGCGGGCGCGTACGAACGGGTGGTCGAGAAGAAGGTCGCCCGCCGGGTCCGCCGGCGGCTGGGCACCGTCGCGCTCGCCGCGGCCGTCGTTGCCGGGACGGTGACCGGTTCGTACGCCCTGATCAGGACCTTCGGCGGCCCGTCCACCTCTCAGCGGCCGGTGGGATCCCCGACCAATGCGACGGTCACGGTCCCGCCGTCCCCAGGCGCCTCATCGCAATCGTCCTCGCCGGCTGCGAACGCGTGCCTGAACTCCTCGGCGAGCGCGGATTTCGACGCGAACGGATCGAAGGACTCGGTCTTCGTGCACCCCGCGGAATGCGACGCCGCCAACCCGGGCGGCCCCGCGTTGTGGAGCATCAATTTCTCGTGGGGGCCCAGACACACGCATGACACGGAGGCGCTGCCGCAATGCACGACCGCGTTCTGCGGCGCGGCAGGCGTGATCCCGATGAACGACGGGACGATGGCCCTGATCCTTCGCACCGATCAGGACTCGTCGTACAACTCATACGTACTGCTGAGCCTCGCCCCGGGCCATGGCCCGAAGACATACGTGGTCACGGGGACCGGCGGCGAGGATTTCGCATCGGGTCAGCCCGCCATCTTCGTCGAGGCAGGCACCGCTACGCACGTCGCGTACTTCAACTGCCGAGGCGGTCCATACCCAGGCGGAGGCGACATGGCCACGGTCGTCGAGATCGTGGCCTTGATGTCTCCTGACCAGACGACGTGGCATCTCGTCCGAACCGAACTGGCGCACGGGCCCCGTCCAGAACGGGCCGAGCTCGTCGTCGTCTCTCAGCACGTCCAAGACGTCGCCGTTGCAGCATTCGACGCCGGCAAGGTCGGTTCCGGATACGCGTGTGCTCGGCCGTAGCAACGCGTCAGCCGGCGAGCGAGATCACCAGGTCATTCGCGAGGAGCAGGCCCCGATCCGTCAGGGCGACGCGGCCGTGGAGCCGGCGGGCGAGCCCCTCCGCAACGAACCGGTCGGTCTCGATGGCGTTCACCCATTCGTCGGGGACGCCGTCCGCAAGCCGAAGCCCGAGGAGCAGCCGCTCCAGGGACCGCTCGTCCTCGCTGAGGTCCTCGTGACCGCCGACGGGCCTCGCGCCGGCCTTGATCACGTCGATGTACTGCTGGGGCGGGCGGACGTTCCACCACCGTCGCCCGGCGCGGAACGAGTGCGCCCCCGCGCCGAGGCCGAGGTACGGACGGCCCTGCCAGTAGCCCATGTTGTGGACGCACCGACGTCCGGGCTTGGCCCAGTTCGAGACCTCGTAGTGCTCGTAGCCGGCATCGCCGAGCGCCTCGCACGCCGCCGCGTACATCTCGGCCTGTAGGTCCGCGTCCGGAGCCGGCGTCCGGCCTGCGGCAACGGCGCGACCGAGCGGCGTGGCCGGTTCGATCGTCAACGCGTAGGCAGAGACGTGCTCGGGGCCGAGCGCGATCGTCTGTTCGAGTGTGTTCATCCACGAGTCGAGCGTCTCTCCGTTCGCGCCGTAGATCAGGTCCAGGTTCACGTCGTCGAACCCGGCCGCGCGGGCCGCCGAGAACGCCCGCCGAACCGACTCGGGCGAGTGGATGCGCTCCAACGCGCGCAGGACGGTCGTGTCGAACGACTGAAGGCCCATCGAAAGGCGCATCACGCCGGCGCTGCGGAGCGCGGCGAGGTACTCGATGTCGACGGTGTCCGGGTTCGCTTCGATGGTGATCTCAGCATCCCCAAAGACGTGAAAGAGGCGGTGCAGGTCGTCAAGCATCCTTACCATCTGCTCCGGCGGGAGGATCGTCGGGGTTCCGCCTCCGAAGAAGACCGAGACGAACTCCTCGTCGTTCCATTCGGACGAGTTGAGCGCAGCCTCTCGCGTGAGCGCATCCACGTATGGCGACTTCAGCTCGTCCAGTCCGGCGTAGGTGTTGAAGTCGCAATATCCGCACCGCGTGAGACAGAACGGGATGTGGACGTACAGCCCGGCGCTCATCGCTTCTCGCTCCCGACCGAGCTCGTGTCCACGCGGAGCGCCGCGATGAACGCCTCCTGCGGGACGTCCACCCGACCCACGCGGCGCATGCGGCGCTTTCCCTCCTTCTGCTTCTCGAGCAGCTTCCTCTTGCGCGTGATGTCCCCGCCATAGCACTTGGCCAGCACGTCCTTGCGCTTCGCCCTCACCGTCTCCCGCGCGATGACCCGAGAGCCGATGGTGGCCTGGATGGCGACCTCGAACAGTTGGCGCGGGATGAGCTCGCGCAGGCGATGCGTGAGCGCCCGTCCGTACTGGTATGCCTTGTCCTTGTGCACGACCGCGGAGAACGCGTCCACCGATTCCCCCTGGAGCATGATGTCGACCCGCACCAGGTCGGCCGGTTCGTATCCCCAGTGCTCGTAGTCGAGTGAGGCATAGCCGCGCGTCCTGGACTTCAGTTGGTCGAAGAAGTCGAAGATGATCTCGGCCAGCGGCAACAGATAGTGAATCTCGGCCCGCGCCGGCGTGAGATACCGCATGTCCACAAGCGTCCCGCGCCGCTGCTCGCACAGTTCGAGCACGGGCCCGATGTAGTCGGAGGGCGTGACGACCGTCGCCAGCTCGTACGGCTCCTGCACCTCGTCGTACGTGCCCGGCACCGGCATCTCCGACGGGTTGTGCACCATGAATTCCTCGTCGCCGCGCTTCACCTTGAACTCGACGTTGGGTGCGGTGGCGATCAATTCCAGGCCGAATTCGCGCTCGAGGCGCTCCTTGACGATCTCCATGTGCAGCAGTCCGAGAAATCCGCATCGAAATCCGAACCCGAGTGCGAGCGACGACTCGGGCTCGTACACAAGAGCCGCGTCGGAAAGCCGCAATTTGTCGAGGGCGTCGCGCAGCAGCCCGTAGTCCTCGCCGGCCGCGGGATACAGGCCGCTCCACACCATCGGCTTCGGCTCCTGATAGCCGTGCAGCGCCTCGGTCGCCGGGTCGCCGGCGAGCGTGATCGTGTCCCCGACCTTCGCCTGCCGAACGTCCTTGACGCCGGTCACCAGGTAGCCGACGTCCCCCGCGTCGAGCGACGGCAGGACCGTCGCCTCGGGCGCGAAGGCTCCCACCTCCTCGGACTCGAGCGTCATGCCGTTCGACATGAAGCGGATCTTCGAACGACCGCTCAACGCGCCGTCCACGACGCGGAGGTACGCGATCACGCCACGGTACGGGTCGTAGGACGAGTCGAAGATCAGCGCGCGGAGCGCCGCGTCGGGGTCGCCCCGCGGCTGCGGCACGCGCTGGATCACGGCGCGGAGCAGGTCCTCGACGCCGGTTCCGGTCTTCGCGGAGACCCGCAGCACGTCCTGATCCGAGACGCCGACCAGTTCGGCGACCTCCGCGATCGTCTCGTCCACAGTCGCCTGCGGGAGGTCGATCTTGTTCACCACCGGGACGATCGTGAGCCCGGCGTCGCGGGCCAGGTGGAAGTTCGCGAGCGTCTGCGCCTCGATCCCCTGCGCGGCATCGACCAGGAGCACCGCGCCCTCGCAGGCCGCCAGCGACCGGGACACCTCGTAGGAGAAGTCCACGTGGCCGGGCGTGTCGATCAGGTTCAATTCGAACTCCCTGCCGTCCAGTTCGTGACGGAGCCGGACGGCCTGGGCCTTGATCGTGATGCCGCGTTCGCGTTCGAGATCCATGCGGTCGAGGTACTGCGCCCGCATGTCGCGTTCGGCGACCGAATGGGTCAGTTCGAGCACGCGGTCCGCCAGCGTGGACTTGCCGTGGTCGATGTGCGCCACGATGCAGAAATTGCGGATGCGTGCCTGGTCCATCGCGCGGCTAGCGTACGCGACGGCGGCGTCCGCGCTGCTAGAGCGCGCCTTCGCGGGCAGGGTCTCCCGCGGGGGCTGGTAGACTCGGCCGCCGATATGGCGAACATCAAGTCACAGATCAAGCGCAACCGGCAGAACGAGACCGCCCGCGTCCGGAACAAGTCCGTGCGGACGGCGCTCAAGACCGACGCGAAGAAGGTTCGCGGAGCGGCCGCCGACGGCGACCAGCAGGCCTCGGACGAGGCGCTCCGGCACGCGGCCCGCCAGCTGGACAAGGCGGCGTCGAAGGGCGTGATCCACAAGCGGACGGCAGCCAGGCGGAAGGCTCGGCTCGCCCACGCGGCGACGCAGGCTTCGGCCTAAGCCACACTCCGTCGCGACTCCCGGACTTCCTTCTGGCCCCACGGCCGGTCTGCTGTCGGTCCACGACCGGATTCAACGGCTCGAGCGGATCTCCACGTCCAGCGCGGCGTCGGGGTTGCCGGCCATGGCCGCGACCAGCGTGGGAAGCAGGACCGAACCGGGCACGCCACCCTTCAGTGCACGGTCGGCCTCGACCACCCGCGCATGGAGCGCCGCAAGCTCATCAGGGCTGAACCGGCCCGCCTGTTCCCGGTAGCGGCGGACCTGCCAGTCGAATCGAAGCCCGGCCCGTTTCGCCGCTTCGGCCTGCGGCAGGCGTTCGGGGAGCGCCCGCACGCGGATCAGGTCGCGGATCCGGGACGCGATGCCGCCGAGGATCACCAGGGCGTCCTCGCGCTCGTCGAGCATTCCGCGCAGCGTGATCAGCGCCTCGCCCAAGCGGCCGGCGAACGCGCGATCGCACAGGTCCCAGACCCGCTGCTCACCGAGGCCTTCGAACTGGGCCCGCACCTGCGGAGGACCGATCGGCTCGGGCGAGGCGCCGCCTCCGAACGCGGACGCAAGCTGATCCAGCGCCTGGTCGAGCGTGGCGGGATCCTCCCCGAGGATCGATGTGAGCGCGTTCAGACCTGCCGGGGTCACGCTCAGGTGACGGGCGGTGGCACGTTCGGCGAGCCATCGGGCCAGGTCCTGCCGGCGGGGCGGCGCGATCTGCCGCACCGTCCCGCCGCACTCGGTGACCGCCGCGGACCATTTCGGCGGCTTCCCGGCGCGCGGCATGGCGGTGATGACCAGCGCCGCGTCGGCAGCCGGTGCCGAAAGGTAGGACTGCAGCTCCCGCACGCCGTGATCCGGCAACGCGTGCGCACCGTGGACGAACAGCGCCCGGCGCTCTCCCCACAGCGAGGGTGTGGACAGGTCGGAGGTCTCCCCGCCGCGCCATTCGGCGCCGTCCACCTCCACCGCGTGCGCGCCGAAGTCGTCGAGGAACGCCCTCGCGGCGTTTCGGAGCATGAACTCGTCCTCGCCCCAGAACAGCGCGACCGGGACCGCGGGGCCACCGTGGGAACCCCTGCGCGTCACGGCGCCCTTCGGACCCGACGTTCCTTCGTCGTTCGGATCAGCCAATGTGGCTCGATCGTATCTCGACCCTCCCACGCTGGAAGACCACGGTGATGTCCCCGGAGCGGTCGGTGCGGAAGAGCCGCATCCCGTCGCGGGCGAGCAGCGCCAGCACGCCCGGATTCGGGTGCCCGTACCGGTTCGGCTGGCCGACGCTGACCACGGCGATCCGCGCGTGGACGGCCGCGAAGAACCCGGGAAGGGACGTGGCCCCGCCGTGGTGCGGCACCTTCAGGACGGTCGCGTGCAGGTACGGCCGCTCGTGGGCGAGGAGATCGTTCTGGTTCTCCTGTTGCGCGTCGCCGGTGAACAGCACGGAGGCGTCGCCCTCGTGCACCAGCAGCACCAGCGAGTCGTTGTTCGGGTCGGATTCGGTTCCACCCCAGCAGTGTCCCGGCCCAAGCACGTCGACCCGAACGTCGGCCACGCGAAGCTCGGCGCCCGGCCGCGGATGCCGGAACGGCACGCCGCTCGCCGCGATCGCCCGAAGGAACTCCGCGTAATAGGGCGACGAGCCGTTGCAGCCTGGGTCGATGGCCAGCGCGACCGGGATGCGGGCGAGCACCACGGGCAGCCCGGCCACGTGATCCGCGTGCTGATGGGTCGCCACCAACAGGTCAAGCCGGTGGACGCCGAGCGCCGCGAGCTTCGTGGCCACCTGCGACGGATCGGGTCCGCCGTCGATGAGGATCTGCGCGCCGGCCGGCGAGCGGATCAGCGCCGAGTCCCCCTGCCCGACGTCGAAGAAGGTCACGGTGAGCGTCCCCGGCGCGCCGGCGGCGAACGCGCGTCCCCAGACCAGGACCGGAAGGAGCAACGCGGCGCCCACCACGACGCGCCTGGACACGGTTCGGGCCGACGCGAACCACCAGCCCGCAACGCTCACCAGCGCCAGGCCGAGCAGCAGCGGAAGCACCCGGCCGGTGGTCGCGGTGATCGTCGGCAGCGGCGCCTTCGCCAGGCGGTGCGCCAGACCTTCGAGGTACCCGAGCGGCACCATCGCCAGGCGAGCTACCAGGAATCCTGCGGCGTGCCAGACGAGCCCGACGGCGGCGGCCAGGAGCCCGAGGAGCATCCCGGGCCCGACGGCCGGGTACGCCAGGACGTTCGCTGCGAGCGTGACCGTCGGCACCCAGCCGAAGTAATAGAGCAGCAGGGGCGTGACGCCGATCTGCGCCGCAATCGTGGTTCCCGCGGCGAGCGCGATGCCGCGGGGCATGAATCGAAGGCGGTCCGCGATCGGATTCGCCATCAACGCCATGCCGGCGGTGGCCGCGACCGACAGTTGGAAGCCGATCGCGTACACGAGGGTCGGGTTGATGGCGAGCAGCGCCAGGACCGCACCGCCCATGATGGCACCGACCGATCGCGGACGGCCCAGGAAGATCCCGAGCATGGTCAGCAGCGCCATGGCTGAGGCGCGCAGGACAGACGGTTCCGCGCGGGTAAGCAGTGCGAAGAAGACCACGCCGCCGACGCCGACGACGAGTCGGGCGCGCCTGCCGGCACCGAGCCAGAGGGCGAACCCGAGGACCGGCGCGAGGAACATGGCCAGGTTCTCGCCGGAGACGGCCAGCAGGTGCGTGAGACCCGTCGCCTTGAAGTCCTCTTCGACACCGGGGTCGAGCCGCGAGGTGTCGCCCAGGGTCAAACCCATCATCAGCCCCGCCTCCTTCGGAGGGAACACCCGCTGCAGCGAACCGCGGAACGCTCGACGCACAGCTTCCGCGACGCGAACCACGAATCCCGACGGTGGTCCGATGTACCGAAACGTGCTCGCCGACATGGACGCGGCGAATCCCCGGTGCGTGAGGTAGACGCCGAAGTCGCCCTCGGGAAGGCTGAGCAGGCCTTCCGCGCGGATCCGATCGCCTGCGTGGAGGTGCGGGGGCGGACCCTGACCCTCCATCCAGACGGCGTCATGGACGCGGACTTCGGCGGGCCAGCCCGAAGTGGACGGCTCGACCCCCGCGACGTCGACGGGAACGGTCCAGCCGAGCGCCCCCGGCGACGGGTCGCCGGCCAGGGATCCGGTGATCTCCACGGAACGGCCCGCCAGTCGATGCAGCGGCGATGCGAACAGGTGCACCTCGTGGATCAGGCCGTCGGCGGCGCCGAGGAGCCCGAACCCGACGACCGCCGCGCCGCCGACGGCGACCCGGCGGGCCAGGGTGGCCGAGCCGCCCCCACGGCTCCGGACTTGGCCGGGCACGGGGCGGACCGGCCGACGGGCGGCGAGCACGAGCAGCACGAGGCCGCCGGCGCCCAACGCTCCGGCGGCGACCAACGCTCCGGCGGCGACCAGCGACGCCGGCAGCCGTTGCGTGGCGAGGATCCCGACCCAGAAGCCCGCGGCCACGACCGCCAGGAACCATCCACCCATGGCGACCTGACGCCCGCCGTCAGACGGTGATGAGCGGTTCCAGGTCCGCCATGTGCGACGGCCCGATCCCCGGCACGTTGTCGATGTCCTTGACCGACCGGAACGGGCCGTGCTGCTCGCGGTAGGTGATGATCCGTTGGGCCAGCGCCGGTCCGATCCCTGGAAGCGCGACGAGCTGGTCGAGGGTGGCGGTGTTGATGTTCACCTTCGCGTCGGAGCCGTCGCCGGTCCCTCCTCCGCCGCCGGTGCTGGTCCCGCTCGTCGAGCCGCCCGCGCCCGCCTTTCCGACGACGATCTGCTCGGCGTCCGACAGCGTGGCCGCCAGGTTCAGACTGGTCAGGTCCGACCCGGGGAGCGCCCCGCCGGCGCGCTCGATCGCATCGACGACCCGGTCGCCCAGATGGAACGTGTACACACCCGGATGCCGAACCCGGCCGGCGACGTCGACCACGATCTCGGCAGGGCTCGCGCTGGGCCCCGGCCGCGGACCGGCCGACGCGACACCGCCGGCCCGATGCGACCCGTTCGCGAATTCGTCGACGTGCACCGCCGAGGGAAGCGACCGGACGTACCAGACGACGGCACCCGCGACGACCAGCGCGCCGATCACCGCCAGCCCGATCTTCTCGCGGCGTTCGAGTCCGGCGATCCGTTCGCGGAGGCCGCCACTCTCCACCGCCGACCCCCTCAACCAACTCGACGCTCCGGCGCCCAATGCGGGCACACATCCGGAGGAGAGAGAGGCGATCAGTTCAGCGCGTCACACCGCGAAACGAGCCGCACCATGTTCGCGACGCGCGTTCCACTGACGATACCAACGGGCACCGACACTGGAGCCGGCGGCCGGCTACCGGTCGATCGTGGCGCCCCACACCGATTCTGGGCACCCGGGTGCGATCCGGTCAAACCGCAACCGTTACCCGGCGGGCCTTGGGGTTGGGAACTCGCCGGGAACCTGATCGGTCTCAGCCCTCTTCAGAGCCGTGGCAGACGACCTCGAGCATGATGCCGTGGGGATCGAGGAAGTACGTGGCGTAATGCTCTCCGTACTCGGGGAATTCACGGGGTGCATGTATCACCTCGGCCTCTCGCGCGACGGCCCACTCGTGGGACTCGCGCACGATCGCGCGGCTGGACACCATGAAGGAAAGGTGCTGCAGGCCGGTTCCATGGCGTGAATACGGTCCCGGTTCGAGGGCCTGGTAGAAGAAGATCTGCGTTCCGAGCGCGCCATCCGGCCCGTAGTTGAACTCACCGCTCGGCGTCGTCGGGAACCATTCCCGGAGCCCGAGCATCGGCATGAGCTCGTCGTAGTAGCGCTTCGCGGCCGCGAGATCCGGAACGCCGATGCCGATGTGGTCGATGAGCCCGGTCCGCGTCATGGCTCCTCCTCTCGATGGCACGACGACGTCGTCGCGAGGACGGCGGTTTCAGCTGCCGGTGACGATGTTCACCAGGCGCGGCGGGCGCACGATCACGCGCGCAGGCTCACTCCCGTTCAGGAATGCGCGGACCTTCGGCGACCCCAGCGCCGCGCTGCGGCAGTCCTCCTCGGACGCGTCGGCGGCAACCTCCAGGCGGTCGCGCACCTTGCCGTCGACCTGCACGACCAACGTCGCCGTGTCCTCGGCCGCCAGCGCAGGATCGAACGACGGCCACCTGGACACGTGCACCGACGTCGGCTCGGCGAAGTCGACCCGCCACAGCTCCTCCGCGGCGAACGGTGCGAACGGCGCGAGCATCTGCACCAGCGCCCGCGACGCCGCCAGTGCGCCGCCGCCGGCGTCCAGCGCCGCGCGGATCTCGTTCGTCAGGACCATCAGCTTCGAGATGGCCACGTTGAACCGGAACCGCTCCAGGTCACGGGTGACCCCCTTGACGGTCCGATGCATGAGCCGCACCAGTGACTCCGGCTGGGCGGCGCCCGATCCACGTTCGACGGCGTCACCGACGGCGGCGAACACCCGGCTCATCCAGGAGGAGACGCCCGGACGGTGGCTCATGTCCTCCTGGATCAGCGCCCAGTCGATGTCGTCGCCGAACGGGTTCGCGAACAGGATCATCAGGCGCATCACGTCCGAGCCCCACCGCTCGATGAACGGCAGGGGCTCGACGATGTTGCCCTTCGTCTTCGACATCGACGCGCCGCCGTAGATGACCTGGCCCTGGTTCATCAGGCGCAGCATGGGCTCGGTGAACCCCACCATGCCCATGTCGTAGAGCACCTTCGTGAAGAACCGGCAGTACATCAGGTGCAGGATCGCGTGCTCGACGCCGCCGATGTACTGCTCCGCCGGCATCCACCGGTCCACGTCCTCGCGACGGAACGGTCCGTCCTCATAGCCGGGCGAGCAGTACCGGAAGAAGTACCAGGACGAGTCGACGAACGTGTCCAGCGTGTCCGTGTCCCGCTGGGCCTCGCCGCCGCACCGTGGGCACGCGACGAACTTCCACGATGGGTGCCGGGCCAGGGGCGACTCGCCGCCCGGCTGGAAGTCGACGTCCTCGGGCAGCCGGACGGGCAGTTCCTCGTCCGGGACCGGGACCTCGCCGCACGCCGGGCAATGCACGATGGGGATCGGAGGGCCCCAATAGCGCTGCCGACTGATCAGCCAGTCATGCAGGCGGAAGGTGACGGCGGGACGGCCGTAGCCCTGCTCGGGTTCGGCCAGCCAGTCGGCCACGCGTCCGATCGATTCGGGCGAGGGCGTTCCGTCGAACGGCCCCGAACGGATCATCACGCCCTCGTGCGGATCGGCCGCCTCCATCTGGTCCGGGTCGGGCGGCTCCGCCCCCGAGGGGGCGATCACCACACGGATCGGCAGCCCGTGGGCCCGCGCGAATTCGAAGTCCCGCTGGTCGTGCGCCGGCACGCCCATGACCGCGCCGGTCCCGTACTCCATCAGCACGTAGGGCGCGACGAAGGCCGGCACCCGCTCGCCGTTCACGGGATTGACGACGTGGACACCCAGCGGGACGCCCTCCCGGGTGTCTGCCGCCTCGCGGGAGGTCAGGGGGGTGTGCCGAACCTTGTCGAGCAGGGGTTCGACGTCGGCCCACGAGCCGCCCATGCTCGCCAGGTCCGGCACCATCGGATGCTCCACGGCGAAGACGAAGAACGTGACGCCCCACAGCGTGTCGGGCCGGGTCGTGAACACCGTCACCCGGTCGCCGGTCTCCTCGACGGTGAACTCGACCTCGGCACCCTCCGACCTGCCGATCCAGTGACGCTGCATGGTGATCACGCGCTCGGGCCACTCGACAAGCTCGTCCATGTCGTCCAGCAGACGCTCCGCGTAGTCGGTGACGCGGAAGAACCATTGGGTCAGGTCGCGCCGTTCGACCAGCGTGCCGCAGCGCTCGCACGCGCCGGCGATCACCTGCTCGTTCGCCAGGACCGTCATGTCCTTCGGGCACCAGTTCACCGGCGCGTTCTTGCGGTACGCCAGGCCCTTCTCGAACAACCGGAGGAACAGCCATTGGGTCCAGCGGTAGTACTCGGGGTCGCACGTGCGCACGACGCGCGTCCAGTCGAACGACATGCCCATGCGCTTGAACGACGCGGCCTGCTGCTCGATGTTCGCGTAGGTCCATTCCTTCGGGTCGACCCCGCGCTTGATCGCCGCGTTCTCGGCGTTCAGGCCGAACGCGTCCCAGCCGATCGGGTGCAACACGTTGAAGCCCCGCATCCAGTGGAACCGCGCGATGACGTCGCCGCCGGAGAACGCCTCGGCGTGCCCCATGTGCAGATCGCCCGAGGGGTACGGGAACATGTCGAGCGAGTAGTACGTGGGCCTCGGATCGTCCGGGTCGTCGGAGGCCCGATACAGGTCCTCCTCCTGCCAGACCCCCTGCCACTTCGTCTCGAAGTCCTGCGGCTGGTAGCGGCGCATGGTCGCACGATGGTAGCGGGTCGCTCGCGCGCGCTGCGGTTCGTGCCGCGGAGTTCGAGAGCGACGCCCGGCCCAGACCGCAATGAGCAGTTTGATAGACGAAAAGGAGCTGGAACTCTTACCTTTTTCGGCACCGTGCTCTACAGTCGGGCGTTCCTCGCCAGCGACTGAAGGGAGGCATCCGATGGCCACGTCCGATGCCGGAGGCTCGCGCCGCCTGCTCGCCCTGCTTCCGCTCCTCCTCGCGGCACTGACGGTGGCCGCCATCGCCACGCCCGCGTACGCGGCGCCGGGCGACCTCGACCCGTCGTTCGGCAACAGCGGAAAGGTCAAGACGTCGTTCACGCCCGGCTGGGACAGCGGGTTCGGCGTGGCGATCCAGAAGGACGGCAAGATTCTCGTGGCGGGCCAGACCGATGGCGACACGTTCGCCGTGGCGCGATATCTGAGCAACGGAAACCTGGATTCGGCATTCGGCAACGGAGGCCTCAGGACGGTGGCCGGCGTCGGCTCCGGCGACGCCGTGTATGCCACCGCGGTCGCGCTGCAGGGCGACGGCAAGATCCTGGTCGCGGGGCAGGGAGACGCAGGTGCAGTGCTGGTCCGACTGGAATCGAACGGCACGCTGGACGGCGGGTTCGGCAGCGGAGGCATCGCCTCGGCCGCGTTCCTCGAACACGGAGCGGGCGCGAACAGCGTCGCCGCGCAGAGCAACGGACGGATCGTGATCGCCGGCTACACCTACAACCAGGCACGGAAGGAATACTTCGCGATCGCCCGGTTCACCAGTTCCGGCCATCTGGACACCAGCTTCAGCTCGAACGGGATGCAGAGCATCGGATTCGCCTCGGGGGACTCCTGGGCCGGTTCCGTGCTGATCCAGCCGAGCGATCAGAAGGTCGTCGCGATCGGAACGGTGGAGAACACGGCGAAGGGAACCGCCGCCATCGGCATCCTGAGACTGAACACGGACGGCACGCTCGACCCGACCTTCAGCGGGAACGGCGCGGGAATCTACTCGGACGGCAGCGGCTTCGGCGAGGCCGGCGCGCTCACGAGCGGCGGGAGCATCATCGCCGCGGGATGGGGGGTCGTGAACGGCAACAGCGACTTCGCACTCATCGAAGTCGGGCCGCTCGGGAATCTGAACGGGAACTTCGGCACCGGTGGCAAGGTCTTGACGGACTTCGGCACCGACTACGACTACGGCAGCGCCGTCGCCCTGTCGTCCGACGGCAAGATCGTCGTGGCCGGCTCCACGTATCCGAGCAAGAAGCACTCCTACGACTTCGCGCTGGCCCGCTACCAGTCGAACGGCGCCCTCGACAAGACATTCGGCACGAAGGGTCGGGTCGTCACCTCGTTCGGCGCCGACGACTCCGGCAACGGCGTCGCGATCCAGAGCGACGGCAAGATCGTCGTTGCCGGGAACACTCAGAAGGACTCCAAGCACACGGCGAAGTTCGCGATCGCCCGGTACCTCGCCTGACGGCGCATCCGAGCCACTTCCGGCAGACGTTCGGTCAGACCTTCAGGAGCAGCGGCGCCGGGATCACTTCGAACGCCGCTGGCGTGGTTCCGAGCAACTCGCCGTCGGCCTCGATCGGCAGCGCCGGTTCGGCTTCGATCCCGACCCGCGCGGCGGACAGCTCGACGATGTCGGCGTCGGGGAGGTGCGTGCCCCGGTACACCTTCGGCGTGAACGTGAACGACTGGGACTTCGGACCCTTGAACGCCAGCACCTCGAACTCCCCGTCGTCCGGTACCGACTTCGGCGACACCTGCATCCCGCCGCCGAAGTACCGGCAGTTCGCCACGACCACGTTGTGGACGCGGCCGCCGAACGCACGACCGTCGACCTCCAGCCGGATCCGGGCGGGACGGAATCCGGGGAGCACCATCCAGAGCGCCGCCAGGTAGCGCGAACGCCCCGCCGACCGCGGGAGGCGAGCCGCGCGGTCGACCACCGCAGCGCCGATCCCGGCCTCCGCGATGTTCGCGAAGAACGCCGTCGCCGGTTCATCCGCCGAATGGTCAACATACGTTACTTTCCCGATGTCGAGCGGCCTGGTCGCCTCGCCGGTCAGTCGTGCGCACGCCGCCACCGAATCGCCCGGAAGGTCGAAGGTCCGAACGAAGTCAGAACCCGATCCGGCCGCGATCACGCCCAGGACGGCGCCCTCCCGGCGTGGCCGCCCGTCGGGCGTCAGCATGCCGTTCACCACCTCGTGAATGGTCCCGTCGCCGCCGACGGCGACGATGAACCGCCCGCCCGCCTCCATCGCGGCCCGCGCCGCCCTCGTCGCGTCGCCGGCGCCGCGCGTGACGGCCATCCCGTAGGCCAGATCCGCGTCGCGAAGGGCGGCTTCGATCCGCGGCAATGCCGCCGCGACCCGGCCGCGGCCCGCCACCGGGTTCACGATCAGCGTCAACGGTCCGAACGAACTGGCCATCCCCCGCCCTCCGCGGCGGACTCTAGACGAGGATGCAGGCGGCCTCGTGCCCCGGCGCGGCGCCCTCGGGCACGTGCAACGCGGGGTCGATGCTCGGGCACCGCTCCACCGCCACCGGGCATCTCGGGTGGAACCGGCAGCCCGACGGGATGCGGACCGCGTTCGGCGTCTCGCCTCGGAGGATCTCCGGCCGCGACCGGTCCCGCGGATCGCGCTTCGGCACCACCGAGAGCAGGGCACGCGTGTACGGATGCCGCGGGCTTCGAACGACCTCCTGCGCCGGACCCTCCTCGACGATCCGGCCCAGGTACATCACCGCGATCCGGTCGGCGAAGTGCGCCGCCGTGGACAGGTCGTGGGTGATCATCAGGATTCCCATACCGCCGGTTCGGCGCAGACCGTCGAGCAGGCCGAGGATCTCCGCGCGGACCGAGACGTCGAGCATCGAGACCGGCTCGTCGGCCACCAGCAGCTGCGGCTCCAGCACGAGCGCTGCGGCGATCGCCACGCGCTGCCGCTGGCCGCCGGACAGTTCGTGCGGGAACCGGTCGACGAACAGATCGGCGGGCGCGAGGCCGGCCCGCTCGAGCGCCTCCACGACGCGCAGCCGCCGTTCGTTCGCGGAGCCGAGCCCGTGGACCAGCAGCGGCTCCTCGACCGTCTGCAGCACGCGGAACCTCGGATCGAGCGAGTCGTAGGGGTCCTGGTAGATCAGCTGCATCGAACGCCGCAGCGGCCGGAGGTCGGCGGCTCGAAGGCCGGTCACCTCGCGCCCCTGGAACCGGATCACACCCGAATCTGGTTCGACCAGCCGCATGACCGCCTGCGCCGTGGTCGTCTTTCCGCAGCCGGACTCTCCGACCAGCGCCACCATCTCGCCGGCGCGGAGCGAGAACGACACACCGTCCACCGCGCGAGCCATCAGGCGCGGCGCCCGCCTGGCGGCGCCGACGATCCCTCGGGGGATCGGGTACGTGACGACCAGGTCCTCGACCTCGAGCAGCGGTGCCGGCCCGGCGTCGGCGGGCCGGCCGCCCGACTCGAGCGCGTCCCGAACGCTCACGAGGCGCTCCGGACCGATGGATCGTTCAGATGACAGCGGGCGAGGTGCGCCGGCCCGACCGCGAGGGTCTCCGGCGTCACGACCCGGCACGGGTCGAAGGCGGAGTCGCACCGGGGGGCGAACGGGCACCCGACGATCTCGCGGTCAAGGCGCGGAGGCGTGCCCGGGATCGAAACCACGTCGCCCCGCCCGTACAGGTCGGGCGCCGCCCCGAAGAGCATCCGCGTGTACGGATGACGGGGATCGTGAAAGAGCGTCTCCATCGCACCCGCCTCGGCGACCGTGCCGGCGTACATCACGGCGGCCCGTTCGCAGACCTGGGCCACGATCAGCAGGTCGTGGGTGACCAACAGCAGCGACAGGTCGAGCTCGGCCGTCAATCCGACGAGCAGTTCCAGCACCTGTGCCTGGATCATCACGTCGAGCGCGGTGGTCGGTTCGTCCGCGAGCAGCACCTTCGGGTTGCACGCGAGCGCCATCGCGATGGCCGCGCGCTGCCGCATGCCGCCGGAGAACTCGTGCGGATACGAGCGCGCCCGCGCCGCCGGGATGCCGACCAGTTCCAGGAGCTCGCGGGCACGGCGTTCGGCTGCCTTGCCTTCGGCAACCTCGTGCAGCTCCATCGGCTCGACGATCTGGTCCACGATGCGCCGGACGGGATTGAACGCGTTCATGGCGCCCTGGAACACCATGGCCACGTCGCGCCACCGGTGCTGTCGCATGCTCTCCTCGCCGCCGGCGAGGATCTCCCGGCCGCCCAGGACGATGCTTCCTGCGACCGACGCCGATGGGGGCAGGAGGCCCATGAGGGCGAGGATCGCCGTCGTCTTTCCGCACCCCGATTCCCCGATCAGGCCCATCCGTTCGCCCGCGCCGAGGTCGAACCCGATCCCCTGAACCGCGTGGAGCGAACGGCCACCCTGAAGGTCGAACCACACGTGCAGGTCGCGGACCTGGAGGTACGGCTCGATCAAGGCGCCGCCTTCTCGCGCTTCGACCCCTTCGACCCCTTCGACGCCTTCGACGCCTCGGCGTGAATCGCAGCGTCCCTGGCGGCGCGGTCTCCAAGCGGCGCCGGCAGGACCCGGAACCGGCGCACCGAAACGTGCCCGACGCGCAGCCGTGGGTTCAGCGCATCCTCCATCGACTGCCCGAGCATCGTGCAGGCCAGCACCACGAGCGCCACGCACACGCCCGGCGGGACGATCGCCCACCAGGCGCCGTTCAGGACGGCGTCGCCCCTGAACGCGTTCTCGATCAGCTTGCCCCATGAGATGAGGCTCGGGTCGCCCAGGCCGAGGAACGTGATGTACGTCTCGGCGAAGATCGCGATCGCCACCATCAGGACCGTGTTGGCGATGATGAGCGGCGTCACCTGCGGGAGGATGTGGCGCCAGATCAGCCGGTTGTTCCCGGCCCCCACCGCGCGCACCCGTTTGACGTACGTTCGCTCCCGGACGCTCTTGGCCTGCGCGCGAACCAGCCGGGCGGTGCTCGTCCAGTAGATGATCCCGATGATCAGGATGATGTTTCCCAGCCGCCGCCCGAACAGGGCGGCGATCACGATCATCAGCGGGATGTCGGGGATCACCAGCACGTAGTCGGTGATCCGCATCAGCACGTTGTCGGTCCGGCCGCCGAAGAAGCCCGAGGCCAGGCCCACCGTGCCGCCGATGATCATCGCCACGAAGGCCGCCGCGAACCCGACGATCAACGAGACGCGCGACCCGGCGATGATCAGCGAGAGCATGTCGGCGCCCGAGTCGTCGGTACCGAGCCAATGGGCCGCCGAGGGCGGCTCGAACACCGCGCCGGTCTTCGCCCGCGGGTCGTACGGCTCGAGCCACGGCGCGAAGATGGCGATGAGGACGAACGCGACCAGGACGCAGAGCCCCACGATGGTGGCCGGCTTCCGCAGCGCGGGCGAACGAAGGAACCGGAACCGCGACCGGGTCGTCACGGTCTCGTGAAGCGCCGCGTCCTCCGCGAGCGCGGTGGGAGGGGTCCCGCTCACGGGTTCACCCCCCGGCTCGTCGCGCGGTTCATTCCTCCACCACCCGCGGGTCGAGCTTCACGTAGAGCAGGTCCGCGATCAGGTTGAAGAAGATCACCGACAGGGTGAGCAGCAGGAAGATCGCCTGGAGCGTCGGCCAGTCACGCTGATCGATCGCCTCCACGGTGGCCAGCCCGATCCCCGGATACGAGAACACGTACTCGATCGTGATGGCCCCGCCGATGATGAAGCCGAGCGAGAGCGCCACCAGCGTCACGATCGGCAGGAGCGCGTTTCGGAACCCATGGGTGCGCACGATGGTGAGCGTCTTCAGACCCTTGGCGCGCGCCGTGAGGATGTAGTCCTCACCGAGCGTCTCGAGCATCGCCGAGCGAACGATCAGCGCGTATTCGCCGTACAGCACCAGCCCGAGCGTCAGCGCGGGCAGCACCATGTGCTTGAGGCGGTCGGCCGCGACGGTGGCGAACGACGGCGTGGTCAGCACGCCGAGCGTCGGGTCCTTGATCCCGGAGGTGGGGAGCCCCACGGCGGAGGCCACGAACAGCACCATCAGCAGGCCGAGCCATTGCGTCGGCATCGAATAGAACCCCAGCGCCGTGTACAGGCCGGCCTTGTCCGTGAAGGTGTCGCGGCGCCACGCGGAGAGCACCCCGACGATGATGCCGAACACGATCGAGAACAGCGTGCCGAGGGCGATCATGGGCACGGTGTTCCAGATGTCCGGCCACAGTTCGGTCAATACCGACTGCTGCGTGCGCAGCGAGCGCCCCATGTCGCCGTGCAGCAGGTTCCCGATGTACAGCAGGTACTGCTGATACAGCGGCCTGTCCAGGCCGAGCTCACGGCGTTCGATCTCCTTGAACTGCACCGTGCACTGCCGGCATCGCAGGGCCGAGACGGCGTCGCCGGGAACGGCGCGGAACAGCACGAAGTTGAGGGTGACCGCGATGAAGACCGTGACGATCGCGAACGCGATCCGTTTGATGATGTAGTCGGCCTTCACCGCCCGACTCCGCTCCTCCCGTCCGGTCGGTCACCCACCCGGCCGCTCACGTTCATCCGGTCTGGTGCGGGCCCGTGTAGAAGACCTTCGAATAGGCGCTGAGATTCGAGTCGATGTTCGTCCACAGCTTCGTGTGCGCGTCGAGCAGTTCCTCGTTGACCAGCTGCGTGTAGCAGAACTGGTCGTAGACCATCTGCTGCATCCGGTTGACGAGGTCCTGCCGCGCGGTCGCGTCCGGGGTGGCGCCCTGCTGCTTGTAGAGCTGGTCGTACTGCGGGTTGTCCCAGCCGGTGTCGCTCCAGGAGCACCACTGCGCCTTCGTCACGACCGAGAGCATGAAGTCCGGGTCGACGTAGCCGGCCCAGTCCCACATGGCGATGTCGAACTTCGAATACCCCGTCGACGTCGAGGGGTCGCAGTTGTCGTCCGTCTCCAGCGCGTAGGTCGCGGTCGAGTCGCCCCCCACCTTCTGTGTGACCTGGACGCCCGCGGCGGCGAACCCGTCCCTGACGATCTCGAACTCCCGATCGACGTTGAAGTCGGTCGAGGTCGGCGTCAGGATCTCGTACTTCATCGGGTGCGCCGGCTGGGCGTACTGGCCGGTGGTGGCCGGAACCATCCGGATGTCGTCGGAGCCCTTCGTGTAGCCGAGCTGGTCGAGCATCGCGTTGCCTGCCGCGCAGTCGTACTGCAGCGGCCCGAGGTTCTTGTTCTCCATCGGCGAGATGTGCCCGACGATGCTCTCGACCGTGTCCGCGTAGCCGCTGAAGACCACGTCGATGATGCGCTGGCGGTCGATGCACATCGACAGGGCCTTCTTGACGCGGGGATCGAGCAGCTCGCGATTCTGGAGCTTGCGAGGGTTCGAATTCCACGTCACGTTCGTCGTCTCCGAGCCCGCGATCTTGTCGATGATCAGGCTCGTGTCCTTCTCGACGGCCTTGACGGCGTCGAACGGCACCTGGTCGACGAAGTCCAGCTGGCCGTGCTCCAGGTCTGCCAGCATGGAGTCGGCGTTGGTGTAGTAGGTGAGCGTGACCGCCTGGGCGTGGGACTTCGGGCCGTAGAAGTTTGGCAGCGGGATGAAGACCGTGGTGCCCTTCTTGACATACGTCTTGATGTTGTAGGCGCCCCCGGCCACCATCGGCAGGTGCTGCTCGGGGTGGAACGTCTTGAGCCCCTTGCCGTTGCCCGCCGCGAGCGGCGCCCACGCGTGCTCCGGCAGGATGAACAGCTGCTCCAGCTGGGCGAGCGCGTTGCCGACCGGCGCGTCGTAGGTGATGACGAGCGTGTTCGGGTCGCTCGCAACGGCGCTCTTGACGTGGCCAAGGGCGGGCGCCATCTCGGCCGTCGGTCCATTCTGGAACTTGAGCGTCGTCGCGATCGTCCAGGCAGCGTCGTCGGCGGTGATCGGCTTCCCGTCCGACCACGTCGCGCCCGCGATCAGGTGGAAGGTGTAGACCTTGCCGTCGGGTGAGACGTCCCAGGATTTCGCCCAGTCGCCTTCGATCTGGAACCCGTCCGCCTTGCTGTACTTGTACTGGACCAGCTGCGGGTAGACCATGATCATGGCGTTCGTCGCCTGGCTCTCGATGTAGTTGTACGGGTTCAGGGAGTCGATGTAGTCGATCGTCCCCACTCGGAAGATCCCGCCCTCCTTGACCGGCGCGGACGACGACGAGCCGGGGGTCGAGTTCGCGCCCGAGGGAGGCGACGCCTGGCCGCCGCTCTTGCACGCGGCCCCCAGGAGGGCGACGGCTGTGAGGACGCCGAGCGCCTTCGCCCATCGAACGCTTCGATCCGAACGGTGTTCCATAGATCGCCCCCGGTTTCGTCAACGAGCCGACCCGAACGGCTCGCGTCGCCTCATCCTGAACGGCGGTTCAGGGTTTGTCATCTTCGGTGTACGGCAGCGGAGCGCTTCCGGGTGGCCTCGTCGTGGCGCGGATCGGATCAGATCAGGAACGAGCGCGGGCTGTCCGGGTCCGTGAGCGCGGGCCGATCCGGTTCGAACCCGCCGATCTCATGGCGCGTCCGGCCGTCCACGGCCAGGTCCGCCAGGATGCTGCCGAACAACGACGCGAACTTGAAACCGTGCGCGGCTCCCAGGCCGACCAGCACGTTCGGATGCCCGGGCACCGCGCCGATCACGAAGTCGCGGTCGGGCGGCATGGTGTACAGGCACGTCTTGACGAGCAACTCGGGGCCGCGCGCGCTCGGAAGGTGCTCGTCGACGAACGACCGCACGCGCGCGAGGGCGTCCGGGTCCGGGTCGAACGTCCTCGTGGCGGGCGTGACCTCGCGGCCTCCGACGTCCTGCGCGACCTTCGGCCCGGGCTCCCCGAACGCCGGGAACCCGTAGAACGACGGATCGTCCATCCAGATCCAGACCGGGAACCGTTCGGGCGCGAACGCGTCGGGGTTCGGCGCGTCGAAGTACACGACCTGCTCCAGCGTGATCGTCAGCGGAAGGGTGACGCCGAAAGGACCGAGGAGGTCGTTCGTCCATGCATCGGCCGCGAGGATCACGGTCCCGCACCTGACCGGGGTGCCGTCTTCGACGTGGACCTCGAGCTCTCCGTCGGCGTCGCGGATCCGGGTGACGCGGCTGTTGCCGCGAAGTTCCGCGCCGTGGTCTTCGGCGAGACGGCGGTGCGCGTTGTTGCACCTGGACGCCGGTGCGATGCCCGTATCCGATTGGTAAAGTACCCTTACCGATTCGTCGAGCCGCCACTGGGGCCACCGGCGCATCGCCTCGGCCGCGTCCAGTTCGTCGAACGGAACCTCGGCCGCACGCATGCTCTCCCGGTAGTCGTCGATGGGTATCGCCGCGCCCGCGGGGAACAGATCAAGGCCGCCGGTCCGAACGATCAGGGGTTCACCGAGATCGTCTTCGACCTCCGACCAGGCGCGGTACGCCTCGCCGGCCAGCCGCACGTACCGCGGCGTGTGATACGAGCGGCGGATGATGCGCGAATGGTCCTCGGAGGCGCCGTTGGAATGGCCGATCTCGAACTGCTCCAGGCCGAGCACTCCGCCCGTTCCGCCGGTGCGACGGGCCAGCCGGTACGCGGCCGCGCTCCCGATCCCTCCCAGTCCGACGACGACGTGGTCGAACTCCGCGCGGGTCACGTTTCGGCCGTCTCGGCCGAGCCCGCCGTCTCGGCTGCGCCGGAGGAGTCGCCGACGCCGTCGTGCCCGTAGTACTCGAAGGCCGACATGGGCTTGCCCGTCCGGCTTCGCCACTCCCGCTCCGCGGGCTCCCCTTTGCCGAGCGCCCTCGCCATGGCCTTCACGTGCTCGGCGACCGCGCCGCAGCACGAGCCGATGTAGCCGACGCCGCCATCCTCTGCCGAGCCGGCGAAGGCAGCCATCTCGCCCCGCGTTACCTGCATGGGGTCGAGCGAATAGGGAAAGGCGTCGAACGCGGTGAAGTCGGGCCTGTCGTTCGTGGTCCGGTACGCGACCGGCTGCGCGGCCACGTGGCACGCGACCGCCCGTCGCATGTCGAGCGCGATCGGCATCTGCTGTTCGGGGCCGTTCAGGCAGTTCACACCCACCACGTCAGCGCCCGCCTGCTCGAGCCGAGCGGCGCACTCGGAGGGCGTGAGCCCTTCGTAGGAACGCGGTTCGGGCTGCTCGAAGCACATCGTGGCCATGACCGGGAGGGCGGTTCGCGTCGCCCGTTCGACGAACAGGAGCGCCTCGCCGAGCCACGAGAACGTCTCACCGATCCAGAAGTCGGGCGGACCGGCCTCCAGTTGATCCGAGAGCTGACGGTCGAACAACCCGCGGACCCGGTCCGCCGACGCCGCGTCGTCCGGCTCGAACGCCCAGGTGAGCGACAGGTTGCCCGCGACCAGGGCGTCGCCCTCGGACGCGACCTTCCTGGCAACCTGCACGGCGGTCCGGTTGATGTCGTCGACCCGGTCGCCGAGCCCGACGGTGGCGAGCTTGTCGTCGCTGGCGTAGAAGGTCATGGTCTGGAGCACCTCGGCGCCGGCGAGCAGGAACTCGCGATGCAACTGGGCCAGGGCGTCGGGGTGTTCGATCACCACCTCCGGCGTGAACGGACCGGCCTGGACGTACCCACGCTTCTCCAGCTCGAGCAGATAGCCGCCGTCGCCCAGCACGGGACCGTCGGCCAGCCGCTCCAGGATGCCCTTCGCCACGTCGCCCCCTCGTCCGGGGCGCCATGCTACCCGGCGCCGCGAGGGATCCGTTCCTGCCATTCGCGCTCGCGGATGCGCTCGTCGTTCAACCACAGCTCCCGGCGGTAGCGGTAGTCGAATGCCGACTCGTCGCTCGAGATGTCGAGGAGGCCGATCCAGCGGATCCGGCGGTCGCCCGCGCTCACGTTCACGGTCGTCTCAGACTCGCCGTGGACGCGCGCGTCGGCCGGATCGAGGTCGTCCACCCGCCATTCGAGCGACTCCCGGTAGTCCGACCGTCCCCAGGGCGCTTCGGACCACGAGGATCCGCTCCACCGGACTGCTGCCTTCGTCCCGTCCCGGCTGGCCTGCCACTCGCCGGGAAGCATCTCGCCCCCGCTCTTCCACCCGGACGCCTGGACATGGGGTTCGGGCTCGTCGAAGCGTGGGCTGGCGCGTTCCGCGAACGGCACGACCGGAAGTTCGAGCCTCGATCCCGAGTCACCCCCGACCGTGAGCGACGCCGTCATGGGGTCAGGAGTGGGCCAGATCATCGGCCACAGTGCGTTCGACACGGCGAGCCGGATGCGGTGGCCGCGCTCGAAGGTCCACGAGGTCACGTGAAGGTCCAACGTCACCGGACCCTCGCCCTGGGCGGGTGATCCCGCGCCCGTCACCAGCACGACGGACCCGTCCGGGGCGACGTCACACAGCCGTGCGAACCAGTTGGCGGATGGCGCGTCCACGGTCGCGTCGAGCGCCACGCGAGGAAATCCGAGGATTTCCATTTCTTGGTCGAGCGGCGCCGAATCGTAAATCAGGCTGACCGCATCGAGCGGAGCCTGGTCCGGCTGGAGGTCTCCCCACCACATCCCCGCCTCGAGGCCGGCCGACGGCACGTAGGCCAACGTGTGCTCCGTCCGGACGCCCGCGTCGCCTCCCAGCGCGTTGTCGCCGCGCAGGAGCAGCGCCACGCTCCTGGTTCGCTCGGGCGGCCATCCTTCCTCGAGCCGCCATTCGCCCGGGATCTCCACCACTTCACGTCCCGGTGGGTGCCATCGCCGCACGTAGACGGCGAGTTTCGGTTCGTCCTCCACGCCGTTCGGCGCGTCGCGCAGCCACCGGTCGAACCACCGGACGACCTCGGCCCGATGCTCGAACGCAGGCCCCGGCGATCCCCGATGCGGGAACGAATGGTCGTGCGGGGCGAGGATCCCCTTCACCGGCGCTGACCCGCAGTGCTCGAGCATGCGCGGAACGCTGTCCCGGTAGCCGTCGTACCACCCACCGATCAGGAGCGCCGGCACGCGGAGCCGGTCGTACTCCGGCCTGAGTGAGGCGCAGCGCCAGAATTCCCCGTCGCGCTGGTGGCGTAACCACGCCAATTTCCACGGCGGCTGATCGAAGCGGGCTTGCAGGATCGCTTCGTCGAACGAATAATCCGGTGCGCCGCTGCGCGCGTTCTCCAGGTCGATCAGCACGTCGTACTCGTCGACGTGGAACATCCCGTCGATGTTGTGGATGTCGTCGCGGAACAGATCGTCGGACGCGTCGATCGCCACGATCGCCCTGAGCGCCTCCGGCGTCTGCCGGCGGGACGCCATCTGGATCGCGTTGAAGCCGCCCCAGGAGATCCCCCACAGGGCGACCGCGCCCGTGCACCAGGGCTGCCGGGCGAGCCATTCGATTACAACGTCGCCGTCGGCATGCTCCACGTCGCTGTATTCGCGGTCCGGCAGCACGCCCTGGCTGCGGCCCGTGCCGCGGATGTCGACCTTCACGCACGCGTACCCGCGCCCGGTCATGTACGAGTACAGGTCCCAGTCGCGCTCGAACAGCCCGTCGTCCTTGCGGTAGGGCAGGTACTCCAGAATGACGGGAAGCCGGTCGCCGGCGCCGTCTCCCTGGGGCCGGAAGCGATTCGCCGCCAGACTGACACCGTCCGGCATCGGGATCCAGATCTCGTCGAGCCGCATGCTCATGGTTCCGGCCGGGGGGCGGGCACGAGATCCCCGGGATCCGGCGCCGTGTCGATCGCCCCGATCCACTTCGGCCGCGGGCCACGGGCCACCGCGGCCAGCGCGCCGGCCCGGTTGCCCGTAGCGCACGCCGCCTCGAGCGAGGCGCCCCGCAGACGGGCCGCGATGAACGCCGCGTCGAACGCGTCGCCGGCACCCGTCGAATCGCCGCCCGAGGCTCGGCCGGCGGCCGGGACGCAGGTGATGACACTCGCGTCGATCAGGACGCAGCCGTCGGCGCCGGCCTTGACGACGAGGGCCTCGGTCGCGTTCGCGCGGGCCGCAGCGAGCGCCGCCGGTTCGCTCGTGCCGAAGCACGCTTCGCATTCGGCTGCGTTGCCGAGCACCACGACTCGGTCGAGCGCCGTGGAGAGGCTCCCCGCTCGGCCGCCCTCCAGGTCGACCGAACAAGGGATCCCGCGCGCGATCGCTCCCGCAAGGAGCGCCTCGCACCGGCCGGCCATGCGCTCGTCCAGGAGCACGTAGCCGGAGACGTGCACCCAGGACGGCGCGGCCGCCTGGCCGGCCAGCAGCGCGAGCGGATCGAATTCGAATTGCTCCGACGCCCCCCTCGTTCCCACCATCGTGCGCTCACCGTCCGGTTCGACCATCACCACCATGGATCCGGTCGTCGCGCCCGGCACGCACATGACGCCGGCGGTGTCGACACCGCCGGCCCGCAGTTCGGAGACGATGCGGTCGCCCAGCGCATCCTCCCCCACGGCGCTCACCAGCGTCACGTCCACACCGAGGGCGACGAGGTCCAGCGCGACGTTCGCGCCGACGCCGCTGACATGGACGGACGCGTCGCGGAGCACGACGTTCTCTCCCGGCTCGGGCATGCGTTCGACTCCGCCCAGGGTCACGATCATGAGGTCGCCCACCACCAGGATTCGATGGCGCGCGATGGGCTCGGCGCGGCTCACCCGCGTGCGTCTCGAACGCCGCCGACGACGGCCATGAACCGCTCGACCATGGTCCGGTCGACCCGCTTCGACAGATCGCCGCCGGGCCGGAACGCCGACGCGACGACCGCGCCGTCGGCGGTCGTGAGCATCGCGACCGCGTTGGACGGGCCGACGCCGCTGCCCAGGACCACGTCCGCACCGAGGCCACGCAGCGCCCTGACGTCACCCAGGTCGGCGGCCGAACCCGTCCGGGCGCCGCTCACCACCAGCACGTCCGCGCCGCCGCGTTCCAGCATGTCCAGCGCAGACTCCCGGATGGGCCGCTGCAGCAACGGTGCCGCGTGCTTGACGTGCACGTCCGCGAGGATCGCCACCGACTCCGCTCCCATCAGGCGGCGTGCCCGCAGCAGTTCGGCCGCCGCACCTTCGATCAAACCCTGATCGGTCACGAACGCCTCGGTCAGGACGTTCACGCGGATGAACGAACCGCCGTGCGCATGCGCGATGGCAAGCGACGCGCGCGCCGCGTTCCGAAGGACGTTCACGCCCAGCGGCAGCGAAGGCGCGGCCGCCCGCACCTCGCCGGCCACCCTGGCCATCGACGCGACGGTCTCGGGCGGGACCTCGCCGGCGAAGAACGGCGCGTCGCCCATGTTCTCCAGGATGAGGCCGTCGACGCCGCCGGCGGCCAGTGACCGCGCGTCCTCGACCGCAGCATCCACCACGGCGTCCACGCTCCCACCGAACCCGGGCGCGCCGGGAAGCGGCAGCAACTGGACCGGCCCGATGATGGGCTTCGGCGCGGCGAACAGATCGGCGAGGCGCACCGCCATGGCAGGGCGAAGCCTACCGGCCCGCCGGCCGAGCAGGCCGCGAGCGTGCCTATCGGGCGCCTGCGTCCGGGGTCCGCGGGATGACGAACCAGAACGTGGCGCCCGTGGCTTCGTCTCCGGCGCCTTCGTCTGCGACGGCGGCGCCGCCCCGGTTGCGGGCGCCGATCGTGCCTCCGTGGGCCTCGACGAGCGACTTCGCGATCGCGAGCCCCAGGCCCGCTCCGCGCGATTCGGGCGACTTCGCGAACCGGTCGAACACGCTGTCCAGGCGGTCGGGGGGGATCCCGCTCCCGGTGTCGGAGACGGTGAACCGAACCCCGGCGCCCGGGTCGGCCGGGCCGGCCGGCTCGGCCGCTCCCACAGGTTCGACCCCGACCCTCACGCTCCCTCCGGGTGGCGTGTGCCGGATGGCGTTCGCGATGAGGTTCGACAGGACTTCGCGGATCCTGACCCGGTCCACCTCGATCTCGCCCGCCGGGCCGCCTGGCCCGACGGCCAGCGCGACCCTCGCGGCCGCCGCTTCCGGCCCGTGCGCCGCGACCGCGTCCTCGGCCAGTTCGCGCGGATCGGTCGGCTCCAGCCGGAGCCTCAGCGCGCCGCTCTCCGCCATCGCCAGCATCGAGAGGTCCTCGAGCAGACGGGACATCACGCGCGTCTCCTCGAGCGCCGGCTCCAGGTGCCCGGCATCGGCGACGTAGACGCCGTCGAGGATCCCTTCGATGTTCGCCTGGATGATCGTGAGCGGCGTCCGCAGCTCGTGCGCCACGTCGGCGAAGAGCTGACGACGGACGTGCTCGTTCGCCTCGAGCCGTTCGGCCATCGCGTTGAACGACCGGGCGAGCGACCGCACCTCGCGCGGGCCGCCCGGCTGGACGCGCGCCGAATAATCGCCGGACGCGACGCGCTCGGCCGCGCCCATCACGTCGTCGATCGGGCGCGCGGTGCGCCTGGCTCCGCGCGCCGCGATGACCACCAGCACGATGATCACCACGAAGATGGCGAAGCCGAACGGCGGGCCGCCTGTCCACCGATGGGGCGGGTTCGCGCCGGAGCCATGCCAGATGGTGCTGCCGATCCAGAACAGGAACCCGCCGGCGACGAACGCCAGGCCGAACAGCGCCAGAAGGAACAGGGCGATCCTGCGGGCGAAGTGCCTGGGAACGCCCTGCCAGCCCTCACGGCCCTGCGGAGGCCACGGTTCGGATTCGGGCCACCACGGAGGGGGCCCGCCGCGCCAGGGGGGACCGCCGCGGTAGCGCCGGCCGCGCGGGGGCGAAGGCGA
The DNA here is from genome assembly GCA_040414485.1 of Actinomycetota bacterium. Taxonomy (GTDB): domain Bacteria; phylum Actinomycetota; class UBA4738; order UBA4738; family UBA4738; genus JBEDUK01. The sequence continues at coordinate 35,266 of JBEDUK010000027.1, forward strand.
TGGTGCGGCCGGCTCCGCCGCCGGCTCCGGCTCCGACCCCGGCTTCGACACCGGTGCCGGGTCCCCTTCGGCCCTGTCCCCCGGATCCTCAGTCATCGGCGAACCGGTACCCCACGCCGTGAACGGTCAGCACGTACCGCGGGCGCTTCGGATCGGGCTCGAGCTTGCGCCGGATGTTCTTGACGTGGGCGTCGATGGCGCGCTCGTACGACTCGAAGGCGACCCCATGGACTGCGTCGAGCAGCTGCGATCTGGTGAACACGCGGCCGGGCTGCGCCGCCAGCGTGGCGACGAGCTCGAACTCCGTCGGCGTCAGTTGCACGTTCCTGCCGTCGACCGACGCCCGCATGCGCGTCATGTCGAGCGTCACACCCGCCGCGCGGATGACCTCGGGCCTGGCCACGGAGACCACTTCGCTGCGCCGAAGGACCGCGCGAACGCGAGCCACCAACTCCTTCGGGCTGAACGGCTTGACCACGTAGTCGTCGGCGCCCAGTTCCAGCCCGACGATCCGGTCCGATTCGTCCGCGCGCGCCGTCAGCATCACGATCGGGACGTTCGACGAACGCCGGATCTCCCGCGTGACATCGAGCCCGTCGCGCCCGGGAAGGCCGAGGTCCAGGACGATCAGGTCCGGCTTCGCCGAACGCGCGCTCGACAGGCCCGCGTCGCCATCGGCCGCCACGATCACGTCGTAGCCCGCGTGCTCGAGGTAGTCGCGGGCGACCCGGGCGATCGCCATCTCGTCCTCAACGACCAGGATCGTCTTCATTCGCGTCACCTACCTGATCCAACGTCGGTCCGTCTGTCAGCGTGGCGGACGGCAGCGGCGGTGGCAAGGCTTGTCGCCCGCCACCGCCGCTGCCGCCGTCGGTCCGTGCTCAGGCGCTGGACGCCGGCGGCGACGTCTCGCCTTCACGCTCGTGGGCCTCACGGTGCCACGCCTCCATCCGCTCCCGCGGCCCGCCGGAACCCCACGGTCCCGGGCCACCGGGTCCGTACGCGCCCCAGCCCGGGCCGCCCCACCCGAGCCGCCTGGGTGCGAACGCGGCCCGCAGCAGCACGAAGACGAGGATCAGGAACAGCGGGAACAGGAACAGGCCGAACGGGAAGAAGCCCCACCCGCCGTAGTGCGGTCCCGCGTAGACGATGCGGGCACCGTGCGCCACCGCGCCGTGCGCGAATCCCGCGTGGTAGGCGCCGACGGCGATGCCGATGCCCGCGCCCACGATCAACAGCGTGAGCAGCAGGATCGCCGCCCATTTGCGATTCGACATCTCGTACCACTCCCCTCGTCGCTCTCGGCGATCCCCCGAGGGATCGCTCATCGACACTCCCGAGGCTCGGCGCGCGCCGTGAACGAGCTGTGAAGGCGTCGTGGAGGTGTTCGGACCGCCCGCGGTACGATCCTGTTCGGCATGATCGAACCCGAACCGGTAAGCCTGGCTGACCGATTCGCGCCCACAGATCCCGCGTTCATCGAGGACCCCTACCCCGTCTACACGGAGATGCGGGAGCGGGCGCCGCTGCTGTACCACGAGGCGACCGACCACTGGCTCGTGTCCCGCTATCGGGACGTGAACGCGCTGCTCAGGGACCGGCGCCTCGGCCGAACGTACCTCCACATGGCCTCGCACGCGGACATGGGCCACCCCGACCCACCCGCCTTGCAGGACCCGTTCTGGTGGCTGATCAACAACGGCATCCTGGACATGGAGCCGCCGGAGCACACCCGCGTCCGGCGACTGGTGTCGAAGGCATTCACGCCGCGCACCGTCGAGCGGCTTCGGCCCACGATCCAGACGATCACCGACGAGCTGATCGACGGCGTGTCGGGCGGCGGGGAGTTCGACCTGATCGCCGACATCGCCGAGCCCCTGCCCGTGACGGTGATCGCCGAGCTGCTCGGAATCCCCGGATCGGATCGCGGCCTCCTTCGTCCGTGGTCGGCCGAGATCTGTCTGATGTACGAGCTCAATCCTTCAGAGGACTATCAGCGCCGTGCGGCCACGGCGAGCACGGAATTCTCCGAATATCTGCGGAGGCTGCTCGGCGAACGGCGGGATCGACCCGGAACGGATCTGATCAGCGAGCTCGCGCAGGTGGTCGACGAAGGAGAGCGGCTGACCGAGGGCGAGCTGATCGGGACGTGCGCGCTGCTGCTCAACGCGGGGCACGAGGCCACGGTCAACGCGACCGGCCTGGGCTGGTGGACGCTGTTCAGACACCCGGCCGATCTCACGCGGATGCGCGCCGATCCCGAAGCGCTCCTACCGACGGCGGTCGAGGAGCTCCTGCGATTCGATACGCCGCTGCAGATGTTCGAACGATGGGTGCTCGAGGACATCGAGCTGTACGGGCAGCGGATCGCGCGCGGCGCGGAGCTCGGGCTGATCTTCGGTTCGGCGAACCACGACCCGGCGGTGTTCGAAAAGCCCGAGGAATTGCACCTGACGCGCAAGCCGAACGAGCACCTGACGTTCGGCGCGGGCCTTCATTTCTGCCTCGGTGCGCCGCTGGCGCGGGCCGAACTGCAGGTCTCCTTCGGAACGCTGCTCAGGCGGTTCCCACACTTGGAGCCCGCCGGGACGCCTCCATGGAAGCCGAACTACATCCTGCGCGGCCTCGAGTCACTGCCGGTGCGCTAGGACCCGCGCCCTCTACGTCTCTTCAGGCTCCTCGTGGTCGTGGTCGTGGGACGCGTCCTCACTCTCCATGTGATGGTGCTCGCCGCGGGCCCGACCGGGCCCGTCAGGTGCGCGCCGTCAACAGCCGGGCTCGCCCGGGTGCCCGCAGCACCCCTTCCCGACGGTGAACGCCCGGGCACGGTTCTTCGCGGTCAGCGCGAGCTTCTCCCCCACGGAGGCGTCGAACGAACTCCAGTTCAGGTAGAAGTGCTCGATGTGGGAGCGGAGCGAGTGCCCGCCCTCCTCTTCCTTCCGGTGCGTCATGCGTCCGACTCTATCTGGCCGCCAGGCCCAGGTGCTGTGCGATGGCTGCCGCGTCGGCTCGGAGCGTCGCCGTCGGCTCGGCGTCGCGGTTGCCCCACTGCGGATCCTTCAGGCCGTGCCCCGTCAGGACGCACACGACCGTCGCGTCGGCAGGCAGAGAGCCGCGGCCGTGCAGCGTCAGCAATCCGGCCACGGACGCGGCCGACGCGGGTTCGACGAACAGCCCTTCCTCGCGCATCAGTCGCCGCTGTGCCGCCAGGATCTCCTCGTCCGTCACGGCCGCGATCCCCCCACCGGAGTCGGCCGCCGCATGGAGGGCACCGTCCCACGACGCCGGGTTCCCGATCCGGATCGCCGTCGCGACCGTCTCCGGATCCGCGATCGGCGCACCGTGCACGAGCGGCGCGGCGCCCGCGGCTTGGAAGCCGAACATCCGCGGCGTCGCCGCGACCACCTCGTCGTCGGCGTATTCGCGGTAGCCCATCCAGTGGCTCGTGATGTTCCCGGCGTTCCCCACCGGCACCAGGTGCAGGTCGGGCGCCCGGCCGAGCATGTCGCACACTTCGAATGCCAGCGACTTCTGGCCCTGCAGCCGGTAGGGATTGACCGAATTGACCAGTGCCACGTCGAAGCGCGACGCGAGATCCCGCACCGCGCCGAAGGCCATGTCGAAATTCCCGTCCACCTCGATCACCGCCGCGCCGTGCGCGAGCGTCTGCGCCATCTTTCCCGGCGCGATCCTGCCCTTCGGCACAATCACCGCGCAGGTCAGGCCGGCCTTCGCCGCATAGGCTGCCGCCGACGCGCTGGTGTTGCCGGTCGAGGCGCACACGACGGCGGCCGCCCCCTCCTCGCACGCCTTCGACACCGCCACGGTCATCCCACGGTCCTTGAACGAACCGGTCGGGTTCGCGCCTTCGAACTTCAGGTGGACCTCGCATCCGGTCTCGGCCGACAGGCGCTCGCTGAAGATGAGCGGCGTGCCGCCCTCGCGGAGCGTGACGACCGGCGTCGCGGCATCGACCGGGAGGCGGTCCGAATACTCGGTGATCACGCCGCGCCACTGGTGCGCCGTCACGGTTCGCCCGCCTCCACGCGGATGACCGACGCGACGCTTCGAACCACGTCCAGCCCGTCAAGCCGGTCGCGGCACGCGGCCAGCCGCCGCTCCGTGGCACGGTGCGTGATGACCACGAGCTGCGCCTCGTCGCCGTGGCCGTCCTGCCACACCGACTTGATGGACACCTGATGTTCGGCGAACGCCGACGCGATCTCCGCGAGCACCCCTGGGCGATCGTCCACCCGAAGGAGGAAGTAGTACTGCGCGGGCAGGTCGTCCATGGGCAGGATCGCCCGGGATCGCGCCCGGGCGGCGCCCGCGGAACGCCCGCCGTGGCGCAGGTTCCGCGCCGCCTCGATCAGGTCACCCACCACGGACGTGGCCGTGGGGTCGCCGCCGGCTCCCCTGCCGGTGAGCATCAGGTCGCCGACCCGCTCGCCGGTGATCAGGACGGCGTTGAAGCTGTGCCGAACGTCGGCCAGCGGATTGTCCAGCGGGATCATCGCGGGGTGGACCCGGACGGACACCGATCCGTCCACGATCTCCGCGACGGCGAGCGGTTTGACGGCGTAACCGAGCCGGCGTGCATTCGCGATGTCCTCGGCGGTGACGCCCGCGATGCCCTCCCGATGGACGTCGGCGGCCACGACCCGCGCGTCGAACGCGATCGCGGCGAGGATCGCGGCCTTCGCGGCGGCGTCGAACCCCTCGACGTCGGCGGTGGGGTCGGCCTCGGCGTAGCCGAGCTCCTGCGCCTCCGCGAGGGCGTCGGCAAGGCTCAGGCCGTCCTCCGTCATGCGGGTGAGGATGTAGTTCGTCGTCCCGTTCACGATGCCCATCACCCGGACGATGCGCTCGCCGGCGAGGCTCTCCAGGAGCGGGCGGACCAGCGGGATGCCCCCGCCGACGCTCGCCTCGTAGAGCAGGTCCACGTCGTTCGCGGCCGCCGCGTCCAGGAGGTCGGCGCCGTGCGTGGCCAGCAGCTCCTTGTTCGCCGTGACGACCGGCTTGCCCGACGCGAACGCCTTCAGGACCAGATCGTGCGCGGGGCGCACGCCGCCCATGACCTCCGCCACCACGTCGACGTCGCTCGCGCCGACCACGGCGTACGGGTCGTCGGTGAAGGCCGATCCGGGAACCGGCACGTCCCGGTCGCGGCCGAGGTCACGCACCGCGACGCGGGTGACCTCCAGACGGACACCGGTTCGTAGTTCGATGTCCTGGGCATGGTCGTGGAGCATCCGCGCCACCGCCGCGCCGACGTTGCCGCACCCGAGGAGCCCCACGCGGACCGCATTCGTCATCCGGAAGATGCTATCCGGGGCCGACCGGGGTCCTGACCGCTCCGGACCTCAGGCGCGATCGGTGGCTTGGCGCTCGGACCCGCCGGAGGCGCCGACGGCGGCACCGGCGCGTCGAAGCAGGCCTTCGATCCGCTCGAGCTCCTCCGCCCGGCGGCGGCCCTCGGCGACCCAGGTCCCCAGCAGCACGAGTCCCACGGCGAGCTCGAGCATCAGCACCGCCAGGATCCAGACGACCGCCCCCATGTCGCTAGCCTCCGCCGGGCGGCCGCCCCGGCCGCGCCGGCCGCCCCGACGGCGTGCCGGGCGGCTCCCGCAGCCGGAGCCTCTCCGCCACGTCGATCTGGACGACCTTGCCGTCGTGGACCAGCACCTGGACGCTGCCGAACCGGATCCCTCGCAGCGCTTCGATCACGCGGAACGCGAGCGTCAGCTCGTCGCGCGTTATGTCCTTCGGGACTCCGGTGATGGGCGTCCCCTCCCGTCCAGCCATCGCGCGCGCTCCCTCGGCCAATGCCACCCCTCCCGTCCTACGCCACGATCGCCGGCTCCGCGGAGCCGCCGTCAGCCGATTCCGGGGCGGCGCCATTCGCGCCGACGCCCGCGTAATGCCCCGGCCGGTCCTCCACCTCGAACACCTTCGCGTTCCGAAGGTCGAGGTGGACGCGATCCCCTTCGCCCACCGGCGGCACCGGCAGCTCGTCGTTCGAGACGTCCGCCGTCAGGTCCTGGCCGTCGGTGAGCCGAAGCCGGAGCTTCGAGGCCCATCCGAGGTTCGTGATCCGTTCGATCACCGCACTGGTGGACCCCAGCCGCGTCTGCTCGCCGGCGATCGAGATCTGGTGCGGACGCACGTACGCGTGCACGCGCACACCCTCAGCCAGGTCGTCGCCGCCGTCGCCACTGGTCCATCCGTCGGCCACCCGGACCCGGCCGCCATCCATGCGGCCCTCAAGGACGTTCGCGGCGCCGACGAAGCCGGCGACGAATCGCGTCGCCGGGCGGTTGTAGACGTCGTCCGGCGTGCCGACCTGCTCGACCCGCCCCTGGTGCATGACCACGACCTCGTTCGCCAGTTCGAGCGCCTCCTCCTGGTCGTGGGTGACCAGCAGGCTCGTCACGCCGAGCTCGCTGTGCAGGTCGTCCAGCCAGCGTCGAAGGTCCTGCCGGACCCGCGCGTCCAGCGCCCCGAACGGCTCGTCCAGCAACAGCACGGTCGGCCGGGGCGCCAGCGCCCGCGCCAGCGCGACCCGCTGGCGCTGCCCACCCGACAGCTGGTCCGGATACCGGTCGGCCCACGGCGCCAGTTGCACCAGCCTCAACAGTTCGTCAACCCGCTTTACCGTTTCATCCTTGCCGACCTTTCGCACGCGAAGGCCGAAGGCCACGTTCTGGCGCACGGTCATGTGACGGAACAGCGCGTAGTGCTGGAAGACGAACCCGACCCGCCGCTCCTGGACGGGCGCGTTCGTCTGCTCCTCGCCGGCCAGCGAGATGCGCCCGGTGTCGGGCCGTTCGAGCCCCGCGATCATGCGGAGGACGGTCGACTTCCCCGATCCGGACGGCCCGAGGATCGCGGTGATCTTCCCCTCTTCGGCCTCGAAGGAGACGTCCGCCACTGCGCGGAACGATCCGAAGCTCTTGTTCAACCCCTCGACGACGATCCCGGTCATGACGCGAGCTTCCTTTCCCCTCGGTGCTTGAGGATCTCGATGCCGGACAGCAGCAGCACCGAGACCAGGGCGAGGGTCGTGGCCACGATGTAGCCCTGCGCGTCCCTGCCCTCGTCGAACGCGCGCAGGATGAACAGGGTCGCGGTTTCGGTGTGGCCGGTGATCTGGCCGCTCACCACCAGCACCGCGCCGATCTCACCGATCGCCCGCGCCGTGGTCAGCGCGATGCCGTAGAGCAGCGCCCAACGGATGTTCGGCAGCGTCACCTTGAAGAACGTCTGCAGGCTGGAGGCACCGAGCGTCCGCGCGGCCTCCTCCTCCTCGGTCCCCAGCTCGCCGAGGAGCGGCGCCACCTCGCGGATCACGAACGGGATGCAGATGAAGATCGTGACGAGCACCATCGACGGGAGCGCGAAGATGATCTGGATGCCGTGCGCGTCGAACCACGGCTTGAACCACCCCCCGGTGCCGAACATGAGCACGCACGCGAGCCCGACGATCACCGGCGAAACGGCGAGCGGGAGGTCGACGAACGCGCTGACCAGCGCGCGCCCGGGGAAGGGGTCGCGCGCGAGCATCAGGGCGACCACCACGCCCAGGACGGCGGTGACCACGACCGTGGTCGCGGTGATGATCAACGTCAGGTAGAACGCATGGCGGACGTCGGGCTGCGAGAACGTCTCGACCCACGCGTGCCCGCCGGCCTTGATCGCGGCCCAGATGATCCCGGCGAGCGGCGCGATGAGCAGCACCGCGGCGTAGACCAGCGCGATGCCCGTGAGGCTTCCGTGGATGAGGCGACGCCTGCGAAGGATCGCCGCATCGGATCGCGGGGCGGTCGCGTTCGGCGCCACGGGCGGAGCGGCCGTCCGCGCGCTCATTCCTCCGGCTCCTTCGCCGGTCGCCGCGCCACCAGCCGCTCGGTTACGAGCACCAGCACGAAGGACAGCCCGAACAGGAGCGAAGCGACCGCGGCGGCCTGCTCGGGCTTGAACTGGCTGATCAAGCCGAAGATGAACACGGGCGCGGTGAGCGTCTTGCCGATGATGTTGCCGGAGACGATCACGACGGCGCCGAACTCGCCGATCGCCCGGGCGAACACGAGGAGCATGCCCGCGGCGATCGGCGGCCGAAGATGCGGCAGGACGACGCTTCGTGCCGTCCGGATCCGTCCGGCGCCCAGGACGTGCGCGGCCTCCTCCTCGGACCGGTCCAGCTCGAGCATCACCGGCTGGACGGTCCGGACGACAAGCGGCAGCGTCACGAACAGCAGCGCGAGCAGGATCCCGGCCGGCGCGAAGATCACGTGGACGCCGTGCCTCTCCAGGAACGAACCGACCGGCGAGGCCGGGCCGTACAACGCCCGCAGCATGACGCCGGTGACCAGCGTGGGAATGGCGAACGGGATGTCGACGATCGTCGACAGGGCCGCCCGCCCGGGGAACCGATAGCGAACCAGCACGTACGCGATCAGTGTTCCGAACACCCCGTTGATCACCGCGGTCAGCGCCGCGAGCACCAGCGTGAGCTCGACCGCCTTCCACGCGCCGGGCGCGGCGAACGCATCCTTCAGCGCACCGAAGCCGTTGCCGAAGCCGCGCGTGAGCACCGCGACGATCGGCAGCGCGACCATGACGGCCAGGTACAGCAGCGCCGTGGCGCGGAGCCCCCACCGGCCCCACGGGGGGCGCCGGCGGGGGCGGGGGGCCGCGCCCCCTCCCGCGCCGGGGTCGAGGCGCGGGAGGGGTGGGCGGGGAGGTGCGTCGAGTGAGCCGGTCCGTGTCGCCATCGGTGCGGTCAGCCCTTCGCCGCCTTCAGGGCGTTCGTGAACACGCCGTTCGTGCCGAACACGTCCGTGTCGATCTTGTTCCAGCCGCCCAGGTCGGCCGCCGTGAAGGCGTCCTTCAGCGCGGGCAGGTCACCGTTCGACGCGACCGCCTGGGTCGGGTCGTTCGGGCGGAACAAGCCGGTGCCGGCGAAGATCGCCTGGGCGTCGGCCGAGTGCAGATACGCGACGAAGGCGTTTGCCACGTTCGTCACGCAGTCCGAGGCGGCGTTCTTGTCGACCACGACGGTCGGGTTCTGGATCAGGATCGTCGATGACGGATAGACGATCGTGTCGTCCTTGCCGGCCGCCTGGGCCAGCACGACCTGGTTCTCGTAGGTGATGGCGACATCGCCGTTGCCGGACTCGAAGTTCTTGAGCGAGTCGTTGGCGCTCTTGTCCATCACGGTGACGTTCCTGAAGATGTTCGTGAGCAGGGACTGGGCGCCGCCGGCGTCCGCGCTGTAACCGGAGACCTTGCCGCGGATCGCCGCGCCGTACGCGCCCAGGATGTTCCAGCGGGCTCCGCCGCTCTGAGCCGGGTCGGGCGTCAGGATCTGCGTGCCGGACTTCGTCAGATCGGCCCAGTCGTGGATGCCCTTCGGGTTGTTCGGCCTGACGTCGAACACGACAGAGGTCGTGGACACGATGCTGCTGTCCGTCACCGGCCTGGTGATCAGGCCGGCCTTCTGGATCAGCTGGACGTCCGGGACCAGCGAGAGCGCCACCACGTCGGCCTTGAAGCCGTTGACCACGTTCTGGGCCTGGGTGGTGCTGCCGCCGAACGAGGTCTGGAAGATGACCTGCTGCCCGTCGTGGGCGTCCTTCCACTTCGACTGGAAGTCGGTGATCAGCTTGCCGTAGACGTCGTAGACGGTGCTGTAGGCGGCGAGCGTGATGACCGGGGAACTTGCCGGCTTGCAGGGCCCGCGGCGGGTGTTCGTCGCGGCGTTCGAGGTGCCGCAGGCGGCCGCGAGGCCGGCGATGGCCAGGCCCGCCACCAGGGCTTTCGGGATGGTGCGACGACGCATCCGGGGACTCCTCCCTTCGAAGCACGAGCCCGCGCGTCACAGCGCCGCAGGTCGTGGGTCGGTGGATCGGTCTCCGGGTGGTCCGGTCAACCGAAGGACTTCGGGATGGTCTCCGGTGGTCCGGTCAACCGTCGGTGGTGGAATCTGCCGGTCTCCGGGTGTTCCGGTCGATCGGTGCGCCAACTGTATACGAGTCACTCCGCGGGGTGTCAACGATCCTTCGGCGGAATCACATGTTCGGCACCGCGCTGCGGGCCGTCCTACCGGCCGAGAACGACCGGGCTTCCAAGGAGGCCGACCACCAGCGCCACCTGTCCGACGTGATAGGTCACCATGATCGCGATCGGTCCGCCGCGGATGGTCCGGACGAAGCGCGTCCATCCGATCAGCGCGTCGGAGGTCACGAACAGGACGGCCCCGGCGATCGCGAACGCGCGACCCTGCGCCGACCACTCGGGCCTGCCGAGGGTGGCGATGGCGCTCGCGGCCATGGCGCTGATCGCGACGACGTAGAGGGTGACGGGGACGACGAGTTCGCGCCGCCGCTGACGCAGGATCCCCGCCCGCAGGCCGCGGAACAGCGGAACCGTCACGGCCAGGGTGACGGCGGCGCCGACCAGCAACGGAAGCAGGGGCGGCGATGTCGTGTTGAACGCGGCGACGTAGGCGAGGTGCGCGAAGAGGAACGACGCGAGGCCCGCGACGAACAGATCCTTCGGCAGCATGAGGAACACGTCGCCGGCCAGCGACAGGCAGAGCGCGGCGAGGGTGAACGCCCAGCGCGCATCGGGGAGCGGCGGTCGCCGGTAGGCGACCGCCGCGGCGATGAGCACCATGAGGGTGAGCGGCTTGCAGACGTACTCGACGCGCTTCGCGTGGCGTGCGACCGCCATCCAGTCGCATGCCGCCACCACGAGCGAGGCGACGACAAGCGCGGTGCCGGTGCTCAGCGCGGCCCGTCCAGGCGTTCGCGGAGCGTCATCGTCACGGACCACAGGATCCAGCGGTTCACCGCGGGATGATCGCATGGCCCGTTTCAGGCTCGGAGTGGGCAACAGCCGGCGCGTCGGGTAGAACTTGCGGTCTCATGGCGAGCGAATCCAGCATCCGGGACGAGGTCGTAAAGCGACTTTACCAAGTGCCGCCGGAGCAGTTCGTCGCCGAGCGGACCCGGTTGGTGAAGGAGTCCAAGGACGCCGGTGAACGCGACCAGGCGGCCGCGCTCGGTCGGCTTCGCCGGCCCGCCGCGCCGGCCTGGGCGCTGGCGCGGATCGCGGCCGATGATCCCGACGCCGTCGATGAGTTGCTCGCGGCGAACTCGCGTCTCCGTGACGCGATGGCCGGCGGCGGACGGGTTGGCGGCGAGCGCTTCCGTCAGGCGTCCGACGAACGCCTGCGTGTCGTCGCGCGACTCACCGACCGCGCGGGCAAGGTCCTCGAGGAGGCCGGCATCAGCGCCGGGCGGCCGGTTCTCGAACGGATCGAGACCACCCTGATGGCGACGGCGACCGACGACGCCGGCGCGGACCTGCTACGACGCGGGGTGCTCGACCACGACCTGGCGGCCGGCGGGTTCGCGGACCTGCTCGGGGGGGCCGAATCCACCGTCTCCGAGTCCCCGCCGGGCGGCGCCGGCGCCAAGAAGGACGCGGACGGCGCCGTCAGCAGGAAGCGCCGCGAGCGGCTCGAGCGAGAAGCGAGGGAGCGGCAGGACGAGGCACGGGCCGCCGAGGATGCGGCGGCGGCCGCCGAGCGCGACGCCCAGGTGGCCCAGCGGGCAGCGGAGGCGGCCGTCAAGGCCGCCTCCGTCAAGCGCAAGGACGCCGAGCGGCTGGCGAAGGACGCCTCGCGGGCCCACGAGCGGGCGCGAACCGCGGTCGACCGTCTGGAGGCCGAGAGCTAGACCGGCGTCTCGCCCTGTTCACCACGACGGCGTCCGCTCGCCGTGACCGAATGTCAGCATGCAGGTGCCTCGCCCTCCGCGTGCGTGACACCGGACCGGAACGGTTGGGTTCGGAGCACGCGCAGCACCGCGGCGCCGCAGAGGTACAGGAGCACGCCAACCCACGGGATGCCGGTCGGGCCGTGGTAGCTGGGACCGGACACGGCAACGGCGAGGAGCCCGGCCACCACCGCGGCCATTCCGACCACGGTCGCTCCGTCGCGCAACAGCCCAGGCTCGACGGGACGCAGCACCGACCGGCGCAGTTCGATCCGGGCGAAAAGGGCGACCAGAACGGCGAGGATGACGGCGCAGGACGCGATCCACGGCACCCGCCACAGCAACCACGCTCCGGAGTGGATCGGGGGCTGCGCCATGACACCGGTCGGGAACAGCACGACGGCCGCGATCGCAGCCGCCGTCATGTGCCAGAGGAACACGGTCAGGATGACCGCATTGGCCGCGATGACCGCGGTCCACGGCCGGGTCCGGCGAAGCCATCGGTTGGCCGCGGGCTGCAGGGCCAGAACCACGCCGACCTGCGTGGCGGCGAGCGCCATCAGTGCCAGGGTCGGTGGGGCCGTGTTGTCGCTCCCGACCATGGGGATCTCGTACGGGCCCACCACGGTCAGCCCGATCAGGACGATCAGACTGCCGGCCGCGAACGCGAGTGCCTGCCAAGGGCTCAGCCGCAGGAGCCCGTCCCGCCAGCAGAAACCGAGCTGGTAGACCGCCAGCCAGGCGAACAGGTAGCTGCTCTCGCCCACGATCGGCACGTCCAGGCCCATCCGCAGCAGGTCGGCGAGGGCGACGAGGACCACCATCGCCACCGGGACGGCCAGCCCAGCCCGGCGGTGAAGCGCATACAGCCACGGCGTGAGCACCACCATGGCGAGGTAGGCCACCAGGAACCAGAGCGGAATGGAGGCCAGCCAGGCCGCGGTGCCGAGGAGCTTCCTGTCCACCCCGGCCGCGCGCGCGATCAGCGTCACCACGGGCAGCACCACGAAGAGCGCAGTCGTCGGCCGAAGGAGGCGATCGGTCCGCCGCAACACCCAGCCGATGCCGTCGCCTCCCCGGGTGCGGTGCGACGCCATCGAGGCAGCGCTGGCGTACCCACCGACGAAGAAGAAGATCGGCATGACCTGGAACAGCCAGGTGAACGGGTCGATCCAGGTCAGAACGCCGAGCGCGTTGTACCCGGACAGGTGACCGTCCCGATAGACCACGGCGACGACGAACCAGTGCCCGAGCACCACCAGGCAGATCGCGACCGCGCGCCACATGTCGGCGCTGCGTTCGCGACTCTCCGGCGTCCGCAACGCCAGGTTACGCACCGTCGACGTCAACCCGCTCATGACATCAACCCCTGTCGATCCTGGCGCGCACAGGTCGCGACCGGGTCGAAGGCCGTACTGAGCCTATATCCCGGCCCCACCATGAGGTGAACGTGAGGCGATTCGCGCGCTTTGGCACCGGCCCAATCGCCGCAAGGCGGCGACGCGGGCAGCGACAAAGCCGTGACCCCGCCGTCATGTTCGCCATCGGGCATGCCGAAAGAGTCGGATGACCATGTGGGCCGAACGGCACATCGAGGGCCGAACCGGCGCCGGGACCGTCCTTGTGGCCGACGACGACGGCTTTTCAGCCGAGGCCCTGGCCGACCTGCTGGAGGACGAGGGCTTCTCCGTGATCGGGGTCGCCGTCGACGGGGAGCATGCGGTCGACGCGGCGCTTCGGCTCGCGCCCGATCTCGTGCTCATGGATCTTCGGATGCCGGGGATGGACGGCATCGAGGCGACGCGCAGGATCACGTCCCGCTCGCCGTCGCCGTGCGTGGTGATGCTCTCCGCATACGACGAACTCATCCTGCGGCAGGAGGCCCGCCGCAGCGGCGCCACCGACTACCTGGTCAAGGGCTGTCGTCCCGAGGCGTTGTTCGACACCATGCGTCGCGCGATCGCGGAGCGGAACTGCGCGCGGCCGGAGGCCGAATCGGCCTGAGCCTGCCGCTGGTGTGGAACGAGGACAGCTGGACGTTGCCCAGGTTGCGCCGACCCCGTGGGCCAGCGTCCCGCCAGGAAGCGCAAGGCCCCACACCCCGGACGGAGCTCACCATGGCGTGCTTCCGCACCCGGAAGCAGCGGCCGGCTCCCCTTTCGGAGAGCCGGCCGCCACCGGCTGGTCACGGTCGCGGCGAAGCCGCGCCCGCTGGATCAGAAGTCGCCGATCCCGTTCGGTGTCCCGAGGCCCGTCGGGCCGTCATACCCGACACCGGCGGTGCAGACGTAGGAACCGCCGCAGCTGCCGTTCGATCCGGACGTGACGTCGAAGAGCTTGTCGGGGTCCTGGTAGACCCGCTTGCCGTACGTGACCGAGTCACCGGCGAGCGCGAACACCGACGCGATGATCGGCGATGCCTCGCTCGTCCCGCCGACCACCAGCCATCCGCCGTAATTGAACGTGTCATACACCGCCGCGCCGCTGGTCGGTGAGGCGTCGGCCGCCACGTCGGAGTAGGTCCGACCGTCGCACCCCTTGTCCGTCTGCCACTTCTGCTTCGCGAACTGGGCGGAACAGCCGCTCCCGGTTCCGGCCCACGCCGTCTCGGTCCATCCGCGCTTGCTGGAATCCCGCCGGAGATACGTCCCGCCGACGGAGATCACCCATTGGGACGACGTCGGGAACGTGTGGTAGTCGTTGTAGCCCCAGTCACCGGACGCCACCGTGATGGCCACACCGGGATGCTTGTAGTACTTCTCGTTGATGTGGACGTTGCGGTCCTTCGTCCTGTTGTCATAGGAATTGCTGACCGCGTCGGCGCCCATCGCGACCGCCCGGTTGACGGCCTCGCCGAGATGTTCGATCCCGCCACTGTAGGCGTCCACCAGCAGGATCTTGCAGTTCGGGCAGATGGCCGAGACCATGTCCAGGTCGAGCGAGGTCTCGAGGCCCCAGCCCACGTTCGTCGGCGGCCAATTGTGGTCGCCGGCCGAGGTGACCTCGGTGAAGCAGCCGTTCCCCGTGGTGCACTTCGAGAGGCCGTATGTCTGGCGGTAGACGGCCAGGTCGGCTTCTGCGTTCGGGTCGTGCCAGGCATCGACGATGCCGACGGTCATCCCCTGCCCGTGGTCCGAGGAAGGCAGTTTGTACGCGTCCTGCAGGTCGGCCGGCCCCAGCCCGCTCGGCGCGGGGGTCGTGAACGGCCGGTTCTTGCTGTCGACCAGGACGAGCGACATGCAATGGGCGATACCGTTCGGCAGGTCCGCGCAGACCCGCTGCGCGTGCAGCCCCGCCGGCCTCGGCCACGTCGCCAGCCCGTGCGAGCTTGGCGCGGCGCTGGCACTGGCCGACTCGACACCGGTCACGAGCAGGCCGACGCTCGCAAGGAGCATCAGGAATTTCTTCATCGACACCGACTCCTTTCACCTACTCCCGCGACGGCCCGCGCCCGCGGGCCTCCTCCCGACGGCGGGGATCGCGGCTCCCCCCGGATGCCGCGAGACGGCGCCGGTGGATGCTCCGGCCGCCCCGACCGTCGGCGTAGCATATGCCCTTTCCGGGACGGGTTCGCTCCGACACGCAATCCGGCACGAAGAGGGGCGAACGTGATCAACGTCGCACACCCCTGATGCGCGGGCCGCCGATGCGCGAACGGCTTGATGGATTCGGCCCCGTGGTCACGTCGCTACGTGGCCGCGTGACCGCGTGACCACGTGACCACCCCAACCGTCAGAACCGCCGGGGAGAGGAGACGCAACGACATGAGCACATCCACCATGGACGCCGGCGCGGATGCGACGGCTGAGGTCACCGAGCTCCTGCAAGCGCTCATCCGCAACGCCTGTGTGAACGACGGCTCCGCGGAATCCGGGCAGGAGGTCCGCAGCGCGGACGTCATCGCCGCCTATCTGGAGGGCTCCGGGCTGGATCTGCAGGGCTACGAGGCAGTACCCGGCAGGGCCAACCTGGTCGGCAGGATCGAGGGCAGCGATCCCGACGCGCCGACGCTGTTGCTGATGGGTCACACCGACGTCGTGCCCGTCAATCCCGCGAGCTGGCGCCATGACCCGTTCGGCGGAGAGCTGATCGACGGCGAAATCTGGGGCCGCGGTGCCGTCGACATGCTGAACGAGACCGCCTCGATGGCGGTGGCCTTCAAGCGGCTGGCGAAGTCCGGCTTCGCGCCGAAGGGCACGCTCGTGTATCTGGCCGTCGCGGACGAGGAGGCGCTCGGAACCTACGGCGCGGACTGGATGCTGCAGCACGAGACCGACGCCGTGCGAGCGGACTACGTCATCACCGAATCCGGCGGTTTCGCGATGCCCCTGCCCACCGCCGGGGGGCCGAAGCTCCCCGTGATGGTCGGCGAGAAGGGCGCGTTCTGGGCCCGCATCACCGTCACGGGCACGCCTGGGCACGGTTCGATGCCGCTTCGAACCGACAACGCGCTGGTCAAGGCGGCCCGCGTCGTCGAACGCCTCGCGGCACACCAGCCGGAGACGCAGATCGACGGCATCTGGCGGCGCTTCGTCGAATCGGTAAGGCTCCCCGACGAGATCTCGAACGTCCTGCTCGACCCCGACTCGCTGAACGCCTTCTGCCGGAGCGAGTCGACCGATCTGGGTCTGGCGCGGATGGTCCACGCGGCGACGCACACGACGATCGCGCCCACGATCGGGCACGGCGGCGTGAAGACGAACGTCATCCCGGATCGTGTCGACCTCGAGGTGGACGTCAGGACCCTCCCGGGGCAGTCCGACGCCGACGTGCTGGCGATCCTCACCGAGGCCATCGGACCCGACCTGATGCGCGACGTCGAGATCACGACGTCGACATCGAACGAGGCGACGGCCTCCGCGATGGACACACCGCTGTGGGACTCGCTGGCGAGGGTCTCGAACGCCCTGGTGCCGGGCGCCGAGACGGTGCCGTTCATGATCGTCGGCGCCACGGACGCGCGCTTCTTCCGCCGCGCCGGGTCGGTCGCGTACGGATACGGCCTGTTCAGCGACCGGATCTCATTCAAGGACTACGGCTCGATGTTCCACGGCAATGACGAGCGCATCGACCAGGAGTCACTTCGGCTCGCCGAAGCGCTCTGGGAGGCCGTGGCCCGGGACTTTCTGGGGTAGGGCGACCTCGAATCCCCGCCGGCGGCTTCAGTCGGCACCACGGCCGGGCCGATGCTTGATATCGAATGTGACCACGCACCCGGACCGCCGGCTCGGGCCGTCGCCGTCCGGCGACGCGCCCCGGATGCTCGCCGCGCTCATGGCGGGCACGCACGAGGCCGTCTCGTTCTGGGAACGCGGTGAGGACCGCAGCCTCCGCCTGATCGACGCCAACCCCGCGTTCATGGACGCGATCGGCCGCGGAGACCAGGCCGTTCCGGTCGGCGGCGCGATCGAGGACCTCATCGAGCGAATTCCGCCCGAAGGTCTGGCGCTGGCGCAGCATGTCCTGGACACCGGCCGGCCGTTCTCGCTCGAGAACTACTCGGTTCGCGCATCCACCGGACACCGGCGCTGGGACATCACGCTCACGCCGCTCGACGGCTCGGTTCCTCAGCAGGTGCTGGTGAGCATCCTCGACGTGACGGCGAAGACCGATGCGGAAGAACGCCTGGCCGGCTCCACCGGCGCGGTGAGGGAGGCGGCCGACCTGGGCGCGTGCGTGCTGGAGTCCGTCGGTGGGGTGGTTCGCGCCCTGTCGGACGACGGCGGGCTCGACGACGTCATGGCGTCCGCCGCCGCCGGGATCCGCTTGGCGTTCGGACTGGAGGCGGTCGCGCTGGTGCTCAACGAGGCGGACCACATCTACGAGGTCCGCGCAACGGTGCCGGACGCGGCCGGGGCGAGTCCGGGCGGCTGGTACCCGGACGGGACGGTCGAAGCGTTTCTGGACCGGCCGTTCGAGGTGTGCCCCGACGTCTACTTCGTCCCGCACGATCATGAGGAACCCGCGTGGTGGCGCCAGGGCCGCCCCGCGGCGCTGGGCGACCTCGGATGGGATGGACCGGGATCGTGGCATCCCCACGACGCGTGCTTCGTACGACTGCGGACATCGCACGGACACCGGATCGGTCTGCTCTGGCTTGGTTCGGGTGAGAACCGGACGCTTCCGACCCAGGCGGAGTTCCGGATGATCGGCACCTACGCGGCCGTGGCGGCGAGCGTCGCCGAGGCGGCGCACCGCGCCCGGGATCTCGCCACCTCACGCGGCGAACGCCAGATGACCGCGCTGCACCACGACCTCATGGAGGAGCTGATGCTCCACCGGCACCTGGTGGAGATCGGCGGCAAGCTCGGGGGGAAGGACGCCGCGACGTCGCCCGCAGCCGTGTTCGACCTGCTGGCGCAGCGCCTGCAGGAGGTGCTGCCGATCAAGTCGCTGACGATCAACCGCGTCGACCACGTGACGGGGACCTACCGGCCGATCTACCACTCCGAGCCCGGCCCGGTGGCCGACGCGATCCTCCGGTTCGAGGCGCCGATCGGCGCCGGCGCGACGGGACTGGCCGCGCAGACGGCGCAGCACGTCATCGAGAACGCCGGGCCCGACCAGGCCGCCGTCGAGGTTCCCGGGACGCCCGACGACGACGAGCACCTGTTGGCCGCGCCGGTCGTGATCGACGACAGGGTCCGCGCGGTCCTCACCCTTCGTCGCTCCTGGCGCGCGAACCCGTTCACGCCGGCCGACGCGCGCCGGGCGGAGCTCTTCTCCCAGCACATCGCCGCCGCCATCCTCCTGGTCGAACTGGCCGAGGCCGGCGAGGAGCTCGCGGGCAACCGGCTGGTTTTGGCCGAACAGGTGAAGAGG
The DNA here is from genome assembly GCA_040414485.1 of Actinomycetota bacterium. Classification (GTDB taxonomy): domain Bacteria; phylum Actinomycetota; class UBA4738; order UBA4738; family UBA4738; genus JBEDUK01. The sequence continues at coordinate 53,871 of JBEDUK010000027.1, forward strand.
CTCGAAGCCCTGAACCGCATCAAGGACGAATTCATCGCGAACGTCTCCCACGAGTTGCGAACGCCGCTGACCGCCGTCCTGGGCAACCTCGCCACGGTGACCGGAACGGCGGACATACCTCCGGAGATCAAGGAGGAGCTCCTGGAGGCGGCGGAGCGCCAGGCCCGGCGGCTGGGCGAGCTGCTCGAGAACCTCCTGGCGGCGTCCCGCCTGGCGGGCGAGGAGCCGGCCGTGGTGGTCGAGGAGATCGACGTGCGGAGTTTCGTGAACGAGATAGCCTCGGTGCTCCGCTCCCGCGCGCCGCGGCGTTCGATCGCCGTTCGCGTCCGCGGGACGCCGGTCGTGCAGAGCGATCCGACCCTCCTCTACCGGATCCTGTACAACCTCGGCGACAACGCGCTGAAGTACTCCGACGACCGAGTCTCGCTCGCAGCGGGGTTGCGCGACGGCCGCGTCCATATCGACGTGACCGATCACGGCGTCGGGATCGATCCCGCCGACCTTCCGAGGGTGTTCGACCGCTTCCAGCAACTCGAGGCGGCGGCGACCCGCCGGGTCGGCGGCGTCGGCCTCGGCCTGTACCTGTCCAGCCGCCTGGCCATCGCGCTCGGGGGGCGGATCGACGTTCGCAGCGAACCGGGCCGCGGTTCGACGTTCACGCTCATGCTGCCGGTGCACCCGCAGATGAGCCTGATGGACCGCACGGCGGGTGCCGATTCGGACGACCTCGATCGGCCCACCGCGTAGCCCCCGGGCTCGCGGTTCCCGGTTGGGGACTACACGGCGAATCGAACGTGCAGCACGTCGCCCTCGCGGACCACGTAGTCCTTTCCCTCCACCCGAAGAAGGCCCTTCGCCTTCGCCGCGTCCCAGCCTCCGGTCGCGACCAGGTCGTCGTACCCGACCACTTCCGCGCGGATGAAGCCCCGCTGGAGGTCCGAATGGATCGCGCCGGCGGCCTCGGGGGCGAGCGCCCCCGAGCGGACCTCCCATGCACGGGTCTCGTCCTCCCCCGTCGTCAGGAACGTGATCAGGTCGAGCGCCCGGTAGCACGCGGCGACGACGGAATGCAGGCCCGGCTCGTGGACGCCGAACTCGTCGAGGAGCGCCCGCGCCTCGGCCTCGTCCATCCCCGCGGTCTCGGCTTCGATCTCGGCCCAGACGCCGACGGTTCCCGGCGGCAGGTCCGAAGGAACATCCTCCCCCTCCTCCAGATTGGCGACGACGACGAGCGGCTTCAGCGTCAGCGGAGCGATCCCCTTGAGAGCACGTCGGCCGGATTCGTCCAGGTCGGCGTCGCGCAGCGGCCGCTCGGCCACGAGCTCGGCCTGCGCGTGCTCGAGGATCGCGACCTCCTCCGACGCCTCCTTCTGCCCACGGCCCTTGGCCCGTCTGCGCGCGCCCTCGAGCGCGGACTCGACCACGGCCATGTCCGCCAGCAGAAGGTCGGCCCCGACCTCGGCCAGGTCGGCGGCCGGGTGACGGTCGCCGCCGAACGCGCGAAGGACCGCGCAGAGCGCGTCGGATTCACGCAGCGCCGCCAGCGACTGCGCCCCCGCGCCGCCGGGTGGATCGGTGAACCGAACCTGCGCGTGCACGCGCTTGCGCGAGCGTTCGAGATCGGACAGCACGTCGACGCGGGGGTCGGGCACCGGGACGACGGCCTGATTCGCCCGACCGCCGGCGCTTCCTGCATGCGTGAGGGCGGTGAACAGCGTGGACTTGCCCGCGTACGGCAGCCCGACCAGTCCGATGTCCTTCACGCGTCCCCTTTCCGTCCGCTCCGTCCGGCGTCGGTGCGCGGCCGGTCACGGCGCCCGGTCGCCGCGTCCTGGCGCCGCGAGGGTACGATGATGGCGTATGAGCACGCGCCCGTGCGCCCGATGCGGAACCAGGATCCCGACCGACCAGTACCTCTGTGCGGATTGCCGCGAGGAGCGGCCGGTCGCCACCCAGGTCGCCGATCCCGGGCAGGAGTCGACGACGCCGGCCCAGACGCGTCCCATGTGGCGTGGCCGGCCGCTCGCGCGTGGCATGGTGCTCCCCAGCCGCACGCAGTACCACGGCACGATGTTCGCCTTCATCGCCGCGGCCGTTGCGGTGACCATGGCCGCCGCAGTGCTCATCAACAAGGGCGCCGGCCCGTTCACGGTCTCCGGCACGCGCGCAAGCGAGACGGGCGGGGTGGTGAAGGTCAGCGGCATCGTGCTGAACTCCGGGACCCGGGCCGGGCGTGCGCGGTGCGTGGCCACGTGGACCACCACGGACGGCGGTCGCCAGCAGTCGGGCGTGGTGCAGACGCCGGTGATCCTGGCGCAGGCGACCTACACGATCACGATCCCGCTCACCGAGGTCACCGTGCTTCCGTCCGACCTGGGGATCGACTGCGCCTGACGCCCGACGCCTGACACCTGCCCGCCGACCTGTCGCCGCGCCGTCCCGACGCGCCGGCGCGGGCCCAGTCAGTGCCGGTGGAAGTGGATCTTGCCCGCGCGATGCAGTTCGACGAAGGCCGCCACCACGTTCGGATCGAACTGCGTCCCCGCCGCCAGCTTCATCCGGCGGATCGCCTCACCTTCGGCGAGGGCGGCCCGGTAGGGCCGGTCGGTGGTCATGGCGTGGAAGGCGTCGCAGACGAACACGATCCGCGCCTCCAGCGGGATCGCCTCGTGGGCGAGGCCGTCCGGATACCCCTTTCCGTCCCAGCGCTCGTGGCAGGCCCGGATGATCGGGCGGATCGGCTGCAGGAACGGCACGGGCGCCAGGATCTCCTCCCCGATCTCCGGATGGCGGTTCATGATCCGGCGCTCCTCGGCCGTGAGCGGGCCGGGCTTGCGGATGATCTCGCTCGGCACCCCGATCTTGCCGATGTCGTGGAACAGCGCGGAGATCTCCAGGCGCTTGAGCGCCGCACCCTCCAGGCCCTGCGCGACGCCGACCGTGATCGCCATCTCGGCGAGCGCTCGAGCATGGTCGCTCGTGTACTCGTCCTGGGCCTCGAGGGCGTTCGCCAGCGCCTCGATCGTGGAGAGGTAGGTGCGCTCGAGTTCCGCGAAACGCTCGGCGTTGCCCATGGCCAGTGAGGCGATGTCGGCGATGCCCCTGGCCAGACGAAGTTCGCGCGGCGTGAACCGGTGCCGCGGCTCCAACCCGACCACGGCGATGGCGCCGAGGCCGTCGGGCTCCCAGCGGACCGGGGCGACGAGCGTGGCCCGCGGAGGGTTGAACGTCCTGTAGCGCCTGGGAAGCTTCCGAAGGGACGAGGCGGGCATCACGAAGGGTTCGGTCGTCGAGCGGAACAGCGGCTCGACCAGTTCCGCGGGGACGCTCATGGCCGCCATCTCGCCGTGGAGATGCTCCGGGTAGCCCAGATGGTCCGCCATGCGGAACCTCCCGTCCGGTCCCCGGACCCAGGCGTCGACGGCGGCGGACCTGATCAGACCGGGAATGGTCGCGAGCACGACGGACCAGATGGCGCCGGCATCGGTCGCCAGCGTCAAGGCCTGCGAGAGCGCGAGCAGCGAACCCGACACCTCGGCGGATTCGCGTTCGGTCTGGAACAGCCGCGCGTTCTCGAACGCCACCGCCGCGTGCGAGGCGAGGACCTCCAGCAGGCGAAGATCGCTGCCGTCGAACTGGTCGATGCCGAGCTTCGACAGCGTCACCGTGCCGGTCACGCGGTCGCCGAAGCGCATGGGGACGCACAGGATCGATTCGTCGATGTCGGTCGTGCCCGGGAGCAGCACGGAGAAGTCGCACGTGGTGGCGTTCGGCGTGTAGAACGACTCGCCTGTGACGGCCACGCGTCCCGTGATGCCCTCCCCGAGCTTGGTCACCAGCGCGTCGAACGTCTCGCCCTGGTATTCGAGCAGCTCGCCCCGGAACGCGATCGGCAGCAGTGTGTCCCCGTCCGGCTGGAGGAGGTGGATGCGGCAGTTGTGGTAGTCGATGAGGCTCCGCAGCTCCGCCGTGATCGTCTCGCCGATCCCGTCGACGTCGTTCAGCCGATTGAGCTTCTGAGACAGGCTCTGCAGCATCTTGAGGTGGGCGACCGAACGGACCTCGTCGCCGAGCGCCAGGTCCGCGGGCCTGGTGCCGAACCCCGCGGACGGCACCGAGTGACCGGCGCGTCGAGACGGTGTCTGGTCGTCGGCGCGGGCGGGGTGGCTCCAGACCGCCACCCGATCCTTGCCGAGGCCCTTCGCCTCGCGCAGCGCCGCATCGGCGCACGCGATCAGGTCGCGCGCGGCGGTGGCCTGCGCGGGTCCCTCGGCGACACCGGCGCTCACGGTCACGTGGCGCCCGTCGGACACGGCGACCGTCGCCACGAACCGCCGGAGGCGATCCGCCAGCGCCGCAGCCTGTTCGGCGGTTCGACCGGGAAGGATGATCGCGAATTCCTCGCCGCCCACGCGACAGGGGATGTCGTCGTCGCCGCAGAGTTCGCGCGTGGCGCCGGCGATCGATTGCAGCACCTGGTCCCCGGCGACATGCCCGAACGACGCGTTCACCCTGCTGAAGTCGTCGATGTCGTACAGCACGAGGCTCACCCGCGAGCGCAGCAGCGATGCACGGCGAAGCTCTTCGGCCATCCGCTCGTGGAAATGCCGGTGATTGAACAGGGCGGTCAGGTGGTCGGTGACGATCTCGGCCTCCAGCCGCTCGCGGATCTCGGCGTTGTCCATCGCGAGGGCCGCGACGCCGGCGAATCGAACGGCGCGGCGGAACTCGTCCTCGTCGAAGACGTTCTCCGGACCGCGACGCTGAAGGCAGAGCACGCCCTTCAACTCCTCGCGCGCGATCAGGGGGACGCTGATGATCGATTCGCGGCCCTCCGGCCGGCCGTCGATCGCCGTCGCGCGCGGATGGCGCCACATGTCGTCCACGATCTGCGGCGAGGCCGTCTCCGCGGTCCAGCCGATGATGCCCTGACCGAACGCGAACGGCCCCGCCGCGAGGATCTCCTCCGACCACCGATCCCTCACCAGCACCGGCCGCAGGACCCGCATCGGCAGATCCGCGCGGTAGACCCGGAGCGTCTGGTACGGGACGATCTCGCGGAGCGCGTCGCCGATCGCGTCCAGGACGCGGTCGAGCGAACCTTCCGACACCAGCAGGTGCGTGATGTCACCGAGCAGGCGGTCAACCGCACCGTCCTCGAGCGGGACGAGCCGAACGACCTCGCCGGTGCCGCGCACCGCGCGCAATGGATGGACCTCGGCCGCGCCCGTGGGCGCGGTGCGACGTTGCCCCACCTTCGCCTCTCCTCCATGAGGCGTCGGCCGCCCGCGGGGGGAAGAGCCGACGGACCTGGGACCTAAGGACGCTTATTACATCGGCCGCATTCACCCGGTTCAAGCAGCGAATCGAGGCGAAAGTTCGAGCGGATTTCGGCATGAATCGGACGAATAGGACTGTCGGTCGCGGCGGAGCCCGCTTCGGAGCGCATTCGAGGCGCGCCGGACAGGTCGGCCGAGCCATCGCGCACGGCTGCGATAGGCTCCCCGAGATGGACGGACACGTGCGATTCGACGCCCGGCCCCATCTGGAGCACCCGGCGCTGGTGTGCGCATTCGAGGGATGGAACGACGGCGGCGAGGCCGCCTCGGTCGCGAACCGGTACCTCATGGAACGGTGGGAGGCGGTCCGGTTCGGCTCGATCGACGGCGAGGAGTTCTACGACTTCCAGGTGAACCGTCCGACGGTTCGGCTGGAGGGGGGCGTGAGCCGGGTCATCGACTGGCCCGGTCCGGCATTCGCCGCGGCGTCGCCGCCCGGCCGCGACGTGGTCTTCCTGAGCGCGCCGGAGCCGAGCGTCCGGTGGCGCACGTTCTCCGAGGCGGTCCTGGATGCCTGCCGCGAGCTCGGCGTCGACCTGGTCGTCACCCTGGGCGGCTTCCTGACCGATGTTCCGCACGGTCGCGACGTCCCCGTCGTGGGCTCGGCGCGAACCGATGCGGAGGCCGACCGGCTGGGGCTGTCGCATTCGAGGTACGAAGGCCCGACCGGGATCGTCGGTGTGCTGCACGATGCGGCGAACCGGGCGGGCCTTTCCTCCGTGAGCCTGTGGGCCGCCGTGCCCCATTACCTGTCGGTGGCGCCCAACCCGAAGGCGGCCCTGGCATTGGTCGACCGGGCCTGCGGAGTACTCGGCACCTCGGTGGATCGCGCCGCGCTGACCCGCGCGGTCGAGCGGTGGGAGCGGGGCGTCGCCCGGCTTCTGGAGGAGAACGAGGAGCTCGGCGAATACGCCTCGAGGCTGGAACGCGGCGACGAGTCGGATGACGGCTCGGACGCGGAGTCGGCGGAGTCCGCGCTCGAGGACGTGATGGACGAGCCGTCGATCCCGTCGGGTGAGGCGATCGCGGCGGAGTTCGAGCGATTCCTCCGGCAACAGGCCCCGGACGCCACGGACGACCCGGGGCCCGATCAATGAGCGACGATCCAGACCAACGCGAAGGGCAGCGGGTCGTCTCGCTCGCGCGGCGGTTCGGTGGCGCCGGTGGGCACGGTGGCATCCGCCCGCACCGCGGGTCGATCCAGGACGCGGACCGGGCGACGCCGAACGCGAAGAGCGGCGCGCTGCGCGCGGGCATCTTCGGGGTCAACGACGGCCTGCTCTCGAATCTCTCGCTGATCATGGGCTTCGCCGGCGCCGCGGTGCAGAACCACGTGGTGGTGCTCGCCGGCGTCGCCGGACTGCTCGCGGGGGCGTTCTCCATGGGCGCGGGTGAGTACGTGTCGATGAGCGTGCAGCGCGAGCTGTTCGAACGACTGCTGCACATCGAAGCCCACGAGCTGGCCACGATCCCCGAGGAGGAGACCGACGAACTGGCGGCGATCTACGAGCGGAAGGGGTTCCCGAAGGATCTCGCCCGTCAGGCGGCGGAGGTCGTCATGCAGAATCCCGACGTCGCGCTCGAGACGCACGCGCGCGAGGAGCTCGGGCTGGACCCGGACGAGCTGGGCTCCCCGTGGGGCGCGGCCATCTCGTCGTTCCTCACGTTCTCGGTCGGGGCGCTGATCCCGCTCATCCCGTTCCTGATCGGATCCGGAACCGCCGCCGTGATCGCGGCGGTCGTGGCCAGTGCGGTGGCGATCTTCTCCGTCGGCGCCGCTATGTCGCTCCTGACCGGCCGGTCCCCACTGTGGTCGGGGGCCCGCATGCTGATCGTGGGGACGCTCGCCGCGGGCATCACCTTCGGTGTGGGGCGGTTGCTCCACGTCACGACGACCGTCTGATCCACCGGTCGCGCGGAAATCCGCCTGATTTTCGGCTCAGGCGGGCGCGGCCGCACGATCACAGAGGATCAACAGCCGCGACGGGCGCATCAGCGCCGCGGGGATGTCCTCGCCGGCAAGCAGCCGCCCCAATGCCTCGCGTTTCGACGAGCCCGCGACCAGGAACGCACCGACCCTCGCCGCCGACAGCGCCGGCGCCGTCATGGTCACCCGCGGCACGAACGGCTCCAGTCCCGCCTCCGGCACGTGCACGACCCAGCGCGACCGCTCCTCGACGGCGGGCTTCCCTGGGAACAGCGAGGCCGTGTGGCCGTCCGGTCCAAGTCCGTAGACGGCGAAGTCGAACGAAGGCAAAGGCGCGCCCCCGAACCGAGCGCGCAGGTCTCGTTCATACCCGTCGGCGTCACATTCGGCGCCGTCCATCGGATACACGCGCGCGGGTATCTGATCCAGCAACGCAAGCCGCGCCGTCCGCAGGTTCGACCGATCGTCGGACTCCGGCACGCACCGGTCGTCGCCGAAGAAGAACTCGGCTTCGGCCCATTTGTAGGAGATCCCGGTGAGGCCCCGGTAGAACGCTTCCGGCGTGCTGCCCCCCGAAAGCACGATCGTCCTCGGGCCCGCTTCGACGAACAGCTCGACGGCCGCCGCGACCAGCGCATCGACGTCGTCGAGCACCCGGAGTTCCGGCGACGGCGAGCCTTCGGCGTTCGACTTCACGACGTTATGAACCGTTACCCGGGAACCGCCCGATCCCAACCGGCCGAACGATTACCCGATCAGCGTGGCGAGCGTCGCGCGCAGGGCCTCGTACCGATCCGGCCCGAGCCTGCGGCGAACCTTCTGCTCCGCGGACGAAACGGCCTTCGAGGCCTCCGCGCGCTCCTTCTGGCCCTTCGCCGTCAAGTTGACGGTCTTCGCGCGGGCGTCGTTCGGGTCCTTCGACCGTGTCACCAGGCCGAAGCGGGCGAGATCGTTCACCACCTGCATCATGGCCTGCTTGGTGATCCCCGCCCGGGCCGCAAGGTCGGTCAGGCGGATCCCCTTCTTGTCGATCAGCACGAGCGCCGTCGCGTGGCGGGGGCTCAGATTCGACGAGCCACGCGCCTCCAGCGCCGCGTCGACCTGCCGGTCCACGGCACGGAACGCGTCGAGCAACATCCGGTTGAGGTGCTCTGTCTCTGCCATGGGCGCAATCCTGACGCGGGGGCGCCTGTTTCGTCAATCGCCTTTACCGAATCCCGCTGTCGTGCCCGTCCGTTAGCCTCGGAGCGTGGCCAGTGCGGAGATCGCCGAATCCATCCTCGTCCGTGCCGTCCGGCCGGAGGAGTACGAAGAGGCCGGCCGGATCACGGCGCTCGCGTACGAGGAGTTCGTCTGGCCGGGCGACGACGAAGCGGACTGGCGCGACTACCTGGCGCAGATCGCGGACGTCGCGGGCCGGGTCGATCGGACCGTCGTGCTCGTCGCGGTCGAGGAGCCGGCCGGGCGGATCCTGGGGTGCGTCACGATCGAGGAGGACGGCGTCATCGGGGACGACGATGTCGAACCCGAGCCCGACGCCAGCCAGATCCGGATGCTCGGGGTCGACCCGTCCGCGCGCGGCCGCGGGATCGGACGGGCGCTGATGGAATCGTCCATCGCCCGGGCGCGGGACCTGGGGAAGCGTTTCGTGACGCTTCGCACCACCGAACGGATGCTCCCGGCGCAGGCCATGTACCGGGCCATGGGGTTCGAACCGGACCCGGACCACGACATCGTGTTCGACAACGACTTCAGGCTGATCGCGTACCGGCTGGCGCTGTAGCCGACCCGGCCAGCAAAGGTCAGGCGCTTCGGATCACGTGGCCGTCGCGCAGGACCACGCCGTCCTCGCATTCGGCCTCCACCTCTCCCCCCTGGAACTGTTGCTGGTAGAGCTGCGCGTACAGCCCGCCGCGGGCAAGCAGTTCGGCGTGCGTCCCCCGTTCGACGATGCGGCCGCGGTCCACCACGAAGATCATGTCGGCGGACAGGATCGTCGACAGCCGGTGTGCGATGGCGATGGTCGTCCGGCCCTTCATCAACGGATCGAGCGCCGCCTGCACCAGCCGCTCGGACGTGGTGTCGAGCGACGATGTCGCCTCGTCCAGGATGAGGATCCGCGGGTTCTTCAACACGACCCGCGCGATGGCCAGGCGCTGCTTCTCCCCACCGGAGAGACGGTACCCCCGCTCCCCCACGATGGTGTCGTAGCCGTCCGGCATCTCCATGATCCGGTCGTGGATGAACGCCGCCCGCGCGGCGGCCTCCAGCTCCTCCTGGGTGGCGTCCGGCTTTCCGTACAGAAGGTTCTGCCGCACGGTGGTGTGGAACAGGTACGTCTCCTGGGTGACCATCCCGATGACGTCGCCGAGCGACTCGAGCTTGATGGATCGAACGTCGAAGTCGTCGATCTCGACGGCGCCCTCGGTGACGTCGTACAGGCGGGGAACGAGGTACGTCATGGTGGTCTTGCCGGCACCGCTCGGGCCGACCAGCGCCGCGAGCTGGCCCGACTGGATCTCCAGATCGACGTCCTCCAGGTTCCACTCGCGCGGCCGTTCGTTCTGGAGGGCGAGCTCGGTGGTGCCGCCCAGGGCCGTCAGCGCGGGCTCGTCGGCCGGCGACTCGTCGGCGGAATCGACCGCGGCCTTCCCGTTTCCGCCGGCGGCCGCACCGTCGACGACGCCGCCGTTCACCTGGCCGTTCGGCGCGAGCGCCGGGTCGTACCTGAAGAAGACGTCGCGGAACCGGACCTTCCCCGCGACCGCGTCTGGCCGAAGGTCCCGCGCGTCGGAGGCATCCTCGATCTCGTGCGGCATGTCGAGGTATTCGAAGATGCGCGAGAACAACGCGAGCGAGGACTGCACCTCGACCCCCACCTGCAGCATCGAGCCGATCGGGAAGAACAGGCGGCTCTGGAGGGTGGTGAACGCCACGATGGTGCCGGCGGAGATCGCCGCCGCCGGATTGTTGTAGATCACGATGCCCGCGATCAGATAGACGAGCGCCGGCGTGATCGAGAAGAACACGCCGACCACCGCGAAGAACGAACGCCCGATCATCTGCTGGCGGATCTGGAGTTCGGCGAGCTTCGCGTTCTCCTTCCTGTAGCGATCGATCTCGTAGGCCTGCCGTCCGAACGCCTTCGTGAGCAGCACGCCGGACACCGAAAGCGTCTCCTCGGCGATCGCCGACAGGTCCGCCAGCGACTCCTGGGTTCGGGCTGCGACCACCTGTCGGGCGCGCCCCACTTTGCGCTGGAGCACGACGAAGATCGGCGTGAGCGCCAGCGACAGCAGCGTGAGCTGCCAGGAGAGGATGAACATCGCGATCAGCGTGCTGGCGATTGTGACGACGTTCGACAGGATGCCGCTCGCCGTGTCGGTCACCACGGACTGCACCCCGCCGATGTCGTTCGAAAGGCGCGACTGGATCTCGCCGGTGCGCGTCGCCGTGAAGAACCGAAGCGGCATGTGCTGGAGGTGCCGGTACAGGGTGTTTCGGAAATCCTGCATCACCCGCTGGCCGACCACGTTGGCCATGTACGTCTGCCCGATGCCGACGGTTGAGGTGACGATCGGGATCAGCACCATGAGCCCGACCAGCAGGTACAGGCGCTGCAGATCGATCTGGCCGCCGCCCGCCGGGAACAGCGTCTCGAAGACGGGCTTGATCAGCAGCGGGTTGACCACCCCGAGAACGGATGTGGTGACGATGGCGGTCGCGACGATCCCGACCTTGCCCTTGTACGGCCGGAACGACCCGACGACGCGCTTGACGGTCCCCTTGTCGACGGGCGGCGCATCCGGGTCGGGCATGGGTGGGAACCAGCTGCCGTGCGGCCCACGCACGCCGGTCGCACGCCTGACGCTTCGCCCTCCGGATGCCATCGCGCCAAGCATACGCACGCTTGCAGACACGAAGTAACCCGCCGCGCCGGTGCCGGCGCACAGGCTGCGGCGCGGCGTCCGCGACCGTTCCGTCAGGCCGTCAGCGGCCGCAGAGACCCGAGCTCCATCGCCTCGTCGCCCCCCTGGGCGCGGATGATGTGGAGCACGGCGTTGATGAGCGCCAGGTGCGTGAACGCCTGGGGGAAGTTCCCGAGGTGGCGTCCGTTCCGCGCATCGAGCTCCTCGGCGAAGAGCCCCAGAGGACTCGCATAGGAGAGGAGCTTTTCCAGCAGGTGGTTCGCCCGATGCACCTCGCCGATCTCGGCCAGCGCCGAAACCAGCCAGAACGAGCAGATCGTGAACGTTCCTTCCGTTCCTTCGAGGCCGTCGTCGGTGTCCTCGGGCCGGTACCGCATCACGAGATCGTCGACCGTGAGCTCGTCGGCGATGGCCAGGACGGTGGCCCGGAGGCGTTCGTCGTCGTGGGGCAGGAACCGGAACAGCGGGGCGAGGAGCAACGAGGCGTCGAGCGCCTTCGACCCGTAGGACTGGGTGAGCACGCCGCGCTCGTCGACGCCCTTGGCCAGGACGTCCGCCTGGATCCGTTCCGCCTCGCGGCCCCAGCGGGCTGCGAGATCCGCGCGCCCGAGCTTGTCCGCCAGTCGAGCGCCACGGTCGCACGCCACCCAGCACATGATCTTCGACGAGGTGAAGTGCCGGGGCTCGCCCCGGATCTCCCAGATCCCGCGGTCCGGTTCCTGCCAGTGCGCGATCGCGTCGTCGACCTGCCGCTCCACCACGCCCCAGATCCGCTCCGGCAGGTACTCCTTCGATCGCGCATGGAGCCACACCGAGTCGAGCAGCGCCCCCCAGACGTCGAGCTGGACCTGCGAATAGGCGTCGTTCCCGACCCGAACAGGAAGCGAGCCCCGGTACCCAGTGAGGTGGTCGAGCGTCCGCTCGGTGAGCACCCGCTCGCCGCCGACGCCGTACATGACCTGCAGGTCGCCCTCGGCCGCCACGTCCGCGATGAAGTTCAGGAAGCTGTCGGCTTCGAAGTCGAAGCCCAGCGTGTAGAGCGCCCAGAGGGCGAATGTCGAGTCTCGCACCCACGTGTACCGGTAGTCCCAGTTGCGCCCGCCGCCGGGCGACTCCGGAAGCGAGGTGGTCGGGGCCGCGATCAGCGCGCCCGTCGGCGCATACGTCAACCCCTTGAGGGTCAGAGCGCTGCGCTGGAGGTGACTTCTCCACGGATGATCCGGGAACTGCCCCTGCGTCAGCCAGCGCCGCCAGTAGTTCGCCGTCCGTCGGAGCCGGTCACGCGCTTCCTCCAGCGTGTCGGGGCACTCGTGCCGCCCCCATCGAAGCGCGACGAACGCGTCGTCGCCCTCCTGCATCGTCGTATAGGCCTGCGCCGAGCGCCCCTCGAAACCGATCCGGAGGTTCGTCCTCAGCCGCAGGACCGGGTCGGCAGAGCCGCCGTGCACGGCGGCGCTGAGATAGCCCTCCTCCTCGTACTCCCATCGCCCGTTCGTGGCCCCGTAATCGAAGACGGGCTCGCAGCCCATGAGGACGTCGACGTGGCCGGTCATGCACCGCACGGTTCGCAGCAGAACGTGCTCGGCCAGGTAGTCGGTCGGCGGCCGCCGATACCCTTCGAGCCGGTGGTCCTCGTTCCACGGTCCGACCAGGAGCGCATCCCGGACCACGATCCATCCCGTCACCGTCTGCCAGGTGGTCTCCAGGACCATCGTGCCCGGCAGGTACCTCCGCCCAGCCGGGACGGCCTGGCCGGCGGCGGCGAGACGGAACGACCCAGCCCTGCGGTCGAGGATCGCCCCGAAGACGCTCGGCGAGTCCGGGCGGGGCAGGCAGAGCCATTCGACGCTGCCGTCCGGCGCAACCAGCGCCATGGTTTCACGGTCGGACAGGAACCCGTATTCGCCGATGAGCGGGAAGGGACCACGCCCCAGATCGTGATCGTCAAGTTCCACCCAGTCGGACATCCCAACCTCGCGTCGCATGCCGTTACCTCACCACACTCTGAGTACGGGTGGCATCAACGATCCGCTCGCGTCGCCGCGTCGCCGGCGCCGCCGCCCCGTCCTTCAGCCGCCATCGCGACGGCGCGGTGCAGCGCCGCGTCGAGCATCTCCGGGGTCAGCCGCCCTGTGAAGGTGTTCTGCTGGCTCGGATGGAACGACCCGATCACCCGCAGCGGCCCGACGGCCGTCTCGAACCCGTGGCCGAACCGCGGACGCGGCCGCGGCGCCGGCCACCCGGCCGCCTCGCCCGTGCGGAAGACCCCGTCCCAGGCGAACGATCCCAGCGCGACCGCAACGCGCAGACCGGACAGGAGCGCCATCTCCCGCGCCAGATACGGCAAGCAGGTATCCCGCTCGACGGGCGTGGGACGGTTTGCCGGCGGCGCACAGCGAACGACCGCGGCGATGTACGCGTTGCGAAGACGCAGCCCATCGTGCCTGCCGACGGACGTGGGCTGGTTCGCCAGTCCGACCCGATGCAGTGAAGCGAAGAGGAAGTCGCCCGACCGGTCGCCGGTGAAGATCCGGCCCGTCCGGTTGCCGCCGTGGGCCGCGGGCGCGAGCCCCACGATCAGGATCGCGGCTTCGGGATCGCCGAACCCGGGCACCGGCCGCCCCCAGTAGTCCTGGTCGGCGAACGCGGCGCGTTTCTCGGCCGCGACCCGCTCCCTCCAGGCGACCAGGCGCGGACACAGCCTGCAGTGGACGACCTCTTCGGTCAGGGCTTCGAGCCGCATGGCCGGCCCGCCCCCGGGGTCCGAGCGCGCCACCCCCTGGAGATCGTCCATCGGGTGCGGATGCTACAGATACGCTGCTCCAAGGCCGATGCCGAATGCGACATCGGTGACGGATGCTCGTTGCCCCACCTGGTTCGAGAGGCTGCACGCTATCGCGACGAAGATGGGTGAACCGATCCGCGTGCTCGTGGTCGACGACATGGCGGTCACGCGCGCGATGCTGCGCGAGGCGCTCGACCTCGCGGGCGGTTTCGACGTCGTGGGCGAAGCGGGCGACGGGAAGCGCGCCGTCGAGGTGGCAGCCGAACTCCAGCCGGACGTCGTGTTGATGGATGTCCGGATGCCGGAGGGCGGCGGTGTCCAGGCGGCTCGGACCATCACCTCCCAGAATCCCTCCACCAGGATCGTCGCGCTGACGTGGCACGACGACGCCCAGACCGTCCGCGACATGATCGCCGCGGGCGCCATGAACTACGTCATCAAGGGCGGGACGATCGACGAACTGGTCGCAAAGATCCGGCGCGCCCGTGAGGGCGAGCCCGAGCTCGACCAGAAGGTGCTCCCGGCCGCCGTGGAGGACCTTCGCCGGCTGCTCGAGGAGGAGGTGTCGCGGCGCGAGGAGGTCGAACGCCTGTCCCGGGCGCGGGCGGAGTTCGTGCAGGTGCTCTCGCACGAGCTCCGTACGCCGCTCACGGTCATCAGCGGCGCGCTTCACATGCTCGGCGACGTCGATCTCACCGAGGAGCAGGCGTCGATCCGGGCGAGCGCTGTGCGCCGTTCGGAACAGCTCGAATTCATGGCACAGGGCCTCGAGCTCGTGGCGACCACGCCCGCGGACGATGACCTCGCATCTCCCAGCGAGGCGATCCGGGGCGCGGCGCGGCGCCTGGCGACCCCGCCCGAGGGATCGTTCGACGACGACGACCAGTGGACGGGCGTTCCGCAACAGTATGTCGAACGCGTCGCCTACGAGCTGCTCACGAACGCCGAGCGCCACGGACAGCCGCCGGTCGAGGTGCGGGCGTTCCGCGGCGACGGGTATGGCGTGGTCGAGGTCCGCGACGCTGGCGGCTGGTCGGCGAGGATCGAGGACTTCGGGGCGTTCTTCCAGCAGGACATGTCCGGCACCCGCCGCGTGAGCGGGTTCGGGCTGGGACTGTTCGTGTGCACGCGTCTGTGCGAAGCATGCGGCGGCGGCCTGACGATCCGTGAAGAGGACGGCAGGACGGTCGCCGAAGCGCGATTCAGGTTGCGGTAGTCGCCGGAGGCCCCGCCGCGACCGAGAGCAGCATCTGCATGGCCTGCGCTGCGACGCGGTTGTGATCGACGCCGCGCGGATCCAGCGCCGCGTGGACCGCAAGCCCATCCGCGGTCGCGAGCAGCAGCGTCGCCATCGCGTCGGGCTCGACCCACGCGGGCAGAAACCTCGCGGAGCGCAGGGACTCGATCTGTTCGGTGAGCAACGCACGCAGCTCGGCGAGCGTTTCGTGAACCCCGGCCCGAAGCGTGTCGTTCCGGTTCGCCTGCACCAGCGCCTCGAGGTACGCCGAACGAAGCGGGCCACTTCGCTCGAACGCGTCCTGAAGCGCCTGCACGGCGCCGACCATCCGCGGTATCGGGTCGAGACCGGATCGAAGGCGCTCGACGGCGGGCTCGATCCAGCCGCGGAATGCTTGGAGGAGGGCCTGCGCGGCCAGTTCGTCCTTCGAGCCGAAGTGGTACGTGATCGCCTGAAGGTTCGTGCCCGCGCGGCGTGCGATGTCGCGTGAGGTGGCCCCGGCCAGGCCGTGCTCGGCGATGCTTTCGAGTGCCGCCGCGAGAAGCCGGGCCGGCGTGCCGGACTCGGGGACGGTCCCGAGGTCGTCATTCATACGTTCGTATGATAGCGTCCGTCCCATGATGGGTGCGTCAACGAACGTCGAACCCCGCGCAGGACGGAGCGTCAGGCTCGCGGCGTGGATCCTTGCAGCGGTGGCCGTCGCCTGCGACATCGGCTACGTGACGGTCATCGTGCAGCAGGGCAACCTATCGTTCGGCTGGCCCGTCGTCGTGTTCGTCGCCGCCTACGCCGCGGCGCTGGCCTTCGCCGCCCTTGCCGGCAGCCTTGCGGCGGATGTCGGACGGCGCTCCGCGCTCCTCTCCTGGGCCGCCGCCGGCTCGATGGCCACCGGACTGGCAGGCGCGTTCTCGCTGGTCTTCGTGCCGCTGCTCCCGGTCGGAGCGGTGCTGTTGGTCGTCACGTCCCGGTCGGAGGGAGTGCGCGTGTCGCCTGTCTGGGCCGTTCTCGCCGTGGTGGTTCTAATCGCCGGCCTGGTCGCGGCGAACCTCCTCGAGGCGCAGTAGTGGGCTGAACCGGTCTCAGTCTGGTTCGCGAGGTTCGGGACGGCCGGGCTGCTCCCCCACGCTGCCGCGCTTCGGCACCATGACCTTGCGGCGGAAGTACAGGACCTCGACGCCCTCCTGGTTGTAGCCCCGCGTCTCCACGGTCACGATCCCGCGATCCGGCTTCGACGAGGACTCCTTCACGTCCAGCACGGTCGTCTGGGCGTACAGGGTGTCGCCGTGGAACATCGGCGCCGTGTGCTTGAGGGACTCCACCTCCAGGTTCGCGATCGCCTTGCCGGACACGTCGGGCACGGACATGCCGAGCGCCAGCGAATACACGAGGTTGCCGACGACGACGTTCCGTCCGAACTGGGTCTGGGTCTCGGCGTAGTGCGCGTTCGTGTGCAGCGGATGGTGGTTCATCGTGATCATGCAGAACAGGTGGTCGTCGTATTCGGTGATCGTCTTGCCCGGCCAGTGCTTGTAGACGTCGCCGACCTCGAAGTCCTCCAGGTACCGCCCGAACGGCCGCGCCTCGCCCATGTCGCCTCGTCTCCTCCGATACCCGTCAAGTTCGGTTCCTTGGCATCCCGGGGAACCCGCCAGAGCGTACCCGTCGTCGGAGGGCACGTTCGGCTCGGGAGACGAAGGTACGAAGATGGACCTGCGGAAGGAGGGGACCATGCATCGCACGAGCGTGCGAGCGATGGGAGCCACGGTGCTGACGTTGGCGTCGCTGCTGCTGATCGGATCGCCGGCGCAGGCCGCGCCGCAGGCGCTTTCGTGGCACAAGATCGCGTCGCGCGACGTCCAGATCGGCGCGGGAATGTCCATGGCCTACGGGTCGGCGGTGGGCACGGTGGCCTTCGGCGGCTACCTCGGGGGCGGCTCGTACAACGGGTTGACGGCCGTGTGGACCGGTACGGGCTGGGCCATGCAGGTCCCCGGGACATCTCCGTCGCCGAGAGCCGGCGCGGGCATGGCGTACGACGCCCCGAGCGGGCGGATGGTCCTGTTCGGCGGCTTCAACGGTTCGAAGCACCTGGGCGACACGTGGACCTACGGCACCGACGGGTGGCGGCACGAGCAGCCCGCCCATGGACCGCACCGCCTCTCCGGCGCGATGATGTTCCCCGACCCGCTGAACGGCCACACCGACCTGTTCGGCGGGTTCGACGGGCAGTTCTACCAGTACGCGACCTGGCAGTGGAGGGGGTCTGACTGGAAGCGCGTGAAGACCTTTCAGTTCCCCCAGGCGCGCGCGTCGGGCGTCTGCGCGCTCGACGAGGCGACCGGCCAGGTGGTCCTGTTCGGGGGGATCGGCGACCTTCGCACCGAGAACACCTGGACGTTCGACGGCACCGATTGGACGCCGCAGTCGCCGCTGCATCAGCCGCCTCAACGGTTCGAGACGGGAGCCGCGTACGACCCGGACCTCGAGGCGGTCGTTGTGTTCGGTGGCGGCAGTCCCGATGGAGAACTGGGCGACACGTGGGCGTGGACCGGCTCGGACTGGGTGCAGCTCACCCCGACGCGATCGCCGTCCGTTCGCGAGTCGGACGGGTTGGCGTTCGATCCGGGCACGGGCCTGATGCTCCTGGGCGGCCAGCACGGTCACCGGATCAAGTCGGATACGTGGAGGCTGTCCGGCTGACGGGCGACGAACGGGGACCGACGCTGATCAGCCGAGCAGCGGGAACCTCTTAGACAGCCGGACGCCAAGCTTCTTCCGCTCCGCTTCCGAGAGCGGACGGCGGCCGGTGCCGGCTTCGATGAAGTCCACCACGTCCCAATCGAGCGTCCGGGGCGGTTCGGTCCCAAGGAGCCCGACGAGGATGTCGTCGATGATGCTCACGGCCGAATCCGTCCCCCAGCCGCGTTCGCCGAGGGCGTCCTGCAGGTCCATGCGATGCACCGTGACCTCCAGCACGCGGGTCCTGAGGTATTCGTCGAGCGTCAGCACCGGGCCGAACGTCACGACGGGCCGGTTGCGGTCGGCGGCCACGGCGCGCTCGAGCGTTCGGGGCCAGAGGTCGTTCCACGCGTCCCGGAGGGAGGGGCCGTCCGGGAACCGTGCGGCGAGTTCCTTCGACCGCTCCGCCACGCCGGCCGCGGCGGCGCCGCCGGGAGTCCCGTCGTAGGAGCCGAAGTACGAGACGGCGTCGTGCGTCACCCGCTCCGGCGCGGGGTTGTCCAGTGCAGCGTTGATGCGGTCGACGTCCCGAACCACGTGCGCGAACAGTTCCTTGAGATTCCACTCGGGGCAGCGCGTCGGCCGGGCGAAGTCCGATTCGTCAAGTACCTTTACGATCTCGGAGACGGCCTCGCACTCCTCGCGGAGCGCGACGATCGGATCGGTGTCGGGCGGCACCGCGCCCAGGTCGTCCACGGCAGCCGGCCCGCTACCGCTTGTACCGTTCGAGCAACTGGCGCGCGATCACCAGTTTCTGGATCTCGCTCGTTCCCTCGCCGATCAGCAGGAACGGCGCGTCGCGATAGAGGCGCTCGATCGTGTATTCGGCCGAATATCCGTAGCCGCCGTGGATCCGGAGCGCCTCGGTCACGATCTCGTGACACGCCTCGGTGCAGAAGTACTTCGCCATCCCGGCCTCGAGGTCCGCGCGCACGCCGGCCGACTTCTTGCGGGCCGCCTGCACGAGCATGAGCCGGGACGCCTCGAGCTTCGTGCCCATGTCGGCCAGCTTCTCCTGGATCATCTGGTGCTGCGCGATCGGCTTGCCGAACGCGACGCGCTCCTGCGCGTAGGCGATGGCCTCCTCGAACGCCCGGGTGGCCAGGCCGACGGCGCGCGCGCTCACGTTCACGCGGCCGACCTCGATGCCGTCCATGATCTGCCGGAACCCGTCGCCTTCCTCGCCGAGGCGGTTGGCGACCGGAACGCGGTGGTCCTCGAAGACCAGCTCGGTGGTCTCGACGCCGTGGTAGCCCATCTTCTCGATGCTCGGCGGAACCGTGATCCCACCGTCGCTGCGCGCATCCGGCTCCTTTTCGACATACAGCACGGTCATCCCACGGTGCGGCGGATCGGCGGTCGGATCGGTCTTGCACAGCAAGACGACCAGGCCGGCCCGAAGGCCGTTCGTGACCCACATCTTCTGGCCGTTCACGACGTACTCGCCGGCGGCCTCGTCGAGCACGGCGCGGCACTGGATCGACTGGACGTCGCTGCCGGCGCCCGGCTCGCTCATGGACAGCGCCGCGCGGAGCTCGCCTGTGGCCATCCTCGGCAGCCATCGCTGCCGTTGTTCGTCGCTGCCGTATTTCTTCAGCAGGTAGATGGCCATGAAGTGCGTGTTCATGATCCCCGACAGGGACATCCAGCCGCGCGAGAGCTCGACGCCGACCAGCGCGTACGTCAGCAGGTCGAGGCCCGCGCCCCCGTACTCCTCGGGCACCGTGAGGCCGAACAGGCCCATCTCCTTCATCTGGTCGACGATCGCCTCGGGGAACTCGTCGCGCTGCTCGAGGTCCTCCGCGACCGGGTAGACCTCCTTTTCGACGAACGCCCGGACGGCCGCGACGATCTCGCGCTGCTCGTCCGTCAGTTCGATCAGGCTCTCGGACGTGACGCTCATGGCTCCTGCGGGGTCGTTTCGGCTGGCGGGCGCGCCCATGCTACCCGCCGGTCATCACACGCAGCTATCGGACCCATTGCTCCGCCGTCGTGACCACGCCGTCGCCGCCGAATGCCGAGCCGACAGCGATGCATCCGGTGGAACTGGGGCAGGCAACGCCCCCTAAGCCCGCGTCCGACATGCCCGACGGGATGGCCGGCCACTGCAATGCCCAGCCGTCCCCATCCCATCGCTCCGCGAGGTTGCCCCCAGAGCTCGGATGGCCGGTGCCCGATCCGACGGCGGCGCAGGCGGTCGAGCCGGCGCATGCGACCGCGCTCAGGAACGAGTCCAACGGGTGGCGCGCGTCCATCACCACCCACGTCGATCCGTCCCACCGTTCGGCAACGGCGGCGCCGTGTCGCTCCCCGATGTACGCGCCTCCGACGGAGATGCATTCGCTCGGGCCGGCGCACGAGATTCCATACAGCGCCGCGCCGCGGAAGTGCCGGTAGTCGGGATCGGGTGCGGGAATCATCGTCCAAGCCCGTCCGTCCCAGTGCTCGATCAGCGGGTGGCGCGTGAAGCGTTGGTCGTCCCAACCGCCGACCGCAGTGCAGTCAGCACCTCCCGTGCACGTCATGCCGAAGAGATACATCTCGTCGGCGTCTGGCGGCGCCGGAAGGGCAACCTCCGTCCATGCCACTCCGTCCCAGTGTTCGGCGAAGGGCCGGGACAGGTCGTCCGCGTTGAGGTAATAGCCGGTGGCGATGCACCGCGCCGGCTTGGGACAGGAGACTCCGGTCAGGCCTGCAGCCTGTGA
This sequence comes from Actinomycetota bacterium, assembly GCA_040414485.1. GTDB lineage: Bacteria > Actinomycetota > UBA4738 > UBA4738 > UBA4738 > JBEDUK01. The sequence goes on from JBEDUK010000027.1 coordinate 74,532, forward strand.
ATGAGGCGGGTCCGGCACGCGCACGATGCTCCATCTCCGATCGTTCCACCGCTCGACCAGCGATACGCGATCGGAAACGCCGACCGCAACACACGCGTCGATCGCCGCGCACGACACCGCTGCCAGGCTGCTCCCCACCGCGTGCGGGCGGCTCGGCGTGGTCACGATCTTCCAACGCATCCCGTTCCAGCGTTCGGCGAGCGGCACCTCCCGGTCCCCGGCCGTGGAGAACCCGACGGCCACACATCCCGTCTGATCCGGGCACGAGACCGAGAGCAGGAACGAATTGCTCGCGCCCTCCGGGTTTGGTGTCGCCACGTAGTGCCAGTGCCCCCCGCCCGTCACTGGACCGGAAGCGGTCGCAACCGACGGCGCGCCCAGCATCGTCACAAACACAAGCCCCAGGGCCTTGGCGAGCGGCATCGCGCCGAACTCTAACGGGCCGCGCGGACCCAAGCGGCGAAGGCTTCGATCCCATTCACCACGTTGTCGCACCGCACCGACCTGAACCGGTCGAAGCCGTGCTGCGCCCTCGGGAGCTCCGCGTAGACCACGGGCTGATTCGAGACACTTCCCAACCCACGCGCGAACTGCCGCGCCGCCTCCACCCCGAGGAGGGTGTCGCGGTCGCCGTGCGAAACGAAGAACGGCGGCGCGTCGGGACGGAGATGCGACATCGGGAACGCGTCGCCGCCCCTCTCCGTTGAGCCGTACGACGCCGGCGAATACAGCCCGTACAACGAGATCGCCCCCGCGACCGACGTATCGGCTCCTTCGAAGCCCGGCTGATAGCGCGGATCGTTCTGCGTCAACGCGGCCAGCGATGCCAATTGGCCACCCGCGGAGCCCCCGGCGACGAACACGACCGACGGGTCCGCGCCGAACTCCTGCCCGTGCGCGCGCACCCACGCGAGCACCTTCTTCACGTCCACGAGATGGTCGGGGAAGGTCGCCGCGGGACTGAGGCGGTAGTTCGCGCTGATGCAGATCCATCCCCGGGACGCGAGCCGATAGATGAGCGAGAGGCCCTCGCGATTCTTCCGACCCGTGCGAAGGGCGCCACCGTGGAGGTGCACCAGGACCGGGCCCCCGGTTGGCCGCGAGCGGTGCCGGTAGACGTCCAGCAGGTTCCGCACGCCCGCGTCGCCGTACGCGATGTCCGCGACCCGTTCCACGTCGGGACGCCGCGCCCGAAGCGGCACGAACGAAGCCAGCCCCACCGCGAAGCCGGGCCGCAGGGCTGAGGCGACGGCGGGATCGATCGCCTCCCTCCACCCGGCGCCGAGTCCGTCGTCCAGAGCACTCCCGACGATCGCGCCGGCCGTTCGCGCGCGCACGGCGACCGTGAGGAGCGCGGCGACGTCCAGCGCCCCGATGCCGAAGGCCAGCCACGCGCCGGCGCCGTGCAGGCCGCCCTGCGCGATCAGCAGCGCCGTCGCGATCACCAGGAAGTACAGGGCGACGGACGGGACTTCGTTCAGGGCGAGCCCAAGGTAGAAGCTCACCCAGGCGAGCCGCCCCCGCCCCCGCATCGGTGCAACCGCGAACAGCGTCGGGATGCCCCACCCGACAACCGTGATCAGGTAGCCGACCGGCATCGGCTATCGCACCGCCGCCGCCGGGCGCGGTTCGTTCGGCTCCACGGCGCGCCAGTGTACGGAGGCTCTCCCACGCCATCCTCGGCGGCGCGCCGCTAGGGTCGTCCTTCGAACCGTGGAACGAGTGGTCGTCATCGGCGGAGGCATCGTCGGCGCGAGCGCCGCGTACCGGTTGGCGTACGCGGGCATCGGCGTCACCCTGATCGATCCGAACGCTCCCGGCCAGGCGACCGCGGCAGGCGCCGGCATCGTCGCGCCCGGCACCTCGCAGATGCCGGAGGGTCCGTGGTACGAGCTCGCCGCCGCGGCGGCGGCCTTCTACCCGGACCTGGTGGCGCGGCTGGCGGAGGATGGTGAACCGGACGCCGGATACCGGGTCACGGGCGGGCTCATCACGGCGCCGCCGGGCACGACACGCGCGACCCTCGGCGAGATCCGCGATCACGTGGCGCGACGGCACGACGTTGGCATCGGCGGCGTCGGTGTCGCGACGGTGCTCGAATCAGAGGAAGCGAAGAAACGATTCCCGCCCCTCGCGGCGGGCGTGCCCGCCATCCACGTCACCGACGGCGCCGTGGTGGAGGGGCGACTGCTGAGGGACGCGATGACCCGTGCGGCCGTTCGCCGTGGCGCCACCGTCGTCCATGGCCGCGCGGCGTTCGAGTCGATGAACGCGAACGACCTCCCGACGATCGTCGTCGGGTCGGAGCGGCTGCCGTGCGACGCGGTCATCCTCGCCGCGGGCGCCTGGTCGGCGGCGCTCGTCGAGCCGCTGGGCATCGAACTCCCGGTGGGGCCTCAGCGCGGCCAGATCGCGCATCTCGATCTTCCGTCTGAAGGGGCGGCCCGCCACGGCGACACCGGCGACTGGCCGTTCGTGATCGGATTCGACGGGCACTACCTGGTCCCGTTCCCCGGTGGCCGCGTCGTGGCCGGCGCGACCCGCGAGGACGGCACCGGCTTCGACGGCCGCACGACGGCCGGCGGCGTCAGGGAGGTGCTGGATCAGGCCCTTCGGCTCGCGCCGGGTCTGACCGGAGCTTCGCTGCACGAGGTGCGCGTGGGCTTCCGGCCGGCCACGCGCGACGGCCTTCCGCTCCTCGGACCGGTCGACGGCCTGCCCGGGACGTGGGTCGCCACCGGGATGGGCCCCACGGGACTCACGGTCGGTCCGTTCGCCGGCGCGCTGATCGCCGACAAGATCGCCGGCCGCGAGCCTGCAACCGACGTCGACATCGAGCCGTTCGCGCCGGGCCGCCCGATGCCGCCGGTCGCCCCGGCCGCCGATTAGCAGAACGTCACTGGATGTCCGGCGGGGCCTGGCCCCGCTTGCGCGCGATGCTCCGCATCCACTTCGCGCCGCCGGTCCGGCGCACCCGCAGCGGCACGCCGCCGGCCGCGCGGCCGCCGTCGTCCTCCGCCGCGCGCTGCGCCGGCGCGGGCGGCGCCGCCTCGGCCTTCGTCGCCTTGATCCGCTCCGCGCGTTCGATCTCGAGCGTGCGCAGCTCCGCCTCGAGCCGCTGCATCTGCTCCTCGCTCACCGGCGGCAGGCCGAACGCGTCGTGGACGAACCGCGCCGTGTCGCCGCGGTAGTCGTGACCGTAGGAGCCGAACTGCCCAGGCACCGTGACCATCGCGTTCATGGCGTCCACCAGCGTCTGCCAGAACGTGATCAGCGGGGTCCAGTGCATGTCCGGCGGGACGCCGCGCCCGCGGTCCTTCCCGAGCCAGTCGGGCTGCTTGATCAGCAGATCGGGGCTGAGCGCGCCGATGGGGTCGTTGTCGTGCGTGAGGACGATCGCGCGGAGCCGCTCACGAGCCTCCGGGGTCAGCTCGGCCAACTGCGAGGGCCGGTCGAAGTGTCCCACCGTGCCCTCCGGCACCAGGTCGCCGTCGCCCCAGGCCATCCGGGTCCTGGACCACTTCGCAAGGCCGGGAAGCCCGAACCACAGCGCCTTGTCGATCCCGTAGTGGTCGAACCCTTCGATCCCCTGATACATCGTCACGTCGGACGACGACCACGCGCCCAGGCTCTCGCCGAACACCAGCACCTTCGGGCGCTCTTCCGGCGGCATGGCCGCCAGCCGCTGCTTCACGCCCCACAGGAGCAGTCGGAACTGCGAGCGGCCGAGGTGGACCTTCTGCACGCACAGGAAGGACGGGAACCGGCCGTACTGGATGGCGCACGTCGCGATGTCGCCGCGCGTCAGGATCTCCGCGCTCTCGATCATGGTCTGGTCGACCCAGCCCGTCCCCGTGGGCGAGACCAGCAGGAGATACGAGCGTGAGAAGGCGCCGGCGCGCTCCAGCTCCTCCAACGCGAGCTCTGCGCGGCCGGTGGCGTACAGCGGCTCGCTGTTGTACCCGACGTAGACGCGGATCGGCTCGGCCTTGGCGGGCTCGCCGAGCACCTTTTCGATCACCTCGGGTGTGACGACGTCGGTGACGTACCGCCGGCCCTGCATGCCGAGATCCTCGAACGGCGACAGGCTCCGCGGACTGCCGCTCACCGTGTCGGACCCCGGCGGCGTCGCGTACCCGGGCTCCACGCGTTCGTTCGCCCTCCCGATGTACCCGACGCCGGCGTTGTAGAGCCACGTGAGCCCCGCGGTCCACATCGTCATGTTGATGGCGCGGCCCAGGACGTTCTTCGCCGGACCCGGCCCGAGATATCGGATCAGCGCGTTCCGCGTGAAGACGAACCCGCGTGTGGCGCTCATCACGCCCGTGTAGATCCCGGCGCCGATGCCGAACGCGGCGGGAACGGTCGCGCGCTGCTCCTTCGGCCACGGCTCGATCGCCGCGACGCGCTCCTTCAGGCGGCGCTCGGCCCACAGGCCCACGCCGGCGCCCAGCGCCGCGGTCACGAGCGCCGGCCGGATCCAGCGGCTCGTCGGGTAACGGGTCCGGACGTAGGAGCCGGTGTCGTAGAGCGCGCCGCCGATCGATCCCGCACGGAGGAGGCGGCCGCCCGTTCGGAGGCCGGAGCGCCAGAGGGTCGAACCGGGCGGTTCGGGCAGCCGTTCGAGCCCGAGACCGGCGCCGATGAGCGCGCCGCGCACGGCCAGCCGCGCGCCGAGCGGTTTGTCCGGCCCGACGGCGAGGTCCGTCAGCCGTTCGACCACGCGCCCGGCCAGGTGACCCATCGCCAGGGACAGCCCCACGGCCATGCCCTGGTGCATCGAGGTTCGCGGCATCAACGATTCGCCGAACGAATCGAGCAGGGCCGCCGCCTCGATCGCCGAGGACGGCGATCCGCTGATCGGATTCAGGCGCGACGCCACGTCCAGCGCCGCGTTCGAGATCGGTTCCATGATCGAGTCCACCCTTGTCACCTCCGGAAGGAACGGGTCATTCGGCGTCGTCGGTCGCGCGGAGGCCCCGGCGCCCTTGACCCGGCTGCCATGCGTTGATCACCTTGGCGACCGCGGTCACCAGGAACAGTTGCCCGATCAGCATCTCCGCGACCGCGAATGTCTGGCCCGGATTGCTCGCGGGCACGAGGTTCCCGTACCCGGTCGTGGTGAGGGTCGTGAACGAGAAGAAGAGGTCCTGTGGGAACGTCCCTTCGCCTTGAGTTCCGAAGAAATTGCCACCGCCGGAAAGCGCCATCGTTCGGTAGATGAACGCGAACGCCATCCCAACCATGAGATAGGTCGCGATCGCGCCGAGCACCGTTTCGACGTCCACCACGCGCCGCCGGACCAGATGGCGCAGGATCGACAGCGACGCGGCGATGTACAGCACCGCCCCGATGGCCGAGGTGAGCCCCATCCAGAGATGCCGAGTGGAGACGAACAGGTTCACGACGGCGCCGATCGCGGCGAGCACCAGGAGCACGGATGTGAAGCGGCGGACGCGGAGGCCGGCCTCAGAGGCGCGAAGCGTGATGGACACGGTGGCGACCTGGACGAACACCACGAGCGAGCCGGCCCAGGACTGCCGAATGGACACGGACAGGATGTACGTGATGAAGATCAGGAGGACGACGAGGCCGTAGCTGTCGGGCGAGTAGAACGCCTCGATCAGGCGCCGGCGGCGCAGACGACGCGCCTCGCGGGCACGACCCGGCCCTTCGCTCGACTCCCCCGCCACCCCATCCCTCCCATGTGCACCGCATGTCCGCGGCGACGGTCGGATTCTATGGCCGTTCGGGCATGCGCCCCCCCATCCCCAGCTCGAACGCGGCCGGTCCTCCGGGGCGGGCGTCCCACGCGCGCCGGTTGCGTAGGCTGTCGGGCTGGGAGGAGCATCGCCTGGGTCGTGGCGGGAGGCGCGATGGCGGACCGGAGCGAGGTGGCAGGAGGCGGTCCCGCGCGCGGTGGGCTGGTCCTCGGGACGCTCATCATCGTCGCCGCGGTCGCGAACCTGAACCTGGCCGTCGCCAACGTCGCCCTGCCCGACATCGGCAGGGCGTTCGACTCCTCCCAGACGGCCCTGAATCTGGTGGCGGTCGCGTTCTCCCTCGGACTGGCGTGTTCGGTCCTGTATCTGGGCGCGCTCGGCGACCGCTACGGCCGCAAGATGATGCTGCTGCTCGGCGTCACGCTGTCGATCCCCGCGTGTCTGGTCGCGGCGTGGGCACCGAGCATCGAGGTGCTGTTCGGGGCCCGACTCGTCGGCGGTGTCGCCGCGGGCATGGCGTTCCCGACGACCCTCGCCCTGATCACTGCGCTGTGGCGCGACGCGGCCCGCACGCATGCGATCGCGCTGTGGTCGGCGATCGGTGGCGGGGTGTCGGCGCTCGGCCCGCTCGTCGCCGGTGGCCTGCTCGAGAAGTTCTGGTGGGGCTCCGTCTTCCTCATCACACTGCCGCTCGCCCTCGTCGCGTTCTACCTGGCGTTCACGCTGGTTCCTGCCCACGTGAACGAGACCACCGAACCGGTCGACAACTTCGGCGGCATTCTGTCGATGGTGCTCGTCGGCTCGTTGATCCTCGCGATCAACTTCGCGCCGGTGCCCGATCGCGGCATGTTGGTGCTGTCGCTCTCGCTCATCGCACTCGCCGCGCTGATCGCGTTCGTGATCCGTCAGCGCCGCGCGCGCGTGCCGCTCTACGACCTGCACATCGCGAGCCGGCGCATCTTCTGGGTTGCGGCCTGCGCGGGCATCATCGTGTTCGGATCGCTGATGGGCGCGATGTTCATCGGGCAGCAGTACTTGCAGAACGTCCTCGGGTACTCGACGTTCGAAGCGGGGCTGGCGATCCTTCCGGCGGTCGTGCTGATGGTGCTCATCGCGCCCCGCTCGGCCAAGTTGGTCGAGACGAAGGGATCGCGCTTCACGCTGCTGGTCGGCTATGTGTGCTGCCTCGCCGGCTTCGTCGTCATGCTGCTCCTCTGGGAGGAGAACATCTCCTACTGGCCGATCGGTCTCGGTTACGCGCTCATCGGTGCCGGCGTCGGATTCGCAGGCACACCGGCGTCGCACTCGCTCACGGGATCAGTGCCGGTGACGCGTGCCGGTATGGCGTCGGGTACGGCCGACCTCCAGCGCGACCTCGGCGGCGCCATCATGCAGTCGATCCTCGGCGCGCTGCTCACCGCGGGCTACGCCTCGGCGTTCACGAAGTTGATCGCGAGCTCGCCGCAGGGATCGCAGGTCAACTCTTCGGTGCAGAGCGAGCTCACCAAATCATTCGCGAGTGCGTCCGACACCGCCGCCCGCTATCCGCAGTACTCGAACGAGATCATCACGGCGGCGCGGCAGTCGTTCACCGACGGTCAGAACTGGGCCTACTTCGCCGGCATCGTCGCAATCGTGTGCGGTTTTGCACTCGTCTTCTTCTTGTTCCCGAAGCGCGAGGGCGAGCGGGAGCTCCTCGCGCGTTATGAGGCGGAGGACACCGGTACCGCGGTGTCGGAGCCGCCGCTTCCAACTTCCGCGCCAACGACATAGGAGAGCGAAGCGTGACACTCGCAAATGACTTCGGTACCGGCCAGGTGTTCTACTCGTTCCTCTGGTTCTTCTTGTTCTTCATCTGGATCTGGCTGCTGATCATCGTGTTCAGCGACATCTTCCGCAGCCACGACCTCAGCGGCTTCGCCAAGTTCCTCTGGGTGATCTTCGTGATCATCGTCCCGTACCTGGGCGTGTTCGTGTATCTGATCGCACGCGGGCACAAGATGTCTCAGCACGCGGCCGAAGACGCCCAGGCAACAGACGCGGCCGCGCGCGAGTACATCCGGCAAGCCGCGGGTACGCAGGGGAGCCCGGCCGACGAGCTGCAGCGGCTCGCCGACCTGAAGGCGCAGGGCGTGATCGACGACGCCGAATTCCAGCGCCTGAAGGCGAAGGCGATCAGCGGCTGACGCGCGCCGCCTGATCCGTATGTTCGGCAAGGTCGGCGGCGTTCGCTCCGGTACCGAGCGAACGCCGCACCTTCGCCGTGAGTGCTT
>JBEDUK010000028.1:0-51497 GCA_040414485.1 Actinomycetota bacterium
TCAAGACCAACGTCGAGAAGATCAAGTCCGGCGACATCTACCAGATCGCCGAAGTGGTCCGGAACCTCTCCATCCGGGAGAAGGACAAGGGCCTGTCGGCCGGCGAGAAGCGGATGCTCACGAAGGCCCGTCAGATCCTTGTCTCCGAGCTGACCTTCGCGTACGAGACCACCGAGGAGAAGACCGAGGCCATGATCGACAAGGTCCTGGCCGAGCCCCGCTGATCCAACTCGATCGCAACCTGATCGCACGCGTTCTTCGCTCAAGGCTCGTTGGCGCGGGCCGAATGATTCTGTATGGCCGCCGCCGAACGCGCATCGCGGCCGGTCGATGCTGCGCCGGCCGCGTCTCTCATTGACGAGGAAGAAGCCGGCGACCCTTCATCTCCCAATCCTGCCGCCCGGCCGCGCCGAACCGGCCGTTCCCTGGTCGAGGCCGTCCGGCTCATCATGGTGGCTCTGTTCGCGACGGCCGGCTGGGAGATCGCCTCGGCGACCGGCCCCGACACCGGCCCGCGCCTCGTCGTCGGCATCGCCGTCGGTTCCGGCGTCGGCTACGTCCTGGGCGGCATGTTCGGCCGGACGACCGCGTCGGCGGCGACCGCGCTAGAACGGGAGTTCCGCCGGATCCCGGCCGCGGACATCCTTGCCGGGACCGTCGGCCTGATCCTTGGCCTGATCCCCGTCGCCCTGCTCTCGATCCCGCTGTTCCACCTGCCCGGCGCAGCCGCGCTCCCCACGGTCGCGTTCCTCTACGTGGTCGGAGGCGCGATCGGCTACCGGGTTGGGTTGGCCAAGACCGACGAGCTGTTCGCGCTGATCGGGGTCAAGCCGCGGGTGGCTCGATCCGCGAGTGCCGACGCCGTGGTGGTGGACACCAGCGCGCTGATCGACGGGCGCGTCGAGCCTCTCGTTCGGTCCGGGTTCGGCTTGCGCACCCTACTCGTGACCCGAGGCGTCGTGGGCGAACTGCAGTCCATCGCGGACTCGTCGGATCGCGCGCGCCGCGAGCGAGGACGGCGAGCGCTCGAGCTGCTGATCGTGCTGCGGCGGGATCCGGACGTCGACGTCGCGCTCATCGACGACGAGGGGACGATGGGCCGCGATCCGGATGGTGTCGATGCTTCCCTCGTCCGGCTGGCCCGGGACCGCGGCGCGATGCTGCTCACGACGGACTCCACCCTCGCGCGCGTCGCGCGGGCGCTCGAGGTGCAGGTGCTGTCCATCGACGCCCTCGCCGAGGCACTCCGTCCTCCCGTGATCGTGGGTGAACGGGTCGAGGTTCGTCTCGTCCGCCCGGGCCGCGACGCGGGCCAGGCGGTCGGCTACCTGGACGACGGTACGATGGTCGTCGTCGAGGACGCGGTGCAATCGGTGGGGTCGACCGAAGGAGTCGTGGTGACGAACGTGCTGCAGACGGCGAACGGCCGGATGGTGTTCGCCGCCCCGGACCGTTCGGCGGCTGCCGGAGATGCGGCCGACGCCACGGATCCCTCCGGGGCCGTTCGAGCGCCCTCGACCATGCACGGCGCGGAGCGGGCGAGCTGAGTCGGGACCCGTCCGGCGCGGTCGCGGTGATCCTTGCCGCCGGTGCCGGGGAGCGGCTCGGGGCGGCCTTGCCCAAAGCGTTCAGTCCGCTCGGGGGCCGGCCGATGTTCGCGTATTCGCTGCGGGCCGCGTCGCTCTGCGCCGGTGTCGGGCTGGTCGTGCTCGTGACGCCGCCCGGCCACCATTCGGCGCTCGACGACCTGGAGGGTCTCATCGACGGCCATGCCGCCCGTGACCTGCCGATCGAAGCCGTCCCGGGCGGGGCGACTCGGCAGGAATCGGTCCGCGCCGGACTGGCCGCGGTGCCGCCCGGGGCCCGCGCGGTCGTGGTGCACGACGCCGCGCGACCGTTCGCGACGCCAGATCTGTTTGGCCGCGTGATCGACGCGCTCGGGGGCCAACGCGGTGCATCCGGGAACGATCCGAGCCGCCTGCCCACCCCCGACGGCGTCGTGCCCGCGTTGCCCTGCCACGACACCGTCAAGCGGGTTCGGGACGATGTGGTCATCGAGACGGTGGCGCGCGAGGGGCTGTTCCTCGTCCAGACGCCGCAGGCGTTCCGTGGGGAGGCGTTGCGACGCTCGCACGAGGTCGCTGCCGAGCATGGGCTCGAAGGGACCGACGACGCGATGCTCCTGGAGGCCGCCGGCTACCGCGTGACGGTGATCCCGGGCGAACCGGCGAATGTGAAGATCACCACCCGGGAGGATCTGGAGCGCGCAGAGCGGCTCACCGCATCGGGTGGCCCGGCCGGTGTGACGGTGATCGGTCAACATGCCTGACGACTCGGACGCTTCTGGGATCCGAGCCGGGCTCGGGTTCGACGTCCATCCGTTCGTGAGGGACGACGCCGTGGGCCGACCGCTGTTCCTCGGCGGCATCAGGTTCGATGGCGAGCCGTGTCTGGCCGGTCACTCGGACGGCGACGCGGTGTGCCACGCCGTTGCCGACGCCGTGCTGGGCGCGGTCGGCGCCGGCGATGTCGGCGAGCACTTCCCCGACACCGACCCGAGCGTGCGGGGGATCGGAGGGACCGTCCTGCTGGCGGCCACGGTCGCGATCGCTCGAGAGCGCGGATGGAGGCCCGTGTGGTGCGACGTCACCGTGCTGGCCGAACGACCCCCGATCGCGCCGCGGCGGGAAGAGATGCGCGCCGCCCTGGCGATTCCGCTCGGCGTCACCGCGGATTCGGTCTCGGTCAAGGCAACGCGCCCCGAGGGACTCGGGCTTGCCGGCGACGGGGTCGGCTGCCTCGCGCTGGTGACGGTCGCCCGCGTCGCCCGCGTCGCGCCCGCATGACTGATCGATCGTCCGGACGGCTGGTGCTCGGAGGGCGCCGTGCCGCCCTCGAAGCGATCAGGTCCAGGGTGGCCGAACGCCTGCTCGTGTCGACCTCGATCGCGAACCGGTCCACGCCGGGACTGAGAGAGTTGCTCGACGAGGCGGCGCGATCGGGCCTTCGGCTGGAGCGGGTGCCGGAACGCGAACTGGACGAGCTCGCCGGCAGGGATCACCAGGGGGTCGCGGTTTCGGTGCGACGCCCGCGGGAACTGGACGAACGAGCGCTGCTCGGTCTTCCCTTCGCCGACGATGCCCTGGTCGTGATGCTCGACGGCATCGAGGATCCCCAGAATCTGGGGGCGTGCGCGCGGTCGTCCGAGGCGGCCGGCGCGGCCGCCCTGATCGTGCGCAGCCGCCGCGCGGCGGGCGTGACGGCTTCGGCCATTCGCGCGTCCGCGGGCGCGCTCCTGCACGTGCCCGTGGCGACCGTCACGAACCTCGTGCGCACCGCGGAGGGTTTGAAGGACATCGGGTTCACCGTTGCCGGGCTCGATCATCGTGCGCCGGCCACGATCCATGACGCACCTCGGCCGGCGGGCCGGCTGGTGCTCGTGCTCGGCGGCGAGGGCGCCGGCATCTCCCGTCTGCTCCGCGAGCACTGCGACCTGTTGGTCAGCATCCCGATGCCTGGCCGGGTGGGCTCGCTGAACGCCTCGGCGGCACTGGCCGTGGGGCTGTTCGGCTTCGCGCTGCGGCCGTCACCAGGCGAGGCGCTCGCGGACGGCGTGGGGCGGCGGTCGTACGATGCCTGACACGCTGGCGTGGCGCAGTCCGGTAGCGCAAGCGACTTGTAATCGCTAGGTCGTGGGTTCGAATCCCACCGCCAGCTCGATTTTCTCGGCGCTCGGACGGTCCGAGCGATCACTCGTAGAGTTACCGGTCGTGGAGTACCGGGTCGAACAGCTCGCCGCAGCCTGCGGCGTCTCGGTGGACACCGTTCGCTACTACCAGGCCAAGGGTCTCCTGCCGGCGCCGCTCCGGCGCGGGAGGGTCGCCGTCTACGGGCAGGAGCACGCCGAACGGATCCGGAAGATCCGGGCGCTGCAGGCGAACGGCCTGACGCTCGCCGTGATCGGCCGCATCTTCGCCGGCGAACTCGACCGGGGCGACGCCGACCTCGCCGCGGCGGTCGCCGTGGCGCAGATCGGGGATGCGGCCACGCGCTCGGGCAGGCCTGACGTCCCGGGCGACGCCGAAGGGCAGGGTGGATTCGAGGAGTTCCTCACGCTGGAGGAGCTGGCGGAACGAAGCGGCATGCCCGCGGCGCTGCTTCGGGCGGCGGAACGCGCCGGCCTCACGATCGGCCGGCGGATCGACGGCGAGGAGCGCTACACCGCCGCGGACGTCGAGATGGTTCGCTACGGTCTGCGGCTCCTGGAGGCGGGGCTGCCCCTCGGCGCGCTGCTCGACCTGGCTGCCACGTACACACGAGCGGCGCGCGAAACGGCCGAGCAGGCCGTCGAGCTGTTCGACGAACACATTCGCAAGCCGATCAAGGTCGCCGGCCTGCCGGACGAGGAGGCGGCGGCACGGCTGGTCGCCGCGTTCCGCGAGCTCCTCCCTGCGGTCACCGCGCTCGTCGCTCACCATTTCCGGCGGGTGCTCCTGGCGATCGCCGAGGAGCACATCGAACGCGTCGGCGGCGAGGCTGAGATCGCCGCCAGCCGGGCCGAGTCGCGATCGCTCGGATGAGCGTGCCGGTCCCCCGTCCCGCCCGAGACGACGAGCTGCCCGAAGGCGAGGAGAAGGCGGCCGCCGTGCGGGGGATGTTCGACCGGATCGCAACCCGGTACGACCTGCTGAATCGTCTGCTCACCTTCGGGATGGACGTCGGATGGCGGCGGCTCGCGGTCCGCGAGCTGGGTCTCCTGCCGGGGTCCCTGGTGATCGACATGGCCTGCGGCACCGGCGATCTCTGTCGCGAGCTCGAGGCGGGCGGCATGCGGCCGGTTGGCCTCGACTTCTCCTTCGGCATGCTGGAGGCGGCGCGAACGGACGCACCGCTGGTGCAGGCCGACGCACTGGCGGTCCCGCTCGCCGACGGGGCCGTGGACGGCGTGACGTGCGGGTTCGCACTTCGCAACGTCGTCGACATCGGCCGGCTGTTCGCCGAGATGGCCCGAATCGTGGCACCGGGTGGACGGGTCGCGCTGCTCGAGGTCTCGGAACCCGCGAACCCGCTCCTCCGGGCGGGACACGGCATCTACTTCCGGCGGATCGTTCCCGCCGTTGGGGCGCTCCTGTCCGATGGATCCGCCTACAGCTATCTGCCCAGGTCGGTCTCGTACCTCCCGAAGTCGCACGCACTCATGGGCATGCTCGCGGCGGCCGGGTTCACCGCGGTGCGCCGGCGGTCCCTGTCCGGCGGGATCGCACAGTTGATCGTCGGGACCCGGCGATGACCGTGGGCGCGCGGCCGGACCAGGACAACCGACCGGTGGCTGCTGCGGAGCCCGTCGAGGGGACGGTCGATCTCGTCGACATGTACGCCCAGCCCGGCGGCTTCCTGTTCGAGCGCCACGGCGCCGGCGTCGTCGCGGCCGGCGCGGCCCGGACGATCGTGGTACCGGGCGGGCCAGATCAAGTGGGCCGCGCGGCGGACCTGGCCGAGCGTGCGCTCGCCGAGATCCTGTGGGAGGGTGCGCACCCTCCATGCATCATCGGCGCGCTTCCATTCGACGGGCGCACGCCCGCGACGCTGGTCGTCCCGGAGACGATGATCGTCAAGCAGGCTGACGGTTCCGCGTGGCGCATGACCGTTGACGGCGGGTCCGATCGATCGCGTGGCTCGCGCGGTGATGATCGAAGCGCGACCGGCGCGTCCTCAAGCTCGGAGCCGGTCCGCGCTCCGCATCCGCTCGATGTCACGCCGATCCCGGTGCCCGAGATCTTCGCCGACGCCGTCGCGGCCGCCCGCCGGAGGATCGAAGTGACCAGCCTGGAAAAGGTGGTCCTTGCTCGGATGCTCGTGGTCCGCGGCGACCGGCCGTTCGATCGCCCGGCGCTCCTGCGGCGCCTCCGCGAACTCGAGCCGGACGCGTACACGTTCGCCGTGCACGGCTTCGTCGGCGCCACGCCGGAGCTGCTCGTTGAGCGGACGCAGGACCGGGTCCGTTCGAACCCGCTGGCGGGCACCATCCGCAGGGGCTCCACTCCACTCGAGGATGCCGCCGCCGCCGACCGCCTGCTCGATTCGGCGAAGGATCGGAGCGAGCACGCGATGGTCGTCGCCGCGGTGGCCGAGGGACTGGCGCCGGTGTGCCGTTCCATCACCGCTCCGCGCGAGCCGTCGGTGCTCGGGACGGGCACCGTCTGGCACCTGTCCACGGATATCGATGGCGCCCTCCGCGAACCGGCGCCGTCGGCGCTTCGCCTCGCGTCGCTGATCCATCCCACGCCGGCGGTGTGCGGAACGCCGCCCGCGCTCGCGATGGAGGCGATCCACGAGATGGAGTCGTTCGACCGAACGCTCTACGCCGGCATCGTCGGCTGGATGGACGCCACCGGCGACGGAGCCTGGGCGGTCGCGCTGCGGTGCGCCGAGGTGCAGGGAGCGATGGCGTCGCTCTTCGCGGGGGCCGGGATCGTCGAGGGTTCGGACCCGCAGGCCGAACTCGCCGAGACCGACGCGAAGTTCGCCTCGATGCTGGCCGCCCTGGGCGCCGATCCGTAGAGCCTCAATGTCACCGGGCGCGCATACCATCTCGTCGCCTGACCCGTTGCCGATGCGCTTCGCCCCCGGATACGGTCTTCAGGGGCGAGACCGAGCTTGGAGGAGACAGACATGCCGAAGACCGTCCTGCTGGTCGGCACACGCAAGGGGCTGCTCCTGCTGGAGAGCGACGACCGCCGCGAGTGGAATCTGCGCGGGCCGCTCTGCGAGAGCTGGCCGATCTACAACGCCATCATCGACGTATCCGGGGCGATCTACGCCGCCGCGGCGTCGGAATGGCTCGGGTCGTCCGTCTGGCGGAGCGGCGACCTCGGCGAGACCTGGACGCAGTCGAGCAAGGGCCTCAACTACGAGGGAGTGCACGACGAGGGCCTCAAGCTGAACAAGATCTCGTCCCTCGCCTCGGCGCACGGGAAGGTGTTCGTCGGCGCGGAGTCCGTCGGCCTGTTCGAGAGCACCGACGACGGCACGACGTTCTCGCTCGTCTCGACGCTGGACGGCGCGCCCGGCCGCGAGATCTGGAACGACCACGCCATGCAGCCGCCCGGCCACCTCGGCCTTTCCGCGATCCTGCCGTTCCCCGACAGCCCGGACCACATCCGCGTGATCGTTCAGGGCACCAGCACGTTCGACACCACCGACGGCGGAAAGACCTGGGAGCCGCGCAACAGGGGCCTTCGTCGCGAGTGGCCGCCGCCCCCGGACGAGGAGGTCGGGTTCTGCGTGCACAAGCTCGCGCAGTCGCCGGACCCCGACCGTTGGTACCAGCAGAACCATGTCGGCATGTGGCGGAGCGACGATGGCGGCATGAACTGGATCGAGATCAGCGAGGGCCTGCCGACCGAGTTCGGCTTCGCGGCGGCGGCGCATCCAAACGACCGTGAGACCTTCTACTGCATCCCGCTGGACCCGGGACACGGTCGAACGATGCCGGACGGGCAGGCGGCCGTCTGGCGCACCCGTGACGCCGGTTCGTCGTGGCAGAAGCTGACCAACGGCCTGCCCGGCCGCGACGCCTACGTCGGCGTGCTCCGCGACGGTATGGTGCGCGACGAGCAGGACGATTTCGGCCTCTATTTCGGAACCTCGACGGGGCAGATCTTCGCCTCGCTCGACGAAGGCGATTCGTGGACGGAGCTCGCCGACTACCTGCCCCCGATCCAGTCGGTGCGGGTGGCGACGTTGGCGTAATGGCCGACGTGCACCTTCCTTCGGCGCTGCGGCCGCTCTTCGCGGACCTGCCGCGCACCGTCGAGGTCGAAGCGCCGACGGTGCTCGACGCGATCGACGTGCTCGACCGGCGGTGGCCCGGGCTCCGCGATCGCCTCTGCGGAGAAGGGCCCGCGCTGCGCCGGCACATCCACGTCTACGTCGACGGCGAGCGCGGCGACCTCGCGACGGAGGTGCCGCCGAACGCACGGCTCGAGGTGATCGCCGCGATCAGCGGCGGCTGACGGCGTTCCGATCGATCAAGGCGCCTCGAGGGCCGCTCTGACCGCGGCCCGGACGGCGGCCCTCGCCCGCAGCCCGACCTCGCGATCGATGGGGATCTCGAGCAACTGCACCCCACCGTGGCCCGTCGCATCCGCCATCGCCTCGCCCAGATCAGCGGGCCGTTCGACGAGCCGGTACCGCGCGTGCGCAGCCTTGGCCAGGCGTTCCAACGGAACCGAGTGGGGCGTGACGAAGAGTCGCTCGTGTTCGGGTTCGGACGACACCGGGAGGTGGTCGAAGATGCCGCCGCCGTGGTTGTTCGGCACCACCAGAACGACGGGCGTGTCCCGCTGTGAAGTGGTGCGGCCCGACCAGAGCAGCGCGCCGGCATCGTGAAGGAGCGCCAGGTCGCCGATCAGCCCGATCACCGGTCCGTCCGCCGCCGCGGCGAGTCCGAGGACCGTGGACACCGAACCGTCGATCCCGCTCGCGCCGCGGTTGGCGACGACCCGAAGGTCGGAGCGCGGCGCCAAGTACGTATCGAGATCCCGGACCGGCATGCTCGAGCCGGCGAAGAGGATCGAACCGGCCGGCGCCGCCGCCGCGGCGTCCCGGGCGACTCGCCCCTCGAAGGGGTGTCCCATCGCGTCCAGCGCGCGGTCGACCGCGGCCCGAACCCCCTGGTCCGCCCGGCGCCATCTTGTCAGCCAGGCCGACGGGTTCGGGGCATCGTCGCCGGTCCGATCGCCGAGGCGCGCCGCCAGCGAACGCACCACGTCGCTCGGGGATG
Organism: Actinomycetota bacterium; assembly: GCA_040414485.1. Classification (GTDB taxonomy): domain Bacteria; phylum Actinomycetota; class UBA4738; order UBA4738; family UBA4738; genus JBEDUK01. The sequence continues at coordinate 8,786 of JBEDUK010000028.1, forward strand.
CTTCGATCCACGGGTCGGCGCGGTGCGCCGGATCCGCCGGCGCGGACGAGACGACGACGAGCCGGCCGGCCCTCGCCGTCAGCGCCTGCGCCGCGCGGGTGGTCGGTGCGGCCCCGAACTGGAACACGACCTCGGGGACGTTGGCCGCGGCGAACTCGTCGTCCATGAGCAGGTGCTGCGCCGCTGACAGCGCAACCGGCGGGCGCCGGAGGCCGGAAAGGGGTTCGGCGATCAGCGGCCAGCCGGCGGCGACTGAGAGCGCCTCGACCGCGGCGGCGTATCTTCCGCCCGCGCCCCACGGTTCGATCCACCCGGCGAGCAGCAGACCGCGTTCGGTCGAGGCCATCAAAGAGGCGAGGTCCGCAACCGACCCGGCCACGCTCGGGTCGACCCGCCGAATCCGGAACCTGGACGACTCCGGTGGGCGCTCAGGCTGGACGTCCGCCGTCCAGTCGGCCGGGACGAGCGGCTCGCGGAACGGCAGGTTGAGCTGAACAGGCCCGGCGGGAGGGCCGACGGCATGCTCGTACGTGACTCCGGCGAGCGATCGCCACCCGGCCGGGTCCGCCGCATCGCGGTCCGGCACCGGCGCGTCGAGGAACGACAGGACGTGACTTCCGAAGATGCCGATCTGGTCGATGGTCTGGTTCGCGCCGACGCCGCGCAGCTCCGGCGGTCGGTCGGCCGTCAGCGCGATCAGCGGCGTTCGCGACATCTCCGCCTCGACGATCGCGGGGAACAGGTTCGCGACCGCGGTGCCGGACGTGGTGATCACCAGGGCGGGCTGCCCCATGGCCTTCGCGACGCCGAGGGCGAAGAAGCCGGCCGACCGCTCGTCGGCGTGCACGTGCACCCGCAGCCGCCCGTCCCGTGCCACGGCGAGCGCGATCGGCGTCGACCGAGACCCGGGGGAGATGCACGCATGCGTCGCACCGGATCGGACGAACCCGTCGACGAGGGCCAACATCGCCCTCAGCGCGGCGTCGCCGGTGGACGACTCAGCCATGGGCCGGGTCGCCGTTCGAGTCCATCGACAGAAGGTCCGGTTCGACGCGCACCGGCCGCAGCAGCCCGCCAACCGGGACGAGCGGTGTGGAGGTCACGTCCGCGGCCAGAAGCAGCGCCGTCCCGACCCCGTGGGCGAACGGCGCATCGGGAAGTGCGGCGGCGACCGCGAGCACCGCGGCCAGGCCCACGGAGGTCTCCAGCGCGCTCGACGCGATGGCCGGCACGCCGGCTGCCTCTGCGGCGAGGAGGGCGGCGCGGACGCCCCCCAGTCGCTGGGGCTTGAGCACCACGGCGTCCGCGGCATCGAGGCGGCGAACGACCGCGGCGTCTGGCACGGTTCGGATCTGCATCTCGGCGGCGACCGGAATCGGTGAGGCCCGCCGGACCGCGGCCAGGTCGTCCAGCCGTGCGACCGGATCTTCGACCAGTTCGACGTCGAATCCTGTCAGGGTGCGCAACGCCGCGAGCGCCGACGCAGGGTCGGGCCAGGCGCCGTTGGCATCGAGCCGGATCCGAACGCCCGGACCGACCGCATCCCGAACCGCAGCGACGCGCGCCTCGGAGAGATCGTCACCGACCTTTACTTTCACCGTTCCGCACTCGGACGCCGCGGCGAGGGCGCCGGCCTCAGCAGGAGGGACCCGCGGGATCATGGCGTTGACCTGCACGTCGTCGCGCAGGGGTGCCGGGAATTGTGAGGTCGCGGCCTCGAGCGCCGACCGCTCGGCCGCGGCGCGCTCGGCGTTCGACCACGACGGCAACGGCGAGCACTCACCCCAGCCGGCCGGCCCGCGCACCAGCCAGCCCGCCCGCTCGGTCACGGCTCCCACCGGCACCCGGAGCGGCACCGCGAACGGCAGCCGCGTCAGATCCTGGCGATCCACAGGCCCAGGGCGAGCGCCGCGCCGAACGCCAGATCGAGGGCCGCGGTGGCGACCAGCACCGGGATCAGCGCCCGCCCGGACGCGGTCCCGACCGTCGCGAACGGCCGCACAGAGAGCGGCGCCGCGGCGAACGCGAGCAGGGCCCACGCGGGCATGGCGCCGATCAGGACCGCCAGCGCGACGGACGCGAACGCGGCCGCGACGCAAGCGCGGTACATGGCTCGGGTTCGGCCGTCGCCCAACCGAACGGCTAGCGTCCGCTTTCCCGCGGCGGCGTCCGTCTCGATGTCTCGGAGGTTGTTCGCGACCAGGATCGCCACCGCCAACAGGCCGACCGCGACCGCACCCCACCACGCCGCCGCGGGCACGGTCTCGCCCTGGACGTACGCGGTCCCGGCGCACGCGAACAGACCGAAGAACAGGAACACCGAGACCTCGCCCATGCCGCGCGCGGCGTAGGGACGCGGCCCGCCCGAGTACAGCGCCGCCGCTCCCAGGGCGGCCGCGCCGATCACGAGCAGCCAGGGCGACGTCGTGATGGCCAGCCACAGGCCGACCGCGGCGGCGATGCCGAACGCGATCAGCGCCGCGCCACGGACCGCCGCCGGTGACGCCAGCCCGGACGCGGTCAGTCGAATCGGACCCACGCGGGCCTCCGTGTCGACGCGCCGGATGCCGTCGAAGTAGTCGTTCGCGTAGTTCACGCCGACCTGGAGCGCGAGCGCCACGACCAGGCATCCGATCGCGCGCGGCCAGGTGGGCGAGACGGCGGCCGCGGTTCCCACCAGGACCGGGGCCACGGACGCGCCGAGGGTCCGCGGCCGGGCGCCGGCCAGCCACACCCCCACGCGGCTCCGCGGGACGCGAGGCACGCGCGGCGCCGGTTCGCTCGTCACGGACGCTTCGGGAATCTGGCGAAGTCGGGCCGGCGCTTCTCCACGTACGCGTCCCGGCCCTCCTGCGCCTCCTCGCTCATGTAGTAGAGCAGCGTGGCGTCGCCGGCGAGTTGCTGGATGCCGGCCAGGCCGTCGGTGTCGGCGTTGAACCCTGCCTTCAGCATGCGAAGGGCGAGCGCGGAGAACTCGAGCATCCGGCGGCACACGGCGAGCGTCTCCTCTTCGAGCCGCTCCAGCGGCACGACCCGGTTGACCAGGCCCCATTGGAGCGCGGTCGGCGCGTCGTACTGCTCGCAGAGGAACCAGACCTCCTTCGCGCGCTTCAGCCCGACCGTGCGGGCGAGCAGCCCGGAGCCGTAGCCGGCGTCGAAGGACCCGACCTTCGGTCCCGTCTGCCCGAACCTGGCGTTCTCGGCCGCGATGGTGAGGTCGCACACCAGGTGCAGGACGTGGCCGCCGCCGATCGCGTAGCCCGCGACCATGGCCACGACGGGCTTCGGAAGCCGCCGGATCTGGACCTGCAGGTCGAGCACGTTGAGACGCCCGACGCCCTTCGCGTCCACGTAGCCGTCGTCGCCGCGGATGCGCTGGTCGCCGCCCGAACAGAACGCGTCGTTCCCCTCGCCGGTGAGGATGATGACCCCGACGGCGGGATCGTCGCGGGCGGTCTCGAACGCGTCGGAGAGCTCGAACAGCGTCTGCGGCCTGAATGCGTTGCGGACCTCGGGCCTCGCGATCGTGATCTTCGCGATGCCGTCACTGGTCTCGTACCGGATGTCGCCGTAGTCGCCTGAGGGCTGCCAGTCCATGATCATTCACTCCCAGAGTGGTTGCTCGGATCGTGGGCTAGCCTACCCGGAGTGGATGGCCTGGACGACTTCGGAACGGGAGACCTGGTCGTCGCCTCCATGCCTCCGGGGCCGGCGTGGCTGGACGTCCTGGAGGCTGTCTTCGACAAGGGCGCCGCCGTGCTGCCCGTGGACCATCGGCTTCCGCAGGGGGCGGCTGCCGACATCGTGGCCCGCGCCCGGCCGACCGCGGTTCTCGAGCCCGGTGGGTTCCGGCGCCTGGCGGGCGGCGAGCCGGTGGACCCGGCGGTCCGCCTGGTGATGGCCACCTCCGGCACGGCCGGCCCGCCCAAGCTCGTCGAGCTGACCGAGTTCGCGCTTCAGGCTGCGCTGACGGCTTCGTCTGCGCGGCTCGGATGCGGCTCGTCCGATCCCTGGTACTGCTGCCTGCCGGTCGCCCACATGGGCGGGATGCTCGTCGCCCTCCGCCGCGTGCTCCTGGGCGTGCCGGTGTCGATGGCCGAACGGTTCGACATGGAGACGTTCGCCGAAGCGGCCTCGTCGGGCGCCGCGTTCGCGTCGCTGGTTCCGACCGCGCTCGGCCGGATCGCGCGAGCGGAGGACGACATGCTGCTCGACCGGATCCGGAGCATGCGAGCCGTCCTGGTCGGCGGAGCCGCCCTCGATCGCGCGTCGCGGGACCTGTTCGGCGACCGAACCGGCGTCCCGGCCGTCCCCACCTATGGACTGACCGAGACGTGCGGCGGCGTCGTCTACGACGGCGTGCCGCTCGACGGAGTCGAGGTCCGCATCGAACCCGCGACGGAACAGATCCTGCTGCGAGGGCCCACGCTCATGCGCGGCCTCCGGGGCGATCCGGCCGGGGCCGCGACGGCATTCGACCCCGACGGCTGGCTGCGCACGGGCGACGCCGGGACCTTCGACCACGGCGTCCTGCACGTGGAAGGGCGGATTGACGACGTGATCGTCACCGGCGGCGAGAAGGTCTGGCCGGACGCGGTGGAGGCGGCGGTCCGAACACATCCTGGCGTTGCAGATGCGATGGTCGCCGGCCGGCCGGACCCCGAGTGGGGCGAGCGCGTGGTCGTCTTCGTCGTTCCCGTGGACCCCGCGGCGCCGCCGGGTCTCGGCGCGGTGCGGGATCATGCCGGCGCGCGTGTCCCACGGTACGCGCTGCCGAAAGACCTGGTCATCGTGTCCGAATTGCCGCGGATGGCCTCCGGGAAGGTACGTAGGCGAAAGCCGTCCGAACGGGCGCGTTAGGATTCGAAGGTCGAGAGGAGGCCGCTCGAATATGGCGGAAGCCGAACAGATCCCCGACGAAGAGCCCACGTCCATCGATGCGCTGCTGCTCGAGCAGCGCCGCTACCCCCCGCCGCCGGAGTTCGCCGCCCAGGCGAACGCCCAGCCGGAGATCTACGACCGCGACCCCATGGAGTTCTGGGACGCGGAGGCGCGGACCCGGATCTCCTGGTTCGAGCCCTACGAGACCCTCCTCGAGTGGGAGCTTCCGTACGCGACGTGGTTCGTCGGCGGCAAGCTGAACGTGGCCTACAACTGCGTGGACCGGCACGTCGAACGCGGCGACGGCGACAAGGTCGCGTACTACTGGGAGGGCGAGCCGGTCGACGACCGCCGGACGATCACGTTCGCCGACCTCCAGCGCGAGGTGGTGCGTTTCGCCAATGGGCTGAGGTCGCTCGGCGTTGGGAAGGGCACGCCGGTCGGCATCTACATGGGGATGATCCCGGAGCTGCCCGTGGCCATGCTCGCCTGCACGCGGCTGGGCGCCCCGCACACGGTCGTGTTCGGAGGGTTCTCGGCCGAATCGCTGTCGGGCCGGCTGAGCGACATGGGGTGCGAGGTCCTGATCACCCAGGACGGAGGCTGGCGCCGCGGCAACGTCGTGCCGCTGAAGGCGAACGCCGACGCCGCGCTCGAGCGGGCCCCCGGCGTGAAGCACATGGTGGTCGTCAAGCGCACGGCGAACGACGTTCCCATGCGGGAGGGCCGCGACATCTGGCTGGACGACCTGGTTCGGGACGCCTCCGACGATGCGGCGACCTGCCCGTGCGAGCCAATGGACTCGGAGGACCTCCTCTACCTGCTCTATTCGAGCGGAACCACCGCGAAGCCGAAGGCGATCGTGCACACGACGGCCGGGTATCTCGTGGGCACGTCCACCACCCACCACTACATCTTCGACGTCAAGCCCGCCTCCGTGTACTGGTGCGCCGCCGACATCGGCTGGGTCACCGGGCACTCCTACATCGTGTACGGCCCGCTGGTGAACGGGACGACCGGGGTCCTCTACGAGGGAACGCCGGACTTCCCCGACAAGGATCGCTGGTGGGAGATCGTCGAGCGGTACAAGGTGGACATCCTCTACACGGCCCCCACCGCGATCCGCACGCACATGAAGTGGGGCCCGCAGTACGCCGAACGCCACGATCTGTCGTCGCTTCGTCTGTTGGGAAGCGTCGGCGAGCCGATCAATCCCGAGGCATGGGTCTGGTACCGCGAGCACATCGGTGGCGGCCGCACGCCCGTCGTCGACACGTGGTGGCAGACCGAAACCGGCATGATCCTCATCACGCCGCTCCCCGGCCTCACGACCCTGAAGCCGGGCAGCGCGACCAGGCCGTTCCCGGGGATCGAGGCTGCGGTCTACAACGACCGCGGTGAGGAGGTTCCGCCCGGCGCCGGCGGCTACCTGGTGCTGAAGCGGCCGTGGCCGGCCATGCTCAGGGGGCTCTACAAGGACGACGAACGCTACCGCGCCACCTACTGGAGCCGATTCCCCGACGTGTACTTCGCCGGCGACGGCGCGCGGGTGGACGAGGACGGCGACTTCTGGCTGATGGGCCGCGTCGACGACGTGATGAACGTGAGCGGGCACCGCATCTCGACGATCGAGGTGGAGAGCGCGTTGGTCGACCACCCGGATGTCGCGGAGGCGGCCGTGTGCGGCCGTCAGGACGCCGTCACCGGCCAGGCGATCGTCGCGTTCGTCACGCTGAAGGGCGGACACGAGGGCTCGCCCGAGGAGCTCGCGGTGCTGCGCGACCACGTCGCGTCGAAGATCGGGAAACTGGCGATGCCGGCGAACATCGTCTTCACGCCCGAGCTGCCGAAGACCCGTTCGGGAAAGATCATGCGTCGGCTCCTCAGGGACGTGGCCGAGGAGCGCCCCCTCGGGGACACGACCACGCTCGCAGATCCCGCGGTCGTCGAGGAGATCCGGGACCGGGCGCACACCGACGCCGGGCAGGAGGAGTAGGGCTTGGTGCGAAGCGCGGCGCCGATCGAGGGCCAGCTGTCCTTCGGAGTGCTTCTCGAGGAGCCTGTTCCCGCCGACGTGCCCGCGCCCTCGCCGGCCGAAGGCGCCCAGAGCCCGGCGTCGCCGGCGACCCGGGCCCCTGGCGGCCCGGCCCAGGCGGTTCCATCAACGCCGGCGCCGGGCGTCGAGCGCGCGGACCCGCAGGACTGGCATGCGATCCTCGACTTCGAGCGCGGATGGTCCGGGTCGCCCGGCGCGAAGCAGCGGGCGGTGCGGGACCGGTTCGGCATCGGCTCGGCTCGCTATCATCAGCTGCTCGACCGGGCTCTGGAGCGTCCGGAGGCCCTTGTGTACGATCCCGGGCTGGTCGGCCGGCTCCGGCGCCTGCGTGAGGCTCGGCGCCGGAAGCGGTTCGCCGAGCGGCTCGAGGTGGAGGTGGACCCGCCCGCGGACCCGGTCGGTGGCCCCGCGGATCGGCCTTCGGACCCGAAGGCGGGGCAGGGGGGAGGAGAGGGCTGATGGCCGACAGGCGCGAACCCACCGGGGCGCGGGAACCCGACAAGCCGGCGACGTCGCCGTCGCCTGCGAGGCCTTCGGGCGGCGCGATCATGGCGAACTCGCCGCTGCGATGGGCGGTTCTGGTCGCGTTCGTTGTGGGCGGCGCGCTGATCCTGTCGAAGGGGTTCGGCTCCACGCCGAGCGTCGCGGGCACGCCGGGCTCCACGACCCAGCCGCCCACAACTCCGACCCCGCCGGCCCACACGCCCACGCACACGCCCACCCACACGCCGTCGGCGCCGTCGCAGGTGGGGATCACCGTCGCCGTCTACAACTCCACGACCACGCCGGGGCTGGCCAGCGACCAGCGACAGCAGCTCGACGTGGCCGGCTGGGACGTGGTCTCCATCGGGAACGTGCACACGCCGTTCCCCACCACCACGATCTACTACAAGTCGCACGCGAAGGCGCAGGCCGAATACATGAAGAGCCAGTCCTACCCGAAGGCGGTGCTCGCCGCGGCGCCGCCGGCCTTCCAATCGGCCGACATCTCGGTCGTGCTCGGGTCGGATTTCACCTCCAACGGGTAACCCGCGAGAGGGCCTCGGCGTCCGTCGGGGCTTGCGCCCGCAGGCCATGAGGCCGAACATGAACTGATGAGCGAGCGGCGTCCGTTCCTCTCCAGCCCGTTCGTCGCTCGCGCCGCCCGATGGGGCCTCCTGGCGTGGTCGATCATCGGCGTGGCGGTCCTGGTCGTCGGGTTCTTCTGGGTCATGCTCCGGCCGATCCAGATCGTCTTCCCGCCCCTCCTGGTGGCCTTGATCGTGGTCTACCTGCTGAATCCGGGGGTCGAAGCGCTGGGCCGGCGTGGGGTCCGCCGGGGCTGGGCCACGCTCCTGCTCTACGTCGTCGTCCTCGGCGCGCTGGTCGCGCTGCTGTCATTGGTGGTCCCCGTGGTGACCCACCAGATCGCCCAGTTCTCGGCGGGCATCCCGGACCTGCTCACGCGGTTCCAGCAGGGCCTCGACGAGTACGCGAAGCGGGTCGGCATCAAGATCGACACGGCGAACCTCGTCCAGCTGTTCCGTCCCGGCACCGGGCAGGCGTCGATCTTCCTCTCGCGCCTCACCTCGTTCACCTCAGGGGTGGCCAAGGCCGCGGTCGTGCTGCTCCTGGGGCCCCTGATCGCGTTCTATCTCCTGGTGGACCTGCCGAAGATCCGCCGCGGCGCCCGATCGCTCGTGCCGGCCGGCCGGCGAGACGAGGCGATTGAGGTCGCCGGCCGGGTCGGATCGACGCTCGGCGGGTTCTTCCGCGGACAGCTGGTGGTGGCCATCGCCGTCGGCCTGTTCGCGACGTTCGGCTTCTGGCTGATCGGTCTGCCCTACTTCGCCGTCGTCGGGTTGCTCACCGCGCTCTTCGCGCTGGTGCCGCTCATCGGAACGGTGATCGCGGCGATCCCCGCGCTGTTCGTGGCGCTGACGACGAGCGGCCACACGGGCGGGCTCCTGCACGTCCGCGGCGGCTGGCCGCTCGCGCTCGCGACACTGGTGGTGCTGGTCCTGGCCCAGCAGATCGACACGCGGCTTCTCGGTCCTCGTCTGCTCGATCAGAGCGCGCGGCTCCATCCGATCACGGTGCTGCTCTCGCTGCTGGTGGGCGGCACCCTGCTCGGGCTGTGGGGCATGCTGCTGGCGGTCCCTGCGGCGATGGTCATCAAGGTCCTGGCCCTGCACGTCTGGGACACGCGTTCGCAGTGGCCGCCGCGCGAGTCGCAGCCGGGCGTGACCGAGGTCGCGCCCGTTCGCCCCGAGCCGGTTCCGAACGAGCCGGAGCCGGAGGAGCCGGTCGAGGTCGGTGACGTCGGCGAGGCCAGTTCGGGCTGAATCGGCGTTCGATCAGCAGCGATTCAGCGGTCGGTTCAGCGGTCTTCTCAGCGGATGGTCAGCCGCTGGTCGCCGTGAGCGTCCCGCTCATCCCCTGGGCGCGGTGGTACTTGCAGAAGAAGGTGTACGTCCCCGGCTTGAACGAGGGTCCCGGAGCCGTCAGCGTCACCGACTGCCCGGGCTGGACGTCCTGGTCGATCGAGGTTCCCTCGATCGAGAAGTTGTGAAGCGCCGCGCCCGAGTTGGTGAGCACGATGTCCTGCGACGTGCTCGCCGTGAGCGTGGCCGGCCTGAAGTTGAAGTCCACCATGGTGATGGCGACCTGGTTTCCGGCCGTGGGTGATGTCGCGGGCGGCGGGGTGGTGGTCTGCTGCGTCGTCGGACTGCCGGTGGCCACGCCGTTGTCTGTGGGGTTGTTCGACGAGCACGCGGAGGCCAGGACGACGATCCCCGCTGCGATGAGGCCGAACGCTCGCGTTTTCATGGTGCGGAGCATACCCCGACCCTGATTGACGAACGTGTGACCCGAACGTACCGTGTCCCCGAGGTGCGCGGTCGATGCTGAAGGTCTCTCAGCGGGTCGAATACGGGATGCGGGCGATGATCGAGCTCGCCCTGCACCGCGATCGCGACGGCGACGTCCTGGTTCCCGCGCGCTCGATTGCCGACGCGCAGCGCATCCCGGTTCGGTTCCTGGAGCAGCAGCTCGGCGCGCTGCACAAAGCCGGTCTGGTGGAATCGTTCCGCGGCGCAGGCGGGGGGTGCAGGCTCGCCAGGCCGGCGGACGAGATCCGGGTCGCCGACATCGTCGACGCGCTGGAGGGTCCGCTCTACCCCATGGGCTGTCTGTCGACCGAGGACCACACGTGCTTCGCCGACGCGCAGTGCGGTCTGCAGGAGCTGTGGGGCGACGTTCGGATCGCCATCAGGCAGGTGTTCGAACGGATGACGCTCGCGGACATGGTCGCGAAGCACCGCAAGCTCACCGAGCGGCCGATCTTCGCTCCCGGAGATCTGCTGGTCAGACCGCGCGGCTGACAGAACCCCGTTTCGGGGGGTCCTTCAGAACGCCGCTGATCCCACGAACGCTCAGGCTGCGCGGGCGCTCGCGGTCAGCGACGGGTCCACCTCGAACCAGCCACCGCCCGTGGACAGCGCGTCGCGAAGCTGCTCGCCGGCCGGGAAGCCGTTCCCCGCCCGCTGACCCAGCCGAACCAGATCCATGGTCCGACACACCAGGATGTTGTCCTCGGCCGCGCGGCGCACCACGTCCGACGGAAGCGGCGTGTCGCGCTCCGTCAGACGCTGGCTCCTCCGGAACGTGTTGACCACCAGGAACAGCGGGGTCGTCTCGTCCCTGCCCATGGCGTCGCGCCGCATCATCGCGGCCGCCACGTCGTGCTTGGTGACGTTGCCGTCGTCAGAGGACGCCACCATGACGAGCGAGGCGGGACGATCGTCGTCCTGCGGGAGCCACAGCTCCTCCACCGCGCCGTGTCCCTTGCGGGTCACGTCGATCCCGAGGTCCTCGTGCAGGAAGCGAACCACCTCGTTCGTCAGGTCCTGCCCTTCGATCAGGAGGATGCGCTTGCCCCGGCGCGCGTCGTCGAGGGCGCGGGTCAGCACACCGAGTTCCGTGGTGAGGGCGTCGATACGGGCGCGAAGGGTGCGCTCGTCACCGACCTCCATCTCCTCGAGATATGCCGGGTACTCCTCCGTCATCGCCATGATTCCTCCCACCCGGGCACGGTCGGCCACAACAGGCCGACCTCCGGGGCCTCCACGGGCTGTTATCGGACGGCGAATGCAGTGCCTTGACCGTTCCGGACGGGCTTTCTCGAGGCCCGTTCGTGCTCCGAACGAAGCTGCCCACAGGCGGCGTCGATGGTTCGTCCGCGCGTGTCCCGCACGGTCACGTTGACGCCGCCGGCGCGAAGCGCGCCCGCGAAGGCCTCGATGCGGCGGCGCGGCGAAGGCGACGCCGGCCAGCCGGGCGTCGGATTGAGCGGAATGAGATTGACGTGCGCGCGGAGGCGCCGCGCGATGCCGGTCAGGCGTTCGGCCTGATCGATCGTGTCGTTCGCGCCGTCGATCATGGCCCATTCGATGCTCGGCCGGCGTCCGGTCCGTTCGCGCCACCGCTGGACCGCCGCTTCGAGCTCGTCGAGCGGCCACAGCCGGTTCGCGGGGACCAGGTCGTTGCGCGTCTCGTCGTCGGCGGCGTGCAGGCTCACGGCCAGCCCCACCTGGGGGTGCACGACGCCGAGCCGTTCGATCCCGGGCACCACGCCGACGGTCGAGACGGTGACATGCCGCGCCCCGAGCCGCATCCCCTCGGGATCCGTCAGGCGCGAGATCGACGCGAAGACGTGCCGCTCGTTCGACATGGGCTCGCCCATGCCCATGAACACGACGTTCGTCAGACGGCGAGGCGTGGAGGCGGGGAGCCTGGCCGCTTCACGCTTCGCCCAGACCACCTGCGCCGCGATCTGGCCGGGGGTCAGGTTGCCGAGCAGGCCCATCTGCCCGGTCGCGCAGAACCCACAGTCCATGGCGCAGCCGGCCTGGGACGACACGCAGACCGTCGCGCGGTCTGGATAGCCCATCAGCACCGCTTCGATCAGGTGGCGGCCGCCGAGCCGCAGGAGCGCCTTCCTGGTCGCGCCGCGGTCCGCCGTCCGCTCGTCGACCACTTCTACCTGTTCGGGCAGCTCCGCCTCGAGCCGCTCGCGGAGCGCGAGAGGGAGGTCGGTCATCTCGCCGAAGGTCCTCCCCTTCCGCCACAACTGGGTGTAGGCCTGCCGCGCGCGGTACGGCGGCTCGCCCCACGAGGCGAGCCGGTCCGCGAACTCGGACGGCGACAGGTCGAAGACGGTCATCCGCCGAGCGTACGGGGTCGCGGCGTCCGGTCGCGGCCCGGCGGCTAGGATCGACGGCCCATGCTCGATCGCGAAGTGGCCGAGGAGATCCTTCGCCGCGCGCGGCGCCGCGGCGGGTCGTTCGCGGAACTGTTCGTCGAAGAGCGCCGGAGCACGGCGATCCGGCTGGATGACGGACGCGTCGAGGAACTCACCACCGGGCGTGACCGCGGCGCCGGCGTGCGCGTCGCCCAGGGGATCTCCTACGGCTACGCGTTCTCCAACCGGCTCGACCGCGACGCGCTGCTGGCCGCCGCGGAGGCCGCCTCAGCGGCGCTGCGCGAGAACGGCGCGGGCAGCATCGTCGATCTGACGACCGGCGAGACCCGGGAGATCAACCGCGTGCAGAAGCCGCCCGAAGGCGTGGCCGCCGCAGACAAGGTCTCCTGGCTCCGGGAGGTCGACGACGCGGCGCGCGCCACCAGCGGCGAGGTGCGGCAGGTCGTCGGCGTGTACTCGGATTCGCTCCAGCGGATCCTTGTCGCGACGTCCGATGGGCGGTGGGTCGAGGAGTCGCGGCCCCGCATCCGCCTCGTGGCCCAGGTCGTCGCGGCCCGGGGCGACGTGATCCAGACGGGCTTCTACGGGCCTGCCGCGATGAGCGGCATCGAGCTGTTCGACCGTTTCTCGCCGACCGCGATCGCCGAGAAGGCCGCGCGCCAGGCCGTCACGATGCTCGATTCCATCCCGGCCCCGGCCGGCGAGATGACGGTGGTGATGGGACCCGGAACCGGCGGCGTGCTGTTCCATGAAGCCGTCGGGCATCCGCTCGAGTCCGACGCGGTCGACAAGGAGGCCTCCGTCTACCGCGGCCGGACCGGCGACCAGGTCGCCTCGCAGCTCGTCACCGGCGTGGACGACGCCACCGTGCCCGGCGGGTGGGGGTCGTTCGCCATGGACGACGAAGGCACGCCCTCGGAGCGGACCATCCTGTTCGATCAGGGCGTCCTTCGAAGCTGGCTCTACGATCGGCTCCGCGCCGAGAAGGACGGCGTCCCGTCCACGGGCAACGGCCGGCGGCAGTCCTACGCCCACCCTCCGATCCCGCGCATGACGAACACCTACATCCTGAACGGCGATTCGGAGGCGGCCGACATCCTGTCCTCGACCGACCGCGGCGTGTACGTGACGAACCTGGGCGGCGGGCAGGTGAATCCCGCCACGGGCGACTTCGTGTTCGGCGTCAGCGAGGGCTTCCTGATCGAGAACGGCCGGGTGACCACGCCGGTCCGGGGCGCGAACCTGATCGGCCGCGCCATCGAGACCATGAGCGCCGTCGACGCGGTCGCCGGGGATTTCGACACCTGGGAGGGCGTCTGCGGCAAGGATGGCCAGGCCGCCCCCGTGGGGAGCGGCTCGCCGACGCTGCGGATCTCCCGGATCACCGTGGGGGGCACCGGTGCCTGACCGCTCGGCGGCGGACCTGGGCGACCTCTGCCGCGCGGCGGCGGACCTGGGCGACCTCTGCCGCGCGGCCGTCGAGGCCGCGCAGGGCAATGAGCTGGTCGAGGCGTACGCGGAGGAGGGACGCCGGACCGAGGCGAGCGCCTACCAGGGCGAGGTCGAAGGCCTCGAGTTCGCCGAAGCCCGCGGCGTGGGCGTGCGCGTGATCGTCGACGGTCGCCTCGGCTACGCCTACGCCGCCGACCCGACCCTCGACGAGGTCCGCGAGGCCGTTGCCGCCGCGCGCGCGAACGCGGCGCTCGCCGAGGCCGATCCGGGCAACGGGCTGCCGGCCGCCCTGCCCATCGAGCCCCTCCCGGAGCTGTACGACGAAGCCGCGCTGGCCGTGTCCACCGACGAGAAGGTCGCGCTGGCGCTCGACCTGGAGGCGCGCACCGTCTCCCTGGACGGCCGCGTGACGAAGGTCGACACCGTTCGCGTCGGCGACGCGGTGTCGCGCGTGGCCCTCGCGTCGACCGTCGGGCTCGCGGCCGAGTACGCCAGGACGGACGCCTGGTGCGTCTCGGTGGCGCTCGCGGTCGAGGGCGAGGAGACGCAGACGGGCTTCGCATTCCGGCTCGGCCGCGGCGTCGGCGATCTGGAGCGCGAAGAGGTCGCCGCGGAGGCGGTCGAACGCGCCGTTCGGGTCCTGGGTGCGGTCAAGCCGCCGAGCGCACGCGTGCCCGTCGTGCTCGACCGGTTCGCCGCGACGTCGTTCCTGGGCGTGCTTGCCGGCGCGCTGTCGGCCGAGTCGGTGCAGAAGGGCCGGTCGCTGTTCGCCTCGATGGTCGGCCAGCAGGTCGGGTCCGAATTCGTCAATCTGGTTGACGATGGCCGGAGGCTGGACGGGCCGGCGTCGGCGCCGTTCGACGACGAGGGCGTCCCCACCGGCCGCACGAACCTGTTCAGCGGTGGTGTGCTGAACGGCTTCCTGCACAACACCTACACGGCCCTTCGAGAGGGCGGTGACCGCCGTTCGACGGGGAACGCCAGTCGCGCCGGGTATCGCTCGACGCCCGGCGTCGGAACCTCGAACTTCTACCTGGAGCCGGGGTCGCTGTCGTTCGAGGAGATCCTCGCCCGGGCGGAGGGCGGCGTGCTCATCCAGGACGTGACCGGCGTCCACAGCGGGGCGAATCCGATCAGCGGCGACTTCTCGGTCGGCGCGACGGGACTGCGCATCTCCGGAGGGGCGCTCGCTCAGCCGCTGCGGGAGATGACGATCGCCTCGACGATCCCGGACATGCTCAAGGCGATCGCGGGCGTGGGCGATGACCTGCGGTTCTTCTCGAGCGTCGGGACGCCGACCGTGCTGATCGGGGAGATGACGCTGGCGGGCGTCTGATCGACCGCGCGCCGCCACGGCTCTGATCAGCCTGGCTGCTTCGTCACCTGGAAGATCGCGCGCGCGACCGCGATGCAGAGGTCCTCGACGTAGTCCATGCCCGCTTCCTCGGCGACGCGGCGCGCCTCATCGCTCGCGATCCCCTGCTGGAGCCACAGGGCCCTCGCCCCGATGGCCGCCGCCTGCCTTGCGACATCGGGCGCGTCCTCGGAGGGACGGAAGACGTCCACCAGATCGACGGGATCGGGGATCGCCGCCAGCGTCCTGTACACGCGCTCACCGAGCAGTTCGTCCGCGAACGGATTCACGGGGATGACGCGCCAGCCGTGCAGCTGCATCTGCTGGGGGACCGAGTGCGCCGATTTCCCCGGGTCGCGCGACGCGCCGACCACGGCGATCACCTTCGACTGTTCCAAAATTTCCTTCGGCGTTCGCATGCGCTACAGCCCCTGTCGCAGGATCCCGAGGATGTCGGGCTTCGGCGTGGTCGTGCCCTTGATCAGCAATCGATTGCCCGAGTACGACGCGATCGTCCAGCCGATGCCGTGCTGCCGGCAGTACACGACGAACGAACGCAGGTCGGTCATCCAGTTCGGCTCGGGGCCGCCCGGGGCGGTGTAGCCGAACGCCGAGAACTCGCCGAGCCACAGCGGCGCGCCCCAAGCGGCGGCGCGTGCATCGTAGAAGGCGAGCAGCGCCCTCCCGGGCGGGGCGCCCCACGTGGGCGGGTACATGTGCACCGAGTACACCGCGTTCGGAAGGTTCGGCGGGCCGGTGAGCGCGGTGAGGCTGCCCTCCGCGCCGAGCCGCTTGTCCTCGTACACCAGGAGCAGTTTCGGGTTCGCCTTGTGGATCGCCCCGCCGACGGTCTCGTAGAACCGCTTCAGCCCGAGCGACCGGGGGGTCAGCCCCTCCTTGCCGGGATAGCCCACGGCGAGCAGGTCATACGGCTCGTTCAGGATGTCGGCCCCCACCACCATCGGCTGGTGGGCGTACCGCTTGGCGAGGAACGACCACGCGTCCTTCAGCCCGGTCCACTTCGACGGCGTGGCGAAGAACGCCCGCTCCGCGGCGACCATCTGGTTGACCCCGCCGCCCCCCGGATACATCCACGCCGGGACTCCGACGCCGCACTTGTAGGCATTGCCGCGCGGCAACTGGATGTCGTGGAACGCCGGCGACCACCGGACCTGCACCATGTCCAGCACGACCGCCACGCCGTGTGCGACGAACCCGTGCACGGTGGCGTCCACGGCGTGCAGGTACGCGATGTTGTAGTGGTGGACCGGCTGCCCGTTGGCGCCCTTCGTGGGCGGCGTGGGCTCCAGGTTCGCCCATGCGACCCCGAGCCGCACCGAATTGAACCCGAACTTCGGGATGTCCGTGTAGGCGTCCGGCGGTGGCGGCCGCCAGCCGGGGCATCGGCCGCTGCGGCCCTCGATGCCGGATCCGCGATTCAGGCCGGGCACCAGGATGCTGATCAGCCGCACGGCGTTGTTCTGCTCGGTGACGAGTGTGCCGTCGACCACGTGCAGCCAGCCCGTGATGTCGCGCACCATCGGCCCGACCGTGGGGGTCGGGCTCGGGATCGGCGACGGCGTCGGGGGCGTGGCCGCGGGCGAGGGGGAGGAAGCGCGCGGCGACGGCAGGCTCGGCGAGACCGGCGGCGGGGCGGCCACCTGATTGGTGCACGCGGCCAGCGTGGTCGCCGCCACGAAGGCGAGGCAGGTTCGTCTGAGCACGCTCATTGGGCCGGCGTGGACGGTGTCCGGAACGGCCTCGGGACCGGCGACAGACCCTCCGGGTCCTCGGGGCGCCGGTTCGCCGGACGGACCGGAGCCTTGGCCACGAGCCCGCCCCGGCGCGGGCCCGACCACAGCGCCGGCGGCGCCTCGATCGCGAAGGCCAGGTGGTAGACGATCGACTCGTAGTTCACCCGCCAGCCCCGGAAGTGCTGCCAGGCCTCCTCGGGTGTGCGCTCCATGGGGAAGTCGACCGCCCGGAGGCGTTCGATGCCCTGCGAGAACTCGGCTTCGGTCAGCTGGATCGGCGCGTCCGGATGCGGATCCGAGTCGTAGGGAAGCCCGATCGCGTCGGCCAGCCGTCGCATGCACGTGAACCCCATCTGGATGGCCAGGCGCGCCTGGATCGGCGCGGTCTCGGGACAGAGCGAGTGATAGAGCGCCGCGGCATCCATGACGGCGAGCAGCGAGATCAGCCAGTTCGACAGAGGGTCGAGCGAGCGGAACCGGATCAGGACGGGATAGCTCGCGTGGCTCTCGGACACGTCGGCCGCCCAGCGCTCCCAGACGCTGAAGAACACGGGGAACTCCGCGTCGGTCAGCTGCCAGCGGCTTCGAGCCAGGAGCTCGGGCCCCCACGCCGGCCTGCCCGCGCGGATGGCGACGAGGGTCACCTCGGTCTCACGGCGGTTGTACGCGCTGTAGATCGTCGGCAGGTACGCGATCTGGAGGGCGACCACGATCAGGCCCGTGGCGCCCGCGATGAAGTCGACGATGGTGGGCTCGCCGGCGTTCGTCGAGTCGAATCCGAGCGTCAGGAGCGAGGAGCCCGATTGGCGAAGCGCCCCGGCGAACGACCCGGTGGCCGGCCAGAGCATGAGCCCGAACGCGATGAAGTAGCCGGTCAGCCACACCCCGAACATGGAGGCGATGATCACGGGCCCGTGGAACGCGAGGAACCGGTCCCGCTGCCTGTAGTCGTGGAACTTGCCCGCGACGGACCGCGAGATCGCCGACGTGACCCTGACGACGATCCGGGTCGCCCGTCCGACCCGGCCGCCGGGCATGACCAGCGCCCGAAGGACGGACAGGGACGTCGCCACGGCGAGCAGCACGCCGAACATCGCGCCGATCACACGGACGGTCTGCATGGGGTGAACGAATACCACCTTCGGACGCCTCCGGGCAGCCCGCCGCGGCGGCGATGATCCGCTTGGTCAGCCCTGGATCGAGATCGAGGCGGGTGGTGACCAGCCTGTAGCGGGCCCGTCCGTGCTTCGCATTCGCGAGCGGAACTGGTAGATGCCCGGTCCGTCGTGAGGGATGAACTGGTCCAGGGCACGCTGCGAGCCGACCACCCAGTCGGCGAACTCGGACGAGCCGGGCACACGCATCTGGACGTCGAACAGGAGCTTGTCCTTGGCCGGCTTCTCCGACCACCGGATCGTGAATCGCGTGTCGATGGTGCCGCGCTTCGGCGTGGCGACGTCCGCCACGTCGATATGGGCTGCGCCGGACTCACCATTCGATATGGCGTAGGAGCCTGCGGAGCCGAACGGGTGCGTGAACGAACCGCTCGGCTGGATGGGGCCCGAGTCGAACAATCCGAGGCCGGTGGCATCCAGGACGGATGCCGCACCCGGCGCATCCGGCGGGACCTTCCAGGCCACCGTCTGGCCCATCGGCACGCCGGCATCGGTGGGCGTGAATCCGTCCGGATCGACCTGCATCGGGCAGATGCGCTCGATGGTCGACCGGTAGCGCTGCCCAAGATGGTGGTAGCCGACCGCCCACGCGGAGCCGTCAGGCATGGCGGACGCGCCGTACATTGCCGGGCTCCCTTTGACGCCGGCCCAGGCCTCCCAGGAACTGCCGTCCCAGTGTTCGATGAGGCTGTATTTCGGGTCGCTTCGCCGGCGCTGGAACACGCCGGTCGCCCACACGTCGGTGGATGACGAGGCGGCGAACGCTTGGATCTCGTTGACCCGGTGCCCGAGCTGAGGCGCTTTGACGTTGGACCACGTCGTCCCGTTCCAGTGCTGAAGCACCAGCGTGTCATCGATGTAGATGCCGGAGGTACCCCCTGCCCAGACGTCGTCGGGCGCGATGGCGGCCAGATCGTAGAAGTTCGGTTCCCAATCCACCGGGTCGGTGTGGATGAGCTTCCACCTCGAACCGTTCCAGTGCATGCTGAGCGCCTCGAGGACGGCGCCGCCCACGATCCAGACGTCGTTCGCCGCGCTGCCGTCGATGGCGAACGAATACGTGTTCGCGCCTGGCTCGTTCGGGCTCGTGACGCGTCTCCACGTCGCACCGTTCCAGTGGAGCACCAGCGACTGCCATGGCGTGTCGTTCGACGTCATGCCGACGACCCAGACGTCGTTGCTCGCGGCGGCCCAGACCTGGTTGAGGAACGTCCAGCCGTCGATCGCGGGCGGGTTCGACAGGCTCCACTCGGTGCCGTTCCAGTGCTCGATGAGGGGGAAGTTCTCCGCGTACTGGCCGACCGCCCACGCGTCGTCCGGCGCGGCCGCCCAGACGCCGAACAGGACGTTGGCGGAGGAGGGACCGTTCGGGCTGGGCACCACCGACCACGTGCGCCCGTCCCAGCGCTCGGTCAGCGTGTCGTGCGTGGAGCCGTTGCTCTGCTCGCCGACCGCCCACGCATCGGTGGAGGAGGTCTGCGCGACCGAGTACAGGACGTTGAGCGCGGCGGGATCGGGTGCTTTCACCGACGCCCAGTACGGGTGGCATGGCCCCGCGGTCGCGGCGAACGTCGGTGCCTCGATCGTCGGAACGCCCCCACGCGCCGGCGGGACGCTTCCGTGTGGCGCGAGCGGGATCCCGGGAGCCGCTGCGATCGACGATGCCACCATGGCGACCGCGGCGAGTGCAGGACGGATCAGCGCGATCATCGGTGCGTCCCCTTCGAAGCCGGATCATTCGATGCTATCGATGCTTCCCGTCGAAGCGAACGGGCGGGAGGGGGCGTGACTCGTTAGCACTCGTGATGCTAGAGTGCTAGCAATCGCAGGAGCCGACCCTCAAACAAGGAGGCTGAAGTGGCACCGAAGATCATCGCCTTCGACGAGGATGCGCGGCGCGCCCTGGAGCGGGGGATGGACAAGCTGGCGAACGCCGTGCGCATCACCCTCGGCCCGAAGGGTCGCAACGTCGTCCTTGAGAAGAAGTGGGGTGCCCCCACGATCACCAACGACGGGGTGTCCATCGCCAAGGAGATCGACCTCGAGGATCCCGAAGAGAAGATCGGGGCCGAGCTGGTCAAGGAAGTGGCGAAGAAGACCGACGACGTCGCCGGTGACGGCACCACCACGGCCACGGTGCTCGCGCACGCCATGGTCAAGCACGGCCTGCGCAACGTTGCCGCCGGCGCGAATCCGATGAGCCTCAAGCGGGGGATCGAGTCGGCCGTGGAGGCTGCGGTCGAGGCGCTGAAGAACCAGTCCCGCGAGGTCGAGTCCAAGGACGACATCGCGCACGTCGCGGCCATCTCGGCGGCGGACGACGAGATCGGCGAGGAGATCGCCGAGGCCATGGACAAGGTCGGCAAGGACGGCGTGATCACCGTCGAGGAGTCGAACACGTTCGGCATGGAGCTCGACCTGGTCGAGGGCATGCGGTTCGACAAGGGCTACATCTCCCCGTACTTCATCACCGACCCCGAGCGCATGGAGGCGGTCCTCGAGGACCCGTACGTCCTGATCGCGAACCAGAAGATCTCCTCGGTCAAGGATCTGCTTCCGATCCTCGAGAAGGTCATGCAGGCCGGCAAGCCGCTCGTGATCCTCTCCGAGGACGTGGAGGGCGAGGCGCTCGCGACGCTCGTGGTCAACAAGATCCGCGGCACGTTCCGCTCGGTGGCCGTCAAGGCTCCCGGGTTCGGCGACCGCCGCAAGGCCATGCTCCAGGACATCGCTATCCTCACCGGCGGTCAGGTGATCTCCGAGGAGGTCGGCCTGAAGCTCGAGAACGCCACGCTCGACCTCATGGGCAGCGCCCGCAAGGTGGTCGTGACGAAGGACGAGACCACGATCGTCGAGGGCGGCGGCTCCGAGGACGACATCAAGGGCCGGATCAACCAGATCAAGTCCGAGATCGACAAGACGGACTCCGACTACGACCGCGAGAAGCTGCAGGAGCGGCTGGCGAAGCTCTCCGGCGGCGTGGCCGTCATCAAGATCGGCGCGGCCACCGAGGTCGAGCTGAAGGAGAAGAAGCACCGCATCGAGGACGCCGTTCGGACCACGAAGGCGTCGGTCGAGGAGGGCCTGGTTCCCGGCGGTGGCGTGGCGCTGCTCAACACGCAGTCGGCGCTGGAGAAGCTGGACCTGACGGGTGACGAGGCGACCGGCGCGACCATCGTGCGCGTGGCGCTCGAGGAGCCCATCAAGCAGATCGCCGCGAACGCCGGCCTCGAGGGCGGCGTCGTGGTGGAGAAGGTCCGTTCGCTCGACAACGGCTGGGGCCTGAACGCGGCCTCCGGTGAGTACGTCGACATGTTCAAGTCCGGCGTCGTGGACGCCACCAAGGTCACGCGGAGCGCCCTGCAGAACGCCGCGTCGATCGCCGCGCTGTTCCTCACCACGGAGGCGCTGGTGGCCGAGAAGCCGGAGAAGGAGAAGATGCCGGCCATGCCGGGCGGCGGGGACATGGACTTCTGATCTGACCCGCCGAAGTTCGTAACGTCGCTTTACCAACGAGGGGGTCGGGCATCTTCGCCCGGCCCCTTCGTCGTCGTCTCGGAACGGCTACGCCGGGCGGGCGGCGCCGTTGAAGTACCGCCAGTAGACGGGCGCGACCTCCACGTGCCGTCCCCAGCCGGGCGCGTGAACCATCAACCCGTCACCAAGGTAGATGGCCACGTGATCCTCGGGCTCGCGGAAGTACAGGATGTCCCCGGGGCGAAGCTCGCGCCTGGAGACGTGCGGCAGTGCCCGGTAGATGTCCGTGGAGTTGTGCGGAAGCCCGACGCCGACCCGGCTGTACGCCCACATCACGAGGCCGGAGCAGTCGAATCCATGTCCGGGGCGCGCGCTCGCGTACACGTATGGCACCCCGACCTGGGAGAGCGCTGCACGGATCACACGGTCGGCCCGCCGGGTGTCCTTCCTGGCCTGCAGCCAGCGCTGACGGAGGAGGCGTTCGATGCGGGCGAGGCGGACCTGGGTCTGGTACATGCGCTCCGCGGTGGGACTCGCGTCGGTTCCTGGGGGGCCCAGCCGTGCCGCTCTGGCCGGCGCTGCCCCAGCAATCGTCAGTGCTCCCATTAGCGCGGATGCGATGCACATCGAAGCGATCCAGTTGCGCGTCCGCGTTCTCCCATGCAGCATGAAGCCTCCTGAATTGGTGGTTGTCCGAACAAACGGAACGACCGCCACCTGGGCAGTCGCGGGCAGATTATGTCAGTCGAACGATTGAATCGTCAACCCATCGGCACGTCTGCGCCGGGACTGGAGCCGGCAGCGGCGTCGCGCAGCCGGAATCCCGCCGGTACAATGGCCGCATATCCCCGGAGGGCCCAGCCATGTTCAACATCGGTCCCGAAGAGCTGTTGCTGATCCTGGTGATCGCGCTCATCTTCGTCGGCCCGAAGAAGCTCCCGGACCTGGCTCGCCAGGTCGGCAAAGGGCTCCGCGAGTTCAGGAGCATCACGAGCAACGCCCGGCAGGAGCTGATGGACAGCGTGACCATCGATCTGGATGCGAAGCCCGGCCCGACGGATGGGGTCGAACAGGGCGAGTTCACGGTCGGCGACGACACGCCCGGTGACGTCGGTTCGCTTCCGGCCTGGGACAGCACCCAGGACCAGCCGCCGATGCCCGAAGGAACCGCCCCGGCCGTCGCCGCCGCACCGTCCAACGGCAACGGGACGAAGGCCGCCGGCCAGGGAGGGACGTCCAGGAAGAAGGCCGGCGTCGCTGAGCCGAAGGGTGCCGGTGCTCCTGCAGCCGAGCCCGCCGCGGGCGCCGACGGCGCGCCACAGGACGACCAGACCGTCCCACTCCAGGTCACGCCGCCGGCCGGCCACGCCGCTGATGACGCGCCCGGGGACGACACCCAGGCCACCGCAGTTCCCACGACCGATCAGGTCGAGCCCTAGGGGGGAAGGAGATCAACATGTTTGCATTCGCCGGTCCCGAAACGATCACCATCGTTCTGCTGGTTGCGCTCGTCGTGTTCGGCGGGTCGAAGATCCCGGACCTGGCACGGTCGCTCGGCAAGGCGAAGGGTGAGTTCCACAAGGGACTTGCAGAGGGTGACGAGGCGAAATCCGCGGCGGCCAACCAGACCGCAGCGCCGCAGGCTCCGGTTCCGCCGCAGGCTCCTGCCGCCCCGCAGGCGCCCGCGCCCCCGCCGGTCTCCGAGGCCGCACCCGCCCCCGCGCCGCAGCCTGCGGCCGGCGAGGCCCAGAGCACGCCGCAGTCCTAGCGCATACCCCTCGACGCAGGCTTCGCCCTTCGGGCCATCCTCCAGATGGCATGGGAATAGGCGCGCGTGAATCGAACTCCGTAACTCCGACAGGCGAACTGAACTCGCGCCCGGGTTGACCGGGCGGGGGCCCTTCGCCGCTACGGCCTGCCGGCTCCCGTGAAGTACTGCCAGTAGATCGAGATGACGTGGGCCACGGTGCCGGGATGCGACTCCTCGATCATCTGATTGCCGCCGACGTAGATCGCGACGTGGTGGATCGGGGAGTAGAAGAACAGCAGGTCACCGGGCTTCAGTTCATTGCGCGAGATGTGCGTCACCACGGTGTACTGAGCAGCGGAGGAATGCGGAAGCGACACGCCTGCCTGCGCCCATGACCACATGGTGAGGCCGGAACAGTCCATGCCCACGTGCGGGATCGCCATGCCCCAGTGGTAGGGCGTCCCCAGCACCGAGTACGCAGCGCGAACGGCAGCGGCGCCATGCCCTGGCGGCGGTGGGGGCGGCGGGGGAGGAGGAGGCGGTGGGGGCGGCGGGGGAGGAGGAGGCGGCGGTGGGGGCGTGTGACCGGACCCGCCAGAGCCTCCGGACCCACCCGAACCACCCGACCCGCCAGAGCCTCCGGAACCGCTCGAGCCGCTCGAGCCGCCGCTGGTGGCGCTCGAGCGCTCCGACGCGGGAGGCTGGCTGCGCGCCATGGCGGCCGCAAGCGCCTGCTGGGTGAGTTCGTGCTTCAGCGAGCCGACCAGGTGCTGCTGCTCCGAGATGCCGCTCTGGATCTCCGTGCGGGCTGAAGCGAGCGCTTGCACCTGGCGCTTGCCGGCAGCGACGGCGGCGGCGAGCCCCGCCGCGGCGGCTTGGTAGCGCTGCTCGGCGACGCGCGCGCGAGCGGCCACGTCCGCGTCGTCCTGCGCGATCGTGCCCAGAAACTGCACGCGGTCGGAGAGTTCGGAGAACGAGGTGGCGCCGAGGATCGCTTCGATCGACGAACCGCTGCTCTCATACGCCGCCCGTGCGTGGGTGCTGAGGTCGGCCTGCGCCTGCTGGAGGTCGCTCCGAGCCGATGCGGCCCGCGCCTCGGCGGCGGCCTGATCCTTCTTGGCGCGAGCGAGGTCGATCTGCGCCTGGTCGTATTTCTCGGCCAGCACCGACAGGCGATCGTTCAGCTGAGCGAGCTTGGATTCCGCGGCGACGAGGTCCTGGTGCGAAACGGCGGCGTGCGAAACCCCCGTTTGCAAGAGGGGAAGGAAAGAGACGATAAGGGCGACGAGGAACGTACCGACTCGTCCGCGCGGTGCTTTCTGCAGTGGCATGCAGCTCCTCCCGCGTTGGGCGACGGGATGTTCTGTTGTCAAAAGAGAAACGGACTGCATACCGCAGCCCGGGAACTGACCCTACGGGAGTCGGTAGGGGATGTCAAACTGGTGAACAATGCCCAAGAAGCGGATTCTCTTCGTCGATCACCGGCCTGAGTACGTTCGCCAGCCGGTCATCCGCCTCCAACTCGAGGGCTACGACGTGGCCGAAGCGGAGAGCGGCGCCTCGGCGCTGCTGGCGCTCAAGGACGAACCGTTCGATCTGCTGATCCTCGACGCACAGTTGCCCGACGAGGACGGCTGGGGCGTCCTGCGGGCCGTGCGGAAGGACGACACGCTCGCAAACCTCAAGGTCATCGTGTTCATGGCCGGCAAGGGTGAGACCGGCATGCTCGTCCTGGTGCCCGTCGACGCGGAGCTCCGCCGTCCGTTCAGCATGCGGACGCTGCTCGAGTCCGTCCGGCGCGTGATCGGCGCGCCTTAGCGCGCATCGCCTTCGAGCAGGGTCTGCTTCGTCACCTGGAAGGCGTCCGGGCCACGGGCCGGGGCGCCCGAGCCACCGATGAGGCGGCGCCCGAACACGAACGTGTCCTGGTAGTAGGTGCTGCCGGAACCGATCCAGTCCAGCAGCACGCCGTCGTTGCTGCTCGAGGAGTGGACGAACCAGGAGTTGCCCAGATAGATGGCAACGTGGTCGACGTCCTGCCACCCCTTGCCACCGTTGGATGCGAAGAACATCAGGTCGCCGGGCTGCAGGTTGCCGAACGAGATCGGGTTCTTGGTGTATTCGGCCATCTGGGACGAGGACCGCTGCGGCAGCGACCATCCCTTGTAGGTGCGGAACTGCGCCGCGTTGTAGCCGTTCTCATACATCTTCTCGACCCACCACGCGAGCCCCGAACAGTCGAACCCGCCCTTCGGCTGATACCCGCAGCAGTACCCGGCCGGCGATTTGGTGTTCCACTCGCCCGCATAGATGTAGGGGAACCCGGCCTGGCTCAGGGCGTAGGTGGTCACAGCGATCTGTGCGGCCTGAGTCGGGTCGTTCGGGTCCAGGTTCGGCAGCTCGATCTTGTTGTACCAGCTCTTCGCGTGCGCGATCTGCCAGGACATCCCGTCGGTCATCCAGTCGACCGAGTACGCGGCCTCGTCGCGGGTGATGAGCTGGTTGCGTTCGATGTCCATGCTCTCGTCGGAGTGGTTGAAGTGCAGTTGCAGCACGTGCGCGAGCGTGAGGTAGGGGAAGTCGGTGAACAGCTGGTACTTCGTGCCGTTGGCCATATGGACGTTGCCGAGCGCGGCCATCTGCGAGGACAGCCCCAGCGCAAGCACCGCGGCGCGGTCGAACCCCGCGACCCTGATGGCGCCGTTCGGCGCGAAGACGCCGCTCTTGTACAGCGGCATCCACGTGAGCTTGACCGCGACGTTGATGTACGGCCAGAACGGATCGGTCGGCGGAACGTCCTTGATCTTGATGTTCCTGTCCGGCGGTTCGTTCGGCGCGTAGATCGTCACGAGCGTCCGCGCGAGGTACTTCCGCAGCTCGTTGCTCGTCGGATGGAAGTACTGCTGACCGTAGTCCTGCATCCAGGTGTGCGAGATGGCCACGTGGCCGATAGCGATGTGGTCCCAATAGGTGCTCGGCACATCGGTGAAGGTCCATGCAAGCGCATTCTGCGCGGGAAGCACCAGTGAAAGGGCGGCGGCCAGCGCCATGGACGCGAGGAATGACCTGCGGATTCGCTGTCTCATACGGGTCCCTTCGGCCCTGCGCACGCGAAACTTAAGGAGGGGAAGGGATGGGCGGACGCCTCGGACACGCGGTCGACCTCCTCGTCGACGCGGATGCAGAAGCCTGTCACGGTGGGGAGTCAGAATCAAGGATTCGTGCTGGTCTCGAACCGGATCCATACGATGCGTGGCATGGACGGCGTGTTCGTGTGGCGCCTGCTCGGCGGCGGCGCTGCCGAGGACCGGTTCTCGGAGGGGTTCGCCGACCGCGCCGAGGCCGAGGCGTGGATCGGGGCGGCCTGGGAGGATCTCGCCGCGGAGGGGATCGAGGAGGTCGAACTCCTCGAACGTGCGGCTGACGGAGCCGATGCGCGCCCGATCTACCGGATGAGCCTGGCGGAGGGCTGACCGGGCGGACCCTCGTGCCGGCCCGGCTTACAGGTACTGCCCGGCGTGGGGATCCACGCGCTCCGACGCGACGGCCTGGACGTCGCGTTCGCGGAGCAGGAGGAAGGTGTCGGCCTCCACCTCGACCTCGATGCCGGACTGCGGGATGAACAGCACCAGGTCGCCGGTGCGGACCCCGCGCGTCTCCGGGCCCACCAGCACCACGTCCGACCAGATGCAGCGCTTGTGCGTGGCCGCCGCGGTCGCCGGGATGAGAAGCCCCGCCTTCGACCGGCGCTCGCGGTCCTCCGGCATCCGCACCATCAGGCGATCGCCGGTGAGCCGCATCTTGTCCAGCCCACTCGGACCGGGCCTCCGGTGCGCGGGCGCGCTCTCCGCAGCGGCGCCGTCCGTCGGCTTCGTGCGCGCGCGCTTCGCATGCTGGGCCGAGGAGGAACCCCGTCCGTGCTTGTCATCGGCCTTGGCGTCGGTCGGGTTCCCGGCCCGCTGATCGGTCTCGGGGGGCGTGGACCTGGGGCTCATGCGGGCGATCCTACCGCCGCCTCCGGCGACGGACGGCCGGTCCGTTCGGAGCCTCCCGGCGGTCCGATCGCGCGGTCCGCGACGCGCGCCCAGAGGTCGTCGGCGGTCTCGATCGTCGCGGCGATTCCGAGCGCCCGCTTGTAGTACCTGTGCAGGGGGTGCTCCCAGGTGAACCCGATCCCGCCGTGCGCCTGGATGGCCCGCTCACACGCCAGCACCGCGGCCTCGGCAGCGCGCGCCTTGGCGGCCGCCGCCGCAGCGGCACCGTCCGGCGCGCGATCCTGCACCAGGCTCGCCGCCCAGTACGTGAGCGAGCGGGCGGTCTCGATGTCCATGTAGGAACGCGCCAGTTCGTGGGAGACGGCCTGGAACGAGCCGATCGGCCGGCCGAACTGGTGCCGCTCGCGCGCGTACGCCACCGAGAGGTCCAGCGCGTGCGCCGCGACGCCGCACGCCTCGGCGGCCAGGGCCGCCAGCGCGCGGTCGCGGGCGTGCCGCAGGAGCGCGGCGTCGACCTGCAGGGCGCGTGCGGCCGCGTCCTGCAGGCGAAGCGCACCCACGGCCCGCGTGGCATCCACCGGTCGAAGGCGGGTTCGCTCCACGCCGGGCCCGGTCGTCTCGACCAGCCAGGCGACACCGGCATCGGGGGCGGCCAGGATCGCCAGGTCCGCGACGTCGAGGTTCGGAACGAACGCGATGGCGCCGTTCATGGCGGGCGTGGCGCCGCCGCCGGAGGCCGACAGCGCGTCCGGTTCGACGAAGGCGACGGTTGCGATCCGTTCGCCCCGCGCGACCTCGGCGCACCCCGCGTCCGCCGCCCTCAGTACGGGCAGGGCGGTCACGACGGAAGGAACGAACGGGCCGGGATAGAGCGCGCGACCCAGTTCCTCGGCCACGATCGCCTCTTCGACGAACCCGAGCCCGGCGCCGCCGTCAGCCTCCGGCACCGAGATGTCGGTCCAGCCGGCGGCGGCGACGAGCGACCATTCGGACCGGTCGAAGCCGTCGCCGTCGGCGATCGCCGCCACGCGTTCGAATGGATACCGCTCCGACATGGCGCGTCGGACCGATTCGCGAAGGGCGTCCTGTTCGTCGCTGAAGGTGAAGTCCATGTGTCGCACTACCTCGACTTCGGCAGGCCCAGCACGCGCTCGGCCACGATGCTCCGAAGGATCTCCGAGGTGCCGCCCTCGATGGAGTTCCCCCGGCTCCGCAACTGCAGCGTCTGCCATCGGCCGTCGAGCACGGCGCCCTCCGAGCCGGCTCCGAGCACCGCGAACGCGCCTTCGACGTCGAGCGCGGTCTTCGTCAGGCGCTGATTGAGGTCCGACCAGAAGAGCTTGGCGATCGAACCCTCCGGGCCCGGCATGCCGGTCTTGAGGAACGCGGAGAACGATCGGTAGATGGTGAGCCGCAGCGCGTGCACGTCTGCCCACAGGCGCGCCAATCGGTCGCGAATCAGCGGGTCGTCGGCCATCGAGCCCTGTCCGGGCCCGCGGCGCGGCGTCGCCCGGGCCAGGTCGACGAGGCGGCGGAACGCCACCTCCATGCGGGACGCGAGCATGAACCCGATGTTCGCCCGTTCGTTCATCAGCGTGGTGATCGCCACCGACCACCCCTGACCGACCCGGCCGACCACCATGTCGCTAGGGATTCGCACGTCGGACAGAAAGATCTCGTTGAATTCGGCGTCGCCGGTGATCTGGCGGATGGGCCGGACCTCGACGCCGTCGGTGTGCATGTTCAACAGGAAGTACGTGAGGCCCTCGTGCCTGCTCCCGCTGCCGTCGGTGCGTGCCAGCAGGATGCAGAAGTCGGCGATGTGGGCGAACGACGACCAGACCTTCTGGCCGCTCACCACGAAGCCGCCCGCGCCGTCGGGGACGGCCTTCGTCTGGAGGCTGGCCAGGTCGGATCCCGAGCCCGGTTCGCTGAACCCTTGGCACCACACCTCTTCGCCGGTGAGCAACGGTGGGATGTACCGGCGCTTCTGCTCCTCCGTACCGTGCGCCAGGATCGTCGGCCCGGCCATGCCCAGTCCGATCACGCCGATGTGCTCCGGCGCCTCGGCGCGGCCGAACTCCTCGAGGAGGATCGCCTGCAGGGTGAGGGGCTGCTCGTGTCCGCCGTAGGCCTTCGGCCAGGTCATTCCGATGAAACCAGCGTCGTACAGGCGCTTCGACCAGTCCTTCAGGAGCCCGACGCGCGCCTCGCCCTCGGGCTCCGCGGCGCCGGGCTCACCCCAACCGGGCGGGAGATTGGCGGCCAGCCATTCGCGCACCCGCGAACGGAACGCTGCTTCCTCGGGCGAGTCACGAACATCCATGCGCCGGGAAGGATAGACGGGGGCCGGAGGCGATCGGGCCGCCCGGAGCGCCGGCCCTCCATAGGATGGAACGAACGGGCGTGTTCGACCGTGCAGGCATCGAGCCGCCCTGGGTAGACGGTAAGGCTACCTGACGGTCCATCCGGGGCGGTATCGAGGCGCCGGATCCGAGGAAGGGGCGGAAACCATGGAGTACCGGGTCCTGGGAACGACGGGCGTACGGGTGAGCACGCTCTGTCTGGGCACCATGATGTTCGGCCAGGTCGGGAACCACGACCGGGCCGAGGGGGTTCGATCGATCCGTTCGGCGATCGACGGTGGGATCAATTTCGTCGACACCGCGGACGTCTACTCGGGTGGTGAGAGCGAAGAGATCGTCGGCGAGGCGCTCGAGGGCCGGCGTGACGAGGTGGTCCTGGCGACGAAGGTCCACGGGCCGATGGGGCCGGGCCAGAACGACCGTGGCAACTCGCGACTGTGGATCAGCCGCGAGGTGGAGAACAGCCTGCGCCGGCTGAAGACCGACCACATCGATCTCTATCAGCTGCACCGGCCGGACTTCGACACGGCGCTGGACGAGACGCTGGCGGCGCTGACCGACCTCGTGCACCAGGGCAAGATCCGGTACTTCGGCTGCTCGACGTTCCCCGCGTGGAACATCGTCGAGGCGCAGGCGGTCTCCGAACGCCACGGCTACGGGCGGTTCGTCACCGAGCAGCCGCCGTATTCGATCCTGGTGCGGGGGATCGAGAACGACGTGCTTCCCGTGTGCCGCCGGTACGGGATGGGTGTGCTCGTGTGGAGCCCCCTCGCCGGCGGGTGGCTGACCGGCAAGTACCGCCGCGGTGTCGAGCCCGACGCCGAGTCTCGCGCGGCGCGCTCGAAGGAGCGGCCGGCGTCGATCCAGGCGCGGTTCGACCTCGCTCGGGAGGCGAACCAGCGCAAGCTGGACATCGTCGAGGCGCTGGGCAAGGTGGCGGACGACGCCGGCATCTCGCCGACGCACATGGCCATCGCGTTCACGCTGGCGCACCCGGCCGTGACCAGCGCGATCGTCGGGCCCAGGACCGAGGGGCACGTCGCGGACCTGCTGAAGGGCGCGGACGTGACCCTGGACGCGGATACGCTCGACGCGATCGACGAGGTCGTGCCTCCGGGGTCGGTGATCGAGGAGGCCGATCGGGGCTGGGAGAACCCGTTCCTGCAGGTATCCGAGCGACGCCGCTGACGCGCTAGGCGGGCCGCCCTGGCCCGGGCGCCGGCCGGTGGATCGCCAGCGGCTCGGTCGGGATCCGTCCGGCGAGGATCGGGGCGAGGAGCGCCGGGAGCTCCTCGGGCGCCAGTTTCTCGTCGGCTCCGAAGTGCCCCGCGGCGTGCTCGAGTTCGTCCAGCGACCACCACCGGTGCTCGGGGAGCACGCTCCGTTCGAACTCGTCGAACCCGGAAACGTCGACCACGGCGGTCGGCGCGCGGACCAGGAAGAACCGTTCCTGCATGCGCACCGGCTGGCCGAGCCACGTCATGTCGTGCTCATCGGACCAGATCCACGGGCCGAGGTCGACGTCGGCCAGGCCGGTCTCCTCGCGCAGCTCGCGGCGCGCCGCGGCTTCGAACGTCTCGCCGGGGTCGACGCCGCCGCCCGGCGTGATCCACCAACGGCGCGCCGTCGTCGGGCTGACGTAGAGGAAGAGCAGGATCCGGTCGGACGGATCGAGCAGGACGATCCGGGCGGTCGGCCGCGGGACGGGTGTGGACATGGAGCCCGCAAGGCTACGGCCGTCGGGGCGCGACCCCACCGTCGAACCTGCGAACATGCGACGGTCCGGTTCAACGATCCGGTCGAGCATGGTGGCCGTGCCCTGGTGGCCGGCGGATGAGGATGCCCGTGAGTGCGGACCCGAGGACGTGGCTCGTCGAGGCGACGATCACGGTGCCGGGCTACTGGCATCCTTCGGAACACGAGCGCAAGGAGTTCTTCCTCGCGATGCGCGCGGTCGAGAGCCCGGGCGTCGATCCGGAGGTCGGCTGGACGACCGACGAGGTCGCGTTCATCCGGCTGGGGGCGGTCGCGGAGAAGAAAGAGGAAGCGGCCGACGCGGTCCTCGAGCACGTTCGGAAGGCGGCCACGGAGCAGGCGCTGCTCGCGCCGGCCGAGGTGATCCGGGTCGCGATCCTGTCCGTCAGGCCGTTCGACGGACTCGAACCGAGCGACTGACCTTCACGCGACCACCGCGCCGAAGCAATCTCGCCTGGACGAGACCGCGAGCCTATGGGTAGCATAGGCGCCGCATGGGCAAGAGAGGTGCCACCCCAAAGCGGCCTGAACGCCTGCTGAAGGCGCGGGACGCGGCCGCCGCGCTCGGCATCAGCCTGGACACGCTCCGCCGCTGGGACCGCGACGGCCGGATCCACGTCGAACGTGACGATTCGAACCGGCGTGTCGTCCCCGAATCGGAGGTCGAACGCCTGAGCGGCCGTCCCCTGTCCGTGCGCACTGGAACGACGCTGTCCGCCCGGAACCGACTGGCCGGCGTCGTCCGCAGCGTGGAGGTGAGCGGCGTCGTCGCGCTGGTGGAGATCGAATGCGGCCCGTACCTGATGGCGGCGGTCATCACGCGCGACGCGGTTGAGGAGCTTGGCCTGGCCCCCGGCGTTCGTGCGGTCGCGACCGTGAAGGCGACGTCCGTGATGGTGAGCAGAGAGGGGAAGGCACATTGAGGATCCGGTTCGGTGCGTTCGCCGTCGTGCTGGTCCTCGCGGCGGTCGGGCTGTCCGCCTGCGGCTCGTCCGGCCCCGCGAGCGACCCCGGCGCGTCCGTATCGCCGAAGACCACGCTCACCGTGCTCGGGGCCGCCTCGCTGTCGAAGGTGTTCCCGATCATCGGCACACAGTTCTCGTCGGCGAATCCCGGCGTGTCCTTCCGGTTCACGTTCGCCGGGACCGACGCGCTCGCCGCCCAGATCGAGCAGGGCGCGCCCGCCGACGTGTTCGCCGGCGCCAGCACGAAGTACGGCGACCAACTCTCGGGAGAGAGTCTGATCGATTCGCCGACCCCTTTCTGCACGAACACCCTGGTGCTGATCGTGCCGTCGGACAACCCCGCCGGCATCGCGTCCCTGCAGGATCTGACGAAGCCGGGCACCAAGCTCGTCATCGGCGCGGAGACGGTGCCGATCGGGGCGTACACGCGGACGGTGCTCTCGAACCTCAACGCGACCTACGGCGCGAGCTACTCGGACGACGTCCTGAAGAACGTCGTGAGCGAGGAGGACAGCGTCACGTCCATCGTGGCGAAGGTGCAGCTCGGCGAGGCCGACGCGGGGTTCGTCTACGTGACGGACGCGCAGGCGGCGGGATCGAAGGTCACCTCGATCGACATCCCGGAATCCGGCCAGGCCGTGGCCACGTACCCGATCGCGGTGGTGAAGGCGACGAAGCACGCCTCCCTGTCGCAGAAGTTCGTCGACTACGTGCTCTCGGCGCCGGCCCAGGCGGAGCTGCAGAAGGCCGGGTTCGGTTCCCCGCCGAGCTCCTGAAGGGGCGTCGGCGACGAGCGCGGTCACGGCGATCCCCGTTCGGGTGCGGCGGCGCGGGCGGTCGTGGCCGCTCGCGCTCGGCGTGGGCGCGCTGACGTTCGGACTGCTGGCGTTCGTCCTGCTGCCGATCGTCGCGGTGTTCGTGCGCGTCCCGCCGGGCGCGATGATCGAGCAGCTGCGATCGCCGGAGGCGAGGACCGCCCTGGCGGTCAGCCTGAAGACGACAACGATCGCGCTCGCCGTGATCGTGCTGGCGGGGACGCCGGTCGCCTACGTGCTCTCCGGCGCGCGATCGCACCTGGCCGCGGTGGTGACCACCATCGTCGAGCTGCCGCTGGTCCTGCCGCCGTCGGTCGCGGGGATCGCGCTCCTGGCCGCCTTCGGGCGGCGCGGCTTGCTTGGTCAGGAGCTGCACGTCCTGGGGATCGACCTGCCGTTCTCGCAGGCGGCCGTGGTCATCGCGATGGTGTTCGTCGCGCTTCCTTTCCACCTGCGCATGGCCATGGCCGCGTTTCGAGGCATCGACTCGGGCGTGCTCGCGGCATCGCGAACGCTGGGCGCGGGGCCCGTTCGGACGTTCCTCCGAGTCGCCGTCCCGTTGTCGACGAACGGCCTGGCCGCCGGGGCGGCGCTGGCATGGGCGCGCGCGCTCGGCGAGTTCGGCGCGACGCTCCTCTTCGCGGGGAGTTTCGTGGGCGTGACGCAGACGCTGCCGCTCGCCATCTACGCGAACCTGGAGAACTTCGATACGGCCCTCGCCATGGCCGGCCTGCTGATCGCCATCAGCGCCGGCGTGCTCGTCGGCGTGAAGCTGCTGTTGGGCACGCGCGTCCGCGACGAGGTCGTCCCGGGAGCCCCATGAACCCCGCGCTCGAGGTCTCCGGCGTCCGCGTTCCGCTGCGGAGCTTCGAACTGAACGTCGCCCTGTCCCAGGACGGCGAGACGATGGCGCTGGTCGGCCCGTCGGGAGCGGGGAAATCGACGGTGATCCGCGCGATCGCCGGCCTCACGCGGCCGTCGGCCGGGCGCATCTCGATCGATGGCCAGGCGGTGTTCGACGCCGAACGCCGGGTCGACCTGCCCGCGGAGGATCGCTCCGTCGGGGTCGTCTTCCAGGACTACGCGCTGTTCCCGCACCTGTCCGTCCGATCGAACGTGGCCTTCGGCCCGAGGTCACGCGGTCTGCGGCGCGCGGCGGCGCTCCGGCGGGCCGACGGGTGGCTCGAGCGCCTGCGGATCGAAGCGCTCGCCGCGAGGCGGCCGGCGACGCTCTCGGGGGGCGAACGCCAGCGGGTGGCGCTGGCGCGGGCACTGGCGGCGGAGCCGCGGATCCTGCTCCTGGACGAGCCGATGGCCGCGCTCGACGCCGCCACGAAGGGCGTCGTGGCGGCCGAACTGGCGGCGGCCCTTCGTGAGGCGGCGCTCCCGACCGTCCTCGTGTCGCACGACTTCGCCGACGTGGTCGGCCTTGCCGACCGGATCGCGGTGATGGAGGCGGGGCACATCGTCCAGGTCGGTGCGCCGGAGGAGTTGCTGGCGGCGCCGGCCTCCTCGTTCGTCGCGGCCTTCACCGGCGTCAACTACTTCGCGGGCACCGCGTCCCCCCGCGGCGACATGACCGAGATTCGCGCGGACGAGGGCTCGGCGGTGTTCCTGAGCGCGGACGACGCGCTCGGCGCGGTCGCGGCCGTGGTTCTCCCCTGGGACGTATCCCTCTCCTCGGTCGCTCCGGAAGGTTCGGCGCTCAACGCCCTGGCCGGCCCGATCCGGCGCATCGCCGTCCTCGGGAACCGCGCCCGGGTGACGGTGGGGAGCTCGCCGCCGGTGGTGGCCGAGGTGACCGAGGGGTCGGTGCGCAGGCTCGGTCTGCGCCCCGGCGTGTCCATCGTTGCGACGTGGAAGGCCACCGGGACGAGGCTCGTGCCGCGCTCCGCGGGAAGGGATCACGCGCTCGCGGCCGCACCCGAGGCCGGTGCGAGCGGCTAACCTGTGTCCATGCCGGACGGGACGGACGCTCCTCCCACGCCAGCCACGCGTCCCCGCAGAGAGCCGTCGCCGAAGCCCGAGCGGCCGCGGGACGAGCTCGGCCGCCCGCTCCCGTGGAGCGAGCCGACCCGGATGCACCTCGAGGACTTCGATTCGAAACCGGTCGCGGAGAACCACGGGCTGGGCATCCGGTACTTCGACGCGCAGCGGTTCTTCCCGGCGCACGAGGCCTGGGAGACGTGCTGGAAGCAGTCGAAGGGAACGCCCGACGAGGAGTTCTACAAGGGCCTCTCGCAGCTCGGGGCGGGGTACACCCACTACCTGCGCGGCAACCCGCACGGCACGTTCACGCTGCTCCGACGGGGAGGGACGCGGGTGGCGCGGTTCGCGTCGCCGCATCTCGAGGTGGACTCGCATGCCCTGGCGGCCACGGCGCTCTGGCAGGCCGACGAGGTGGAGCGGCGGTATCGAGCGGGCGAGGGCATGCCGAACCTGGTGTTTCCCGTGATCGGGAACGGCGGCGCGACGGAGTCGCCTGCATGAGCCTTCGGAAGAATCCGGGCGATGGCCCCGGGCTCGACGCGGGCGATCCGGTGAAGCCGCTGTTCCGCGGGCGGCTGCATCAGATCGCGTTCTTCGCGGCGATCCCCGCCGGAGTGCTCCTGGTGGCGATGGCGCCACCGACGCTCCCCCGTGTCGCGGCCGCCGTCTACGCCATCGCCCTCGCCGGGATGTACGGGACGAGCGCGCTCTATCACCGGCTCCCATGGTCGACCGGCGCCCGGCGGTGGATGCAGCGCTTCGACCACTCGATGATCTTCGTGCTCATCGCCGGGACCTACACGCCGTTCAGCCTGCTCGTGCTGCACGGTGCGTGGCGCTGGACGGTGTTCGGTCTGGTCTGGCTCGGCGCGGCGGTCGGGGTCACGCTCAAGATGGTGCGCATCGACGGTCTCCAGGCCGTCGGCGGAGCCCTGTACATCGGGCTGGGCTGGGTGATCGTGATCGCGTCGCCGCAGCTGTTCGGCAACCTGTCGTGGGCGGCATCGGTGCTCGTGGTGGGCGGGGGCCTCCTGTATACGCTCGGCGCCGTGGTCCTGGCGTCCCGGCGCCCGGATCCCTCCCCCCGCGTCTTCGGGTACCACGAGGTCTGGCACTCCATGGTGGTCGGCGGAAGCGTCTGCCACTACCTGGCGATCACGCTCGTGCTCCTGGCACGGTGACGAGCTCCTCCCCAACCGCGGCACGAACGCCGTCGACGAGGGGGTCCCCCGGAACGCCGGTGACCGCCGGCATCGACCTGGGCGGGACGAAGATCGAGGTGGTCGCCCTTCGCAGCCGACGCGTGGTCGGGTCCGCGCGCGTTCCGACGCCCCAGACCGGGGCCGACGCCGTAACGGAGGCGATGATCTCGACCGTCGGTGAGGCGCTGAGCGGGGCGGGCATCCCGCTCTCGGCGCTGCGCGCGATCGGCGTCGGCACACCGGGTTCGATCCACGCCGACGGCGGCGTGTCGAATTCGCCGAACGTGCCGGGGTTCGAGGGAAAGGACCCGATCCTGCTCGGTCCGGCGATCTCGAAGGGTCTCGGCGGGACGCCGGTCCTGGTGGACAACGACGTCCGCGTGGCCATCGTGGGTGAGTACCGCCGAGGGGCCGGCCGGCCGTTCCGCGACGTGCTCGGCGTCTTCTGCGGGACCGGGGTCGGGGGAGGCCTGGTGCTTGCCGGACGCCTGCGGCAGGGAGGCGGGGCCGCCGGCGAGATCGGGCACACGCTGGTTCGGGAGGGCGGTCGCCGGTGCGGGTGCGGGAAGCGGGGCCACCTGGAGGCCTACGCGGGACGGCGCAACATCGAACGCGAAGCACGGCGGCGAATGGCGCGCGGAGAGAAGACGGACCTGTTCCGCATCATGGCCCGACGCGGCCGCGATCGGGTCACCAGCGGCGTCATCGCGGCAGCCCTCGAGCGGGGCGACCGCCTCACGCACGCGCTGCTCGACGACGCGATCTGGGCGCTCGGCATCGCGCTGGCGAACGCGCAGAACCTGCTCGACCTCGAGGCGATCATCGTGGGCGGCGGGCTCGGCGACCGTCTCGGCCCGCCGTTCGTGGCCCGGGTCGAGGCGGCCATGCGGCCGCGCCTGCACGTGCCCGAGCGGCCCCCGGCCGTGCTTCCCACGGCGCTGGGCGACCTCTCCGGTGCCGTCGGTGCGGCCGTCCGCGCCGGCGGCTGAGCGCCGGTCCCGGGAGACACCCTCCGCAGCACGTTCCGCGCAATCACCCCCGTTCCCGCAGCCTTGACATCGGCTCCGTTATCGGTGTAAACATATGTGCGTTAAGTGAAGGGCGATAGGTTAGCGCCGAACAGCAACGGCGGGGCGGGTCGCGCCGCGCCGGTCGGCAGGCGCCGAGGAGAAGGAGGTCACCCGGATGGAACGTCTCGGCAGGTTCGCGGTCCACCGGCGTCGGTGGATCCTCGTCGCCGCGATCGCCGGCATCGTCGCGGCCGGCGCCCTGGGCGGCAACGTCGCCATCCACCTCTCGAACGGCGGGTTCGACAACCCGTCGTCGGAGTCCAGCCGCGCGGCGGCCTCCCT
The DNA here is from genome assembly GCA_040414485.1 of Actinomycetota bacterium. GTDB lineage: Bacteria > Actinomycetota > UBA4738 > UBA4738 > UBA4738 > JBEDUK01. The sequence goes on from JBEDUK010000028.1 coordinate 46,366, forward strand.
CGAGCGCGTCTTCCACACCGGCAGTCCGAACTTCGTCCTGTTGGTCACTGCGAACGGCGGTTCGGTGGACGCTCCGTCAGTGGCCTCGGAGGGCGCGGCCCTCACGCGGCGCCTGGCCGCTGAGCCCGGCGTGGCCGACGTCGCCTCGTACTGGAGTCAGGGGAACGCGCCGGCGCTGCGAAGCACGAATGGGGCGCAGGCGCTGATCCTGGCCCGGATCACGGGCACCGACGATCAGGTCCGCGACCGCGTCAAGGTGCTTGCGCCCCGCTACACGCAGTCGACGGCCGCCGCGACGGTCGCGGTCGGCGGGCGCGCGCAGATCTTCAACCAGGTCGGCACCCAGGTGGAACACGATCTGCGCCGCGCCGAGGCGATCAGCATCCCGATCACGATGCTGCTCCTGATCGTGGTGTTCGGAAGCGTCGTGGCCGCGGGCCTTCCGCTGACCATCGGGATCGCTTCGATCCTCGGCACCTTCCTGATCCTTCGGATCCTGGCCTCGCTCACCCAGGTGTCGATCTTCTCGCTGAACCTCACCACCGCGCTCGGGCTGGGGCTCGCGATCGACTACAGCCTGTTCATCCTCTCCCGGTACCGGGAGGAGGTCCGCGGGGGCATGGCGCCGCACGACGCGGTCGTGCGCTCCGTCGCCACGGCCGGCCGAACGGTCGCCTTCAGCGCGGTGACGGTGGCCATCTCACTCGGCGCGCTGCTGATCTTTCCGCTGTCGTTCCTCCGGTCGTTCGCCTACGCCGGCATCGCCGTCGTTGCCTTCGCCGCGGTCAGCGCCCTGGTGGTCCTGCCGGCGGTGATCGCGGTGCTGGGCCGGCGGGTGGACACCCTCACCATCTGGCACCGCCGGACGCCCGAGCCGGGGCAGGGGTTCTGGCACCGCCTGGCGACGTTCGTGATGCGCCGCCCGGCGGTGATCGCCGTGTCCGTCGTCGCGTTGCTGCTCGTGCTGGGCGCGCCGTTCTTCCGGGTGAACTTCGGCCTGCCGGACGACCGGGTGCTGCCGGCGACCGCCTCGAGCCACCAGGTCCAGGACGCCATCCGGACCGGGTTCGCATCGGACGAACTGAACACGCTTCCGATCGTGGCGTTCGGTGTGCGCACGAACGACCCCAGTGCCGTGGACGGGTACGCCTCGCAGGTTTCGTCGCTGCACGGCGTGGCTGCGGTCCAGGCCGCGACCGGCACGTACGCCGGCGGGCGTCAGGTGGCCGCCGCGACGCAGGCGTCGGCGCGGTTCACCGCCGCGCGGCCCGCGGAGCGCGCGACCTGGTTCGCCGTCGTTCCGACGGTCGAGCCGTACTCGGACGCCGGCGAGACGCTGGTGCACGAGATCCGGTCGCTCTCGCCGCCGTTCTCGGTGCAGGTCGGCGGCAGCTCCGCCGAGCTGGTCGATTCGAAGGCGAGCATCTTCGGCCGTGTTCCGGTCGCCGCCGGACTGATCGGGCTGGTCACGTTCGTCGTGCTCTTCCTGATGTCCGGGAGCGTCGTGGTCCCCGCGAAGGCCGTCGTCCTCAATCTGCTGTCGCTGTCCGCGACGTTCGGGGCGATGGTGTGGATCTTCCAGCAGGGCCACCTGTCGGGCGCCCTGGGGTTCACGCCCACCGGCATGATCGACACGACCACGCCGATCCTCATGTTCTGCATCGCGTTCGGCCTGTCCATGGACTACGAGGTGTTCCTGCTGTCCCGGATCAAGGAGGAGCACGACCGAACCGGCGACAACACCGCCTCCGTGGCGATGGGGCTCGAGCGGACCGGACGCATCGTGACCGCGGCCGCGGGGCTGCTGGCGGTGGTCTTCATCGCCTTCGCCACGTCGGAGATCACGTTCATCAAGCTGCTCGGCGTGGGCATGGCGCTGGCCGTGCTGATGGACGCCACGCTGATCCGGGGCACCCTGGTCCCGGCGTTCATGCGGCTGGCCGGCCGGGCGAACTGGTGGGCCCCGGCCTGGCTCCGGCGCGTGCACGACCGCATCGGGATCAGCGAGTCGGACGGTCCCCCCAGGCGCGCTGCCACGGACACCGAGCCCCTGCGTGTCGCCGAGCCCGTCCGCGTGGGAGAGTTCGAATCGTGACCGAAGGAACCGTGGACGTGACCGCGACCGGCGACGATGTCGCCGTCCGCCCGCCGCGCCGACGTGCGCCACGCGGGCAGGGCGAGCTTCTTCGCGACGAGATCCTCGAAGCCACCGAGCGCCTCCTGCTGGACAGCGGCGGGGACGAGGCGGCCGTCTCCATCCGGGGCGTCGCCGACGCGGTCGGTGTCACCCCGCCGTCGATCTACCTGCACTTCGCCGACAAGAACGAACTGATCTTTGCGGTCTGCGAGAAGCACTTCGCCGAACTGGACCGGCGCCTCCAGGAAGCCGCCGCGGGCTCTGACGATCCCCTCGAATCGCTGCGCCTCCGCGGGCGCGCCTACGTGCGGTTCGGCGTCGAGCATCCCGGCCCGTACCGCATCCTGTTCATGAGCAAGCCGGCGATGGCGCCGGAGTGGTGGACGCACGAACGTATCCAGGAGAGCGCCTCGTTCATGCACCTTGTCGAGGCCGTTCAGGGCTGCATCGACGCCGGGGCCATCGCGTCGGGGGATCCGATCCGGATCTCCGTGGCCGTGTGGGCCGCCGTCCACGGCATCACGTCCCTGCTGATCTCCAAGTCCGTGCTGCCATGGCCCGACCCCGACGAGCTCAGCTCGTTCATGTGCGACGTCCTGATCGACGGGCTCAGAGAGGCCGCGGCGCACTCCTGACCGCGCATGTGGGCGGAGCGCATGCATCCCGGGACCCCCTCGCCCGGTAATCTGATGCGGCCATGACCCACCCGCTGGATCCCACGCCCGAGCAGATGCGCCGGATGGGCCAGGAGGCGCTCGAAGAGGCGGTCTCGTTCCTGGCAGGCGTGGCCGACGCGCCCGCGTCGGCGTACGAGGGCGTCGCCGAGGCGCTCACCGCCCTTCGCGAGCCGGCGCCCGAGTACGGCGAGGCGTTCGACGAGGTCCTGCGAACGATCGCGCACGCGGCGTCGATCGGTCACGAAACCGCGGGCCCGGGGTTCCTGGCGTTCATCCCGGGCGGAGGGCTCTTCGCGTCGTCGCTGGCCGATCTCCTCGCCGACACGTTCAACCGGTTCGTCAACATGTGGCAGCCGGCGCCCGGATTCGCCCAGATCGAGGCCACCGCGGTGCGCTGGATGCAGGATCTGTTCGACCATCCGCCCGAGGCCCGCGGCGTGCTCACCACCGGCGGGTCCATGGCGAATCTCGCCGCGATCGTGACCGCCCGGTGCGCCCTGCTCCCGGAATCGTTCCTCGACGGCGTGCTGTACACGTCCGAGCAGGCCCACGCCTCGGTGCCGAAGGCCGCGGGCATCGCGGGATTCCCGGCCCATTCGGTGCGTGAGGTCCCGACGGATCCCGACCTGCGCATGAGCGTCGAGGCGCTCGGGGAGATGGTCCGCGCCGACCGCGAACGCGGCATGACGCCGTTCATGGTGGTCGCGGCCGCCGGCACGACGAACACCGGCACGATCGACCCGATCGCCGACGTCGTGTCGTTCTGCCGCGAGGAGGGTCTGTGGGTGCACGTCGACGGCGCCTACGGCGGCCCGTTCCAGATGACGGACCGGGGCCGCGCGCTGTTCCGGGGGATCACGGAGGCGGACTCGATCACGTTCGACCCCCACAAGTGCATGTTCCTTCCCTACGGAACCGGCTGCCTGCTGGTGCGGGACGGAGCGAAGCTGCGCGCGGCCCACTACCAGCACGGCGACTACCTGCAGGACATGGCGCCGGAGGACGAGATCCCGAACTTCACCGAGTACTCGCCGGAGCTGTCACGCGACTTCCGCGGCCTGCGCCTGTGGCTGCCCATCAAGCTGCACGGCATGGGCGCGTTCCGCGAAGCGCTCGACGAGAAGCTGGACCTCGCCCAGCACCTCTATCAGGCGCTGTCGGACACGCCGAATTTCGAGCTCCCGGTCAAGCCGGATCTGACCGTGGTGCCGTTTCGCTACGTGCCGCCGTCGGCGTCATCGGACGAGGAGGTCGACGACCTCAACCGGGCCCTGCTGGACCGCATCAACGAGACGCGGCGGGTGTTCATGTCCTCGACGCTGCTGCGCGGCCGCTTCGTGATCCGACCGTGCATCGTGTCGCACCGCACGCACAAGGATCGTATCGACGAGGCGATCGAGATCATCCGGTCCGCGGCGACGTCACTCGCCCGTTAGGGCAGCGCCTGTCATCCTCCGGCCGATGCCCGACCCGATGAGGATGAGGATCGCCATCCCGAACCCGTCACTGGTCGTGCTGATCGGTGCCAGCGGTTCGGGCAAGTCGACGTTCGCCGCCCGCCACTTCCTGCCGAGCGAGACCGTCTCGTCGGACGAGTGCCGGCGCCTGGTCTCCGACGACGCGAACGACCAGTCGGCGACCGCCGCGGCGTTCGAGGTCGTGCACCTGATCGCGTCGAAGCGTCTGGAGGCGGGGCGTCTGGCTGTGATCGACGCGACGAACGTGCAGGAGGAGTCGCGGTGGCCGCTGGTGGCGCTCGCGCGGGCGCAGGGCTGCCTGCCGGTGGCGATCGTGTTCGACCTGCCGGAGGGCGTGTGCCGGGCGCGAAATCGGAGCCGGCCGGACAGGAACGTCCGCTCGTGGGTGATCCGCAATCAGTTGCAGAACCTCCGCCGATCATTGGGAGACCTCGGGCGAGAGGGCTTCGACCGCGTATTCGTCCTTCGTTCGGAAGAAGAGGTGGATTCGCTCGAGGTGGTCCGTGAGTCGCCGTCCACCGACCGCCGCGATGACGGGACGTTCGACACTCCGGAGGCGGTCCTGCGTCCGTCGTCGCGGTCAGGTCCGCCCGCCGGCGGACCCGCACGTCGGTGACACCATCAGGGCCAGTCCAGGATCATTGTCGATCAGACCAGAGGTCGGTCAGCAACTCGTCGACCGCTCGGCGGCCGCCGCGCCCGTGATCGGAGCTCTGGCTCGCGACGCCGGCCTCGTCGTCACTGAACGAGGTCCGCTCGTCGAAATGCTCGCGGACCGATGGCGCGAGGAACCGCGAGAGCTGCGCGTACGAATGCCGGTCCGACCGCGGCCGGCCGCCC
>JBEDUK010000029.1:0-17976 GCA_040414485.1 Actinomycetota bacterium
CCTCGCTGTTCGACTCGGCTAACGGGGGAGGGCGCTGTCGGGGTCGTCGAGCCGGAGCCAGCGGAACAGGGCGACCAGCCACACCACCACAAGGATCAGCACGAGCGCCGTCACCATCAGCCACGGGATAGGACGCAACCATCCGACGAGCAACGCGGCCGCGGCGGCCGTCACGAGCGCAACCGACAAGGGGTCGTACACGGAGGCCCACCGCGCGCGGTCGGAGAGTGCGTTGATGATCACGATGAGGGCGATGAGCCCTGCGGCGACCGACCCCGACAGTAACCACGCGGTCGGCTCCGGGACCCGATCGAGCCCGGCGTGCTCGATGAGGCTCACCATCGCCGCGCCGGACGCCGTGATCGCCATCGCAACCGGCAGGTGACCCACCAGCCACCCTGCGCGGCCCGGGCCATCGTTCCGGAAGGGCCGACGTCCCACGAAGTCGAAGTACGTCCACCAGAAGCCGAACCCGATCATCAGCCCGAGGAGCCCCGTCGCGATGGCCGTCGCATCGTGGGGAGCGGCCGAGAGCCCCGTGACAACGCCCACGACGACCTCGCCCAACACGATGATCACGAACAGGTCGAACCGTTCGATCAGCGAGGCCTGGGCGATGAACCCGGAGAGACGGGGATCGATCCTCAGCTGGAGCACGATCCCCGCGACGATCCACGACAGGCCGAACGCCGCCCAGACCAGGACGCGAGGACCCGATGGAAGCGCGGCGCTCGCGCCGATCACGACGACGGACGCGATCATGCCGACGAGATAGCGCTTCGTGATGGCCGCGTACTCAGGAGCGTCGAGCCGTCGGACCGCGTACCAGAGCCACGTGAGCACCGGCAGGAAGACCGTGTACACGATCGCGAACCCACGCCCGGACGATCCGGCGGCATCTGCGGTGAACACTCCAAGAAGCGCCAGGATCAGCATCTGGAGGAACACGAAGGACCGGGACCTCCCGTCCTCCCGGCCGTGGAGGTCCTGGTAGACGGTGCCGTTGAACCACGCGATCCAGATCATGGTGAAGACGACGACGAATTCGCCGGCGCCCCGCCAGGTCACGTGCCGGGCCAGCGCGAACGACGCACGGCCGATCACGACGACGTAGACCAGGTCGTACAGCAGCTCGAGGAAGCTGACCGTGCGATCGACGATCACGTCCCCGTGTGGGCGGGGCGGTTGCCAGAACACGCTGCGGAACGTCCGCCTGGGCTGGTTCGGAGTCGACATGACCGTTCGAAGTCGCGTTTGGGCGGCCGGGTAACGATGATCCAACGTTGCCGCGGATGCAGAATATCGGGGCCGGGGAACGGAAAGGGACGAGGGGCGAGCATCAGTGAAGGGTGGCGGCCTCGAGCAGCGCGGCTCCGTCGCGGGTGCTTCCGCGTTGTCGGATGCCAATCGTCGGGAGACGCGCAGGGACGTGCTCATCTTCTGTCTCGCCGCCTGTGTGCTTCTGGTGGCCTTGGGGCTGGTGAGCCTGATCCTCGGGTGGACCGTCGCAAGGCAGCGCGGCTGGCTCTGGTTTCTCTTCGTCCTGCCCTACGCCGCGGTGATCGTCGGGGTGGAGGTCGGAGCCCGGGTGCGGGAGCCGATGCGCTTCCAGCGCGTGCTCCGCTGGCTCATCGCGCCGATCGTCGTTTTCAACCTGCTCGAGCTCATGCTCCTGATCGTGACCCCGCTCGCGGCGCCCGCCGTGCCATCTCCATCGGACGAGCTGGTCAGCTCGATCGTCCTGTACGGCGTGAACATCGTGGCCTTCGGGCTCTGGTTCTGGGTCCTGGACTGCGGCGGCCCCGTCTCGCGGGCGCTGATGGGGCGCGACTACCCTGACTTCCTCTTTCCGCAGGACGACAGCGATCGCGTGCCTCCAGGATGGCATCCGCGACTGAGCGACTACATGTTCATCGCGCTCACCAACGCAACCGCGTTCAGCCCAACGGATGCCGTCCCGATGACCGGGCGAGCGAAGTTCCTGATGGCGCTCGAGTCCGTGACGGTGCTCGTGTTCATCCTCACCCTGGGAGTTGTCCTGGCGACGACATGAGGGAGCGCCGATTGGCTTCCTCCGCGCCCTGCGGCGGGCCCTGCTCTCGCTCCAGACGCCACCAGCCCGCCGAGTGCACGAAGAGGCCGGCGAACCCGGCGGCGAGGAACACGACTCCCGCCACCCAGTAGATGTGCCAGAAGCCGGCGACGAGCCCGACGAGGGCAGCCCCCTGGGCGACCACGCCGGCGCCGATCACGCTCTTGGACGGCGTTCGGCGACGACGAAAGGTCTCCTGCCTGTTGACCATCAGCAGCGCGGCGAGCAGCGGGATGGCCACCGAGAAGGCGACGATGGAGACGCTCGCTGAGGCGTCGCGCGAGGGAGCTTCGAGGAATCCCTGCACCATGACCACCGCGATCCCGATCAGGCCGCCGTAGATCAATCCGGTCTGCCTGACCGCTTCCCCGCCGCCCTCCCCGCTCGTGGCGTTCGCACTCACACGGTCCCCTTGGGCCTTCACCTGCTCAACTGCTTCATCTGCTTTGCGCTTCGCCTCTTCGGCGATGCGGGCAACGTCTTCAGCCGACTCGCCACTCATCGGTCACTCCCTTCCGGCCGAGGCATCGAGGTGTTCACCCGGGGTCGGATTCCCCACGCCTACGGGCGATGCTCCGGGATCTTCGGCCCCGGCGCGTGGGAGAGCCAGGTCGGCGCTCCGAGCGCGAGCACGCGACGCTGTCCTTCGGTCGAGCCGCTTTCGAACTCGCCGAACCATACGGCCACGTCGCCCCCTAGGACGTTCGTGCCGTCGCCGGTCTCGACCACGACCACCTGGTGCCCGTCGGTATGCCCGGGCGTCGGCAGCAGGCGGATTCCCGGCAAAACTTCCACCTCGCCCTCGTGCTCGACATAGGTCGCGCCGTCGAAGTCGACCCATTCCCGGATCGTGTAGTCGTCCAGCGAACGCGCATCGGCGAGCTCGCGTGTTTGAACGTGGATCGGCACGCCCGGGAAGAGGCGGTTGCCGCCGCAGTGGTCGAAATGCAGGTGCGTGTTGATGACGCAGACGACGTCGCGCGGGATGTTCTCGGGGTGCGGCGTCGGGCTCATATCGTCGACCTCGGGCCGTGAGTCGATCATCCCGGTGTCGACGAGCACGAGCCCGGCCGGATGGTCGATCGTCCAGGCGAACACGGGCATGCGCTCGCCCTCGACGATGAGCTCCGCAGCGAGGTGGGCGCGGATCACGTGCCGACGCTACCACCGGGCAACAGTGGTGCCTCCGGGAGATACCCACATACCGACCCGGATTGATTGACGTTTCTCGATGCACGCGATAGCCTCTCCATCGAGATTCATCGATGGAGGGATAGATGGCATCCAATTTGATCCAGGAACTGGGGACGCCGGCGGTCGAGTGCTGCACGCCGGTCGTTGCTCCGGGGATCACTCCGGCTCAGGCCGAAATGCTCGCAACCACGTTCAAGGCCCTTGCCGATTTGAGCCGGGTTCGGATCGTGAACCTGCTGGCGAACGCCGACGAACCCGTCTGCGTCTGCGAGTTCATGCCCCAGCTCGGTCTCAGCCAGGGCACCGTGAGCTTCCACCTCAAGAAGCTGCTCGACGCGGGGTTGCTGGACCGGGAGCAGCGCGGTACGTGGGCCTACTACTCGCTTCGACGGGGGGCGTTGGCCCGACTGGCGGAGGTCTTCGAGGTGAAGGGAGGAGCCGCATGAGCTCGAACGTCGAGTTGCGCGAGGAAGTACGGGCACGCTACGCGGACGCCGCGACGGGCGTGACCACGCGGGCCTACGCAGCCTGCGACTGCATGCACGACGGCACAACGTGCGCGGAAGAGGGGCACGTGTTCGGACCGGAGCTCTACGACGCGCTGGCCATCGACGAGCTCCCGCCGGAGGCCGTCCTGGCCAGCCTGGGTTGCGGCAACCCGACGGCCGTCGCCGATCTCAACCCGGGTGAGACGGTGCTCGACCTGGGGTCCGGCGGAGGCATCGACGTGCTGCTCTCAGCGAAGCGCGTCGGACCGACCGGCAAGGTCTACGGCCTGGACATGACCGAGGAGATGCTGGCGCTCGCGATCAGCAACCGGGAGAAGGCGGGCGCGGCGAACGTCGAGTTCCTCAAGGGCTACATCGAAGAGGTTCCGCTCCCTGCCGCCACGGTCGACGTGGTCATCTCGAACTGCGTGATCAACCTCTCCACCGACAAGCCCCGGGTCTTCGCGGAGATGCACCGCGTGCTTCGGCCCGGCGGACGGATCGGGATCGCGGATGTCGTCGCCGAGAACGAGCTGAGCCCGTCGGAGCGCGCCGAACGAGGCTCCTACGTGGGGTGCATCGCCGGCGCGTTGTCGTTCGCGGAATACGAAGAGGGTCTTCGGGCGGCCGGGTTCGAGGACGTGAGCATCACCTCGATCGACGAACCGATGCCCGGCATCCATTCGGCAATCGTGAAGGCGCGGAAGTCATCGTCGGTGGCCGAGCCGGCCGCCCCTCCCCCGGCCCGAGCGCTCCCCATCGTCAGCAAATCCTGCTGCTAGAAGGATCGAGTGAGCAATTCGCTCGAACGTCGAGCGCTGGCCGAGTTCATCGGGACCGGCCTGCTGGTTGCCGCGGTCATCGGCTCGGGCATCGCCGCGTCGGGGCTGAGTCCCGGGAACGTCGGCCTGGAGCTGTTCGAGAACGCGATGGCCACGGCTGCGGCGTTGGTGGCGATCATCCTCGCGGTCGGCCCGGTTTCCGGCGGGCACCTGAACCCGGTGATCACGCTGATCGATCGCGCGTTCTCGGGCATCTCCTCGCGTGACGCGTCGGTGTATGTGATCGCGCAGATCGCAGGGGGTGCCGCCGGCGCGATCGTGGCGAACCTGATGTTCGGGCTGAACGCCGTCGAGATCTCGACGCACGCCAGGACCGGAGGCGGCCTGTGGCTCGGCGAGGTCGTGGCGACGTTCGGGTTGGGTCTGGTGGTCTTCGGCGTCGTGCGGTCAGGTCGGGCAGCCGTGGCGCCGTTCGCCGTGGGGGCGTACATCGGCGCGGCGTACTTCTTCACGTCCTCGACCAGCTTCGCCAATCCTGCCGTGACCATCGCCAGGACGCTGTCGGACACGTTCACAGGTATCGCGCCGTCGTCGGTCCCTGGCTTCGTGGCGTTTCAGATCGTCGGAGCCGCCATCGCGATCGCGGCCATCCATGCCCTCTATCCGAGCGCGAAGCGCGTGGCCGTTGACGTCGTAGTCCCACACGAGATCGAGACCGGGAGGGAGGAGCCGTGAGCGACGTCCCGGAGGTCTTGTTCGTCTGCGTCCACAACGCCGGGCGCAGCCAGATGGCGGCCGCGTTCATGGACCACCACGCACGGGGCCGGGTCGGCGTGCGCTCGGCTGGGAGCGATCCAGCGGAGACGATCAATCCGGCTGTCGTGGCCGCAATGGCCGAGATCGGGATCGACATATCTAGGGAGCTGCCGAAGCTGCTGACCGACGACGCGGCTCGCGAGGCGGACGCGGTCGTGACGATGGGGTGCGGCGACGCGTGCCCGTTCTATCCCGGCAAGCGCTACCTGGACTGGGACCTGCCAGATCCAGCGGGGCGGCCCGTCGAGGAGGTTCGGCCGATCCGAGACGAGATCGATCGCCGTGTCCGAACGCTCCTGGATGAACTGGTGAACGCCAATATCTAGCGCGACGCGGGCTGACTGACGGACCGCATCGAGAACCAGAGCAGGGATCGTTGCCCAAGTCGTCCCGGTCGGTGCGGCGAAGTGTCATCCAGCCGAGGCGACCTGTTCCTTGCACCACGCGTAAAGCGCGTCGTACATGGGCGTCTCGAGTTCGATCTTGCGATGGTCCTCGGTGCCGTGCAGCAGCGCGAATCCGTGCGCGATGGCATAGAGACCCCGTCCTTCAGGCGATGTGTCCATGTCCTCGGAGACGTCCGCCGCGTGCACGATCTCGGCGAGCCGCATCAGGGCGGGGTCGCTTGTCAGGTCGAACTCGTCGACCAGCACGTCGAACGAGCACTTGCCGTCGCGATGCGTGTACTTGGCACCTGCGGCGTCATACGAGTGAGCGCCCTCCCGCTCCGCGACGGCGAGTACGTCGTCCCTGGGAACGAAGAGGAACTCGGCGTCGGGATCGATGAACCGTTTGATCAGCCACGGACACGCGACTCGGTCGACGTTCGCGTTTTCTCTGGTGACCCACTTCATCGTCACGCCTCCCGCTTTGATGGATCGACGGTGCGTAGACCGTCGAGATTGAGATAGCCGCCGGCGAGGTCGTAGCGGGTGATCGGTCCGTACTCGACCGACGAGTGCACGCCCGAGTCCGTCAGGCGGTCGCGGTCCGGCGTATCGATCCAGGCGTCGAAGACGTCATGCGACGGCCATGCCGTGATCACCAACGCGTCGGTTGTGGCGTCCGTTGCCGGAGGAGGGCCCTGCTTCGTCTTCGGTGGATTCCGTCTCGGCGAGCGTTCCAGGACCAGCTCGAAGAGGATCCCGTGCCGTTCGCGAATCTCTCGGTTCTCCTCGATCCAGCCGAGAAACCGCTCATGCGCGTCGGCCGGCATGCGAACGGTTCTCACACAGATGATCGTTTCCAGCACCTCCTCAGCGTGGCTCCCCTCACCGAGAAGAAGCGCGCTCGAGCCCGGTACTCGAACAGGCCGTCGAACACGCGTTCGGTGACCACGGTTGCATGCTAGAGCCTGAGCCGGTGGTTGGCGAATTCGGGAGCACCCGAGCGCGATCTGGCCACCCTTCGTTCGAACCCCAAGATCTGGGGAACCCACGTTGAGCGATCGGCCCCGTTTGGACTCGTCGGGCACGGACCCGGTTCGTTCAGCCCGTGAGCGCGTCTGCCGCCAGTTTGGACGGCCGGGTGGCTCTGGTCACCGGGGCGAGCAGGGGGATCGGTCGGGGCGTCGCTGTCGCGCTCGCTCGGGCGGGCGCGACCGTGTATGTGACGGGGCGCTCGGCAGTTGGCGAGACGGCGGCGCTGGTTGATGCCGCCGGCGGGCGGGGGATCCCGGTAGCTTGCGACCACCGCGATGACGAGGAGGTCGCCGGCGTCTTTGCACGAATCGATCGCGAGGCGGGCACGCTCGACGTGCTCGTCAACAACGCGACGGCTGTCCCGGATCTTTCGGTGCTGTTCTCGGACGAGGCGTTCTGACGCATCCCGGTCCGCCTCTGGGACGACCTCATGACTGTGGGATTGCGCTCGCACTTCGTTGCAGCAGCCCATGCGGTACCGATCATGCTTCGCGGCGAAAAGGGCCTGATCGTCAACGTCTCCTCGGCGGGTGCCGCGACGAAGATCGGATTCTTGCCGTACGGAGTGGCCAAGGCCGCGCTCGACCACATGACAGGCGAGATGGCCGCCGAGTTGCGGGGAACCGGCATCGTCGTCCTCTCGGTGTGGCCCCCATCAACCACGACCGAAGGGATGTTGGCCGACGCGGACGCCGACGCAAACACCGCCGCCTGGTCGTCGCCGGAGTTCACGGGCCGTGTGATCGCGGCACACGCAGGCGATGGGCACTCGAGCGAGCGTGGCGGCAAGGGTCGTTCGCATGCGCGATCTCGCTCGAGAACTCGGTGTGCCCGACGACGCAACGCTCTAGTCGCCGCCCACACTCGTGACATGTCGGCCTCCTCTCTGTCGAGGATCGGACGTCAATGGCCGCTGCTAGCTTCCTTTCGACCCGACCATCTCATTCGCGAGGAGGTACGCCGTGCCAGACGCGCGGTCCGACGGCTGGCGTGATGTATGGGACTTCAACGACCTTGATCTGAGCCGGCGACGATTTCGGGCCGCGCTCGAAGAAGAAGAGACCGCAGCGGGCCGAGCTGCCCTTCTGACCCAGCTGGCCAGAATCGAAGGACTGCGCGGCGATTTCGGTGCGGGCGAGCGCCTGCTCGCCGAGGCCGAGGTCCTCGGTGGGGCCGAGAGCTGGGTGCTCATCGAGCGAGGACGACTCCTGCGGTCGAGCGGAGACGGCCCCAGCGCTCTGCCGCTCTTTGAAGGTGCCTTCGAGCACGCTCGCGCCGAAGACGACGGATTCCTGGCCGGCGACGCCGCCCACATGGCTGCCCTTGTGGGAGACATTGAGGCGTGGACTGCTCGCGGAATCGAGGTGACCGACGACGGTCCGGGCCGCTACTGGCTCGCGCCGCTCCTCAACAACGTCGGTTGGGCGCGCTACGAGGCCGGAGATTTCGACCGCGCTCTCGACGCGTTCGAACAGGCGCTTGCGGTGCGCTCGGAGGATCCTCGGGAGCCCCACGAGCGCGAGATCGCGCGCTATGCGGTCGGCAAGGCTCTCCGCGCGCTCGGCCGCATCGACGAGGCGACGGAGCAGCTGGAGCTCGCCGTTGCCTGGGCGACGGATGCTGGTGTCGAAACGCCGTACTTCCATGAAGAGCTTGCCGAGTGCTACGCAGCCGCTGGTCGGACGGAAGAGGCGCGTGTACAGGCCGAGCGCGCCATGGAACTCTTCCGGAGACGCGATGCGGACGGTGCGCGCTCGGGGCGACTGCTCGAACCCGGAGCGTGACCGCCTATCGAGGACCGCGTCGCGACACCTTCGTCGTGAGACAGGATGCGGAACTTACGGCACTCTCTCGACCGGATCGATACCTGTCTCCAGTGGAACCAGGAGCGGTACCCCGGTGATCTCGAGGACGGCACGGATGGGTGCGTCCTCGGGAACGATCAGCCGTACGCCTCGGCGCTGGGTCTGGAGCCGCATGGCCAGATTGAACAGGAGCCGGATCCCGGCGCTGTCCAGGTACGTCGTCGCGGAGAGGTCCAGCACCACGGTGCTTCCCTCACCGGCGGCGAGGTCCATTGCTTCGGCCATCTGCTCGGCGTTCGACATGTCCACCTCGCCGTCCACTCGCAGGATGGCGACGGCGTCGCGCCGTTCGATCGTGAAGGTGGCCAGGTCCTTCATGCTGGTGTCCGTGCGCGAAGCCTGCGGCGCAGCCGAACCTCGGTGCCGTGAGCGGTGCGATCCACCCACACGGTATCCGCGAACCCACGCATCACCAAGAAGCCGCGACCCCCTCCCTCAGTCGGCTCGGTTCGCCACGTCCCTTCGTCGGCGACCGTCACCTCGACGACTGAGCCATCCTCCAACGAGGCCGCTTCGATGTCGATGACGCCCGGTCCGGCTCCGTATGCGTGGATGACGACGTTCGAGCAAGCCTCGGCCGCCGCGAGGACGATCTCCTGGCTGTCCAGCGGGTCGACCCCCACGTGACCCAGCCACCTGCGCAGGGCCGCCCGGATCGGAGCGAGCGCGGCGGGTTCGGCAGGGAGCCGGAGCCGCACCGATGCGGCCGATATCGGCTCGCTTCGAAGGGCAAGGATCGCCACGTCGTCGTCCACGTGCTCCCCCAGGAGCGCGTCCACGAGCCGTTGGCACATCGCATCCACCGGCTCGGAAGAGCGGAGGCCGACCTCCTTCTTGAGTCGGGCAAGCCCTTCGTGGAGCGAGGTCCCCCGCCGCTCGATCAGCCCGTCGGTCGCCAGGATCAGCGTGGCTCCCGGCGGAAGAAACGCCGAGCCCTCGGCGAACTGGCTTTCGTGCCATCCCGAACCCAATGGGGGGGCGGGCGGTCCCTCCAGAAAGGCCGCATGACCGTCCACGTCCACGACGATGGGCGCCGGATGCCCGGCGGAGCAGAAGGTAACGCCGCCGGCGACGGGATCGAGCACGGCATACACGAGAGTTGCCATTTCGGATGGGATGAGGCGGCGGACGAAGGCATCAAGCCGTCCCACCACCCGGGCCGGCGACGGATCCTCAACGGCATAGGCTCGAAGTGAGAGCCTGAGCTGGGCCATCGTGCCCGCAGCCCGGAGCCCGTGCCCCACGACGTCACCGATCGTCACGCCGACCCGTCCGTCCGGAAGAGGGAGAACGTCGTACCAGTCCCCACCCACGAGCGTGCCGCGCGTGGCCGGCACGTACCGGGCCGCCATCGCCACGCCGGGGATCTCCGGGAGCTGTGCGGGCAGCAGGCTCCGTTGGAGCGTCTCCGCGATCCGATGCTCCCGCTCGGCCTGCTTGTCCTCGGTCACGTCCTGGACCGTGCCCACGATCCGAGTGGCGGCCCCATCGGGGCCCCGCTGCGTGGTGGAGCGTCCCAGCAGGATCCGTTCGGTTCCGTCGGGGCGTCGGATGCGGAACTCTGTCGCAGGACGGACCGCTTCCGCTTCCGGGGCGAGCGTCCGCGCCAGGTTCGCCCGAATCCGTTCGAGGTCCTCCGGCACGACCTGCTCAACGGCCTTCTCGAAGGTCAGCTCGAAGGCCTGCGGGGTGTGTCCGTAGATGCGGTACATCTCGTCCGACCAGCTAACCGTCTGCTGTGGGAGCAGCCACTCCCAGCTCCCCACGTGAGCCAGGCTCTGGGCCTCGGCAAGCTGTCGCTCCCGCTGGCGGAGCATCCGTTCCGCCTCCCTGCGCTCCGCGACCTCGTTGGTCAACCGCGCGTTCGTGGACGAGAGCTCGGCCGTCCGGACCTGAACCTGGACTTCCAGGTCGCCCGCGGCGCGCTCGAGAGCCGATCGGGCTGACCGGCGTTCGATCATGAGGCCGGCCACGACGAGGCCGGTGATCGCTACCGTGGCGTTGAAGGCTTGAAGGACGAGCATCTGCTCGACGAGGCTGCCTCCGGCCAACGGCCCCAGGCTCCGAGCGACGCCCCAGGTGACGATCGCGCTCGCCACGAGGGCCGCGGGGGCGGACCCGCGGGGACCGAACCGCCACGCCGCCGAAGCCACGAGAGGAAGGAGGAGGAATTCGAACCCCAGGTACGTGTAGACCGAGACCAGGGCCACCGTCGCGATGAGGAGAAAGAGCGCCGCCGCCTCGAGCGTTCGTGCCACGGACGGAAGTCCAAGCCGGGCATGGACCGCGGTCTCGATGGCCAGAAGCACCGGCGTGACGATCAGGACGCCCATCGCGTCGCCCGTCCACCACACCGCCCACGCGCCGCCGACGCCCGAGGCGTGGATATCACCTGCGATCAACAGGCTGGCTGTCCCAACGCTCGCGCTCAGGGCCATGGCGGTCACCGCGACGGCGACCAGGAGCAGGGCGTCGCGGATACGGTCAAGGGCGTGGCGGAAGCCGGCCTGGTCCAGCAATGTCGCTGCGAGCAGCGGCGCCGCGGTGTTGCCCACAGCGGTGGCGGCGGCCGCCCACATCGACGTGATCGGCTCGTTGACGAAGAAGGCGGCAATCGCCACGCCAGGCCACACCCCGCGGCCCCACACCAGGAAGGCTGCCAAGGCGATGCCGGTGGGCGGCCACAGCGGCGTGACATTCTGAGCCACGAGGGCATACCGCAAGCCCAGCCGCGCCGCGAGGTAGTAGACGATTCCGACGATGACCATGCGAAGCACGGCGGTCGCGACGGGCCAAGTCGACGACGCACGCTGAACCACCGGCCGTCCGGCATCGCGATCGTGGATCCGTTCGGCCATGTGTGCCTCTCCGGCGCGCCGTGGTGCGTGGGGCCAGAGAATGTAGCGAATCCCATCGACGATGCCGCCCGGCGTGGCTGAAGGAGTCGGCCTGCGGGTGGGATCTAGGCCTCTACCGGGCAACTTGTCGGCGAATTCACCAAGGTGCGTGTACGCCGGGCAGGATTTGGAACCTCCGCCCGCTGCCCAGAGCTAGGCCGGTACCGGAACCCCTTCTTCCGAATGTGCGACGACCCGCTGCTCGTGCGTGCTCCGAAGCCGGAAAGCGAGCGCGACAAGCGCTCCCGCGGCGAGGACGCCGGCAATGATGAAGCAGGCGGTGGCGGCCTGCGCGCCCCTGTCGCCGAACAGGCTGAACGCGTACGCCGTGAGCAGCAGCCCCCGCATCGTCTCACCGTCGAAGATGTCCTCTGCCTTCTGGGAGAGATCGGCCGACTGCTGCACCAGCGCCTGCGTCTCATGAGACGTGGGGTTCGTGGCGAGCGCCTGCGCCGTCTTGACGCGCAACAGATACGCGGCGTAATGGTCCTGGAAGTAGGTCTTGCCGTTGTCGATGAGCAGCAGGTCCAGTCCGATCTGGTACTTCGCGTAGCACTCGGCCTGCGTGCCGGTCACCAGAGGCTTCCCCGCGTTCTGCACCAGACAGGCGACCTTCTTCTGGTTCGGGAGAAGCCCGGCCACTGGCGTGAACGTGATCTGCTTCTCCGCGAGCTGGTCGTGGACGTAGTTCTTCGCGAAATTCGCCTGATTGTTGAGCACGAGCCCAAGTGTCAGGAATCCAATCGCCAGGACTCCCAGTCCGATGGCGATGCCGACCGCAGCCTTTCTCATTCCTTCCCCCCCTTCGATTCCTGCGGCGCCGCGTCGTTCATTACGGCGTGACGACTCCCAGGTATGTGTTGGCACTGTCCGCCGCCGAGGTCTGGGCGAACGCGGTCACGAACGATGTGCCGATCGACGCCAGCCCCGTGTAATCGCCCAGGTAGTAGCCACCGAAGTTCGGGGCTCGCTCGACGTCGAACGGGCCGGCCACGTGGGTCTCGTTCCAGTTCGCGACGTCGGTGCACCCGCTTGCGGGCTGACACCGAATCATCCAGAAGTCCGTCGGCACGCCGGGATCCGGCGTGTTGTTGCGGAGGTCGTAATAGGTCACCGCGACCGTGCCGTCGGCCGCCACGTCGATCTCAGGCGTGAAGCCCTCCACGCCCGCCGGCGACTTGTTGACCTTGATCGGCGCGGACCAGGTGAGCCCGCCGTCCGTCGACTGCGTGAACACGATGGTCGAGTACGGGTTCTTCTTCGGGCTGCCGAACGTGTCGCCCCAGACGGCGTAGATGGTGCCGTAGCCGGGACTCGACCGATTGAGGTCCACGGCGATGTCGGCCCTGCCGATGAGGACCCTGATCGGACGGCCGGTGTCCGGATCGACCGGGCCGTTGCACGCCCTGCAGGGGGTCGCGGTCTCAGGGGCCACTTCGGTCGGTGACGACCAGGTCGCGCCGCGGTCGGTCGATCGGATCAACTTGATGTCGTAATTGCGGTTGTGACTGGCGCTGCCGACGTTGTCGAAAAGGTCGATCAGCGTTCCGTCCGGAAGCACGCCGAGCATGTTGTCGAGGGTGCCCGCGTTCTTCCTGTATTGGACGATCGCACGCGGCATTTCCCACGTCCGTCCGCCATCGACGGACCTCGAGAACATGGTGTCTCCCCGGAACGCGAAGGTGTGCTCGGCTGAGGCGCTCTGCGCGTCACCGGGTTTTCGCCCCCGGCCCCACAGGGCATAAACGACGTCGGAGTCGAACGGGTCGACGGCGACCGACGGCGAGCGGTTGAAGAAGAACGGCGCGACGTCATTGAGGTTGCGGATCAGCGTGACCGGTTCGCTCCACGTGTCGCCGCCGTCCTTCGACGTGCTCAGTGTGATGGCCGACGCCGCGTCGGGACCGACCCGGTCGATCGGGCGGCCGATGACGTACGCGGTTCCGTCCGGCCCGAACGTCACCCACTGGTCGCGCGCTCGCTGGAAGTCGCCGCCGTTTCCCGCGTTCCCGCCGGCGCAGATGGTGAACGGTGGGTAGGTGGCGGCCCAGCTCTGCCCTCCATCGTGGCTCACCCCCGCGACCAGCCCACGGGTGCTCCCGCCCGAGAACTGGTCCTGCCGGTAGACCGCGATGACGTTCGCAGGGTTCGTGGGATTCACCGCGACGACCGGTGAGACTTCCGTGTTCACGGTGTTCGTCTCGCCCGGGAGCAGGAACCCCGAGACGTCGCAACCCGCGAACGGACTGTCGCCGTCTGCCGGAGGGCTGGGCGTGCCAGACACCTGATACACGACGACCGGCGCGTTCGGCACGGCCGCCGCCGGCAGCGCAAGGGCGAACGCCGTTGCGACCGCCGCGATCAGAACGATGACATGTCGCCTGCTCGTGCCCATCCCCCCGGAACCTCCCGTTCGAAGTCAGGCGGGATCGTGCGTGCGTCAGCGCGTCCTGGCATGAGGGTTGGACCCCCAACTTTGCGGGTTGGTCAGGAAGGACCGGCGGGCGTCAGCGCTCCGCGGAGCTCCGCCCGAGACCGCACGCCGAGCTTCCGATACGCCGTGCCGAGCTGGTTCTCGACCGTCTTCGCGGTGACGAACAGGCTCTGCGCGATCTCACGGTTCGACATGCCGTCTGCGGCCATGTGAGCGACTCGGGCCTCGCTCGCGGTCAGCGAGTCCGGCCCTGTGATCGCGCGCGTGCGGGGCCGGGCCCCCGCGGCGTGCAGTTCCTGCGTCGCGCGCGAGGCGAGTCGTTCGGCTCCGCATCGGTCAGCGAGGTCGAGACCTTCGGCGAGCGGCTGGCGGGCGGCCACACGGCGGTTGCCACGTCGGAGGGCGCCGCCCAGCTCGACCAGCGTTCGCGCCCGCTCCAGGATCGCATCCGGACGCTCGAGTTCCTGAAGGGACGCCTCCAGCAGCTCTATGCCGCGGTCGCCACCCTCGAGAAGGCCCTTCGCCCGCAGGGCTGCCCCGCAGCACCGGGGGAGATCCTGCGCAGTGGCGTCCCGCAGCTCGTCGTCCACCAGCGAGCGAGCCTCCTCTGCGGCCTCGGCGGGAAGAGCGAGCGCGAGTGGTGATCGCCAAAGCGCGACGATGGGATTGCTGAACCGAAGTCCGGTGAAGAGCGCGCCCGCAGCCCGCAGATCCTCGATGGCCGACGCGTGGTCGCCGCGAAGAGACCGAAGCCGGCCGCGAGCGGTCAAGACCCACGCACCGTTGAGGCTCCCCACCAACGCCGGGTCGGGATCGACCGACTCGATGAGTGTCGTCACGTCGTCCACCTCTCGCTCCAGGAGGCTGTTCAAGCCGACGTAGAACGCGCCGGGGAGGGTGAACTGAATGCCGTGCTTGAGCGAGACCTCGACCAGCGAGCGAAGGTGACCCTCGGCGCGTTTCAGCGCTCCACGTTGCGCATCGAGGAATACGCGGTACGAAGACCCCGCCACGAACCCGAAGATCGATCCCCGACGTCCCGCATCATCGAGCACGCCTTCGCTGGCGCGATCAGCCGCATCCAGCTCATCGATGGCGATCAGCGCTTCCACTCCCTGCCCGATCATGAGGTCCTCCGAACCGACCTCGCGCAGGAACCGGCCATCGGCAAGGCCCCGCTCCACCAGGCGCAAGGCTTGCGCTGGCTCGATCTCTCCTCGACATGCACTCAGCGCGGCGACGATCAGCCCCAGAGCGCGCGATCCCGGCCCGTCCTCCTCGACCAGGGCGCGGAGGCCAGGAAGCTCCAAGTCGAACTCGGCCGCGAACCGAACGTCGTAGAAGCGGCCCGCGGCGAATGCTTCGATCCGCGCTCGGAGGTTCGGATCACGGTCGCCGACGTCGGCCAGGGCGGCGCGGAGGAGCTCGAGGCTCCGGATCCATTGCCCAGACAGCATGCCGAAGCGACCGAGCTCCGCTCCGATCACAGCTCGTGTGACCGGGTCCGCAGTCAGGCAGAGTGCCTCCTCAAGATCGGCCGCAGCGCGTGGGTCCTGAGCGAGCGCTTCGGACGAACCCAGGTCGTGCATAACGGACGCCCGTTCATCCCCGGCTGGGCCTTCGACCAGCGCCCTGCGCAGGTAGGCCGTGGCGCTCTGCGGCGCGCCGCGAGCAAGCATCAACCCGGCGGCGGCGCGGAGCGTGTTCACGACGTCCTGGCGCCCGGCTGGCTCGGTGAGCAGGAGGTGGATGGCAACTTCATCCGCCGGCGCGCGTTCGCCGGCCAGGATCTCGGCGGCCCGACCGTGGGCCGCAGCCCGTGCCGCAAGCGGCACGTCGTCGTAGATGGCCTGGTACACGAGAGGGTGTGCGAATGCGAGAGGCCGGCCCGGGGCCAGGATCTCCATCCCGATGAGCGCGTCCACTGCGACCGCGACCTCGCCGGCGCCAAGATTCTCCAGCGCAGCCACCCGGTCGAGACGGGCGTGGCGGCCCAGGACGGCCACCGCCCGCGCTACCGTCACCGCCGGTGGTGGGAGTTGCGAGAGCCGAAGCATGATCGCCTGCGCCACCGTGCGTGGCCCGGCGGAGGCAATCCGGTCAGCGGCCTCCGCTGTGGGTGGGATCCGATCGGTACCGACCAGTCCGACCAATTCGCCGACAAGGAACGGAACGCCTCCCGTTGCACGCCGGCACGCCTCGATGAATATCTCATCGGGTGTCTCATCGAGGCGCGCCCGCACCAGGCGGCCCACGCCATCGATGCTCAGCGCGGCGGGTCGGATCACGCGGATGTCCGGAACGCCGAGGAGCTCCGCGATCAGCATCGCATCTGCAGGAGGGTCACCGGTCCGCAAAGCCGCGACCAACAGGACCGGCATCCCTTCCAAACGTCGGGCCAGGTACGCGAGGAATCGCAGCGACGGCGCGTCGGACCACTGCACATCGTCAACCGTGATCAGGATGGGTGTTCGCTCCGCCAGGTTGGACGTGAGCCAGTACAGGCCGTGCAGCATCGCGGTTTGCTGTCCGGGCGCCGCGCCGTCGTCGTCGGCCTGACCCACGATCGGCGCGGCGAGTCCGGCGGCTCCGGCCAGCACTCTCCTCCGTTCATGCGGATCGGCTCCGTCGAGCACCACTTCGAACAGCTGACGAACGACGCCGAAGCCGAAATCCTGCTCGAGCCTCGCCCCCTGCGCCGCGAGCACCGCCATCCCGGCAGCGCCCGCCTGCCTGCGGGCCGCCTCGACCAGGCTCGTCTTTCCAATGCCCGCCTGGCCCTCGACGACCAACAGGCCGCCGCGTCCGGCGACGGCCATGCGGACAGCCTCGTCCAGAGTGACGAGTTCCGCGTCCCGCTCAAACAATCCCCCCAAGCTGGACACCAGTGGGAGCGTATGCCGAGTGGGGATGGCGCGAAAAGAGGCGAGTCCGTCCCGCGCGTGGGTTCTTGGGGGATCGGCCCTCATGCCCGCCGGTTGCCGGAGCCTCCATGCTGACGGCATGGAGGCTCCAAGACTACGGCTCATTCTCGAGATCGATCAGCCGGAGCCGATCGCCGGGCGGCTCGGCGTCGGGTCCACGGCGCGCTCGTTCTTGGGGTGGCTGGAGCTTGCAGCTGCGCTCCAAGCGGCCCTGGACGAGGTATCGGTCTCGCGAGAAGCGCCGCACGCGATGCCCACCACCCACTGCACCCCGGACCCCCTCAGACCGTGACCTCCGGCGCGCCCCACCTGGATCTGCGGGTGGGCCGAAAACGGCGTACGCCGCAACTCGGCGGATCTGGGACGCGAGGATCAGGGAGGCGTGCCTCGGCGACACGAGGTCGAGTTCGGCAGATCGGCACCGGCCTGAGCTCGCCTATCCGGTCTTGATGCGTCGCTGGTCACCCCCGCGATAATGGCCCGACGTGGATGAGGTCGAGGTCGTCGTCGCCCATCACGAGCGGGCGACCCTGCGCGTCGGTGACGTGTTCCTGAAGATCGACCCTGATCAGGCGCGCACCGACGTCGAGGTCGAGGCGATCGCGATGGCGCCGATCCCGACTCCGGAGGTCCTGTGGCGGAAACCGCCCGTGCTCGCGCTGGCCGCAGTCAAGGGGACGCGACTCGGGCACCTCGGTGAGCCCTCTCCCGCGTCGCCGGCGGCGTGGGCCGCGGCGGGTGCCGCCGCCCGGGCGCTGCACGAGGCACCGCTGCCGCCCTGGCCCGGACGGAGCGTCGACGAGCTTGCTTCACACCTCGACGTGGAGTGCGAATGGCTTGTCGCCAACGACGTCCTTCCTGCCGACGTGGTCACGCGCAACCGCCGCCTCGCCGAGACAGCGCTCCGGCCATGGACGCCGGCGTTCGTTCACGGCGACCTGCAGGTCGACCACGTCTTCGTCACCGGTGACGAGGTCACGGGCGTCGTCGACTGGTCCGAGGCGTCTCAGGGCGATGCGCTCTTCGACCTCGCGACGCTCACGCTCGGCCACCCGGAGCACCT
>JBEDUK010000030.1:0-15400 GCA_040414485.1 Actinomycetota bacterium
CCGCCCGCTCCTGTACGGCCAGGCCTACTTCGCGCTGGGCGGTGACGACGTGGCCGCGCGCGGAGCCGCGTATCTGCGCGACTACTACGCGTTCACCGGGCCGTTCGCGGAGAAGGTCGCCGCCGCGAACCTCACCACGCCGGCCGCCATCAGGGACTTCGTTCGCGGATACGACGACGCCGGATGCGACCACCTGGTGCTCCTGCCGACGGTGGCCGGCCTGGACCAGGTCGAGCGGCTCGCGGACGTGCTCTCGTGAGCCGTCGCACCCGCGGCCCGCGCCGGATCGGCGTGCTCGGTGCGGGGCCGGCCGGCCTGTATTTCGCGTTGCTCGCCAAGCAGTCGGACCCGTCGCGGGAGATCGTGGTCGTCGAACGCAACCCGCCGGACGCCACGTTCGGCTGGGGCGTCGTGTTCAGCGACGAGACCATGGGCGCCCTGCGCGACGCCGACCGCGAGACGCACCAGCGGATCCTGGACTCGTTCGCCCGGTGGAGCGCCATCGACGTCCGGTTCCGCGGGGAGACGGTCCGCTCGCGCGGGCACGTGTTCAGCGGGACGCCCCGCCGCGGCCTGCTGATGATCCTGCAGGACCGCTGCCGCGACCTCGGCGTGGAACTCCAGTTTCACCGCGAGGTGCCGACGTTGGAGGACTTCGCCGGCGACGACCACACGGCGTTCGACCTGATCGTCGCCGCGGACGGCGTGAACAGCGGCACCAGGCGTGGCCACCCGGAGTGGTTCCAGCCCACCGAGGACGTCCACAGGACGAAGTACATCTGGTACGGAACCGACCTGGTCTTCGACGCCTTCACCTTCGTGTTCCAGGACACGCCGCACGGGATGTTCCAGGTCCACGCGTACCCGTTCGACGCCGACACCTCGACGTTCATCGTTGAGACCCTCACCTCCACGTGGGAGCGCGCGGGCCTGACGGAGGCGACCGAAGAGGAGTCGATGGCGTTCTGCGAGGGCCTGTTCGCCGAGGAGCTGGCGGGTCATCGCCTCATGTCGAACCGTTCGCTCTGGACGTCGTTCGTGACGCTCCGTTGCGAATCATGGCACCGCGGGAACGTGGTGCTGGCGGGCGACGCGGCGCACACGGCGCATTTCACGATCGGGTCGGGAACAAAGCTCGCGCTGGAGGACGCGATCGCCCTCTCGCAGGCGTTGGACCTGCACGGCGACGACCTCGAACGCGCGCTCACCGACTACGAGTTGGAGCGCCAGCCGGCGGTCGAACGGCTGCAGGATGCGGCGCGCGAGAGCGCGACCTACTTCGAGGACGTCGGCCGGTACGCGGGGTTCGAACCGCTGCAGTTCGCGTTCAATCTGCTCACCCGGAGCGGCCGGATCACGCATCTCGAACTCGAGAAGCGCGACCCGGCGTTCGTCCGCCGCGTCGACGCCGCCTTCGGTGGTGATGGAGCCGACCTCGTGCCGAAGCCGCCGCTGCTCACGCCGATCCGGATCGGCGACCTGGCGGTGGCGAACCGCGTCGCCGTGGCGGTCGCGCCCTCCGACGAGGCCGTGGACGGCATGCCGTCCACGCGAACGAAGGAGGCATACGCGGCCGCGCTGTCGGCCGGCGCCGGCCTCGTGGTCACCGAGACGCTGTCCGTCTCGGCGGACGGGAGGACGACGCCTGGGTCTGGAGGTCTCTGGCTGGATGAGCACGCGGACGCCTGGTCGGCGGCCATCGGAGGGCGACCGGACGTCGCGGTCGCGCTGGTGCTGGGGCACGCCGGCCGACGCGGCTCCTGCCGGACGCGGACGGACGGCGCGGACAGACCATTGCAGGCTGGCGGCTGGCAGACGGTGGCGCCCTCGTCCGTGCCGTACACACCGCGCCATCCGGCACCGGCCGCGCTCGACCCCGATCAGATGGTAAACATACTTGACGAATTCCGGCACGCGGCGCAGCTGGCTCCCAGGGCCGGCGCGGACATGCTGATGCTGGACATGGCGCACGGTCATCTGCTGGCGTCGTTCCTCTCGCGGCTCACGAACCGGCGGGACGACGAGTACGGTGGTTCGCCGGAAGCGCGAATGCGGTTCCCGTTGGAGGTCGCCGGCGCCGTGCGGGCCGCGTGGCCGTCGGAGCGGGCCTTTGGCGTGCGGTTGCAGTGCTCCGACTGGGCACGCGGCGGCCTGGAGGTGGACGATGCGCTCGCCGTCGCCGTCGCGTTGAAGGATCGCGGATGTGACCTGATCGAGGTCGCCGCCGGGCAGACGGTCGCGGGCGGCCATCCCGACTACCGCCGCCTCTATCTGGTGCCGTTCGCCGACCGGATCCGAAACGACGCCGGCATGTCCGTCATGGTGGGTGGGAACCTGACGCGGCCCGACGATGTGAACACGGTGCTCGCCGCCGGCCGGGCGGACCTCTGCGCCGTGGATCCCCGTCTGTACGCCCCGGGATGAGTTGGAACCGCTGCTCGTATCCTCGCCCGTATGGATGAGCCGCGGCCCGAGAACGGCGACGCCCGCGCGCCCGCCGGGATGTTCGCGGACCTTTCGTCCTGGCGGAAGATCGGGGTCGCCGGCGCGGGTGCGGTCGAGTGGCTCGACGACCTCCTGACGCCGGACCTGAGCGGGCTGGGCCCGCACCGCGCCGCGCGGGCGCTGCTGCTCGGCCCCACCGGCCGCATCCGAGCGGACGTCACGGTCGCCGTCGCCGGTGGTTCGGTGCTGCTCATCCAGGACCCCGTCCAGCCGGACCCGATCGACCGTCTGCTCGCTCCCTATGTCCTGTCCTCCGACGTCGAACTGGGCGACCGGACAACCGACCAGTGTCTGTTCGCGTTGCCCGGCCATGAGGCGCTGCCGGACCTGCCCGGCGCCGCGATCACGACGCCGTCCTGCGTCGGGCCCGGGTTCGATCTGACCGCTCCCGACAACGACCGCGCTCGCCTGGCGGCCTCACTCTCGGAGCGGTTCACGGTCGCCACGGGCTCACAGCTCGACGCGTGGCGGATCGAACTCGGGATCCCGCGGTTCGGGATCGACGCCCTGCCCGAGGACCTCCCTCAGGAGGGTGGACTGATCGAGGCGGTGGCGTTCGACAAGGGCTGCTACCTGGGTCAGGAGGCCGTCGCGAAGGTGCGGAACCTGGGACACCCGCGCCGGTTGCTGCTTCACCTGACCTGCGGCGGTCCCGCGGCGGCGGGCGACCCGGTGCTCGCCGGGGAGGACCGGGCCGGCGTGATCACGAGCGCAGCGGCCAGGCCGAATGGCACGATCGTGCTGGCGCGGGTCGGATGGGCCCACCGAGACGCCGAGCTCACCACGCCCGCCGGCGTCCGACTTCGCCCGGTATCGGTGACGACACCGGCGGCCGGCCCGGCGGTTCGTTGACGACGCCGGTTCTTCGCACCAGGGTCAGGGTCAGGGTCGAGGGAATCGTTCAGGGCGTCGGATTCCGCCCGTTCGTCCATGAGTTGGCGACGTCGCTCGGGCTGACCGGCTTCGTCGGCAACGACGCCGCAGGGGTGTTCGCCGAGGTGGAGGGCCCGTCGGACGCCGTGAGCCGGTTCCTCGAACGGCTGCGAACGGAACAGCCGCCGCTGGCATCCGTTGAGCGGGTGACGGAGGAGCCGGTGCCGCTCATCGGGGACCACGCGTTCGTGATCGCTCCGAGCCCGGCGGGCGGCGAGCGCCAGACATTGATCTCGCCCGACACCGCAACGTGCGACGACTGTCTGGCCGAATTGTTCGATCCGGCCGACAGGCGTCACCGATATCCGTTCATCAATTGCACGAATTGCGGGCCGCGGTTCACGATCGTGAGCGACGTTCCATACGACCGGCCGTTCACCACGATGGCCTCGTTCGAGATGTGCGCCGAATGCGCACGCGAGTACCACGATCCGGCCGACCGACGGTTTCACGCGCAACCGACGTGCTGCCCGGCCTGCGGACCGAGTCTCGCGCTTCGACTGCCGGGGTCGCCGAGGTTTGCGGCGGCCGGGGAGGAGGCCCTCCGGGCCGCCGTCGGCATGCTCCTCGAAGGCCATGTGGTTGCCGTGAAGGGCCTCGGCGGATACCACCTCGCCGCGGACGCGTCGTCCGAGCCGGCGGTCGGCGCGCTGCGGTCACGAAAGCACCGCGAGGACAAGGCATTCGCGCTGCTGGTCGCCGACCTTCAGGCGGCCCGCGATCTCTGTGAGGCGGACGTCGATGAGGAACGGACCCTCGTGTCGAACCGGCGACCAGTGGTGCTGTTGCGCCGGCGCGATCGCGATCGGTCCGTTGCACCATCCGTGGCACCCGGCAACCGATTCCTCGGCGTCATGCTGCCGTACTCGCCGCTGCACCACCTGCTGGCTCGTGACTTCGGCCGGCCGATGGTTCTGACCAGCGGCAACGTGTCCGACGAGCCCATCGCCTACCGCGACGACGATGCGCTGGAACGGCTCGCCGGGATCGCCGATGCCTTCCTCGTCCACGACCGGCCGATCCACATCCGGACCGACGACTCCGTGATGCGCGTGCGCCGGGGCCGCGAGCGGCCCATCCGCCGCTCGCGCGGGTACGTTCCGCGACCTGTGACGATGCCGTGGTCGTTCGAGCGGCCCGTCCTCGCGGTCGGCGCCGAACTGAAGAACACGTTCTGCGTGGCGAAGGCGAACCGGGTGTTCGTCTCCCATCACATCGGCGATCTGCAGAACGTCGAGACACTCCGTTCGTTCACCGAGGGCATCGAGCACTTCTGCCGGATCTTCGACACGGCGCCGCAGGTGATCGCCCACGACCTGCATCCCGAGTACCTGTCGACGAGATACGCGATGGATGTGACGGGCGTCGATCTCGTGGGCGTCCAGCACCACCATGCGCACATCGCGTCCTGCCTGGCCGACAACGGCCACGACGGACCAGTCATCGGCGTGGCATTCGACGGCACCGGATTCGGCACGGATGGAACCATCTGGGGCGGCGAGTTCCTGGTCGCCGACCTCGAAGGCTTCGACCGTGCGGGCCACCTGGAACCGGTCCCGCTGCCCGGCGGCGAGGCCGCGATCCGTGAGCCGTGGCGCATGGCAGCGGCGTACCTCGACGCCGCATTCGGCGACGATCTCCCGTCGCATCTGCCCGTCCGTGAGCGCAACAGCCGGCGATGGGAGACGGTGGCGGCCGTGGCCCGTTCGGGGTTGAACTCGCCGCTCACCTCGAGTGCGGGACGGCTCTTCGATGCGGCTGCGTCCATCATCGGCGTACGCGACGCCATCAACTACGAAGGCCAGGCCGCCGTCGAACTCGAACAGGCCGCGGATCCGGCCGCGGCGTCTCTCGGAGCGCCGCCCGGCTACACGCCGGCGATCCGGTCGGACCCGGGCAGCGGGACGCTCGTCGTGGTCGGCGCCGACCTCATCCGCGCCGTTACTTCGGACGTGGCCGACGGCGTGCCCCCCTCAACCGTCGCGGCGAGGTTCCACGGGGGCCTGCGGGAGGCGATCGTCGCCGTATGCGAGACGCTCCGAGAGCGAACCGGGCTCGGGACGGTGGCGCTGTCCGGGGGCGTCTTCCAGAACGTGCTGCTCGAGACCACGACCGTGAGCCTGCTCGAGGCTCGGGGGTTCCGCGTGCTCACCCATGAACGGGTTCCGCCGAACGACGGCGGGATCAGCCTGGGTCAGGCTGCCGTCGCCGGTGCCTTGGACCGATCGCCCGCTCGATGAGCGGGCGCGCTCAGCCGGGCACCCGCAGGCGGCGGAGCGCGGCACCAGCGGCGTGATACCCCGGCATCCCATGGACGCCCGGGCCCGGCGGCGTGGCCGCCGAGCACAGGAACAGGCGCTCGGACGGCGTGGTGTACGGCCCCGGCCGCAGCGCCGGGCCGGTGAACAGGTGAAGGCCCTCGTGCGCGCCGCACGCGATGTCGCCGCCGACGCAGTTCGGGTTGTGGCGCTCGAGGTCCGCCGGCCCCATCACGTGGGACGCGAGCACGCGGTCTCGGAACCCCGGCGCGAACCGCTCGATCTGGGCCGCGATGCGGCCGGTCATGTCCACGGTGGAACCGTTCGGCACATGGCAGTAGGCCCACGCGACGTGGCGCCCCTCCGGCGCCCGACCGGGATCGAACAGGGTCGGCTGCACCAGAAGGACGAACGGCCGTTCTGCGTGGCCACCGCGGGCGACCACGGCCATGGCCTGCGCGATCTCTTCCATCGTCCCCCCGAGGTGAACGGTCACCGCCCGCGCGCACTCGGGCGCCGTCCAGGGGATGGGACCGTCGAGCGCCATGTCCACTTTGAAGACCCCGGCGCCGTGCCGAAACGACCGAAGCACTGCCCGGTACCGTTCGGGGAATCGCGCGCCGGCGATCCGCTCCAGCGCCGATGGAGCGACGTCGAACAGCACGACGCGGGCCGCTGGGACGTTCGCCATTGAACTCACGACGTGGTTGGTACGGACGCCGCCGCCGTGCCGTGCAAGCTCAACGCTGAGCGCGTCGACGATCCGCTGGGATCCAGAGTGCGCGATCGGCCAGCCGACCGCGTGCGCCCCCACGCCCAGGACCAGGCCGAATGCGGCGGTGAACGGGCGGTCCAGCGGCCGTCCTGCGTGCGCGGCAAGGCCGGCGAACAGCGCGCGGGATCGATCGCCGGCCAGCCGATGCCGTGCCAGCGCAGTCGCCGGGAGCGTCGCCAGCCTCCCGAACCGCGACAGCACCAGCGGATGCCTCGGCGGGCGCACGATGGGGGCCAGCACCGACCGGAAGAATTCGTTCCACTGTTCGACGAAGGGCTCCACCAAGCGCCTCCAATTGCCGCCTTCGGCGCCGAGCGTCGCCGCGGTTGTGGCAACCGATCGCTCGAGCACGACGGCGGTACCGTCGTCCAGCGGATGGGCCAGCGGAGCGTCCGGGTGGATCCACCGCAGCCCGTGTTCCGCGAGGGGCAGTTCGGCGAAGAACGGCGACGCAGCCGCCAACGGGTGCACCGCCGAGCACACGTCGTGGACGAATCCCGGAAGCGTCAGCTCGGCGGATCGGCACCCGCCGCCGATCGTCTCCGCGCCCTCGAGCACCAGCACGGACAACCCTGCCCGGGCGAGACGCACCGCCGCCGCGAGCCCGTTCGGCCCGGACCCGACAACGACGGCGTCCTGCGCGCTCAGCAGATGCGTGGCAGCGGATCGCCGATCAGCATGTCCACGGTGCGCGTGACGATCATGTCCCCGTCGGGCATCCGCGGATCACGCTCCCACGTCGTAGAGCTGGCCCGGATCCATGTCCAGACCGTTCATGACCTGCCACATGGCGGCGAGCGCCTTCAGTCCGTTCCGCCGCTGGTATGGCGCCATCTCCTCGCCGTACATCGCCAGCGCGCGGTGGAGGTGCCGGTAGGTATGGACGAGCTCCTCCTCGGCCGCCGTCAGCGCGTCGCCGGCGAGGTTCACCATCGGGTTCTGGCCGGTCATGTCAGCCTCCGTTCGCCTTCGGTCCCGATCACGATCCGCTCGTCCATCAGGCGCTTCGCCTTCAGCTCGAATCTCGGGAGCGAGCCGTCCTCGACCCGCCGCACGCCGAACCGGAGCCCCTCGTGCGCACCGGCCAGCGCCTCCGCCAGGTCGCCGCACAGCCGGTCCGCGTCCACCGAGGCGTCGGGAATCTCCACCAGCACCTCGATCTCGTCGCGGATCCCCTCGACCGTGTACAGGTGGATCTGGAACTCGTCCACCTCCGGCCGCTCGCGGACGATCGCCTCGACCGCGCGCGGGTAGACGTTCGTCCCGCGCACCAGCTTCATGTCGTCCACCCGCCCGCGGATGCCGCCGTCGTACAGGTCGAAGGTCCGCCCGCAGGGGCAGTTCGACCCGGGCACCTTCACCACCAGGTCGCGCGTGCGGTACCGGATCACGGGGATGAAGCCGCGGCCGAAGGACGTGACGACGCGCTCGCCGAACTCCCCGTAGCCGACGGGCTCATCGGTGGAGGGGTCGATGACCTCCTCGATGTAGTGGTCCTCGATGATGTGCGTCCCGCCGGGCTGTTCGGCGCATTCGAAGATCATGATCGTTCCGAGCTCGGTCATCCCCGCCGTGTCGGCCGCCTTCGCGCCCCACAGCTCCTCGATGAGGCGCTTCGTCGCGGGGATCGAGCCGGCCGGCTCGCCGGACAGGATCAACCTCTGGACGGGCCCGCCGGCCAGGTCGATGCCCAGCGACTTCGCCTCCTGCGCCATGCGCAACGCGTAGGTGGGCGTGGAGGCCACCACCGTCGCTTCCATCTCGTAGAGCGTCTTGACCCGGGCGTCGGTCGTCATGGCGCCGCCGGGCAGGACCATGCAGCCCATCTTTTCGGCCGCGTAGTGCAACCCCCAGAACCCGATGAACGTCGCGTAGCCGAACGCGACGAAAAGCCGGTCGGCCGGCCGTACGCCGAACCCATGGAGCCCGTAGCACCACATCTCCGCGATCCACTCCCAGTCCTTCATGGAGTCCAGCGCGCGGATGGGCGTCTTGCCGGTTGTGCCGGACGTCATGTGGTACCGGATCGCCGCCTCAGGCGGCGCCGCCAGCAGTTGCCCGAACGGCGGGTCCTCGAGCTGCCCTTCCATCCATTCGTCCCGCGTCATGAACGGGATCCGCCGCAGATCGTCAAGCGTCTTTACCGAATCCGCGGTGACCCCGGCGTCGCGGAGCCGTTTGGCGTGCCACGGGACGTTCTCGTCCGCGTGCTCGATCAGGTTTCGGAGCTTCCGAAGTTGCAGCGCCTCGAGATCCTCGCGCGGCATGGTCTCGTGGCGCGGGTTCCAGTAAGGAGAGTCAGTCATGCCGTCGAACCGCCCCCTCTCGCGTAGGTGGTGGATCGGTGCGAATCGTATACCCGGCGCCTACGGACCGGTCCTCCCGAGCAGCGCGCGGATGGCGTCGACGGCGCCGTCGAGCTCCCCGTCCTCGTTGTGCACCACCAGGTCGTACATCTCGGGTCTGGACGCGAGCGCGACGGCATTGGTCAGCCGCTCCTCGATCTGCTCCTCGGTGTTCGTCCCCCGCTGCGCGAGTCGGCGCCGCAACGTGTCCGGCGACGCCCAGACCAGCACGAGCCGGGCCTCTGGGAGGATCCGCCGGACGTGTCCCGCGTTGCCGTAGTCGATGATGCCGACCGCAGCGCCGCCGGTGTACAGCGGGTCGAACGCTTCCCGCCAGGGGAGCCCGTAGCTCATGCCGAACAGGAAGTCGCGCGACTCGATGAATGCGCCCTCGTCTGCGGCGGTCCGGAAGTCCTCCGGCGACACGAAGATGTACTCGCCGTGCTCGCCGTCGCCGCGGGTCTGCCGGGTGGAGTAGCGCGGCACCCTGGCCAGGTCCTCCTCCCGGCCATCCGTCGTGGCGCGGAAGATGGTGGACTTGCCGGTTCCGCTCGCACCGTCCAGCAGGATCAGCCTGCCCGGCTTCCCAGCGCGGTCGAGCAGGGTCCGGTAATGCCGGGCGCTTCGATACATCGCGGCCAGCTCGCCGTACGACCAGGGAAGCACGTCGGCGGCGGTGATGCCGAACTGGTCCGCCAGCCGGTTCGCCGCGATGCGTGCGTCGTCGATCTCACCGTGGACGTCGACCGGGACCTCGAGACGCAAGAGGTCGACGATGTCGTCGACGCGTTCGATGTGCGCCTGCCACGTGTTCGCCCTCCACGACTCCCGCCGGAGCGTGACCTGGCGGCCCTGCGTGACGTTCCCAGCCGGCGCGCTTGATTCCACGTGGGTGGTCACCTCGGACAGGGTGATCCGGCGCCCCGGCTGCGTCGGCCGTTCGGTTTCGACCTGCAGCCGGCCGCCCTCGGCCTCGGGCCGATCCTCCAGCCAGACCGCGCTGGCCGGTCCGCCGACCTGGAGGCCCGTTCGGGTCTCCGTGCCGGCCGGCGAGGCTCCTCGCGCGGCCAGTTCGGCGCGCACGCGATCAGGTTCGTCGCAGTAGACGGTCAACCCCACCGTGCTGAAAGTGTCCATCCGAAGCATCCTCGCCGTTCGAAGCGCCACCGCGCACCGTTCGCCACCGACCCGGCCGCATGGTACCCACCCGAAGGGCCCGCCGAGGCCGCGGAAACGGCGATCGGGGTAGGCTCGCCGCATGCCTACCCTCAAGCCTCTCGACCACTGGACGTCCATGGCGGAGTCGCTCGACATCCGCACGGACGCCTTCATCGACGGTTCCTACACGCCCGCCGCCTCCGGCGAGACCTTCGACGCGGTGTCTCCTCGCGATGGCCGTGTGATCGCGAAGGTTGCCGCCGGGGACACGGAGGATGTCGACCGCGCAGTCGCCGCCGCGCGCCGCGCCTTCGACGACGGCCGCTGGGCCGGCATGGCGCCGGCCAAGCGCAAGCGGCTGATGGTGAGGTTCGCCGACCTGATCAGGGCGAACGCCGAGGAGATCGCGCTGCTCACGTCCCTCGAGATGGGCAAGCCGATCGCCGACGCCATGAACATCGACGTGCCGGCCACGGCGAACAACATCGCGTGGTACGGAGAGGCGATCGACAAGCTGCTGGACGAGATGCCGTTCGTCGATCCGGGTGCCCTGGCGCTGGTGACTCGCGAGCCCGCCGGCGTCGTCGGCGCGGTCGTCCCCTGGAACTTCCCGCTGATCATGGCCTCCTGGAAGCTCGGGCCGTCGCTCGCCGCCGGCTGTTCGGTGATCCTCAAGCCGGCCGAGCAGTCGCCCCTTTCGGCGATCCGGATCGCGGAGCTGGCCTCCGAAGCGGGCATCCCCGACGGCGTGTTCAACGTCGTCCCTGGCCTCGGTCCCACCGCCGGTCAGGCGCTCGGGCGCCACATGGATGTGGACGTCGTGACGTTCACGGGCTCGACCGAGGTCGGCCGTATGTTCATGCGCTACGCATCCGAGTCGAACATGAAGCGCGTCTACCTCGAGCTGGGCGGCAAGACGGCGAACATCGTGTTCCCCGACGCGTACGACCTGGCGGCCGCCGCCGCGGTCAGCGCCTGGGGCATCTTCTTCAACCAGGGTGAGATGTGCACGGCGGCGTCGCGCCTGCTGGTGCACAGCGACGTTCACGACGAGGTGATCGAACGCGTCGTCAAGCGGGCGGGCAAGATGCCGCCCGGCGACCCGCTCGACCCCGAGACGAAGATGGGGGCGATCGTCGACGCCGCGCAACTGGAGAAGGTCCTCGGCTACGTCGAGATCGGCCGCTCCGAGGGCGCGACGCTGTTGACCGGCGGCGGCCGGGCCATGGAGGACACGGGCGGGCTGTACGCGGAGCCGACGGTGTTCGACGGCGTCTCCCCGTCCATGCGCATCGCCCAGGAGGAGATCTTCGGGCCGGTGCTCTCGACGCTGACCTTCGGCTCGTGGGAGGAAGCCGTCGAGATCGCGAACGGCACCATGTACGGGCTCGCCGCGTCGATCTGGACGCGCGACCTGTCCGTCGCGCACAAGACCGCGCGGGCGCTGCGGGCGGGGACGGTCTGGGTGAACTGCTTCGAGGAGGGCGACATCACGGTCCCGTTCGGTGGCGTGAAGGCAAGCGGATTCGGACGGGACAAGAGCCTCCACGCGTTCGACAAGTTCATGGACCTGAAGACGACCTGGATCAAGCTCGACCAGTAGGCGCCGGGCGCTGGCGACGCGCATGAGGGAGGGGTGACGGTGGCCGACGTGACGCAGACCGCGCCGATCGATACCGAGGCGCTGAGTCCCTGGTACGCGCGCTCATCCGAAGACGTCGCTTCCGCGTTCGACGTCGATCCGGCCGTCGGGCTTTCGGCCGCGCGGGTCGCGACGCTGCTCAGCACGAGGGGGCCGAACGCGCTCCCGGAGGAGAAGCCGAAGCCGGTCTGGCTCCGGTTCCTGGACGAATACCGCAGCTACATGCAGATCATCCTCGTGGCCGCGGCGGCCGTGTCGCTGCTGGTGAAGGAGTGGAGCACCGCGATCCTTCTGATCCTGCTCACCCTGCTCAACGCCGTGGTCGGCCTTCGGCAGGAGGGCAAGGCCGAGAGCGCGATGAACGCGCTCAAATCGATGATGAAGGCGACGGCGCGCGTCCGGCGCGACGGGGCGGAGGCCGAGATCCCCGCCGAGCAACTGGTTCCGGGCGACGTCGTGCTGATCGCGGCCGGCGACCAGGTGCCGGCGGACGGCCGCGTCATCGCCGCGAGCGCGCTGCAGATCGACGAGTCCGCGTTGACGGGGGAGAGCGCCCAAGCGGCGAAGAACGCCGACACGATCACCGGGGATGACCTGAGCCCCGGCGATCAGTCGAACATGGCCTTCATGAACACGCCCGTCACGCACGGGAGCGCGACGCTCATCGTGACGGGCACGGGCGCGAACACCGAACTGGGCAAGATCTCGGGCCTCCTGTCCACGACGGCGCGCGAGGAGTCGCCGCTGACGAAGGAGCTGAACCGGCTGACGCTCTGGATCGCGGCCGCGGCCGGGCTCACCATGATCGTCATGTTCGCGCTGGGCCGCCAGCGTGGGCAGGCCTGGGACGTGCTGTTCGTCTCAGCCGTGTCGCTTGCGATCGCGGCGATCCCGGAGGCGCTGCCCACGGTGACGCAGGTGATCCTTTCGCTGGGGAGCCTCGACCTTGCCAAGCGCAACGCGATCGTCAAGGACCTTCCGTCGGTGGAGACGCTCGGGTTCACCTCGGCCATCAACTCGGACAAGACCGGCACGCTCACGATGAACCAGATGACCGCGGTCGAGGTGATCGACACCGTCGACCGGTACACGATCTCGGGCACCGGCTACAGCCTGGATGGACGCGTGCAGCGCGCCGCTGGGACGTCGGACACCATCGAGGGCGCGATCCTGCCGTACCTGATCGCGAGCGACGCGAAACTGGTCGACGGCGAGGTCGTGGGCGACCCGACCGAGGGCGCGCTGCTGGTCCTCGGCTACAAGGCGGGCCTGGACATCGACGCGACCCGTGAGCGCTTCCCGCGGCTGGCCACGCTTCCGTTCGACCCGACCTACAAGCTGATGGCGACCTTCAACGCCGCGACGGACGCCAAGGGCAAGCCGGTCGTGCGGTGCTTCGTGAAGGGGGCGGCGCCGGCCGTGATGGGCCGGGCCGCGACGGCGCTGTCAGCCGGCGCCGCGGTCCCGTGGGACGCCGACCTCGCCAAGCGGGCCGAGGAGAACATGGTCCGCATGGAGGGCGACGGCCAGCGCGTCATGGCCGCCGCGTACCGCGACCTGGAGGTCGCGCCGGACAAGTTCGACCCTGCCGATGATCTCCTCTCCCACGTGAACGGCCTTGAGATGACGAGCCTCGTCGGGATGGTCGACCCGCCCCGGGCCGAATCCAAGGCCGCCGTGGAGAGCGCGCAGGCCGCGCACATCCGGGTCCGAATGGTGACGGGTGACGACGTGACCACCGGCGCCGCGATCGCGGAGCAGCTCGGCATCCCCGGCGAGGCGATCCTGGGCGCCGACTTCGCCGCGCTTCCAGAGGCCGAGCGCCTGAAGCGGATCGAACACATCGGCGTCGTCGGTCGCGTGGCGCCGGAGCACAAGGTCCTGCTGGCCGACACGCTGAAGAGGAAGGGCGACGTCGTGGCCATGACCGGTGACGGCGTCAACGACGCGCCGGCCATCAAGGCGGCCGACATCGGCATCGCGATGGGAAGCGGAACGGACGTCGCGAAGAACGCCGGCCGGATGATCCTGTCGGACGACAACTTCGCCACGATCGTCTTCGCGGTCGAACAGGGCCGCAAGATCTACGACAACCTCACCAAGTACATCCGGTTCGTCCTGATCCTGCTGGTGGCGTTCGTGCTCACGTTCCTGGGCGCGGCCGTGTTCAACATCGCGGCGGGCGAGCCGTTCACCTCGCCCCAGGTGCTGTGGATCCATTTCTTCGTCAACGCGCCGTTCGGCTTCGCGCTGGGGTTCGACAGGGAGACGCCCGGTCTGATGTCGCTGCGGCCGCGCCCGCGCGGGCAGTCGGTGCTGACGCGGCCGCTCATCATCACCGTGACCCTCGTGGGCCTGGCGATCACTGTGGGTCTGCTCGGGCTGATCCAGGTCGGACGCAGTGTGTACGGCAGCGTCCCGATCGGCCAGTCGATCGCGTTCACCTCCTTCGCGATCTGCCTGATCGTGGCCGCGTTCGAATGCCGGAGCGAGACAGAGACGGTCCTGACGCTGTCGACGTTCGACAGCAAGCAGATGAACTGGGTCGCGCTGGGCGAGTTCGTCGTGGCCGTGATGACGACCCAGTTGAACGCGTTCAACCGGATGCTCGGGACGGTGCCGATCGACGCCCAGCAGTTCGGGTGGGCCCTGGTGCCGGCCGTGGCGCTGCTGATCCTGTGGGAGGTGGGCAAGCTCGCGGCGCGCCGGGCGCCCGAGCGCTTGACCGTTCGGCACCAGCGACCGTAGCGTTCGGGCGCCGGCGGAGGGCCGGCCTGTTCGAAGGGAGGCGGGAATGAAGTTCATCCAGACCATCGCGTTCACCTCGACCCAGGAGGACGCGCTCCGCGCGCTCGCGGGCGATTGGGACAGCCAGAACCTGGGCGATGCGCCCGGATACATCGGCTCGAAGATCCTCAAGGACCGCGACCGCGAGAACGCCTACCTGGTCATCGCGGAGTTCGAGACCTACGAGCAGGCCATGGAGAACTCGGCGCGGCCGGAGACGGATGCCATGGCGAAGCAGATGGCCGCGCTGGTCGAAGGTGCGCCGACGTTCACGAACTACGACGTGATCGACGAGCAAACCCCGTAGCCCCGTCGCCCGGCGGTCCTCACGTCGGGAGTCTCCGTTCCTTCGATGTCGGCGCCCGCTCCTGCGGGCGGCCTGCACCTGCCGACCGACGGTCTGGCGAACCTATCCGCCAGAGCGGGTGGTTCAGGCGACCACGTACGTCGAGACGGGCCACAAGACGGAAGCGTCGTACGGACCGTGAGTGGAGCCGTTCCGGTTGACATGTCGCGAGACGGCTACTTAGCGTTCGATTCGAACCGGCCGGCTGGGCGAATGGAGCGCGAAGGCATGGCGAGCACCGCAGTGGTTGCTGGAGTCGAGGTCGCCACCGACCACTGGATCGGCGGCGGGCGTGTGCCCTCGGCGAGTGGTGGGACGTTCGACGACGTCTCGCCGATCGACGAGGCGGTGATCGCGCGCGTCGCCCGCGGCGGCCGCGAAGAGGCCGACGCCGCGGTCCGGGCCGCGCGCGAGGCGTTCGCGGTCTGGGGCGCGATGCCGGCGACGGAACGCGCGGCCGCCTTGCACGCCATCGCCGACGGGGTCGAGAAGCGCGTCGAAGACCTCGCGCACGTCGAGACCACCGACAACGGCTCGCTGCTCCGTTCGCATCTTCGAAGCGTGATGCCGCGCGTCGCTCACAACTTCAGGTTCTTCGCGGACGAGTTGCTTCAGCTGCATCACGACGACTTCGACACCAGGGGGCACACG
>JBEDUK010000031.1:0-54125 GCA_040414485.1 Actinomycetota bacterium
GAATTGTTCTCCGAGCGACTCCCGAAGGGTGCGTTCCAGGTGGCGCTCTATACGGGCGACCCTGGGGTGTGGCCGCAGGCGTACTACGAGGGTGACCCATCCGTTTCGTCGATGTTCACGAGCTACCTGATCCCGACGAGGCCGAACTCATACAGCGGAGGCAACTTCGTTCGTTGGCGGAACCAACGCGCCGACGCGCTGATGCGCAAGAGCGACCTCGAACTCGATGAGACCGCGCGAGCCGCCACCATCCAGGCGATCGGAGGTCTGCTGGCGCAGGATCTGCCGATGCTGCCGCTGTATTCGATCCCCAGTCTCGCGGCCTGGCGCACGGCCCATCTGGCAGGCGTCGATCCGATCGTCGTGTCGTCGCCGTACGGGTTCTTCTTCGATGCGAACCGCTGGTACGGGGTTTAGGGAGGCCTGAGCGGCTCGCGCCGCGGTCGTGCGTTTCCTGTGAAGCCGGCAACCCGGGAACCGGTCGGAGCGTCCATGGCGTCGTACATCGAAGTGACTGCCGCACGAGCCGCATGAGCCGAAGGAGGTAGGCCGAAAGGCCGAGCCATGGCGATCCAGCGATGGGAGTGGGGATGGCAGTGGCGGGCGGCTTGCCGGGGCGAGGACACGGTCCTGTTCTTCCCTCCGAGCCGGCCGGAGATGAAGGACGAGCGCCTCACGCGTGAGCGCAGGGCGAAGGCCATCTGCGCGGTGTGCCCCGTGCAGGTCGAATGCCTCGAGTACGCGATCAGGACCCGGGAGCCGCACGGCGTCTGGGGCGGCCTGAGCGAGATGGAACGCCGCGCGATGCTCCGCGCCATGGATCGCGACCACTCGCTGGTCGCGGTTCCCGACGAGATCGACGACGAACCGACCGACTGACCACTCAGGGACCCGCTTGCCGGGCGCCACCTCCCGCGACGCCCAGCCGGGCCGCCGGTTCGACTATCGTTCGACTTGATGGATCCCGAAGGCCGTCTGAAGGAACTCGGAATCGACCTGCCGCCCGCGGCGCGTCCGGTGGCCTCCTACGTCCCGGTGGTCGTGTCGGGCTCGTTCGCATTCGTCTCCGGACAGGTCCCCCTCCAGGACGGCGCGCCGTCGGTGACGGGCCGGCTCGGCGGCGGCGTCGATGTCGACGCCGGCAATGCGGCGGCCCGCCAGTGCGCGTTGCAGGCCCTGGCGGCGCTTCGAGCCGAACTCGGATCGCTCGCGCGGATCCGGCGCATCGTCCGCGTCGGCGTCTTCGTGGCTTCGGCACCGGGGTTCACCGACCAGCCGAAAGTGGGGAACGGCGCGAGCGACCTGCTGGTCGAGGTCTTCGGCGAAGCCGGACGCCACGCGCGCGCGGCCGTCGGCGTGGCCGAGCTTCCGCTCGGCGTTCCGGTCGAGGTCGAACTGGTGGCCGAGATCGATCCCGCGCCCGCCTCGTCCTGACCGCCTCCCGAAGTCTGTCGTCAGGCTCGCACGACTCTCGCGTCGCCTTGCCGTCTGGTGAGGCCGCGCTGGTCGAAGTGCTCGAGGATCGGCAGCGCGTACTTTCGGCTGGTTCCGAGCGCCTCGCGGAACGCGGAGACGGACACGGACGCGCCATTCGCTCCCAGCTCCCGTACCGTCTGCTCGGCCTTCGCCACGTACCCGGGCGTGAGGACCAGGTCGGGCGAGATCCGTACGAGCTGGCCATCAGCGCACGCGGCCCGAATCACCTCGAGCGGATGCCCCAGAAGGACCAGCTCCTTGACGGTCGGCGGCGCCGGCTCGGCGCTTCGAACGGCATCCACCAGCGCGCGGATCTCGGGTCGTTCGGATTGCGCCACCTCCTGTCCGGGGAGGCGGAGCGACGCGCCGGTCTGAACCAGGAGACCGATCCGAACGGTGCGGTCGATGAGAGCATCGGCGAAGTCGGGGCTGCGATCGGAACTTCGCGG
Organism: Actinomycetota bacterium; assembly: GCA_040414485.1. Classification (GTDB taxonomy): domain Bacteria; phylum Actinomycetota; class UBA4738; order UBA4738; family UBA4738; genus JBEDUK01. The sequence continues at coordinate 1,926 of JBEDUK010000031.1, forward strand.
CATGACGCTCACAATCAACGTCCGCGCGTCGCCGATCGGCATGCCGGGCTGCAGCGGCTGCTGTTCCTGGTAGCTGCGGACCTCGTTGACCAGATGGGACGTCGACGGCTCCACCGCACCTTCGTGAGCGAGCCATCCACCGAGGTCGACGACGGCTCGTGCGGCGAGCGCGGCCTCGGGCGAGCCGCCGGACATGATCGTCACGTCCGTGCGGCGGACCAGCCCATGGTCGGCGACGACGAAATATGCGAGTTGGTCGGGCGTCGCTCCGATGCGACGCCCCAGCCGTTGGTTCGTGCTCGTCGCGCGCCTCGGCGGAAACGGATCGAGGACCGTGCCCCCGGCCACGGTCTCCCGCCTTCCCGCCTCGCGAAGAACGAATCCGTCACCGGGTTCGAGCGCGAGCGGCTGGGAGAACGTGACGCGAACGAACGCCTCCTCGCGGGGCCCGAGAGCGTCCCGTTCGTACAGCTTGAAACGGACGTTCCGTTCCGCTGAACCGGCGTGGAGCTTGAACGCGCCGCGAGCGGTCACCGGGTGGTTGAGCCCCCGCACGGTTCGGATCGACCCGTCGAACGATGTCGTCCCGCGCCATTCGCCCGGGATCGTCAGCGTGTCGCCGCGTTCGGACGCCGACCGGTCCAGGCCGGACAGGTTCACAGCCACGCGGGAGACCGGGTCGGCGCGCTGCAGCGATCGCTTGTGGGTCTCCAGGCCACGGATGCGCGCCCGCTGCCCCGATGGGAGGAGCTCGGCCTCCTGTCCGACCTCGAGCGGTCCGCCCGTCAGGGTTCCGGTGACGACCGTCCCCGCCCCGCGAATGGTGAAGACGCGATCGACGAAGAGCCGCGGACGGCGGTCCGTCGGCGGCGCCGGCGCGTCGGCGATCATGCGATCGAGAGCCGCCCGGAGTTCCTCGAGCCCTTCGCCCGTGTGCGAGGAGACTTCGACGATGGTGGCGTCCGCCAGACGGGTCCCCGCGATCCGCTCGTGGATCTCGGCGTTCCGTCGTCTCGCGGTCAGGTCGTCGACCAGGTCGCGCTTGGTGAGCGCCACCACGGCGCCCCCGACGCCGAGCGCGTCGATGATCTGCAGGTGCTCCTCGGACTGGGGCTTCCAGCCCTCGTCCGCGGCCACGACGAACAGGACCAGCCGCACCGGGCCGACGCCCGCGAGCATGTTCCGAACGAACCGCTCGTGGCCCGGGACGTCCACGAACCCGACCTCCCGGCCCGAGGGCAGCACGGTCCACGCGAACCCCAGGTCGATCGTGAGGCCGCGACGCTTCTCCTCCGCCCACCGATCCGGGTCCATGCCGGTGAGGCGAAGGATCAGGGCGGACTTCCCGTGGTCCACGTGGCCGGCGGTCGCGACGACGTGCAGCGCGTCGCTCACGGCTCGCTCGCTTCTCCGGTCGGCTCGCTCAGCCTGCCGCGAGGGCATACCGGATCGCGCGGATCAGCCGGTCGTCGTCCCCGGGCGGGACGGTTCGAAGGTCGAAGGCGACGGCGTCGTCGTTGACGCGGCAGAACACCGCGGGTCGGCCGACCCGAAGGCGGTTCGCGAGCGCCTCGGGAGATCCCGACGGGATGACCAGTTCCGCGGACGGCAGCGCGTAGCCGGGAAGCGACCCTCCGCCGACCGCTCCCTCGCTCGCCCGCGCCTCCGCATGCTGGGGGCGGAACACCGTCGCGAGCGCCTTCGCCCGCTCGATCAGCGAGCGCTGCGGTGCGTCGAGCATGCGCCACAGCGGCAGGTCGGTGCGGTGGCCGGTCGCGTACAGCCGAAGGGTTGCCTCGAGCGCGGCTATCGTCATCTTGTCGAGCCTCACCGCCCGCGCGATCGGGTGCCGGCGAAGCCGTTCGGTCAGCGAGCGTGTGCCGACGATGAGGCCGGCCTGCGGGCCGCCCAGGAGCTTGTCGCCGGAGAACAGCACCGCGTCGGCGCCCAGGGCGAGCGCCTCCGCCACCGCGGGCTCTTCGGACGGAACGTCGCCGAACCGCTGCAGCAGTCCGCTCCCGAGGTCGAAGGCCAGTGGGAGACCGGCCCGGTCGGCCACCGGCCGGAGCGCCGAAACCGACGCCGCACGCGTGAACCCGACCACGCGGTAGTTGCTCGGGTGCACCTTCAGGATCAGCGCGGTCTTCGGCGTGATCGCACGTTCGTAGTCGGCTGGACGGGTCCGGTTGGTGGTTCCGACCTCGACGAGCCGCGCGCCGGAGGCGGCCATGATGTCGGGCAGGCGGAACTCGCCCCCGATCTCGATCAGTTCGCCGCGTGAGACCAGGACGTCCTTCCGTCCGCGGGCCTGCGTGGTGGCGGCGAGCAGGAGCAGGAGCGCGCCCGCGCCGTTGTTCACCGCGAGCGCGTCCTCCGCGTCGGTCAGGGCCGCCAGCAGTCGTTCGGCATGGGCGGTTCGGCGTCCCCGGCCGCCGGTGTCACGGTCGACCTCGAGGTCGGCGTATCCCTGCGCGGCGCGGGCGGCGGCGCGGGCGGCGGCGCGGGCCATCGGCGCGCGGCCGAGGCCCGTGTGCAGCACCACGCCGGTCGCGTTGATGACCTCCTGGATGCCGTAGGCGTCGCGTGCGGCGACCGTGAGCGCTCGAGCGAGGATGTCCTCGGGTTCCGGCACCTCCGCGCCCCGGCGCGCATCGGCACGAACCCCGTCGAGCGTCTCGCGGAGCGCTGCCCGAACGATCGGGCGGCCGAGCCGCGACGACGCCTTCCTCCCGGCGGGGAGTCGAAGGATCGCGTCCACAGAGGGAACACCGCGGCGCTGGTCCGATGGCGCTGCGTCGTCCGCGGGAGCGGCCTCAGCGGGAGCCTGAGGTCCAGCCGATCGCTTCCTGGCCGTGGCCTTCACGGAGCGCGAGCCTAGTCCCATTCGTCCCCTGCTAGGCTTCGAACCGGCCATGGAGACCCGCGAACGGACCGCGTATTCGTCCTCGTCGGACGCATGGATGGTCCGCGGCGGGGGCGTGGACGTGGTGGTCGAAGGGCCCATACACGCCGAGGAGATGATCCTCAACATCGGCCCTCAGCACCCGTCCACACACGGCGTCCTCCGCGTGGTCCTCGAGCTGGACGGCGAACGGATCGTGCGCGCCGAACCGGTGATCGGCTACATGCATCGCGGCGCCGAGAAACTGGCCGAGGTCCGCGATCCGAAGCAGGTCCTGGTGCTGATGAACCGCCACGATTGGCTGTCGGCGACGAACAACGAGCTCGGCTGGGCCATCGCGTGCGAACGCCTGCTCGAGATCGAGGTGCCGGACCGCGCACAGTGGATCCGCACCATGATGGCTGAATGGAACCGGATATTGAACCATTTGATGTTCACCGGTTCGTTTCCGCTCGAGCTCGGCGCCATGACGCCCATGTTCTATTCGTTCATCGAGCGCGAGATGATCCAGCACCTGATGGAGTCGTGCACAGGCGCGCGGATGCACCATTCGTACACGCGCGTCGGTGGTGTGAAGGACGACCTTCCGCGCGGGTTCATCAAGGAGTCGTACGAGGTTCTCAAGAAGGTCCGCGACAAGCTCGTGGACTGGGAGAACCTCATCATGGGCAACGAGATCATCTTCGCCCGCACGAGGAACGTCGGCGTGCTCCCGCCGGAGGTCGCTGTCGCGTACGGGGCGAGCGGCCCGGTCCTGCACGGCAGCGGCGTGCCGATGGACCCGCGGAAGGACAGCCCGTACGAGAAGTACGCCGAGGTCGAATTCGACGTCCCGGTGGGACGCAACGGCGACTGTTACGACCGGCTGTGGGTCCTCGTCCAGCGCATGTGGGAATCGTGCCGCATCGTCGAGCAGTGCCTGGCGAACCTGCCACCCGGTCCGTATGTGGCGCCGAAATTGCCGAGGCGGATGCGCATCCCCGAGGGCGAGGTCTACGTTCGGACCGAAAATCCGCTCGGATTGATGGGCTATTACGTCGTCGGCGACGGCGGTGAGTCTCCGTACAGGCTGAAGATGCGCACGGCGTCGTTCTCGAACGTGTCGGTCATCCCGGCGCTGCTGCCGGGCGTGCTGGTGCCCGACCTGATCGCGGTCCTCGGAAGCGTCTTCTTCGTCGTCGGCGACGTTGACCGCTGAGGTCGTCTACCGGCCCGGTGCGGACGGCTCCCCATCCAGAAGGAGCGAGGGCCGGGGAACCTCGCCCACGCCGAGGCACAGCACGGTGAACGCTCCAAGGCCGGCCGGGTCGATCAGGAGCCGCGCGGCGTTCCGTGCTGAGTAGATGCGGGTCGCCTCCGCGCCGCGGCCCTCGTTCAAGGCGTGCGACTGGCGCTCACGCAGCGCCCGATCCCACGCGCCGATGCCGAGGTTCCGCAACGCGTCCTGCTGCGTGATCGGGTCCCACACCCGCAGGCCCATCCGGCGCCCATGGTCGAGGAGCGCCGCCACGTCGACGCCGGCCGTGATGTCGCGGCTGCCCGGCGCCGAAAGCACGTCGGCCTGGACACGGTGGCGCGAGTACCCGTGGACGGCGTGTCCGGCCGAGGCGGCCGCCGGCTCCGAGGCGTAGTCGAGGAACAGCAGGTATCCGCGGACGATCGCCCGAGCGGCCCGCTCGAGGAACGCCGGCGCCTGGCGAGACACGACGGCCTCCTCCCCAGGTGCGAGCGGCGGTGCGAGGTCGATGAGCGCTTCGGCCGCCGGGGCTTCGAGGAGCGCGAATCCACCGCCCGAGGCAGAGAGACCCACGCGCAGTTCGACCGGACCGTCGGCCGTTCCGCGGAGCCGATGGAAGGGGAGATTGTCGAGCAGTTCGTTCGCCACGAGGACGCCGGCCGGGATCGTCCTTTCCTCAGGCATGTCGTCAAGTACCTTTACCATATGAGCCGGCGCTTCCTCCGCGGCGAGTGTTCGGAGCGCGTCGCGGGCGCCGGCGCTGCGCTCCACCGCGACGTAGTCGGTGCCGACGGTCATCTCGGGAGGCAGGCTCCCCAACAGCCGGCGGGCGAGCGTCCCGTCGCCGGCGCCGGCTTCGACGATGGCGAACGGTGCCGGGCCTCCCATCCGCAGCCACAGGTCCTCGACGCAGCGGGCGAGCAGCACACCGAACGCCGGAGAGATGTGCGGACTCGTGACGAAGTCGCCTCCCTCGCCGACCGGCGGGCGCGCGTAATAGCCGTGCGCCGGGTCGTAGAGCGCCGCCTCCATGAACTCGGCGAACGTCAGCGGCCCGGTCCGTTCGATGCGCTGCCGGATCGACCGCTCCAGGGTCGGATCGCCCGACGTCATGGGGGAACCTTCCCACAGGCTTGTGGCCGTGCACCGCGGGGAGGGATGCGAGGATTGCCGCCATGGCGGAGGAGATCGCTCCGGCGCGCGAGGCGGCCACGACGGTCGTCGTTCGGCCCGGGCCCGATGGCGAGGGCATCGAGGTGCTGGTGCTTCGCCGTTCGGGTGGGAGCCGGTTCGCGCCCGGGTTCGTGGTCTTTCCCGGCGGGGCGATCGACCCAGGAGACGGGGAACTGGCGCTGAGATGGTTCGGCGACGCGGACGAGCGGGCCCGTGCGTGCGCCGTGCGCGAGCTGGCCGAGGAGGCCGGGCTGCTGATCACGGATCAAGGTCCGGTCGAGATCGCGACGGGGTCGCCGAATCAGATCCAGACGGCAGGGTTGTCACCGGGGTTGCTGCCGGAGATCGGCCGCTGGATCGCGCCGGAGTTCCTGCCCACGCGGTTCGACGCGCACTTCTTCGCCGCTGCCGCGCCGCGTGGGATCACGCCGCGGCCGGGGGAACACGAGGCGGACGCCGTGTGGTGGGCGACGCCCGCGGACGTGCTGGCGCAGCATCGGGACGGCCGGACGACGCTCGCGTGGCCGACGTTCAAGACACTCGAGGCGCTGGCCGGGTGTTCGACGGTGCCCGAGGTCCTGGCGCTTCGGATCGAACAGGTCCCGCCGCCGATCGCCTCGCATGTCGCGCCGAGGCCGGGTGGTGAGCCCTCGTGAGCGCAGCGGGCGGCCCGTTGCTCGGCTCGCCCTTTCCGGTCCGCGTGCTCGCGCCGAACCCCGGTCCGTTCACGCTCGAGGGCACGAACACATGGATCGTCGGCCGCGACCGGACGATCGTGATCGACCCCGGGCCGGACGACACGGCGCACTTGGACGAGGTCCATCGCTCGGCGGGATCGGTCGCGCTCATCGTCGTGACCCACCGACATCCGGACCACGCCCCCGGCGCCGCTCGCCTGGCCGCCGCGACGGGCGCGCCCGTGTTCGCCTTCGATCCGATGGACGGCGAGCAGCGGGCGCGGGACGGCGACGTGCTCCGCGCGGACGGCGTGGAACTGACCGTCGTGCACGCGCCCGGCCACACGCCGGATCACGTCGTGCTCGTCGACCGGGCCATGGGTCTCATGTTCACGGGAGACGCCGTTCTGGGGCGGGGCACGAGCGTGATCGATCCCCCCGAGGGCGATCTGGCGGACTACCTGGCCTCGCTGCGGCGGATGCGCTCGCTCCTGCCGCGGGTGCTCTGCCCCGGCCACGGGCCGGTCGTCTGGGAGGCCGACGCGAAGCTGGCCGAGTATCTGGACCACCGAGCCGAGCGCGAGCGCCAGGTGTTCGAGGCCCTGGGCGCCGCCGGCTCGGCCTCGCCGGCGGACCTTGTTCCCGCCATCTACGTGGGGTATCCGGCGGAGATTCATCCGGCCGCGGCCCGTTCGGTGCTGGCGCACCTCCTGGCGCTGGAACGTGCGGGGCGCGTCGTTCGCGACCCGTCGGATCCGGACCGGTTCGCTCCCGCGCCGGCCGACGGCGCCGCCGGGAACACGGTGTAGGTCAGGCCGTTCCGCTCGACCTCGCCCCGCGCGGCGAGAGCGCGCAACGATCGGTTCACCGTTTCGCGTGCGCCGCCCGTGAGGTTCGCCAGAAGGTCTTGCGTCAACGGGACCGCGATCCGCAGGCCGCCACCCGGTGATGGCACGCCGAACCGCTCCGCGAGATCGAACAGTTCGGCCCTGAGCCGCCCCTCGGCGGACAGCCGCAATGACCACTGGACGCGCCGTTCCGCAGCCGCGGCCCTGGCCCGAATCAGGTCAACCATGCCGAGCGCGATCGACGGATCGGTCCCGCAGGCGCGCTCCAGCGCCGTCGCGTCCACCTCCAGCAGTCGGCTCGCGATGAGCGCGCGCATCCACGTGGCCTGCTCCGCCCCGCCGGCGGATCGGTCCGGCTGATTCGGTGCGTCGAGGCCGAAGGTCTCGCCTGGACCGATCACCCTGTCGGCCGCCCGCCGGCCGCCCGCCGGCGGGAGCAGCACCATCGCGCCGGTCAGCACCATCCACAGCGAATCGGCGCGGCCGACCAGCACCCGTCCGGCGCCAAGCGGGATCTCCTTCCCGCCGGCGTTCGCGAGAAGGGAGGCCGGCCTCGGTCCCCCGCGATATGCAGCCGCAGCCGCGGCCGCGGCGGCTCGAAGATGTGGTCGGGCGCTCGTGCCCCGTCGTCCTCCCGGGGGAGGGCTTCGAACCGTACTCCTCGCCGACGACACGGTCGCGGCAAGGCGCGTTCACGTGCGGCGCCGGCGCCCACGCGGCTGATGGAAGGAGCCCCTTCGCGCAAAATCCGGCACGTCGGTCAGATGGGCCATTCCGCTCGCCGGCCGGCGGCCTCTATCATCGCCACCGCGATGAGGCTGGAGCCGGGGATCTCGCAAGCCGAACCGGAGTTGAACCGCGCGCAGGCGATGCTCGGCCCGATCCGGGACGACATCCGCCAGACGCTCCGGGTGGCGTGGCTCGACCCCGGCCTCGAAGCGCTCGCGCAGGAGCCCGTGTTCTTCGCGGCGGCGTGGTCCGCGATCAGGCCGAGCGTCGGCAGGAGCTTCCTCACGCTCGTGCGCCGTTTGCGCGACCAGGCCGCCGACATCGTCTGTGACCTCGGTCCGACGGCGCCGAGCACGCCGCTTCCGGCGCTCGAACGCTCGCAGCCGCTCGATCCGCCGCTCGGGGAGGATGATCGCGCGAGGCTCGCCGAGGCCGCGCGGGCCGGTCACCTCGCCGCGGCGAAAGCGCAACTGGTGCTGCACCTGTTCCTTCGCGCCGCGCGGCGCGAACGGACGCGCGGCACCGGGCAGGAGGAGCCGCCCACCCGTCGTGGCGTCCCCGAATGGCAGCGATGGCTGTCGGTGCTTCCCACGCCGGACCCCGCGCGCGACCTGCTTCTGCGCGCGAAGGACCGACTCGGGACGCCGGATGCCCCCGCGGCGCTGCGGCCGTTCGCGCGGTGGCCGTCCGCCCTCGAGGCGATCTGGGACGGGCTCGAACCGGCGATCGCGTCGCCCGAGTGGACGATCGGCGCTTCGGCGGTGCGCCGGACGCTGCTCGGCGGCCTCAGCGCGCTTCCGCATCCGGTGGAGCTGCAGTGGGGCGTGCTGCACGAGCGCGGTTTCGGCGACGGCGCCCGCCGGCACGTCGTCGACCTGCTCGAGGCGTACGACGCGTCGACCGCCGGGGAGACGCTCGCCGCGGCGTTCGCATGGCGGGCGGTGGGCGCACCCGACCTCGGGCAGGAGGCCTAACCGCGATGCGCGCCGAGTTCTTCCGCGCGGACGCACCCGATCAGGTGGTGGCCACGGCGACGTGGGACGGACGCTCGGTGGCGATCGCTGCGGCCGCAGACCCTGCCGGCGGACCGGACCAGACGAGCACGCTGGCGAGGATCTTTCGTCCGACTCCGGTGGTGGCGGACGACCCGTCACTGCGGCCCGTCGGCTCGTCCGGCCCGGTCGTCCTCGAGGCGGGCGACCTCCGCTGGTTCATGGCCGCCGCCAGGACGCGCGGGGCCGCTGAGGGCTTGGGCGTTCGACTGGTCGTGGACGAGCCGCGTGGCATGGGCTGGGACCCGGCCGGCGCGTACCGGCCGTTCCTCCAGGCGGTCGCCCCTGGCGGGCCCGTGGCGCCCGCCGCACCGGCGGACTAGGCCTTCCCCCGGGCATCGCCGAACGCTGCAGGTCAGATGCGCTTTTCGGCCTGTCGCTGGCCGGCGCTACCATGCCAGCGCAATGCAGTCGATCACGCCGAATCAGTCCGAAGGACTCCGTCCGGACCCGGATCAGGAGAGGGTTCTCGAGCACACGCGCGGGCCGCTGCTGGTCGTCGGCGCCGCCGGAACCGGCAAGACGTCCGTCCTGCTCGAGCACTTCGCCGGTCTGATCGAGGGCGGCGCCGATCCCGAACGCGTTGCGCTCATCGTGCGCACCGGACGCGCCCGCGAAGCGGCCCGTTCGGCGCTGCTTCGGCGGCTCCGAAGCTCGCTCCCCAGCCTTCGCGTGCTCACCATGCACGGCCTCGCGCACGCCGTCCTCAACGCGCGTCACACGGCGCTCGACCACGACGAGCCGCCCGAGGTCCTCACCGCGGCGGATCAGTTCGCCCGGGTGCGCGACCTGCTCCACGGAGAGCTCGCGGAGGACTGGCCGGCGTACGGCGCCATGCTCCGCATGCGTGGGTTCGCCGACCAGGTCCGGCAGTTCCTGCTCAGGGCGCAGGAAGCCCTGCTCGCGCCCCACGAGGTGGACGAGCGTGCCAGGTCGATGGGGCTGACGGGGTGGGTCGAACTGGCCCGGTTCTACCTTCGCTATCTGAACGTCCTGGACGACGAGGGAGTCGTCGACTTCGCGGGGCTCCTCGGGCAGGCAGCGGCGGCCGCGGGCGCGGGTGACGAGCCACTGTTCGATCACATCCTCGTGGACGACTATCAGGACGCGACCTTCGCCGCGGAGCGGCTCCTGCTCGAGCTCGGGCCGCAGAGCCTGGTCGTCGCCGGCGACCCCGCGGCGCACGTCTTCTCGTTCCAGGGCACGACCGACACCCCGATCCGACGGTTCACGCGCGGCTTCCCGGGCGCCACCCGCGTCGAACTGACCGTCCGGCATCGCTCTGACCAGCCCGACCTGGACGCGTGGCTCGCCGCCCACACGTCCGAAGAGCACGCGGCGATCGCGCGCGAACTTCGCAGGCTTCACGTCGAGGACGGGGTGCCCTGGAGCGAGCTCGCCGTCGTCGTCCGCCGCCAGGGCTCCCAGCTGGCCGGGATTCTCCGCGCGTTGGACGACGCACGCGTGCCGCGGGTGCTCCCCGAGCGCGGGGTGTCGCTGCTCGCGGAGTCGGCCACAGCGCCGTTCGTCATGGCGCTTCGATGGCTCGCCCGGCCCGAGGAGCGGGATGGCCTCGTCGAATCGGTCCTGACGTCAAACCTCGGCGGACTGTCGCCGGCCTCCAGCCGCGGCCTGCTGCGCGAGGCTCGCGCCGCCGGGCTGCCCCCCGCTGCGGCGCTCGCGATGGGGGACGGCCTGTCGGAGGCCGAGCGGGCGTCGCTGGCGGCGCTTCGCACGGCGCTGGCCGATGCCGACGCCGTCGCCGGCCGTTCGGTGGTGGACGCGTTCCGGATCCTCTGGCGGAGTCTTCCGTACGCGCGCCGCCTGGTGGACGAGGGCTCGGGCTCCATGGAGGGCAGGCGGAACCTCGACGCGCTGGTGGCGCTCTCCGAGACGATCGGGCGCGCGGGCGAGATCGGTCCAACCTCGGCGGCGGACTTCGTCGACGCGCTCGAGGCGGGGGAGGCGGGGCCGGGCGTGTCGGTGCTGACCGGGCCGGCGGCTCCCGACGCCGTGCCGGTGTACACGGCCCACGACGCGGCGGGGGACGAATTCGACACCGTGATCGTGGCCGGTGCCGTTGAGGGCGACTTCCCCAGTCTGTCGCGTCCCGAGCCCATGTTCGATCTGACGGTCCTCGAGCGGCCGGTGTCGCAGGCCGAGCGAAACCGGCGGCGCCTGGAGGACGAACGCCGGCTGTTCCGAATGGTCGTCGGCCGTGCTCGTCGGCGCGTGCTGTTCACCGCGAGCGACCCACACGGCGACGAGGGGGCCGACAGCGCTCGATCGAGGTTCGTTGCGGAGTTCGGCGTCCAGTGGGATCCGGTGCCGTCGCAGCCGGACGGCGATCCGCTCACCGTGCGCGAGGCGGCCGCCACGTGGCGCCGCCGCCTGGCGGACGCGAGCACACCGCCGGCCGCGCGACTGGCCGCGCTGGACGGCATCCTCGCGCTCGGGGTTCACCCGTCACTTTGGTGGTTCCAGCGGGACTGGACCGCGGCCGCGCCCGTCCATGCGGTCGCCGCCGACGGATCGGACGTGCCGGCCGCCCCGCTGCGCGTGTCGTACTCGCGGCTGGACCGGCTGGAGAACTGCTCGCTGCAGTACGTGCTCGGGCAGGAGGTCGGACTGGAAGGCGATTCGGGCTACCAGGCCTGGGTGGGTCACCTGGTCCACCGGCTCATCGAGGAGTGCGAGGACGGCTCCATCGAGCGATCCGAAGCGGCGCTCCTGGCCGAGGCGGAACGCCGCTGGCAGGCGGAGCGGTTCCCGTCGCTCGCCGTCTCCGAGGCGTTCCGGTTCCTTGTGACGCGTTCGATCATCCCCGCATGGTTCGGCGAGTACGGCGTGGCGCCGGCCGCCCTGCGGCGCGAGGCCGACTTCACGTTCCCGTTCGCGGGCGCCGAGATCGTCGGCAAGATCGACCGGATCGGGCCGGTCGAGGGCGGCGGCTCCCAGATCACCGACTACAAGACCGGCAAGGCGCGGAACGCGGGCGATCCCGGCGAGAGCCTCCAACTGGGCATCTATTACCTCGCCGTGAGCGAGGCGCCGGAGCTTCGCGAGTTCCTGCCGGTGAAGGCGGTGCAGCTCGCGTTCCTGCGCGATGTCGACCGATCGGGCCAGATCAAGCACGCCACGCAGTCGTTCTTCGGCCGAACGGACGAGGTGGAGTACCGCGCGCGGATCGAGGAGCGGCTGACCGAGCTGATCGAACGCCTCCGCGGCCTGCGCGAAGCCGGCGTGTACCGGCCGAACCCCGCGGCGAACTGCCGGTTCTGCGACTTCCACGAACTGTGCCCGCTGTGGCCGGAGGGTCGTGAACTGCTTCCCGCCGGTTCGGGCCGGCCCTCGGAGACCGCTCAGGCCGAGGGAGCGCCGGCATGAGCGGCCCGCGCGTCGCCGCCTCATCCCATACCGGGACCGCGCCCGGGGCGATGCCAGCGGGGCCGGGAATCCCGCAGGAGATCCGCGAGGCCATGGGCGCCGAGCCCACAGACGAGCAGTGGCGGGCGATCTCGATGCCGCTCGAGCCGTCCGTGGTCGTCGCCGGCGCCGGCTCGGGCAAGACCTCCGTCATGGCGGCCCGCGTCGTCTACCTGGCCCTGGTCGCCCTGGGCCGGGTCCCCGGCACCGGCCACCAAGGTGTGTTGCCCGGCAACGTGCTGTGCCTCACGTTCACCAACAAGGCCACTGAGAACCTCACCCTCCGCGTCAGGCGGGCGCTCGGCGCCCTCGAGCTGCAGGAGGGCGAGGAGCCGACCGTCACGAACTACCACGGCTTCGCCGCCCAGCTCATCGAACGCCATGGACTGCTCGCGGGCGTCGAACCCGGCCAGCGTGTCCTCACGCAGGCGCAACGCGCTGAGCTCGGCGCGCGCGTCCTCGACGAGATGTCGTTCAGGAAGGTGTCCGCCGAATGGCAGCCCACGCTCGTCGGCAAGATCCTGGACCTGGCCGACCAGGCCGCGAACCACCGCGTGCCCGCCGAGCGGATCATCGAGTACCTGACCGGCCGCCTCGACGAGCTTCGAACCCAGCGGGGCCAGAAGGTCTACGACGCGGCGGCAGGACGCCTCGAGCTGGCCGAAGCCGTCCAGCGCTTCCAGGCGCTCAAGCGCCGGCTCGGCCTGATCGACTTCGGCGACCAGATCACGCTGGCGCTCGAGGTGGTCGAGCGCTTCCCCGAGATCCGCGAGCACTACCGGCAGCGCTACGGCGCGGTCGTGCTCGACGAATACCAGGACACGAACGTCGCGCAGGCCGAACTAATCCGCGGGCTGTTCGGCGACGGCTTTCCGGTGACCGCCGTGGGCGACCCCGACCAGAACATCTACGGATGGCGGGGCGCGAGCCTCTACAACCTGCTCAGGTTCCCCGAGCAGTTCCCCTGCGCGGACGGCCGCCGGTCGGCACGGCTTCCGCTGTACACGAACTTCCGGTCGGGCGCGCGGATCCTGGCGGCAGCCGACACGGTCATCGCGCCGATCCCGCCCTCCCACCGGCCGGATCCCGACAAGCAGCTGGTGCCCTATCCGGCCAACGGCCAGGGCCATGTCGAAGTAGTAAAGGTCCCTGACGAATGGACAGAGGCCCGGTGGATCGCGCGGCGGATCGTCGAGCTCCATTCGGGCGATCCGGTCGCGAACCCCTGGTCGTCGTTCGCCGTGCTGTCGCGGAAGAGCCGGCTCTTCGTGTCGTTGCAGGAGGCGCTCGGCGAAGCGGGCGTGCCGGCCGAGATCGTCGGGCTGGCCGGGCTGCTCAGCCTGCCCGAGGTCGTGGAGGTCCTGGCCTACGCACGAGCCGTTGCGGAGCCCGGGGCGAGCGTCGCCATCGCACGGATCCTGCTCGGTCCGAGGTACCGGGTCGGCTATACGGACCTCGCCCGGGTCGGGGCGTGGGCGAAGCGGTTCAACGCGGGCCTCCGTGAGGAGGACACGGACGAGGAGATGCCCAGGTTCCTGTTCTCCGAGGCGGTCGAGCACCTGGATCAGGTCGACGGCCTCTCGGACGAGGGCCGCCGCAGGCTCGATGAATTCCGGGCGGAACTCGCCGCCCTGCGGGTCGAGGCGCGACGCCCGGTCGGGGACTTCCTGGCGGAGGTCGCGCGCCGGATCGGGCTCCTCGACGAACTGGACGCCGACGTGGACACCATCCGCGCCACCGCGACCCGCCGCAACCTGGCCGCGTTCTTCGACGAGGTCTACGCGTTCGCCCCGCTCGAGGGCGAACTGACGCTCCGGTCGTTCCTGTCGTACGTGGATGCGGTTCGGGCGGCGGACAAGCCCGAGGGCGCGCCCGTGCAGCCCAGCGCCGAGGACTCGGTCAAGGTAATGACGATCCACCAGGTGAAGGGGCTCGAATTCGACACGGTGTTCGTGCCCGGCCTGGCGAACGGGCTCCTGCCCGACGCCACCGTGCAGCAGAACCCGGCGGAGAAGGCGCAATCGCTCGACTTCGAGCTGCGGGGCGACCGCGACCTGCTGCCGGTGTTCGAGGGGAACCAGACCGCGTTCTGGCGCGCACTCAAGGACCAGGAGATGCTGGAGGAGCGGCGGACGTGCTACGTCGCGCTCACGCGCGCCCGGCGGCGGTTGTTCGTCTCGGGCGCGCACTGGTACGGAGAGGGCGCCTCGGCGAAGGCCGAGAGCCCGTTCTTCGAAGAGCTGGCCGACTGGGGCGAGCGAGCCGGCGTGCCGGTCGACCGCGGGCCCGACGTGAGTGAGGAGAATCCGCTGGTGGGATACCGCGAACGGTTCGTCCGGGACTGGCCCGGTCCCGCGCGCCGCGATGAGGGCGACGACCTGTTCCCGGAGGGCTGGCGGGAGGCGGCATCCAAGGAGGAGATGCGTGGGCCGGACGGCGGCTCCCATTCGCCGGCGGCACCGGAGCTCCAACTCGAGGACGAACGTCGATACCAGGACGAACGGGAGCGGCTGGTGACGCTGGCCGCCCACCTGCGCGAGCGCGACGCCGCCGAGGCGGTTCCCGGGCGACCGACCGGGCGCGCCACCGTGTCGGTCAGCGGCGTGATCGACTACCAGGCCTGTCCGAAGCGCTTCTACTGGTCCACCGTGCGCCCCCTCCCACGGTTCAGCGGCGCGGCCGCGCGGATCGGAACGCAGGTGCACGCGTGGATCGAACGGCAGTCGAGCGGCCAGGCCACCCTCGACATCGAGTTCGGCGACGAACCCGACCTGGCGGACGAGGAACTCGCAGGCGAGCCCGGCCGCGTCGAGCGGCTGCGTGAGGCGTTCCTCGCCAGCCGCTTCGCCGACACGGTCCCGCTGTACGCCGAGCGCCCCTTCCTGCTCCACATCGACGGCTCCGTGATCAGCGGCCGCATCGACGCCGTGTTCGGGCTGCCCGAGGGCCGGTGGGAGGTCGTCGACTACAAGACCGGCCGGATGCCTGCGAAGGATGATCCGCTCGCGTCGCTGCAGTTGGACATCTACGCGTTGGCGTGCACGGAGCTTTGGGGAAAGCGGCCCGAGGACATCACGCTCACCTACGTGTATCTGGCGTCGAACGAGGAGGTGTCGGTGCCGGCTGGGGAGGTGGCCGCGACGCGCGCGCGCGTCGCGGCGACCCTGCGCGGCATCGCCGAGGGCCGGTTCGAGCCGACGCCCGGTCCCTTCTGCACGTGGTGCGACTTCCTGCCGTTCTGCGATGCGGGCACCCGCCATGTTCGCGCCCAGGAATCCGGCGGTCCGTCCGCCGTGCCCGGGACCGCCGACGCAGGCGGCCGGGAACCTACGTAGACTGCGGCCCCAATTCGACCGGTCCAGCGGGCCGTCCTGCCGCCCGGGTGAGAAGGGGAGCGCGGCATGAAGGGGAGCGGGCTCGTCCGGCTGTTCACGTCGTCCGGCGAAGGCCGCGGGAGATCGGGGGCCCGGACCCGGCTGCTCGCCAGGGCGGCGGTGGCGGCCGGCGCGGCCGCGTCGCTGGTCCTGCCGGTGGCCGCGGCCGGCGCCGCCGGCGCCGGAAGGCCGGCCGGTTCGCCCCGCGTCGGGGGAGGCCGTCATCCCGCGCAGCCGGTCGACTGGTCGACCTACGGGTTCGACGTGCAGCGAACAGGCTTCAACCCCGACGAGACCACGATCGGGGTCGGGAACGCGCCGAGCCTCCATGTCGCATGGTCGGCCAACCTCGGCGCCGTGATGATCGCGCAGCCGGTGGAGGCTGCGGGCGTCACGATCGGTCAGTCGACCAAGAACGTGATCTACGTCGGAACCGAGCACGGCGAGTTCTACGCGATCGACGCGTCGAACGGTCAGACGATCTGGCACGTCAACCTCGGCTCGGTGCAGACGAACTGTTTCGACATGCCGGACGCGGTGTTCGGCATCGGCGGCGCCGGCGTCATCGACCGGGCCGCGAACATCGTGTACGTCGCCGGGGGCGACGGGAAGGTGCACGCGCTCGACCTCGCCACGGGCGGCGAGGCTTCCGGCTGGCCGGTGAGACGGGTCTTCTCGCCCGCCACCGAGCACGTCTACGGCGGCATCAACGAGTGGAGCGGCAAGCTCTACGTGGTGGTCGCCAGCCACTGCGACATCTCCCCGTATCACGGCAAGACCGTGCAGATCGACATCGCCACGCACGCGATCCAGCACCGCTTCTTCCCGGCTGGGAAGCAGGTGAACGGCGGTGGCATCTGGGGTCCCGGCGGCGTCTCGATCGATCCCGCCGCGCGCCGGGTGTTCGTCGCCACCGGGAACGCCCTGACGAATCCCGAGTGGTACCGCTACTCGGAAGATGTGGTCGAGCTCACGGCCGGACTGCGGGTGAAGGGTTCGAACTACCCGGGCCTGCAGGGCGGCGACGTGGACTTCGGCGCCACGCCGTTGCTGTACCAGGTGCCCGGATGTCCGCCCCAGGTGATCGCGAAGAACAAGTCGGGTGTCCTGGTCCAGTACAAGCGGGGGCACCTGAATGCCGGGTACACCCAGCGCCTGCAGATCGCGGACGTGAGCGACTACGAGTTCAACGGAATCCCCGCCTTCTCGCCGGTCACGAACCTCGTCTACATCGGGAACTCGTCCGATTCGAACACCGGCACCTTCAAGCACGGGATGGTGGCGCTGAAGACGGGGTCGAACTGCAGGCTGTCGCTCGCGTGGCAGGACACCGTCGGACCGAACTACGACAGCATGTCGCCGCCGACGGTGGCGAACGGCGTCGTCTATTACGGCGACGGCGGCGGGAACACGGAGTTCGCGTTCGACGCCTCGACCGGCGCCGCGCTGTGGAACAGCGGCTCGACCATCACCGGGCGGCTCGTCGCGGCGCCGACCATCGTCAACGGACAGCTTCTGGTTCCGGCCTGGGACAACCGGCTGTACGCGTTCGTGCCGTAACCCCGCGGCGCACCGGATCGCCTCAGCGGCGCCGGTCGAGCGCGGCGGCGACGTCCTCCGGGCCGATGACGCCGACGAGCCGGTCGCCGTCCACGACGAGGGCCAGGCCGCCGGACGAACTCCGCATGCGGGGCACCACATCGGACAGCGCGGCGGTGGCGGGCACCACGGCCGCCGCGTCGCGGCCGGCGGCCGCCTCGCCGACGGGCCGCTCCGGCGACATCCCGTCCAGCATCGTTCTTGACACGAATCCGAGGAGGTTCGGGCCGGCCATCACCGGGAACGCGCCCTCGCGCCCGGCCAGGACCGCGTCTCGCACCGTGCCAACCGGCATCTCGGGCGGCACCGTCGCCGGCGGTGCGCGCATGGCGTCGGCCGCGCGGATCCGGCCCAGGGCCCGCGTTCGGCGCTCCTCGGCCAGGGTGGCGGTTGCGCCCTGAAAGAGGATGACGCCGATCAGGGCCATCCAGAGCAGGCTCGGGTCGCCGAACTGTGTGGCGCGGATCACGCCGTACGCGGCGAGGCCCACGCCGAACACCTGGCCGACGCGCGCCGCGACGATGGTTCCGATCGAGAGCCTGCCGGTGAGCGCCCACACGATCGACCGCAGGACCCGGCCGCCGTCCAGGGGGAACCCCGGCAGGACGTTGAACACGCCGAGCAGCACGTTCAGGTATCCGATGTCGTGGACGAGCAGCCGCCATGCTCCGACCGGCATCGTGCCCGCAAGGACGAGGAACGCGGCGCCCAGGACAAGGTTGATCACCGGTCCGACCACCGAGATCAGGAATTCGTCCAGCGGCCCCTCCGAGTCCGACCGCGTCTGCGTGGCGCCGCCGAACATCCACAGCGTGATGCCGTCGACGCCGATGTGGCGCGCCCTGGCGACGCCCGCGTGACCGAGCTCGTGGAGCAGCAGCGAACCGAAGAACAGCAGGGCAG
The DNA here is from genome assembly GCA_040414485.1 of Actinomycetota bacterium. GTDB lineage: Bacteria > Actinomycetota > UBA4738 > UBA4738 > UBA4738 > JBEDUK01. The sequence goes on from JBEDUK010000031.1 coordinate 19,846, forward strand.
ACAGCACCGCGAGCGACAGGGCGCCCGGTCCGCCCGGCCGGAACCTCCCGGGGAGCGAGGTGAATTCGACCCACCGCGACGACACGATCAGCACGCAGATGAACAGCACCGAGGGGTCGGCCCTGATCTCGATGCCGCCGATCGTGCCGATGCGCCACCCACGACCCATGTCGACACACGAGGGTACCTGCGAATGAGGCCTGCGGGTATCCTCCAATCGATGGCAGATTCGGCCCGGGTCGAGCACATCCGCGACGGCGACCCCGAAGCGATCGGTGGGCGCCCGAGCGAACGGGTGCGCGTCGTCCGCGTCCGCGGCGGCTCGGTCTCCCACGCGCCCGACGCGCTCGCCGCCGAGGAGCCGCTGGAGATCCGACTGGACGGCGACCAGGTCGCCGTCACGATGCGTACGCCCGGCCATGACACCGAGCTGGCTGTCGGCTTCCTCCTCGGAGAGGGGATCGTCCGGGTGAGCGACGTGGGCGGCGCCGTGGAGTGCCGCTCGGATGAAGGCGACGGCGGGGTCGTGGACGTGCAGCTGCGCCCGGGCACCCGGCCGTCCGCCGGATGGCAGCGGAACTTCTACGCCACCTCCTCCTGCGGCATCTGCGGGAAGGCGAGCATCGACGCGGTCCGCGTGGCGGCGCCGGCCCTTCCGGAGCCGGGATCGTCGGCCGTGGTCGTCGGATCGGACGTCGTGCTTGGGCTGGTGGAGACGTTGCGGGCGTCGCAGCGCGTCTTCGAAAGGACCGGCGGGCTCCACGCGGCCGGCCTGTTCGGCCTCGACGGGACGCTCCACGTCCTGCGCGAGGACGTCGGACGCCACAACGCGGTCGACAAGGCGATCGGGCGTTCGGCGCTGGACGGCGCGCTTCCCCTCGCCGAGCGGATCCTGTTGGTCTCCGGCCGGGCGTCGTTCGAGATCATGCAGAAGGCCCTGATGGCCGCTGTGCCGGTCGTGGCCGCGGTATCGGCCCCGTCGAGCCTGGCGGTTCGCCTGGCGCGCGAGTCGAACATGACGCTCGTCGGGTTCCTTCGCCCGGGCGGCTTCAACGTCTACGCGGGCGAGGAACGGATCAGCGGCCTCACGTAGGGTCGAATCCGCGCCGTGCCGCCTGGTTCCGCGCCGCTCACGGGATTGATCCTGGCCGGTGGCCGGAGCGTCCGCATGGGGCGCGACAAGGCGACGCTGGTGTTCGAAGGCGAACCGCTCGTGACGCGCGTCGCGAGGGTGCTGGACCGCGCGTGCGACGAGGTCCTCGTCGCCTCGGGCGACGGCGCACGGTTGAACGCTCTCGGGCTGAAGCAGGTGCCGGACGCGGTGCCGGATGCCGGTCCGCTCGGAGGGCTCGTGGCCGGCATCGAACTGGCGTCGCACCCGCTGGTGGCGGCCGTCGCGGTGGACATGCCGTTCGCGAGCGCGCCGCTCCTTCGTGCGCTGGCCGACCTGCTGAGTTGGGAGGACGCGGTCGTCCCCGTGTCGGCCGATGGGCCGGAGCCGCTGCACGCCGTTTACGCACGGCGCGCGGCGGAGCCGCTGCGGCGGTCCCTGGCCGGCGGTACGTTCGCGCTGCGAGCGGCGCTGGCGGGACTCCGGGTGCGGTTCGTCGACGAAGCCGTCTGGCGCGAATGGGACCCATCGGGGAGATTCGCGCGGAACCTGAACGAGCCGGCCGACCTGGGAGGAACGGGGCCGCCAGGCGTGTAAGGGCACGCGTTGTGGTACATCTTCAGCCGTGGCTAGGCTGCGCAGCGGACGCCAGGAGGAGCCATCGCCGTCAGGGTGAGCACGCCGCGCGAGACGCAGGGGCAGCGTTCCACGCCGCATCTGCTCGTCGTCGGCATCATCATATTCCTCGGCTCCGAGCTGATGTTCTTCGCCTCGCTGTTCGGCATGTACTTCACGCTGCGGTCCCAGACATCGCCGTGGCCGCCGGCCGGCATCGACATCGGCTTCGTCAAGCCGCTGATCTTCACGATCGTGCTAGTCTCCTCCAGCTTCACCGTGCAGATGGCGGTCGTCCGGGCCCGCCAGGGGAACATCACCTCGACGAAGCGCTGGATCTGGCTGACCTTCCTCATGGGCTGGATCTTCCTGTTCGGCCAGTTCTGGGATTACCTCGAATTCGAGTTCAGCATCGGCACGAACGCGTACGGCTCGGCCTTCTACACGATGACCGGGTTCCACGCGCTGCACGTGTTCGCCGGATTGATCGCCATGCTGGTCGTGCTGGGACGGGCCGGCGCAGGGGCGGTGACGAGGGAGGATCACGCTGGGCTGGAGGTCATGGCCTACTACTGGCATTTCGTCGACGTGGTCTGGATCGCCCTGTTCCTGGTGATCTTCGTGGTCCGGTGAAGCGCTCCGAAGAGGCCCGGGCACGAACGAACCCGAGGGCTGGTCCCGATGGCGCGCGCAGGCGCACGATGACCGCGGTTGCGATTGCGTTGGGGGCGGCGTTCGCCGTGCCGGCTTTCGTGGTCGGGCTGTCGGGAGCGCCGGGAGGCATGCAGCACGCGGATGCGGCGACCGCGCAGACGTACGCGGCCGGGGCGAATGATGCGCTGGTCGCGGCGGGGCAGGTCCTCTACCTGCAGTCCTGCGCGACCTGCCACGGTCCGATCGCGCAGGGAACCGACCAGGGGCCGCCGATCATCGGTCTGGGGCCCGCTTACCTGAGCTTCCAGATGTCGACGGGGCGGATGCCGCTGGCCGAGCCCGGCGCCCAGGGCATCCGCCGGCCCCCGGTGCTCTCTCCGGCTGAGATCGCCGCCGTCATCGCGTACGTCGATCATCTGCAGCCCGGCGGGACGCCGATCCCTCAAGTGGACCCGGCGCAGGGAAGCCTGTCGGCGGGAAGCTCGCTTTATCTCGGCAACTGTGCACCGTGCCATTCGGCGAGCGGCAACGGTGGCGCCGTCGGTGCGCAGGTCGCCCCGGGGCTGCACGTGGCCACGCCGACCCAGATCGCCGAGGCCATCCGCACCGGTCCGGGCACCATGCCCCTGTTCGACGAACGGGAGATCTCGCAGTCGGAGCTCAACTCCCTGGTGCGGTACGTCCTCTACCTGAGGGAACCCGATTCACCCGGCGGTGCGAACCTGGGCGTGTTCGGTCCGATCGTCGAGGGGTTCATGGCCCTGTTCGTGGCGCTGGTGGCGATGGTCGTCGTGACTCGGTACATCGGAGCCCGGTCGTGACCTCGGGCGAGGGGCCCCGGGACGAACTTGGCGGCGGGCGGACGCCCGATCCGGCCGATCCGGCCGACCCGGCCGACCCGCCCGACCCCGACCGCGACCGGAAGAAGGCGCGCCGGACGGCGGCATCCGTCGGCGCCGCGGTCGCCGCCGGCGCGGCCATCGTGCGGCGCGTGTCCAGGGCGCGCGGGCCGGTCCGTGAGGCTGCCGACCCGCCCGACGATCAGGAGACCGCCGCGACGCCGCCGTACCTGGGGTCCGGCGACGTCGAGGTCCTGACCGGGCCGTCGCCGGTTCCGGAGCGCCGAGCCGCGGGGTGGATCACGGTTGCACTCGCTGCCGCCGTCGTCGCCGGAATCGCCGTGCTGATCGTCTACGCGCTCGGCGGACAGCCGCAGATCGAAGGCGTGCTCCTGGCGATCCTGCTCCTGGGGATCGGCTTCGCCTTCATCTTCTGGGGCAAGTTCCTGTTCGCGCCCGAGATCGTCACGGAGCCGCGCGGCGAGCATCGTTCGTCCCCCGCCGCCGTGGCCGGGGCGGAGGAGGCGATGGCGGAGGACGCCGAGGGGATCACCCGGCGACGTTTCCTCGTGCGGATGATGGTGACGGCCTTCGGAGCGCTGGGGCTCGCGGCGATCTTCCCCATCCGGTCGCTCGGACCCAGCCCCGGCAACTCGCTGTTCCGCACGCCGTGGCGCAGAGGCTCGCTCGTCGTGGACGAGACCGGCTCGGCCGTCACGGTGAACACCCTTCCCGTCGGGGGCGTGCTCACCGTCTTCCCCGCCGGCCACGTCGGGGCGAACGACGCGCAGGCCATCCTGGTGCGCGTGATCGATGCCGCCCTCCAACTGCCCGCCGGCCGGGACGCGTGGGCGCCTCTGGGGAACGTCTGCTACTCGAAGCTCTGCACGCACGCGGGATGTCCCGTCGGGCTGTACCTGGCGGGGGCGGCGCAGCTGCAATGCCCCTGCCATTACTCGGCGTTCGACGTGCTGCGCGGCGCCGTGCCGGTCTTCGGGCCCGCGACCACGCCGCTGCCGCAGTTGCCGCTGTACGTCGACTCGAGCGGCTACCTCCGGGCTCGAGGTGACTTCACGGCGCCGGTCGGTCCCGGCTTCTGGAACAGGAACAAGGGCCCGTCGGGATCGGGGGCCTCGACATGATCGAGCGGGTCTTTCGCTGGTTCGATCAGCGACTGGGCGCAGCGTCCTTCGCGCGGAAGTCGCTGCGCAAGATCTTCCCGGACCACTGGTCGTTCATGCTCGGCGAGATCGCGTTGTACTCGTTCGTGATCCTGGTCGTGACCGGCGTGTTCCTGACGTTCTTCTACGTTCCGGACTCGGCCGTGGTGACCTATCACGGCCCGTACCGGCCCCTCGACGGGCAGTCCATGTCCCGGGCGTACGAGTCGGTGCTCCGGCTCTCGTTCGAGGTTCGAAGCGGCCTGGTGTTCCGTCAGATCCACCACTGGGCCGCCCTGGTCATGGTCGGAGCGGTGAGCATCCACGCGGCGCGGGTCTTCTTCACCGGGGCGTTCCGCAAGCCCCGGGAGCTGAACTGGGTGCTCGGCGTGCTGCTGCTGATCCTCACCCTGGCCATCGGGTTCGCCGGCTACTCGCTCCCGGACGACCTGCTGTCCGGCACCGGCCTGCGGATCGCCTATTCGGTGGTGTTGTCGATCCCGCTGATCGGCACGTGGATGGCGTTCCTGCTCTTCGGCGGCGAATATCCCTCGCCCGACCTCATCCCACGCCTGTTCGTCCTGCACGTGATGATCCTGCCGGCGCTGATCGCGGTGACCATCGGGGCGCACCTCGCCATCCTCTGGCGCCAGAAGCACACGAATTTCCCCGAGAAGACACTGCGGCCCGATCACATCCGCGGCGAGCGCCTCTGGCCGCGCTACGCATTCAAATCGATCGGATTCCTGTTCGCGATCTGGGGCATCCTTGCGCTGTTCGGCGGGCTCGTGCAGATCAACCCCATCTGGCTCTACGGACCCTACGAACCGCACATCGTGAGTCAGGCGGCGCAGCCGGACTGGTACATGGGGTGGCTCGAGGGACTGCTTCGACTGTTCCCGAACTGGCAGATCACGATCGGTGGGTACGAGATCCCCGAACTCTTCTTCCCGTCGGTGCTCATCCCAGGGCTGTTCTTCACGATCCTGGCGTTCTGGCCGTGGATCGAACGGCGGCTGACCGGCGACGGCGAGTTCCACGACCTCCTGCAGTACCCGCGTGACCTGCCGTGGCGGACCGCGCTCGGCGCGTCGATGCTTGCGTTCTTCGTCCTGCTGTCGATGGCGGGCGGCGACGACGTGCTCGCCTCCGACGTGGGCGTGTCCATCGAGGCGTTCGTCCGGGTGTTCCGAGCGGTCGTCATCGTGGTGCCGGGTCTGGTCTTTCTCGTGACCTATCTCGTGGCCCGCGGCCTGCGCGACAGCGGCCGCGAGCCCGTCAAGCGCTCGCCCATCAACCAGGTCAAACGCAGATCGGATGGGGGATTCGAGACGGAAGAGGAGGAGGGCGGCGGATTCCCGAGCACGGAGGAGCGGATGCGCGCCGCCGTCGCCGCCGACGGCGCAGCGGACGCGTCGGGCAGCGGCGAGGAGCCGAAGGTCGGCGTCTAGCCTCGGCTCTCCTGCATGAGCCCGATCGTCGCCCACACGAACAGCACCCCACCGGCAACCAGGAGCCATCGGCCGAAGATGAACCCCTGGAGGCCGAGCGCGATGCCGAGTCCCATGAGGACCGGCCAGACGCTCCCAGCCGAGAACCGTCCGATCGGGACCCCGGCGGCGTCCTCGAACGTCCCCTCCCGGTCGTCCTCGGGCAGCGAGAGGCTCCGAGCCCGCACGAACAGGTAGCCGGAGATCACCAGCCCACACAGGCCCATGAAGATCAGCAGCAACGTGCCCGCCGGCTCGTAGGTGAGGAACCAGTAGATGGCGCCCACGACGAACCCGAACACGCAGACGTAGCCCCAGTACCCGATCGAGGTCCTCACGTCGAGACCACCGGCGGCCCCACGCCGACCTCCGCCGGCGTGCCCGGTCCCGTCTCGCGGTGCCGCCAGTCGAACGCCGGCCGCTCGCTGCGGATCGGAGGCAACCATTCGAAGTTGTGCTCGGGAGGCGGCGACGTGGTCACCCACTCCAGTGTGTATCCGCCCCACGGGTCGTCGCCGGCGGGGATCTTCTTGCGGAACGCCTGGACCACGCACACCAGGAACACGATGACACCCACGGCCATCACGTAGGCACCGAGCGTCGACAGTTGGTTGGGCGTCGTGTAGATCCCCGGCGGATATTCGGCCACGCGTCGCTGCATTCCTCTGAGCCCGCTGATGAACAGAGGCCAGAACGTCAGGTTGAATCCGATCTCCGTGATCCAGAAGAACGCCTTGCCCAGGCGTTCGTTCAGGCGGAACCCCGTCATCTTCGGGAACCAGAAGAAGAAGGCCGCGAAGATCGCGAACAATGATCCGCCGCCGAGCACGTAGTGCATGTGGGCGACGACGAAATATGTGTCCTGGAAGTCGTAGTCGGCGGGCGCCGACGCGAGCATCACGCCGGTGATCCCGCCGATCAGGAAATTCGCCATGAACCCGAGACAGAAGAGCATGGGGGTCTCGAACGTGAGCTTCCCCCGCCACATGGTCCCGATCCAGTTGAAGAACTTGATGCCCGTGGGCACCGCGATGAGGAAGGACATGATCGAGAAGAACGCGTTGTCGACCAGGCCGGTCGTGAACATGTGGTGCGCCCAGACGCTCATGGACAGACCGGCGATCGCGAGGGAGGCCAGCACGAATCCCGCGTAGCCGAAGATCGGCTTGCGTGAGAACACCGGGATGATGTCGGTCACCACCCCGAACCAGGGCAGCACCATCACGTAGACCTCCGGATGGCCGAAGAACCAGAACAGGTGCTGATAGAGGATCACCGAGCCGCCGTGTGAGGGATCGAAGAAATGACCCTGGAAATGCCGGTCGATGAACAGCATCGAGACCGCGGCGGCGAGAGGCGGGAAGGCGACCAGGATCAGGATCGACGTGATGAGGATGTTCCACGTGAACAGCGACATCCGCCACATGGTCATGCCCGGCGCGCGGAGCATGAACACCGTGGCCATCAGGTTCACCGCGGTCATGATCGAGGCGATGCTCGTGAGCAGGACCCCCATGATCCACATGTCCATGCCGGGCCCCGGGCTCCCCGTTGCGCCGGACAACGGCGCGTAGGCGGTCCAGCCCACCGCGGCGGCGCCGTGCGAGGCGCCGAAGGACGACAGGATGGTCACCCCGCCCAGGATGAACAGCCACACGGAGAGCGCGTTGAGGCGCGGGAAGGCCATGTCCGGCGCGCCGATCTGCAGGGGCACCAAGTAGTTCCCGAAGCCCAGCCCGATGGGCGCGATGAACAGGAAGATCATCGTCGTGCCGTGGATCGTGAACAGCTCGTTGTACGTCTGCCTCGAGACGAGATTCAGGGCCGGCGTGGCGAGTTCTGTTCGCATGAGCTCGGCCATCAGCCCGCCGGCAAGGAAGAAGACCAGCGACGCCCAGATGTAGAGCAGGCCGATCGTCTTGTGGTTCGTCGTGGTGATGACGTCGAGCAGGCGGGCCGCCCTCGTCCGATGCTCGTGCACGGCGGCCGGCAGCGTCGTCTCGCTCACGGCGACTCCTGGATCACGCCCTGGCCCCGATGGTCCTGCAACCACGCGCGAAACTGCGCCGGCGCCACGGCGCGGATGAAGAACGTCATGTCCGAGTGGTCGATGCCGCACAGTTCGGCGCACTCGCCCCGGAACACCCCGGCGTCGGGGATCGTGAGGTCGAACTGGTTCGTCACGCCGGGGATGGCGTCGCGCTTGAAGTTGAAGTCCGGGACGAAGAACGAATGGATCACGTCGGCGGCGCGGAGCGTGATGTGCACCGTCCCGCCGGTGGGGAGGACGAGCGTGGGGCCGCTCGACGGCGTGCCGCCCACGCCGACGATCGAGAACGCGTAGCCGGGATAGTCGAACCGCCACTGCCACCGGAATCCGGTCACGTCGACGGTCGCCGCGGCGTTTGGCGACACCTTGTCGACCTTCGCCATGGTGGAGATCGTGAAACCGAACAGCACCAGGACGATCACCACGGGAATCGCCGTGTAGGTGATCTCCAGCGGCAGGTGGTACCGCGTCTGTTTCGGCAGGCTGCCGTCGTCGTTCTTCCGGCGGCGGTACCGGAGGATCGACCAGAGCATCAGCCCGTACACGAGTCCCCCGATGGGGATCGCGAACCAGAACAGCAACTGGTACAGCGAGCTGATGTGCCGCCCCTGGACCGTGGCGCCCCGCGGCATGCCGAACGTGCACGCGGGCATCCCGATCAGTGCGATCACCGCGATCGCGGCGGAGGTCGCGGCCCGCGTCCCGCAGCCCGGACCCCCACTCGCGCGACCAGTGCGGCGCTCTCCCGCGCGGATGATCGGCACGGACCGTACCCTACCCCGGTCGGCGCCCCCACGTACCTCCCGATTGCCGGTCGCCATCGCCCGAGTGGCGAGGCTCCCGGGGTATCGTGTGTGCCCTCCATGGCGGATCCGCGCATCGAACCCTTCGTCACGAAGGGCCTCGGCGATTCGACCTACCTGATCGCCTCCGGCGACGAGGCGGCGATCGTCGATCCGCAGCGCGATGCGGCCAGGTTCGTCCACGCCGCCAGCTCCCGCGGGTTGCGCATCAAGGTGGTGCTCGAGACCCACGTGCACAACGACTACGTCTCGGGAGCGCTCGAGGTCCGGGAGGCGACCGGTGCCTCGCTGGTGCTGCCGGCGCGCGGCGGCTACGGATTCGACCATCGCGGGGCCGCCGAGGGGGATGAAGTCAGGATCGGCGATCTCACCCTTCGGGCCTGGGAGACGCCGGGGCACACGCCCGAGCACCTGGCATGGATCGCCACCGCCGACGGGGCGGGGGAGCCGTTCGCCGCCTTCACCGGCGGCAGCCTGATGGTGGCGAGCGCAGGCCGCACGGACCTCCTCGGTCCGGACCTGACGGAGGAGTTGACCGAAGCGCAGTTCGCCTCCCTTTCCCGGATCGGTGCGCTCCCCGCGGCCACACTCGTCATGCCGACGCACGGCGCGGGCAGCTTCTGTGGCTCTGCCGGCGCGTCCGTGCGCCGGACTTCGACGGTCGGCGAGGAGCGGAGATCGAACCCCGCGCTCGCCTTTGACGACGCCCAGGCGTTCGTGGCCGACCGTCTGAGCGGGCTTCTGGAGTACCCGGCGTACTACCGGCACATGGCACCGACCAACCGGGCCGGGCCGGCGTTGCTTCGTTGCCTGCCGCGCACGACGTCGACGAGCCCGGACGCCGCCGCCTCCGCGGTCGTGTCGGGCGCCACCGTCGTCGACGGCCGGGATCGCAGGTCGTTCGCCGGCGGGCACGTGCCGGGATCGCTGAACATCGAACTGGACGACCAGTTCTGCTCCTACGTCGGGTGGATCGTTCCCTGGAGCACCCCGCTGGTGCTGGTGCTGCCCGAATCGGCGGGGTCCCTCGAGGAGGCGGTGACGCAGCTTCGCCGCATCGGCTTCGACGCCGCGATCGGCCATCTCGCAGGTGGCATCGACGCGTGGCACGCCTCCGGCAGGCCGGTGGCCTCGTATCCCGCCATGGCCGCGGCCGCGCTCGCGGCCGCGCTCGATGCCTCCGGCCCGACCGACGGCACGCGGGTCCTGGACGTCCGCCAGCCCGCCGAGTGGGCCGAGGGAATCCTCGCGGGAAGCCGAACGATCTTCGTCGGCGACCTCCCCTCGCGGGTCGGGGAGGTGCCGAACGACCGCGAGACCTGGGTCGTATGCCGAACCGGCCATCGGGCGGCCATCGCCGCGAGCATCCTCGAAGCGGCCGGCGTCCCCGTCCGATTGGTGGCCGAAGGCGGCGTTCCGGACCTCTTGGCCGAAGCGGCACCCCGTGGCGCCCTCGGCGGGTCCCCCGGGGAACGCGGAACCTGAGCGCTCGCGTCCGCCGTCCGATGCCCGCACGCTGCGGCCTCGCGATAGCCTGTGAGCCACCGTGACCGCCGTCTCTCCATCGTCGGGACTCCGGCGCGACGACCCGGCCGGCGCCGCGACCGATGGCGCCGGGCCGGCCGTCGCCCTCGACCGCGTCACGCGCGTGTTCGGGGTATCGCCGGCGCTCGTTCGTGTCGACCTCCGGATCGAACGTGGCGAGACGGTCTTCCTTCGAGGGGCGAACGGCGCCGGGAAGAGCACGCTGTTGCGTGTCATGGCGACGCTGCTGTCGCCGACGTACGGGTCCGGCCGCGTCCTGGGCTTCGACCTCATGGCCGAACGCGAGGAGATCCGGTCCCGAACCGAGTTCGTCGGTCACCGCACGCGCCTCTACGAGGACCTGACCGCGGCCGAGAACCTCCGCTTCGCGTGCCGCCTCTACGGCCTTCGAACCGACGGCGCCCCCGCCGCGCTCGAGCGCGTCGGGCTGAACGACGTCGCGGGCGAACGCGTGCGCGGGTTCTCTCAGGGGATGCGCCAGCGCGTGGCCGTCGCGCGTGCGCTGCTGCGCAGTCCGGAACTGCTGCTGCTCGACGAGCCCTACGCCGGTCTGGATACCGCTGCGCGCGATGCCGTCGACGACCTGATCCGGGCGACGGTTGCCCGCGGCGGCACGGCGATCGTCGCCACGCACGAACGGGCCCGGGCGAGGATGACCACCAGAACGCTCTTCATGCAGGACGGCCGCCTGCTCCCTGAAGGCGTCGACGCATGAGCGTGCTCCTGGAAGCCCGCGCGATCGCGGCGAAGGACCTTCGCATCGAGGTCCGTGGAAGGTACGCGCTGGCCGCCGTCCTGCCGTTCGCGGCGACGCTCCTGATCGTGTTCGGCCTGGCGCTCGGTCCGGGCCGGGCGACCCTTCAGACCACCGCGCCGGCCCTGCTTTGGCTCGCCGTGCTGTTCGCGTCCGTGCTGTCGTTCAGACGGTCCTACGAGGCGGAGACCGAGGACGGTGCCCTGGAGGGTCTGGCGCTCGCGCCGATCGACCGCGCGGCGATCTTCCTGGGAAAGGCGGCCGCGGTGACCGTCCAACTGTTGCTTCTAGAGGCCGCGGTGCTGGCGCTCGTCGCCGTGCTCTTCGGCCTGTCCGTCGGGTCGGACCCCGCGCTGCTGATCTGCGCGTTCGTCCTGGGCACGATGGGTCTGTCGGCCGTCGGGAGCCTGTTCGGCGTGCTGGAGGCGTCGCCCCGAGCGAGAGAGGCGGTCTTCCCGCTGCTGGTGCTGCCCTTGGCCGTCCCGGTGCTGCTGGCGGGCGTGAAGGCCACCGCCGCGGCCACGGTCGCGGACACCGGGGCGGCGGCGGTCACGACCCGTTCCGGCTGGTCCTGGCTCCTGTTGCTCGTGGCGTTCGACGCCGTCTTCATCGCTGCCGGTACGCTCGTGTTCGGTTACCTGCTGGAGGACTAGGACGGGATGAGCGTGCGGGCGGGCGAACGGGCATTGGGGAAGGCGGTCTCGCGCCGCGGCGAGCGGACGCTCGGCGTCCTGTCGGCGATCGCGTTGCTCGGCGCGATGGTCATGGCGCTGTTCGTGACGCCGCCGGACGCCGAACAGGGGCAGGTCTTCCGCCTGATCTACGTGCACGTGCCCTCGGCCTGGCTCGCCTACCTGTCCTTCGCCGTCGTCCTGGTCGCGAGCATCGCCTACCTTCGGACCACGAAGACCCGATGGGACCGGCTGGCCGCGGCCTCCGCCGAGATCGGCGTCGTGTTCACCATCCTCACGTTGGTGCTGGGTTCGATCTGGGCGAAGCCGGTCTGGGGAACCTGGTGGACGTGGGATCCTCGGCTCACCACCACGGCGGTGCTGCTGCTGATCTACCTGGGGTACCTGGCGGTCCGGCGCATGACCGACGATCCACGCAGGCGGGGGACCTGGTCCGCGGTCGTCGGGATCGTCGGGTTCGTCGACGTGCCCATCGTGCACCTGTCGGTCGTGTGGTGGCGCTCGTTGCACCAGGCGCCGGTGGTGGCGAAGGTCGCGCCGCGGATGGCGCCGGTGATGGCGTGGACCCTGGTCCTGTCGGTGGTGGCGTTCACGCTGCTCTACGCCTACCTGATGGTGCTGCGCCTCCGGGTGGGCCGGTTGGAGGAGAAGGCGGTGGCCGAGGCGCTCAGCCCGCGCATCGGCGCGGCCGCGGCGAAAGCGGCGGTCGGAGGATGAGGGTGAGGTTCGGCGCGTGGGCTATCTGATCGCCGGCTATGTGATCACGGCTGGAGTGCTGGGCGGATACCTTCTCAGTCTCCGGATGCGGGCCCGGCGAGCGCTGGCACGAGCGGGCGCCGTGGCGGCGCGGAGAGACGCGCGGATCAGCGAGCCCGGCGGCGAAGCGAACGGCGCGGATGGCTGACACGGACCTTCGGGGCGCGGACTCGCCGGCAATGTCCACGCCGCCGGCCCCGACCGACGCCGGTCCGAGCGCATCTGTCGCCAGACGGCGCTCCCGGCGAACGCGAACCGTCGTCGCTGCCGGCGTGATCGTGGCCGCCCTGGCGTGGATCGCCGTCAGCGCCCTTCGGAGCAACCTCGTGTACTACAAGACGCCCACGGAGCTGCTGCGCCTGGGCCCAAGCGGCACCGGCCAGCAGATCCGGCTGGGCGGCGTGGTCGAACCCGGCTCGCTCTGCACACGCGGCACGGCCATCCGGTTCATCCTCACGGACCTGCGCTCGAGCGTCACCGTGGCGACCTCGCGCGGCGTGCCCCAACTGTTCGCCGAGGGCCGAGGGGTGATCGCCGAAGGGGCATACGGACGCGACCACGTCTTCCACGCCAGCGACGTCCTGGTCAAGCACAACGACTCCTACGCGCCGCCGGCGACCGGCCCCATCCCGCACGCGGCCGCCCCGGCGTGCGGGTGATGCCGCGCACACGGGCTGACGGGTGAGGGCTCCCTAAACACGGTGGACAGGCTCGGGACCTTCGCGCTCCTGGTTGCCCTGGCGCTCGCGCTGTACGGGCTGGTCGCCTCCGTTACGGGCGCGCGCCGGGATCGCCCGCTGCTCGTCGAGAGCGCCCGCACCACCGCCTTCTCACTCTTCGCGCTGGTCGCGGCCGCCAACGGCGCGATGCTCGCAGCGATCCTGTCGAACGACTTCGGCATCGCCTACGTCGCGGCGAACTCCAGCCGCGAGACGCCCACCTTCTTCAAGGTCCTGTCGCTGTGGTCGAACGACGAAGGTTCACTGCTGCTGTGGAACCTGATCCTGGCCGGGTTCATCGCGGCCGTCGCATTCCGCTTCCGGCGCCGCCGCCCCGAGACCCTTCCATGGGCGCTGGCCGTTCTGTACGGCGTGCAGGTGTTCTATCTGGTTCTGGTCATGGGCCCGACCCGGCCGTTCGCGCGGCTCAGCGTGGCGCCGCTCGATGGTCAGGGCCCTTTACCATTGCTGCAGAACCATCCCCTCATGGCGATCCATCCCCCCATGCTCTATCTGGGCTTCATCGGAACCACGGTCCCATTCGCGTTCGCCATGGCCTCACTGTTCACCGGCACGTCCTCGGACGCGTGGGTGCGGATCATCCGGCGGTGGGCGCTCGCGGCGTGGATCTTCCTCACGCTCGGCCTGTTCCTCGGCGGGCTCTGGTCGTACGGCGTGCTCGGATGGGGCGGCTACTGGGCGTGGGACCCGGTGGAGAACGTCGCGTTGCTCCCGTGGCTGGTGACCACCGCGTTCCTGCATTCGGTCATGCTGCAGGAGCGGCGCGGGATGCTGAAGGTCTGGAACGTCTCGCTTTGCGTCGGGGCCTTCGCGCTGGCCACCTTCGGCACGTTTCTCACGCGCGGGTCGATCCTGGCGAGCGTCCACGCGTTCGCGAAGTCGGCCGTCGGCCCGATGTATCTGGGGTTCCTCCTGCTGGTGCTGGTCGGAGGGTTCGGCCTGATCGCGTGGCGATCGTGGCGTCTGGCCTCCGACGGACGCTTCGATGCCGTGCTGTCGCGCGAGGCGGCGTTCCTGGGAAACAACCTGCTCCTGCTCACGATCACGCTCATCGTGCTGATCGGGACCATCTACCCGCTGTTCGTCGAGGCCCTCACGAACCAGCAGGTCACGGTCGGCGGGCCGTACTTCGACCGAACGGTGACGCCGGTCTTCCTGCTGCTGATGTTCCTGGTCGGCGTGGGTCCCCTGCTCCCGTGGCGCCGGGCGAGCCCCGAACGCCTCCGGCGCCGTGCGGCCATCCCCGCCGGGATCGGCGCGCTCGTCATCGTCGGTCTGGCGCTGGCCGGGGTGCGCCACGCCGTCGCGCTGCTCGCCTACGGGCTCGCGGCGTTCGTGATCGCTTCGAATGTCGAGCTGATCGTCGCATCGGTCCGCTCCTCCCGCGGGGCGACCGGCCGGCGCGGAACTGGCGCAGCAGCCGACGCGCTCGCACGCAACCGACGCGCGACTGGGGGGTACGTGGCGCACGTGGGACTCGCCGTGCTTGCGATCGCGATCACCACGTCGTCCACGTTCGCGCTGCAGACCGAGGTGACGCTGGCGCGCGGCGAACAGGTCCCGTTCGCCGGCGTGGTGCTTCGATACGACGGCGCGCGGGTCGTCCAGCAGGCCCAGCGGCGCGTGTTCGTCGCGGAGGTCTCGGTCCTTCGCAACGGCCGGCCGGCCGGGGTGCTCCACCCGTCGCTCAACGTCTACCCAGCGCAGCCCACCGAGCCGATCGGCACGCCATCGATCCACTACGGCCCACTGAGGGATCTGTACTCCTCCGTGCTCGGGTTCCGCGGGTCCAGGGCGACGCTTCGGTTCTTCCTGAACCCAGGCGTCATGTGGCTCTGGGTCGGCGCCGGCGTGATGGCGATCGGTGGCCTCCTCGCCGCGTGGCCGGCCCGGCGCCGAGTGCGTCCGGATCCTGCCGAGGCCGCCGCCGCCGTCGAATCCTTGAGCGACGGGCACGCGGAGCCGGTGAGCCTTCCCGCCCGTTAGCCGGGAGGCGGCGCCCGCAGGAATTCGAAGTGCATGCCGTCGGGTACCAGCCAATGCCCGCCCCATTGGAAACCGAGCGATTCGAAGACCGCCACCAGCCGCGGATCCTCGTGCGGCGGCGCGCCGAACCGGTTCTCCGGCACGTTGACGTCGAACGCCGACCCCCACGTGTGGTGGGAGATGATCTGCGTCGGATCGTGCAGCACGAACTTCGGCACGAAGCACCCCGCGTACTGGCCGGGATGGATCGCCGCCGCGAGGCCCCGGCGCTGGACCTCCGCGAGCGCTCTGCGTAGCACGGGCACGAACGCGCGGTTGCAGGTGACGCGCCCCAGGATCGGCACGTCGACCGTCTCGATGTGCGCGGACGTCCAGGCCGGGTCCAGGGTCATGGCCCCACCGGGCTCGAGTCTCGCCGCGAACTCGCCCATCGCGACCTTCTCCAGCGACGCCGGCAGGGTGTTCGGGCTGTCGCGATCGAACGGCACGGCGCTCGCCCGCGTGACCAGCACTTTGGTCGGTGGCTCGACCAGTGTGCGGAGCCGTCGTTCGACGTCCGTGATCGACGCCCGGGGCTGAGGGAGCACGAGAAGGTATTTCGGTGAGGTCAGGCCGAGCCGCGCCGCCGTGCCGGGCGCGACGAGAAGCTCGTGGTAGCCGGTGGCCGCATCGCTGATCGTGCCCGTGACCGGCACGTCGACTGCTCCGAACGACAGCCGTCCCGCGGCGCCGCGAAGCCTCGCCTCGGCGGAGGCATACAGGCCGCTGCCCGGACGGCGGGCCAGGTTCGCGAGCGCCGGAGGGGGTGTTTCGAAGAGCGCGGCGTAGGCCGCCGGGTCCGCGGCGCCCACGTCGATCGGGATCCGATAGCCGGCCGGCGGGCGGTGGACCACCGTCCCGCTCGACGATGCCGTGGCCGTCATCCACGCCGTGCCGCCCTGGACCTGGACCACGCGCGCCACGCCCGGCACGCGGGCGGCAGCGCCCGCCAGGGACGCCGGAAGGCGCCACGGGACCCACACGAGCAACGTCCGGGGGTCCATGACGCCGTTCGGCGCGGGGGTCGGCGAGGGCGAAGACGTTACCGGCGCAGCCGGCGAGGCGGGAGCGGATGGCGCACGTGGTGCCGGCGGCGTCGGCGAGGCCGATCCGGAGCGCGCGTCCCCCGCGGGCGGTCCATTCGGGGCTCCGCTGGACCGGGCGGGCGTGCTCCGCGCGGCCACGACCCAGGCCGTCGCTCCGGCGAGCGCGATCACCGCGACCGTGAACGCCGCCGTTCTTCGTAGGGTCATTCGTTCGATCTCCGCTGGTCGGAAGCCTCATTCGCGGGCCGGCCACCGCGCGACCTCCGTATCCCGCGAACCGGCCCGTTCCTATACTTACGCCATGCCGCCCGGCGTTGTCGCGCCGGCAGCGGCTTGAACGTCGACACGCGCACACGACGAAGAGGCAGCCGCTTGGCCGACGACGACCCTGAGATCCAGCCACCCACATCGACGCCTTCGATGTCCTCGACGTCGGATGCGCACCCTGCCTCGAGCCCGTCCCCTTCGGGGCATCCGTCGTCCCTCCGCGGCGGCGGCCGGCGCACCGGTCCCCGCTGGGGCGCGATCGGCGCGATCGTGGCGGCCGTCGCCGCCGTCGCCGCGGTGTCCGCGTTCGGCCTGTCCCGGGACCCGACGTCGTACACGCCGGTCATGGTCGGAAAGCAGGCGCCCGATTTCCACGCGCAGACGCTGGACGGGTCGCAAACCATCCGGATGGGCGATCTGCGCGGCCAGGTGGTCCTGTTGAACTTCTGGTCCTCCTGGTGCTCGTCCTGCGTGACGGAGCACGCCGCGCTGTCGCGCGCG
Organism: Actinomycetota bacterium; assembly: GCA_040414485.1. Classification (GTDB taxonomy): domain Bacteria; phylum Actinomycetota; class UBA4738; order UBA4738; family UBA4738; genus JBEDUK01. The sequence goes on from JBEDUK010000031.1 coordinate 36,894, forward strand.
TGGACCAGGTTCGGCGATCGCGGCGTCGTCATCGTCGGGATGGACTTCGACGACGCCCATTCCGCGGCGACGGCCTTCGCCGAACGGCTCGGCATCGCCTACCCGGTGGTGGGCGATCCGGGCGACCGGACGGCGCTTGCGTACGGGGTGACGAACCCGCCCGAGACGTTCCTGATCGGGGCCGACGGCCGCATCCAGAGCAAGTGGATCGGGCCCGTTCCGTACGACGAGCTGTCCTCGCAGGTCGAGACCCTCCTCGGGACCGGACGTTGACCGGCCCGTCGCAACACGGCCGTCTCCCGGCCGCGTCGCTCGGACTGGCCGCCGCCGTGCTCGTGAGTGCGGCGGTCGTGGTGTTCGTCGCCCTCCGCGGCGCGCCCGGGCCACGCACCTTCGAGGATCGTGTCCGGGAGGTTGCCGGGACGCTGCAGTGCCCCGCCTGTCTCGACCTCTCGGTTGCGGACTCGCCGTCGGCGGTCGCGGGCGAGATCCGCGCCGATATCGCCCGGCGACTCCGCGCCGGCCAGTCGCCCGCGGAGATCCGGCGTGTCTACGTCGAACGCTACGGCGCACGGATCCTGCTCTCGCCCCCTGCCTCGGGGGTGACGCTGTTCGCGTGGCTGGTCCCGGCCCTGCTCCTGATGGCCGGTTCGGCACTCGCCGTGGCAGCGATCGTGAGGTGGCGGCGGAACGGCCGCGACGCCGCGGGACCCGTCGCGGTTGAGGACGACGCGCAGGCGCTCCCTGCGTCCGATCGTCAGCTCCTGGACCGCGCGCTGGCGTCGTTCACGGCTGAGGACGCCTCATGACGGCCGTGGTGCTGATCGTCAGCCTGGTGCTTGCCGTCGTCGCGGTCGCCGGAATCATGCGCCCGTTCCATCGCGGCGGCCGTCCGGCGCTCGAGCGGCTGTCCGACCCGCTGGAGGACGAGCGGACGGCGCTCCTTCGAACCCTCCGTGATCTGGAGGACGACCGCAGGTCCGACGCGCTGTCCGAGCAGGAATACGTGGCGCTGCGCTCGGAGACCGAACGCCGCGCCGTCGTGGTGCTGCGGGCGCTGGAGGCGCGGGACGGCGACGGTTCGCTCGCCGACGGCGTGCGCGAGATCCGTTCGATCGTCGAAACGGACCACGCCGGGGCGGAGGCGGGCGTGCCGAACGAGCCTCCGGCCGGCGCCGCGCGCCGCCGGCTCGTGCCCGCAGCCCTCGGCGCCGTCCTCGCCCTGGGGGTCGTCCCCTTGCTCGTCAACGCCGTCTCGGCGCGGGAGCCGGGTGGATCGCTTTCGGGCGACACGGGCATCGCCGGCACGGCGCCCTCGTCGACACCAACGGCGGACCCGGCGATCGCCCCGCTCGTCCGCCGGGTCCAGCAGCACCCTGCCGACCTTGCCGCGCGACTGGACCTGGCGGCTGCATACGTCCATGAGCACCGGACCGGGCTCGCCGCGCTGCAGTACACGGAGGTCCTTCGTCGCGACAAGGCCAACCCGGAGGCCAACACGGGCCTGGCGGTGATCCTGGCCGCCGCGGGCCGCGCGCCGGATGCCCTGTACCTGGTCGACCGGGCGCTGGCATCCGACCCGCACGATCCGGAGGCGCTGTTCCAGCGGGGGGTGATCCTGCTGAACGGCCTGCACCGACCGACGGACGCCGCGGCGGCGTTCCGCGCGTACCTTGCCGCGGCGCCCTTCGGAACCCATCGGGCCGAGGCGCGACGGTTGCTGAACGCCGCGACCGCGACGCCGTCGGCTCCGTCGCCGGGGCCCACGGCGGCCGCGAGCGGCTCGCCCTGACGCTACCCGCCCGGACGCACGGACCCGATCAGCGCAGCCAGGAGCGCGAGCCGAGGCGGCACGCTGGCCACGTCCATCCATTCGGTCGGGGAGTGATCGTTGCCGCCGACGGGCCCGAGGCCGTCCAGGACGGGCACGCCCATCCGCGCGACCGGATTGGCATCCGAGGCGCCGCCCGTCGCGGCATCCTGCAGATCGAAGCCGAGCTCGCCTGCGATCCTGATCGCCCGCGCGGCGAGCGCCGCCGTCCCCGGCGTCTTCTCCATCGGGGGGAAGAACGCCCCGGGCCGGAATTCGGCCTCGACGTCGTCCACGTATGACGTGGACGCGGCGCGCCGAACTTCCGCCACCGCCTCATCGAACCCGGACTGCGTCGTCGCGCGCACGTCCACCTCGATCTCGCAGCGCCCGGCGACCACGTTCGGCCTGGTGCCTCCCTGTACGACCCCGACGTTCACGGTGACGCCCTCCCAGCGGCCGTTCAGCGCGTGCAGCGCCTCGATCGCGCGCGCGGCCTGGAGGACGGCGGACCGGCCGCGCCACGGCTCGACGCCGGCGTGCGCCTCTCGGCCGCGATACACCGCGCGGATGTCCGCGACACCCTTTCGCGCCGAGACGATGTCCCCGTTCTCCCGCGCACCCTCCAGGACGAAGCATGCATCGACGCCGGCTGCACGCTCCCGGATCGCGGCGCCGCTGAACGGCGATCCGATCTCCTCGTCCGGATTGCAGACGTAGGTGATCGAATCGAACGCCCCGTAGCCCGCGCGCTGCAGCAGCGACACCGCGTAGAAGCCGGCGAGCAGGCCGCCCTTCATGTCCGAGACGCCGGGCCCGAACGCACGTCCCCCGTCGATCCGAAACGGCCGCGCCGCCGCGGTGCCGTCGGGAAACACCGTGTCCATGTGGCCCACGAGCAGCACACGCGCGTTCGCCTTCGAGGCGCCGGCATCCGTCCCGAAGATGGTCGCTGTGAGGACGTCGCCCAGTCGCGGTTCGCCCTCCGTGGGAGCGTGGGGCGTCCGCTCGACGTTCCACCCGGCCTGTCGGAACCGCAACTCCATGTGGTCGGCAACGCGGTTCACGCCGTCGGCCAGGTACGTGCCGCACTCGATGTTCACCAGGGCACGGAGATCGTCCAGATACGCATCGAGCGCGTCATTCGCCAGTTCGAGCAGCCGACCGGGAGACGGCGACGCCGCGCCCGGATCGGGGGGGTTCACTCGCCGAATGCCTCGTGGACCTCGCCGTCCGGACCCTGCTCGAGCGCCTGGACGTCCTGCACGTCGGTGGCCGTGACCGTCGAAGCGACCTCCTCGTGTCCGGCGGTGTCCTCGGCCGTGCCGGCCGCTTCGGAGTCCTGGGCGGTGGGATGGGAATCGCTTTGGACGGAGTCCCCGTCTTCCTTGTCCGCCGGGCCGTCACCGTCGAGCGCGGCGCCCGGAAGGGCCTCGGCCGCGTCCCCGTCGAGTCCGGCCTCCTCCCCGTCGGGGCTCGGCGTGCCCTTGAGCACCCGCAGGACCGCCTCCATCTCGTTGTCCGGCGGGGCAGCGGTCGCCCCGCGTCCACGGGCGGCGGCGAGCACCGAACGAAGGTTCACTTCGGCCATCTCGAGCTTGTGCTCGAGTTCCTTGATCCGCTCGAAGTACCGGCTGGCACGCTGTTCGGCATCGATCCGGGCGGCGCGGTTGTCCTTGACCTCGCGGCGCAGGTTGTCCGCCAGTCCGAGCGCCTCGCCCGTTTCACGTCCCATCTCGATCAGGCGGTCGACCATCGCCCGCCCCAGGTCCGCATACGTCGGTCGCCGGTCTCCCGCAGTCGTGGCCTCGATACCACCGCGGGAAACCACGGACGGCCCGCCGGCGCGCTTGCGCTGCTTGCGCTTCCGAGGCGTCCTGGGCACGGACTCCGGCTCGCCCGGCGACAGTGGTGTGGCGTCGAGCAGTCGATACCGGCCGTCGACCATCTCGACGCGGCGGCGGGCGGCGAGGGCCCGGATGGCCCGCGCCACGGCGAGCGGATTCGGGATGCCCGCGTCTTTGCCGATCTCCGTTGGCGGACGATCGAAGAATTCACCCGGCGTCACCGTTGTGGCTGCAACGCTGAGGAAATCGTTGGCCGACTTGAGGCTCTGCTCATTCATTGAGTGCCGTCCCACGTATGTGAGCTAGAAAGCGCTGCGGAGATTGCTGCGGCGAATACTGACAGTTATTCGCGTCCGGCGCAAATGAACGAACAGCGGGCTGATGCGATCAGCGCTCTGTCGCGTCCTGCGCCCCTGCGTTCCACCGGGTGAGATCCGCCGGCGTGTCGATGTCCATGGGCGGCTGCCCGCCAACCTCCACGGTGTGTCGCCATTCCGGGTGCATCCGGATGAGTTGACGCGCACCCTCGTCGCCCGTCAGCTGCATGACCTCGGGCCAGATCGTTCGGGCCAAGAGTGTCGGATGCGACGGGACGCCGCCGTACGACGCCTGCACGATCGGACCGGCCCCGGCGTGAAACGCGGCCGTCACCGCCCGAACCGCCTCGCCCGAGACGTCCGGTTGGTCGGCGAGCAGGATGACGGCGGCGTCGACGTCGGTCCCCATGGCCTGGACGCCCGCGCGCAACGACGTCGCCGCGCCGGCGGGCGAATCCGGGTTCACCACCGCACGGAGGCCATCGAACCCGATCGAAGCGAACGCCGGCACGCGGTCCTCCTTGCCCGCCCCCAGCACGACGACGATCGGCCTCAGCCCGCCGGCCGCCGCCGCCTCGATGGCGCGTCGAACCAGCCATCCTCCGTCGACGGTGATGAATGCCTTCGGTTGCCCGAAGCGGCGTCCCTCGCCCGCTGCCAGAACGATGGCGCCGATCGAGCCGGCGCGACCCGCGCCGAAGCCGGCGGCCGTCACGCGCCCGATGCGGCCCGAGCGATCTCCGCGGCGTGCGGGAAGTCGTGAATGGGGCCCCGCCGCTCCCGAAGGAACCCGCCGCCCCTGCCGCTTCGAACCGCCAGGACCTCCGCTGTCACGGCCCAGGCGATCTCCTCGGGACCCTCGGCGCCGACGTCGAGCCCGGCCGGCGAGTGCACGACGCGCAGGTCGTCCGGGTTGGTTTCGTACCCCTCGCGCCGCAATTCGTCAAGTAGCTTTACGAATCGTTCGTTCGGACCGAGCATGCCGATGTAGGCGGCCGGGCTTCCCAGCAGCGATCGCAGGTAATCCTTGTCGCGCATGAAGTTGTGGGTCATGACCACCGCATACGTCCTGGCGTCCACCCCCGCGCGCTCGGTGACCTCGTTCGGCTCCGTCTGGACGAAGGACCTCGCCTCCGGAAAGCGCTCATGTGTGAGGAAGGCAGCGCGGTCGTCGGCCACGTCGACGCGCCAGCCGAGGCCCGAGGCGAACCGGACCAACGGAATCGCGTCATGGCCGGCCCCGCACACGAGCAGCCGCACCGGGGGCAGGAGCACCTCGACGAAGGCCTCGACGTCCGGGGCCAGCTCGACGGTTCGAGACGCGCCGGCCTGCAGCGCCGCGTGCGCCGCGTCCTTGGCTCGGTCGTCGAGATCCACGTCCCCCAGGGAACCCTCCGTGGATCCGTCCGGCTCGACGAGGATGCGGGCGCCGGCGAGCTCCGACCCCTGCGGGGCGCGGATGACGGTGACGGCCACCAGTTCACGCTCGTCGTCGATGGCGCGACGGATCGCGCCCGCCATCTGCACCGCGCGTTCGGCCGGCTCGACGAAGACGTCGATGACGCCGTTGCATCCGAGGCCCCATCCCCACACGGCTTCGTCGTCGGCCGTCAGGTCGAAGTGCAGCAGGCGGGGACGGCGTTCGGCCATCACCTGGCTCGCGATGTCGCAGACCTCGCCCTCGAGGCATCCGCCGCTGATGGTGCCGACGGGCACCCCGTCCGCGGGAACCAGCAGGCGGGCGCCCTCACGGCGGTAGGTCGAACCCCGGATGGCCACGACGGTGGCGAGCGCCAACTCGTCGCCCCGTTCGGCGCCCTCCTGGATCGCGCGAAGGACCTCCTGCAGCTCGCTCACGGTCAGGCAAGCCTACTGCCGGACGGTCGAACCGATGTACGTCGTCATCGGCACCGTCGACAGCGCATCGTGCGCGCCGGCGGACGGCCATCGTTATCATCCGCAGCGATGTCGAAGGCGGAGGCGGCCTCGCTCGTCGAGCTCCGGGTGCTCGACGGACCGAACCTGTACTTCACTCGTCCCGCCATCAAACTGACGCTCGCCGTGCCGGGCTGGATCGAGGCATCGGAGCATCGCGTCGCGAGCCGCGCCGCCCTGCTCGGGCTTCCCGGCCTGGCATCTGCGAGCGGCAACGGATCGCTCGGCGCACGATTCCGCCCCGGACCGCCGAATACGGAGCAGCGCCGTCGGTTCGTCGCGCGGCTGGCGGCCCACCTCACGCGCCGACTGGCGGAGGCCACGCGCACCGAACTGGGCGTCCGCTCTCGCACCGGACCGGCCGAGGACCAGATCGTGGTCGCGTATCCATGGCGCCGCCGGACCGCAGCCGAGGCGTTCGGCCGCGAGGTGTCCGCCATCATCGGCGTCGCGTTGCACACACGGCGGCCGCCGGATCGACTGTTCGCCGAGGCCGCGGAGCGGCTGCGGAGCGTTCCGCCCGGGCCGGCCCCCACCGTCCCGGACCCCAAGATCCCCGTCATCGCGGTCACGGGGACGAACGGCAAGACCTCCACCGTTCGGCTGCTGGCGCACATCGCCCGTACCGCCGGAAGGACCGTCGCGTACTCGTCCACGGACGGCGTCTACCTGGGGGAGCGGCTGGTCGAACGGGGCGACTACTCGGGGTTCGGGGGCGCCGCGAAGGCGATGGCGCAGCCGGGGGTCGAGATCGCGATCCTGGAGACCGCGCGCGGCGGCATCCTGTTACGTGGGGTCGGCGCGCTGCACAACGACGTCGCGGTTGTGACGAACATCTCCCCGGATCACCTGGATCTCCATGGGATCCGGACCCTCGACCAGCTCGCCGAGGTCAAGGGGATCATCACCCGGATCACGCGCCCCAAGGGCTGGGACGTGCTGAACGCCGACGATCCGCGCGTGCTGGCGATGCGCAAAGGCGCCCGTGGACGCCCGTGGATCACCTCGCTCGATCACGAACACCCGGCCCTGCGACAGGCGCTGGGCGAAGGCGGGCGCGGGATGACCGTGATCGACCGGCACTTGGCGCTGCTCGAGCCCGGCCGTGACCCGCGTCCGCTCATCGCGCTCGAGGACGTGCCCATGACGCTCGCCGGCATCTCGAACCACAACATCCAGAACGTGATGGGCGCGACGGCCGCGGCCATCGCCGTGGGGCTCCCCGAGCCATCGGTCGTCGAGGCCCTGCGAACCTTCGTGCTCGATCCGGAGCGCAACCCCGGGCGCCTGAACCTGTTCGAACTGGACTCGCGAGTCCTCGTCGTGGACTACGCACACAACGCCGCGGGCATGACCGGACTGGTCGAGACCTGCCGCGGTCTGCGGGCTCCTCGCGCTGCGATCTGGCTGGCCTTCGGCACCGCCGGCGACCGGACCAACGACATCCTGCACGACCTGGGCTATGCGGCGGCCCGCGGGTCGGACCACATCGCGATCGCCGAGATGACGCACTACCTGCGCGGCCGTGACCGCCAGGACCTGATCGACCGCCTCACCGAGGCGTGCATCGACGGCGGCGCCTCCCGGGTCGCGCTCTATCCGAACGAGCTCCGGGCGCTGCGCACGATGCTTCGGCGCTCGAAGCCCCGGGACGTGATCGCGGTGACGGCGCTCGCGCAGCGGCCTGAGATCTTCGAGTTCCTGGCATCGAAGAAGGCCCGCCGGGTCGGCCCGGCACGGGTTCGTCAGCTGGTCCGGAGAGCCCGCGCCACGCGCTGACCGCCGGGCGCCCGTTCGACGGCGCGCGCGCCAAGGAACCCGGCAAGATCGGTGATCGCGCGTTCGACCGCTGCACGGGCGTCTCGGCCGGGACGGATGTCGGGTTCCAGATGCACGGATTTGATCGTCAGCTTGCCTGACGACCTGTCCATGGCCGGATCGACGCGCCCGATCAGCCGGTCGCCGTGGAGGAGCGGCATCGCGTAGTAGCCGTAGCGTCGCTTGGAGGCCGGGACGTAGATCTCGATCGTGTAGTCGAATCCGAACACCTGCCTCGTACGGGTCCGGTCGCAGATCAGGTTGTCGAACGGCGACAGGAGCGTGGTCCGCGGGACCCATCCTTCGTCTCGTTCGAACGCGTCGAGCGTCGGCAGATGGTCGTCGTGAACGAACCACCGCCCGGCCCATTCGGCTCCATTCGATGACCCGTCGGCCACGCGCACCGGGTGGATCCGCTTCGCTCGCAGCAGACCGGTCAGTGCCTGCGGCAGCGTTCGATACCTGCCCCGGATGAAGTGGTTCTCGATGTGCTTCGGCGTGGCGACGCCAAGCGCCCGCACAGCGAGGTCCGCGGCCCGCCGATCCACCTGCTCCTGGGTCAGCCGCGCTCGCGGGGTCCAGTCGGGGAGCCAGCCGTCGGCGACCGCCCAGAGCTTCTGACCGCCCGAGCGGCCGACGACCATGATGCGACCCTGGGTCCAGAGCACGTCGAGCATGCGTTCGACGCTCCGGCCGCTGGTCCAGCCGCCCGACTCCCACCCCACGATCGACTGGTCCTCGAAGTCGCGCGAACGCAACGGACCCTCGGTCCGAAGCCGCCGGAGCATCGACCGTCGAAGGACGTCGTTCTCTTCCAGCCAGGCTCGCGTCCGCCGGCTGTGCGCATACCGATCTGTCGGGTACCGGCGCATCAGCAGGTTGTGGATCGGGAAGTCCTCCGTGAGCACGATGGCCGCGGAGTGCGCCCAGTACTCGAACACCGAACGCTCGTCCCACAGCAGCGTGTCGTAGGCGTTTGTCGGGTATGGCCCCAGCCGGCTGAACGGAACCAGAAGATGGCTGCGAGCCACGATCCCGATCGGGTCGAGTTGCACGCACCGGATCGAACGGATCACGTCGAGGAGGTCCGCGGGTCCTGGCGCGCCCGTCCGTTCGGGTCCGCTCAGTCGTTGCGCATGGATCGCCATCCGGCGAGCGGTGGCCGGTGTGACCGTTCGGACCGGGCTGGCTTCGGAAGGCATCGAGCCCGCGAATCTATCGGGTGACGCCGGCGGGTTATTCGGGCGAGCTCTCGAGCGCCTCGAACTCGAACACGTCCGGGTCGCCCCCGACGGTCGACACCTGCCCGTGGCCGTCCATCCGCGGCACCAGAGCGGGCTGAGCCAGGGAGCGGCGCCGTTCGAGCTCCTTCCAGACCTCGCTTGCGTAGTCGGCGCACAGGACCACCAGGTCGCCCGGCCGGCTCCGGTCCAGCGCCTTCCTGGTGGCCGTCATCTCGTCCAGGATGATCTCGGCGTTGCCGACCCGTGCGCGCCCGGAGGCCATCTCCTCCTGGATGCCCTCCATGACGTGGGCTGCCGTCTCGCCCCGCTTGCTGCCACGAAGCTGCACGTCCTCTCGGACGATGACCTCGTCGAAGTAGCGTGCCGCGACGCGCCCCAGGTCGCGCATGTCCTCCACACGCCGATCTCCGGGCGAGGAGATCACCGCGACCCGCAGGTTGGCGAGCCAGTTGGTGATGCCCGGCGGTCCGACCATCGGCGATTGCGAGGTCATCCGTTCGACGAAGTCTCCGACCGTCTCGAGCCCGTGGGCGTTGTGCGCGTAGTCGATCAGCACCTTCACGCTGTTGAGTTCGAACAGGTTCAGCCGGCCCGGCGCCTGGTAGAAGGACGTCGAGAACGAACGCAACCCCTGTCGGATGTCGTGCAGGTGGGCGCCGGCCGCATGTGCCGCTGCGGCCGCGGCCAGCGCGTTCGCGACCATCATGCGGGCGCGGCCGTCGAAGGTCGACGGCAATTGATGCACGTAGGCGATCGGCATGGTCCGGCGCCCCTCGCGGATCACCATCGTCTCGCCGCGCGGGCCGCGCTGAAGCGAAACGGCCTTGCCTCCCCGTCGCACCCAGCGCTCGACCAGCGGATTCTGATCCTGCATGGTGAACAGGATCACCGAGCCGCTGCAGTGCTTGCGCATCTCGACCACCAGTTCGTCATCCGCATTCAGGACCGCGTAGCCGTTGCGTGGCACCGCCTCGACGATCACGCGTTTGACGGCGGCGAGCTGTTCGATCGAATGCACGTCCTTCAGACCCAGGTGGTCTCCCGTCACGTTGGTCACCACGGCAACGTCGTTGCGGCCGTAGCCCAGGCCCTCCCGCAGGATCCCGCCCCGCGCGACCTCGAAGACGGCGAAGTCGACCCGCGGATTCTGCAGGACCATCTGGGCCGACTTCGGCCCGGACGCGTCCGCGCGCTTGACCAGGCGTTCGTCGATGTAGATGCCGTCGGTCGAGGTCATCCCGACCTGCTTGCCCATGCCCTTGAAGATGTGGGCGATCATCCGAACGGTGGTGGTCTTCCCGTTCGAGCCGGTCACCGCGATGATCGGGATCCGCGACGGCGTGCCCGGCGGGAAGAGCAGATCGATGACCGGCTTGGCCACGTACTGCGGCTCGCCCTCCGTGGGGTGCGTGTGCATGCGGAAGCCGGGCGCGGCGTTGACCTCGACGATGGCGCCGCCGGTCTCTCGGACGGGCCGTGAGATGTCGGGCGTGATGAAGTCGATGCCGGCGACGTCCAGGCCGACGACCCGGGCCGCCTCCTCGGCGATCTCGACGTTCTCCTCGTGGGCCTCCCAGGTCCGGTCGATCGATATGCCGCCCGTGGACATGTTGCCGGTGGAGACCAGTCTGACGAACGCGTCCTGCGGCGGGACATCGGTCATGGCGAATCCCTGCGTCTTGACCAGGGCGACCGCCTCCGCGTCGATCTTGATCTTCGTGAGGACCTTCTCGTGCCCGAACCCGCGTCGCGGATCCTGGTTCGTGATGTCGACGAGCTCTTCTACCGTGTGTTCGCCGTCGCCCATGACGTGCGCGGGCACGCGCTGCGCCACCGCGACCATCTGGCCGCCGATCACCAGCACCCGGTAGTCGTTGCCGGTGACGAAGCTCTCGACCACCACGACACCCCGGCGCGTCTCGGCGAGCGATCGCTTGAAGCCGGCCCGGACCGCGCGGTCGTCCTTCAGGTCGAGTGCCACACCGCGCCCGTGGTTCCCATCGAGCGGCTTGGTTACGACGGGATGGCCGACGCGCCGCGCGGCGGCGACGGCGTCGTCCTCGGTGCGAACCATCTCCGCTCGCGGAACGGGAAGTCCGGCGGCCCCGAGAAGCGCGGTGGTCAGCTTCTTGTCACCCGCGATGTCGACCGCGAGCGAACCCGTCTTCGACGTCATGGTGGCCCGGATGCGCTGCTGGAACCTGCCCTGGCCGAGCTGCACCAGGGACTGCTCGTTGAGACGGATCCAGGGGATGTCGCGGCTCATGGCCGCGTCGATCAGCGCCGCGGTCGACGGGCCGAACGCGCGGCGCTCGGCCAGCCGGATGAGCGCTTCGAGCTCGGCGTCGAAGTCGAACCCTTTCTCGGGTTTGACCAGGTGGTTGACCGTTCGGACGGCGAGGTGACCGGCCTGGACGCCGACCTGCTCTTCGACGTAGCCGTAGATCACGTTGTACATCCCGGGATCGCCCGCGCTGCGGGTCTTGCCGCGGTAGATCTGCGCGCCCGTCTCGCGCTGGAGCTCGAGCGCGACGTGCTCAGCAACGTGTCCCAGCCACGTGCCGTCGTTCAGGCGACTGATGAACCCCCCGCGCCGGCCGAGAGAGCACGAATGATCCTTGAGGCCGGGCAAGAGGGCCAGGAGCCCATCGACGAATCCGGGGATCGTGTTGGAAGGCCAGTGCTCCAGGGCCCCGAGGTCGACCAGCAGCCGGACGGCGGGATCGTACGACCAGTAGTTGGGCCCCCGGAAGACCTGCGTTTCGACGATCCTCAGATCCGGGGCGAGCTTGGGCTTCTTCGAGGCGTCCTCGGTCTTGGCGCGAGTCCGCTCGCTTCGGGTCCGCGTGCGGGCGACTGCTTTCGAACCACTGGACGAGGTCTTCTGCCCGTTGCCGCCCGATGCCTTCCGCGCCCCTTGCCTCGATTCCTTCGGGCTCACTCCGACGCCTCCGGTTCCCTCCTTCGGGAACCGCGTTCTATCACGGATGGGTCGGCGCCATCAGCGCGGATCTGTGTGGCGAGGCGGCGGAACTGCTTCGCGGCAGCGGCCCTGGTGACGGCCCGCCGCTCGCTCAGCATGTCCAGGTCGGGCAGGAGCGCTCTGGCGGCCATGTCGAAGCGTGCGCCGCGCGGAAGCGAATGCAGGACCACACCCGAGACCAGCATGGGTCGGTAGCCCTTGGCCATATACGAGTTGGTGACGGCGTCCGAGGCGTCGACGATGGTGACCACGCCACGTCCGATGACCTCGAGCGTCTGGTCCGCGTAGACGATCGCCGCGGTGTCCTCGTCGACGCCGATCCCCAGCAACGACGGCGACTGGGCGACGACCGAGATGAGGCGCCCGATCCGGGTCCGCTGCTCGAAGTGCTGGTCCACGACCACGTTGTGCAGCAGGCCGAGGCCTGCCGCCATCTGCGCCATCCGGTTCTTGGGCGTCTCGCCGGAGGAACCGAACGCCATCATGTGTGTGCTTGCGGCGCTCGCTCCGGCGGACGTGCCGGCCACCACGGCGCCGCGGCGGTTCGCCTCGATGATGGCGCGCCCGAGGACCGTGCCGGCAACCACCGATGAGAGCCGAAGCTGGTTCCCGCCGGTGAGGAAGACGCCGGTGGTGCTCGCCAGGATGTCGATGAAGTCCTCGTCGTTCGCCTCCTGGCGGGTCACGGGCCGGAGCCCCGCGACCCGGGAGACGCCCATGTCGGTGAACAGGAGGCGGTAGAGCTCGGTGGCGCGTTCGCCCAGGCTGGAGGCTGTGCTGATCACCACGATGTCGGCTTCGGGACCGCCCGCCAGGTCGACGAACCGGCTGAGGATGGTCTTGTCGCGGAACTTGTCCTCGGCCCCGCCGATGATCATGACCGGCCCAGGCGAGGGGATCACGTGAGGGCCGGACGGTCGTATGCGCGTATGGTCGGCGGGAGCCACGATGGGGCAAGTGTACCGGCCGGTCGAACTGCGATTGTGAGTCGGCCTGCTATTTGGGCCGGCGGGTCCTCTGTCTCCGCCCGGCCTGAGCCCCCGCTCCCCGACGCGTGGGCATGGGCGATTCGAACGGCACCCTGGCGTACAGTGCTCGCGTGCTGCTGCTGGTGGGGGTCCTGGCGCTCGGTGTGGCGATCGGTCTGGCGTTCGGCGGCAGCCTTCGTTCCCTCTCTGAACTGACGCTGCGATGGTGGCCGCTCGCGCTCATCGGCTTGGCGTTGCAGGTTGTCCCGGTGTCGTCGCATTCATGGGCGGTGGCGCTGCTGATCGCCTCCTATGCCGTGCTCGTCGCGTTCGTGGTCGTGAACATCCGGCTGCCTGGAATGTGGCTGATCGCGCTCGGGTTCGTCTTGAACCTGATCGTGGTCGGCGCGAACGGCGGGATGCCGATCGGCGATCCCGCATTGCGCGCTGCCTACGGGACCGGCGCCGCCGAGCAGCGCCGGGAACTGGCCCAGGGTGCGGGCGGCGCGAAACACCACCTACAGCGGCCGTCGGATCGGTTGCTGTTCCTGTCCGACGTGATCCCGGTGCCGGCGCCGATCCGCATCGTGATGTCTGTCGGGGACGTCGCGTCGCTGGCGGGAGCCTTCTGGTTGGTCCTGGCCGCAACGCTCGGTCGGGCCCGACAGCCGGAGCGCGGAGGGAAGCACCGTCGAGGTCGTCAGGCGGCCACTACCGGCACCGACGGGTAAGGCCGGTCGTCGTCCGAGGCGCCTACGCGGTTGCCGGTCTGGTCGAGCTTCGGGAGTCCTCTTGAGGCCAGCCGGGCGGCGCCAGCGGTGCCGAGGGAAGGCCCGCCGGTCCGCCGGGCTGCTCCGCTGAAGGGGCGGGCATGTCTGCATCCGGGCCGGCGTCGCGCTTGAGGGCGGCCGTCGCGGCGCCCTCTTCGATCCAGACCTCCGGGAAGTGGGCGGTGACGGTGGTTCCCTGGCCGGGCGCGCTCGCGATGTTGAACGTGCCGCCGGTGACGATGGCGCGCTCGCGCATCATCACTGATCCGAAGTGGCCCTCCGGCTGGGCCTGGGACGTGTCGAACCCGGTTCCGTCGTCCCTGATCGTGAGGTCCACGCCGTCCTGCGCCTTTGTCAGTGCGATCGCGATGGACTTCGGTTCGGCGTGCTTCATGGCGTTGAGAACTGCTTCGCGCGCGATTTGGTAGACCAACAGCTGGATCGGTGGCGGCAGCGGAACATCGACGACCTCGACTGCGATCTTGACTGGAGTGCCCCTGGTCATGTCGGTGGCGAGTCGCTCAAGTGCGTCGGGCAGGCCCCTGCGCCCGATCGGCGCGTGATGCAGGTCGTTGACGAGCCCGCGGACCATGTCCGAGGTCTGTTGCTTGATCTCCCACAGGTGATCGAGGTCGCGAGCAACCCCATCGGTGTCGCCCTTCGACAGCCGCTTCTTGGCCATCTCAAGGCGAAGGGTCAACTGGAAGAGCGTTTGCTGAAGGTCATCGTGGAGGTAGTCGGCGATCCGGAGGCGTTCGTCCTGGCGCTCCTCGGCCATACGGTTGGAAAGGGCTCGAAGGACACGCTCACGGTCCTTGAGCTCTTCGGTCGCCTCATCGAGGGCCATGGTTCTGAAGAACATCTGGCGCGCGAAGATCAGCGGCGCAATGAAGGCAACCACTGGCCAGAGGGATTGGTGGGTCGCTTCGTACAGCTCAACGATCACGATTCCAATGAGGCTCAGCCCCGCGTAGTTGAGGAGGAACTCCTTGCCCGCCCCGACACGCAGCATCGACATCGCACGTCTGAGGCTGATACCGGCGGAGAGGCGTAAGAACAAGGTGACGATCGCGATGTTGACCACGTAGTCGAGGATGGTCGCGACCATCACCGCTGGAACGACGACGTACCATGGGGAAGCGCTCGTAGCTAGGGCATGGAAACCAAGTCCGCCGGCATACACGGAGAGTGCGATCTGCGATCGATTGAAGACTGCCCGGAGCAGTGAGACCTCGCGCCGCGCCTCTCTCCGATCGAACGCACCGGCGAAAGCAATGATGGCTGCGAGCGGGGGATCGTACAGCACGAGCACGGCAAGTAGGATTGGGAAGTTCAGGCTCAACTGAACTCTTCCCTTGGTGGGTAGAGGAAGAATCTCCGTGAGGGCTACGGCACCTACCCAGAAGGCAATCTCCCATCTGAACACCGCGTGCGGATGCAGGATCGTGTAGCTGATCAGACTGGCGACGACCGGGACGCTGAGGGCGATCTCAAACCAAACCCCGGACCGACGCGGCGCCTTCTTACTTGACATCCGAGAAGCGTAACGCGCCTAAGTGCAGCGACTTGGCAGCGTTCGGACTGATTGACGCCTGGTTAGCGCAAGCCGGCCCTACTGCAATCGCCGTAGGAGCGCGATGGGCTTGTATCCCCCGACCAGGGGACTCACACTATCCCCCGAAGAATCCAACCCGGGAGGGGTAGAAGATGAAGAAGTTCCCGCATCGGCTCATGGTGTCGGTCGTTTCGCTCGTTGGCCTGCTTCTGGCCAGCGGTGCCCACTGGCGCGTGTAGCGGCAAGGGAGGTCACCTCGCTGATCCCCGCGGGGCGGCTGAGGGCTGGTCGGCCCGGCAGCTTTGCGGAACTGGAAGTATCGCGGTTACGCGCGTCCCGGCTCCGAACGCCGAGTCAACGTAGAGGGATGCGCCGGCTGACGTCGCGCGCTCCTCCATGATCCGTAGGCCGAAATGGTTGTCGGCCACCTCGCGTCTATCGAATCCCACCCCGTCGTCTTCGACCCGAAGCACGTAAGCCTCGTCCTTTCGGCTGAACGATAGATAGATCGACTTGGCGCGAGAGTAGCGAACTGCATTGTTCAATGCCTCGCGCGCAATTTGATAGATGATCAGTTGTTCGGCCTCCGGCAACTCGACGTCGTGTTCGAGCTCAATCCGAATCACGATTGGTGGTGCGGCGTCCATGCCCTTGGCCAAGGCCCGCAAAGCCACACCGAGACCCCGGGGACCAAGGGGAGATGATCGCAGACCTCTTACCGTTTCGCGGACCTTCTCTAGCGCTTCGTCGGATGTCGCGGCGATCTGAAGGATGTCCGCCTCCAGCTCTGAGGGACGGGCGGCTTCGAGGTCATGCTTACTGACTCTTGCTAGCAGTGACAGTTGAAACAGGGGTTGGACAACTTCGTCGTGAAGGTCGGCGGCAATTCGCATTCGTTCGCTGCGCCGCTCTGATTCGATGCGGTCCGACAATGCGGCAATCGTTCTGCGCTGGTGCTCGAGCTGTTGCTGGGTCCGCTCGAGAGACTCGTCTCGGACTAGAACTTGCCGTGTTACGAGAGCCGGTCCTGCAACGAGCAGCAATGCCCAGACGGACAGGTGCCCGTAGAGAAGCACGAGGCCAACCGCCAGAAGGCACCATGTCGCCACGGTGATGCTGTAGTCAGCGGCGGCGGCGGTCCTAAGTCGGCTCAACGCCACCCTTAGAGGGACACGTTGGTGGACCGCCACGCCTATTGCCACCGCCGCGTAGTTCTCGACGGTAAGGACGGCCCAAGCGATGATGACTGCAGCAACGACGCGCAACGGGTCGCGTGTGGCGAGGATTGGCTGAACTGCGTAGCTAGCGAGTAGGACACCCAGGGCCGTTTGTGCACGATTACTAGCTCCACGGACGACGTCACTAACGCTTCGCAACTCGTGCGGGTCACAACTTCCAAGCAGTGCAAGCAAGCATGCAACGAATGGCGGAAACAGAACGCACATGGCGAGCGCCAAGGGCTCAGCGGCCACAAGAGGTTGTCCGCCGCGTGTCGGTACTTCAAGAAGGTTCACAAGGACGAGGGCGGCCGTCCATAGCACGAGCTCCCACGGCGACTGCTCAGTAACAAGTCCATGGCGAGATGCATGAAATACGACGAGTATCAGCAAGGGGACCAACACAGCAATTGCATAAAGCGCGAGGGCTAGATCGTTGCCAGACGACCGAACCGGATGGCTTGTCTGTTGGACGTCTACGTTTCGCATGACAGTCCCCAATCAAAGCTGGCCGCAGTTCGACGCAGACGACCCGAATGGCTTGAGCGTCGAAGGGACATCAAGGACCGATTAGGCGCGGCGGGTAGCACGTGTCCGCCGCCACGTTGGTCAGGGCTCCGAAGCACTGAAGAGACAAGCATCCCCACCGAGGATTCTGACCGAGTACCGGCCTGGCGGTCAATGCAGCGACTTCCCCCTGATGGGGGGTTTCTGCATCCCCCATTCGGGGGATTCGCGAGGCCCGGGCGGCGACTCGAGCTCCTGACC
>JBEDUK010000032.1:0-20534 GCA_040414485.1 Actinomycetota bacterium
CTCGCCCAGAGTCTGTATCAGCCGAGTCAGGCGGTGGCCCGCGCCCGGGTCGTCCCGACTCCTCTCTGCTTCGGGCAGCCCGCGACCATCGTCGGCACGCCCGGGAACGATTACATCGTCGGGTCGAGCAACGATGACGTGATCGTGGCGGGTGCCGGTGACGACGTCGTCCACGGCGGACCGGGCAACGACATCATCTGCGGAGGGGAGGGCAACGACAGCCTTATCGGCGACGGAGGCAACGACCGGATGGACGGCGGCCCCGGCGACGACGGAATCTTCGGCCGTTACGGCGACGACACGGAGCTCGGTGGCTTCGGTGACGACATCATCACCGGTGGAGGGGGTGACGAGGGCCGCGACCACCTCGACGGTGGACCCGGCAACGACGTCCTCTCGGGCGGTCCCGGCGACGACACGTTGGTCGGTTCCGACGGCAACGACGTCCTGCATGGCTGGACGGGCAACGACGCGCTCGACGGCGACTACGGCTCCGACACAGTCATCGGCGACGAGGGCAACGACACCGTTCAGGGTGGAAACGGCAACGACCGTCTCTACGGCGCCGACGGCAACGACCGCGTGTTCGGCGGATCCGGTGACGACATCCTCGACGGCGGGCCGGGAGCAGATGGGCTCGACGGCGGCGTCGGAACCGACGTCTGCATCAACGGCAGCCTGAAGTCGTGCGAATCCCACCCGGAGCCGATCGCGTCACGGCCCGGTGGGCCGAATCGGAATCCCGGCTCGGTCACGTGCGATGGGTATACGGCCACGATCGTCGGCTCGGCGCGCAGTGATCTCATCGTGGGCACAGCGGGACGGGACGTCATCGCGGCCCTTGGCGGGAACGATCTCGTCGAAGCGCTCGGCGGGAACGACGTCGTGTGCGGAGGCGACGGGGACGACAGCCTTCTCGGGGGAACAGGTGCGGACATCCTCGACGGCGGCAACGGCGACGACGGACTGTTCCATGACACCCAGGTCGGCGTGGCTCTTGTGGAACACGGCGGACCCGGCAACGACATGCTGGCCGGCGCGCTTGGCGACGAGGCGCAGCATCTGTACGGCGATGACGGCGACGACGTCCTGGTGCGCGGTGGTGGCACCAAGCGGGGAGGCAACGGGAACGATGTCCTCTTCGGCGGCGGACAGGCGGACAACATCACGGGCGACGCAGGCGACGACGCGATCTACGGCGATGACGGCAACGACACGCTGAGCGGCGGCGACGGCAACGACCGGATCGGCGGCGGCGACCAGGACGACAGGATCACCGGCGGCGTCGGCGATGACGTCCTCGACGGCGGCTATGAGAACGACGTGATCGACGGGGGAACCGAGTTGGACGTCTGCCTGTCCGGGGCCAGCACGAATTGCGAATCGGTGAACGGGGGCGCCTGACGTGAGACCGCGGGCGATGTTCGGGGCCGGGACGGCCCTCCTGACGGCCGTTGCGATCGTGCAATGGATCGCGCCCCCGACGGCCGAGGCGGCTCGCCACCAGCGTCCAGCGGGCATCGCACATGCGCGCCGCGGAGACTTCAACGCAGACGGCTACGACGATCTCGCGGTCGGCGTCCCGGCCGAGGACACGTCCGCTCAGGACGCAGGGGCCGTCAATGTGCTGTACGGATCCGGAGCGGGGCTGAGTGACGCGGGCAACCAGTTCTGGACGCGAGACAGCACCGGCGTCCTTGGAGGGACCGGCAGCGGGGACGCGTTCGGCTTCTCGCTGGCGGCCGGCGACTTCAACGGCGACGGCGTCGGCGACCTCGCGATCGGGGCGCCTTCGGACGATGTGGGATCGGCACTCGACGCGGGCGCCGTCAACGTTCTCTACGGATCCGCCGGCGTGGGGCTTTCGAGTACCGGCAACCAGCTGTGGACCGGCGATCAGCTCGCCGTCGGTCTGGCTGCCTCCGAGCGGTTCGGCAACGCGCTTGCGGCGGGGGATTTCAACGGCGACGGCGCCGACGACCTCGCGATCGGCGTCCCGGGCCGGTCCGTCGGCGGCGTGCCGAACGCCGGCGGTGTCCAGGTCGTCTACGGCGGCCCCACCGGTCTGAGCGCGCAGGGCAACGTGTTCATGACCCAAGGTGAGGGCGGCGGATTACCGGGCGCCGTCACGCCGGGCGACAGTGTGGCCGACCTTGGGTTGGCGGCGGCGAACTTCGGTCTTGGCCCGGAGGACGATCTCGCCATCGGGAATCCCCTCGATGACGTTCAGGCCGTCGACGACGGTTCGGTCGATGTGGCCTACGGCTCTCCGACAGGCCTTTCGTCGACGGATGGACAACTGTGGTCGCAGGGGAGCTCCGGAGTGAAGGGCATCTCCGAGCCCGGCGACCTCTTCGGCTGGGACGTGGCCGCGGCGGACTTCGGAGGTCGAAAGCAGGCGGATCTCGCGATCGGTGCCCCGGGGGAGGACCTCGGGCACGGCAACTCGATCCGCGGCGCCGGCGAGGTCACCGCCCTGTACGGCGGGCCGGAGGGCCTCTCGGGTCGAGGCAGTCAGGTGTGGCGACAGGGGTGGGACGGGGTTCCGGGCACGCCGGCCGGTGGCGACGGGTTCGGCAACGCGCTCGCCGCGGCCGACATGGGCCGAACAGCGGAGGCCGACCTGGTCGTGGGCGCTTCGGGCGACAAGGTCGGAACGGCCGGGCATGCCGGCTCGGCCACGGTCCTCTACGGAAGCGCGGGGGGCCTGGACAGCGTCGGCGTCCAGCTCTGGTCACAGGACAGTTCGGGGGTCCGGGACGTGGCGGAACCCGGCGACTTCTTCGGATCGGACGTCGTCGCCTTCGACCTGGACGGATCGGGGAGCGCCGACGTCGTCGCCGGCGTCACCCAGGAGAGCGTCGGCGTGAACAACGCCATCCGCGACGCCGGGGCGATCAACGTGCTGTACGGCGGCACGGACGGACTGTCCTCCGCGGGCAACCAATTCTGGGATCAGGACACGGGCACGGTGGGGGATCAAGCCGAGAACTTCGACGCCTTCGGTTCGGCCATGGGCTGAGGACGCGCAAGGCCGGGGATGCACGCGTGGAGGAAGTGCGGCTACGGTTGAGGCATCCCGCGGGCGAGCCGGAGCCCGCGACGTCGTAGGCATCGGAGGCTCGGCCGCTCCCGCGGCCGAACGCGAAGGGAGGTACGCGATGGCCGGAGGATCGAAGGAGGCCTGGACGGAGGTCGGCGACCGCTTCAGCGAGGTCGGGAAGCGGCTCGCGGACCGGTACCACTCGCTCGGCGAGTCTCAGGGCGCCGAAGCCGAGGAGCGACGCCGGAAGGTGGAGGAGGCGCTCAAGGCCGCGCGTGATCAGCTGGACCGCGCGTTCACCTCGGTCGGTGACACGCTGCGCGACCCGTCGACGAAGGACAGCCTGGGGCGCGCGGTGACCTCGCTCGGCGATGCCATCTCCGCCACCTTCAACGAGGCGGGCGACGAGATCCGCAAGCGGTTCGGCAAGCGGGACGCCGCCGGCGACGAGCCCGGCTCCGGCGGCGACGAGCCCGGCTCCGGGGGCGCGACCCCCAGCCCGGAGGCGTAGCAGGCCTCGGACACCAAAAATTTGCTTGCCACAAGCAAGCATTTCTGCCAGACTGTTCCGCATGTCGAATGCGGAGGCCATTCTCGAGCCGCGTCCCACGACGACCGAGCACGGTCGACGTGACCGGGCGGTGGACGAGGTCGAAGCGGCGTTCGGGCTCATGGCTCGGAAGGCGGGCCTGGCGCGCGTCCACGAGCGGATGTGCGCGGTGGCGGGCGTCGACCTCGACCTTCCCTCGTTCACCCTCCTGCGGCGCTTGGGCGAATGCGGGCCGGCGCGAGCCTCCGACCTTGCGGTGCTCTCCGGTTTGGACCTGTCCACCGTGAGCCGCCAGGTTGCGTCGCTGGAGCACGTCGGCCTGGTCGAACGCCGGCCGGATCCGCTCGACGGCCGCGCGTCGCTCCTGCTTCTCACCTCGAGAGGGCGGAGCGTGTCGGGCCGTCTGTCGAAGGCGCGCCGCGCCATGTTCGCCGAGGTTCTGGCCGAATGGCCGGAGGACGACGTCGAGCGGTTCGGCGACCTGCTCGCCCGGTTCGCGCGTGCCCTCGCCGGCCTCAACGAGCCTTCGGGGCGCACGGCCCCCCATCGCGAAGGACGAGATCACAGGACCACATCGACCGCGAAGGAGTCTTCATGAGTCAGACCGCCGAACAGCTGGCGGGCACGCACGACGGTCCGATGCACCTCACCCACCGTGAGATCCTCATCATCTTCTCCGGGCTCATGGCCGCGCTGCTGCTCGCGGCCCTGGACCAGACGATCGTCGCCACGGCGCTGCCGACCATCGTCGGGGACCTCCACGGGCTGAGCCACCTCTCGTGGGTGGTGACCGCCTACCTGCTGACGTCCACGGCCACCATGCCGCTGTACGGGAAGCTGTCCGACCTCTACGGGCGAAAGCGGCTGTTCCAGTTCGCCATCGTCATCTTTCTGCTGGGTTCGGCCCTGTGCGGGCTGTCGCAGAACATGACCGAGCTGATCGCGTTCCGTGGCCTGCAGGGGATCGGCGCCGGGGGGCTGATGACGCTCTCCATGGCGATCATCGGCGACATCGTCTCCCCGCGAGAGCGGGGACGGTACGTCGGCTACATCGGCGCGGTCTTCGGGTTCGCGAGCGTGGTCGGTCCGCTGGTGGGCGGGCTGTTCACCGACCACCTCACGTGGCGGTGGATCTTCTACATCAACCTGCCGATCGGGGCGGTGGCCCTCGTCATCATCGCGGCGGTCCTGCACCTTCCGAGGCACCGCGTCGAGCACAAGGTGGACTACCTCGGCGCCGCCGCGCTCGTGGCGGGCGTGACCTCGCTCCTGCTGATCACCGTCTGGGGCGGGACCACGTACTCGTGGGGCTCCGGCACGATCATCGGGCTCTGGATCGCGGCCATCGCCCTGCTGGCGACGTTCATCTGGTGGGAGGGCCGGACCACCGAGCCCATCCTTCCGCTGCGGCTCTTCCGGAACAAGGTCTTCACGATCACCAGCATCCTTGGCCTGCTGGTCGGCCTCGCGCTCTTCGGCGCCATCGTCTACCTGCCGCAGTACCTGCAGGTCGTGAAGGGAGTTTCCGCCACGCGGTCCGGCCTGCAGATCACGCCGCTGATGCTGGGCCTGATCATCATGTCGGTGACATCCGGACGGGTCATCACGCGCGTCGGCCGCTACAAGGTCTTCCCGGTGGTCGGCACCGCGATCATGACGTTCGGTTTCTGGCTGCTGTCCCACGTCACCGTCACCACGTCGCTGTTGACCCTGTCGCTCTGGATGGTGGTGCTCGGCCTGGGCGTCGGCATGACCATGCAGGTGCTGGTCATGGCGGTACAGAACGCCGTCGACTACCGCGACCTGGGCACGGCGACGTCGGCGAACACGTTCTTCCGGACCCTGGGCGGCGCGTTCGGCACGGCGATCTTCGGCGCCATCCTCACCAGCCGGCTCAAGGCGAACCTGGCTCACTCCTTGCCCGCCGCCGCGCTGCAGCACTACGGCAGCGTGCTCCAGGGCACTCCGGACCGCATCCGGGCGCTGCCGCCCGACGTGCTCAACCCGGTGCTGCAGTCGTTCGCGCACGCGTATCAGGTGATCTTCCTGACCGCGGTGCCGTTCGGGATCCTCGCCTTCGCGCTCGCGCTGGCGCTGCCCGAGGTGCCGCTGCGCGGACGGGTGCGCGCGCCCGCCGCGGACTCGCCGAACGGCGCCGCCAAGGGAGCGCAGCCCGGTCCCGACGAGATCGACACGGCGCGCGAGGAGATCTCGGTCGAACCCATCCTGTAGCGGGACGTTCCGGCACGAACAGGGCAGGCCCGACTGGCCGGCCGGGCGCCGGGGTACAGAACCCGCGTGGATGCGTCGGGCTCTCGGGGCTCGACCGGGGGATCCGCCGGCAGATCGGGCGGCCTTCGGCTGGGCTATGCGCGCTGGCTGATCCGGCTGCGCTGGTTGGTGGCGGCGCTGTGGATCGCCGCGGCCGCCGCCGCCGTGATCTACCTGCCGGCGGTCGGATCCAGCGGCACCGGCGTCGGCGATCTGGTCCCGACGAGCGCGCCGGCCGCGCGCGCCGAAGCCCAGGCGCTGCGGGCATTCTCGGTGCCGGTGCTCGGCCGCGTCATGGTCGTCCAGCGGGATCCGGCCGGCATGTCGGTGCCTGCGATCGAGCGGGCGTTCCGGCGCGCGGCCGCGATCGACACGTCCAACGAGCCCGTGGCGCGGCGTCCGATCCCGGGCGCGATCCCGGTGACGAACGCGCTCCAGATCTTCCCCGGATCACGCGAGGACTCCACCACGACGATCACGTACCTGCTGTTTCGTCCCGATCAGTCCGTGGACGAACAGGTCCAGCAGGCCGAACGCTACACGGAGCAGATGCATGAGCCGGGTGACTCGCTGGTGGGGATCACGGGGCCCGTGCCGGCCAGGGCGGCGCAGACCGACATCATCCTGAACTGGCTGCCCTGGATCGAAGCGGCCACGGTCGCCCTCGTGGCAGTGATCCTGGGCATGTACTTCCGGGCCTTCGGCGCGCCGCTCCTCACCCTCGCCGCGGCGGCCATCGCCTACATCATCGCCATGCACGTCCTGGCGTGGGTCGCGTCCCGCGCCGGGATCACGCTTCCCCAGGACGTCGAGCCCGTGCTCGTCGCCCTGCTCCTCGGCGTCATCACCGACTACTCGGTCTTCTTCCTGTCGGGCTACCGGCGCCGGCTGGAGGGCGGCGAGCCGCGAACCGAGGCCGCGATTCGCTCGACGGTCAACGTGGTCCCGATCGTGTTCACGGCCGGCCTGATCGTGGCCGCCAGTTCGGCCGCGCTGCTGGTGGCCAGGCTCGGCTTCCTGCGCGCATTCGGTCCGGCGCTCGGAGTGACCGTGCTGGTCAGCCTGCTCGTGGCCATGTCGTTCGTGCCGGCGGTCATGGCGATCACCGGGAGGTGGCTGTTCCTGCCCGGCCGCAAGCGCGCCGACTCCCGGCTCAGGGACGCCGGCACGGAAGGCTCGACCGATCGGAGCACCGAGCCGGGAGGCCAAGCCGTCGTCGACGAGACGCCGTCGACCCCCCGCCGCCGCTGGGGACGGGCGTCCACGGCGAAGCCGGCTGCGGCCCTGATCGCGCTGGTCTGCATCGCGGCGCTCGTGGCGGGAGCGTTCGGGCTCGCGCGCGCCAGGCTGGGCTTCCCGCTGATCATGGGCATCCAGACGTCCGATCCGGTGGTCCGCGCCGCGACGGCCGCACAGCAGGGCTTCGCGCCCGGAATCCTCTCGCCCACCGAGATCGTGTTCACCGGGTCGAACATGGACGGCCGCCTGACGCAGCTCGGCCGGCTCCAGGAGGAGCTCGGGCACGTGCCGGGCGTCGCGGGCGTCCTTGGGCCCTCGCTCCCCGCGTCGGTGCGTTCGCACGCCGGATCGAACGGCATCCCGGGACTGTCCGGCGGTTCTCTGAGCGGGATCACGCTTGGTCCGCAACTGGCGCGCGGCGTGGTCGTCTCGAAGGATGGTTCGGCCGCCCGTCTCGTGGTGATCCTGTCGGACGACCCGCTCGGGCCGTCTGGGATCGACACCCTTCGGCACATCGAGGCGACGATGCCCGGGCTCCTCCAGCGCGCGGGCCTCACCGGCGTCCGGGCCGCCTACGCGGGCGACACCGCGCTCGCGGACGACGCCATCCGTATGACGCTGTCGGATCTGGTTCGCGTGGCGATCGCGGTGCTCATCATCTCGTTCGCCCTGCTGGCGATCTTCCTCCGCGGCCTGATCGCCCCGTTGTATCTGCTCGGCGCCAGCGTGCTGGCGCTGGCCGCGTCGCTGGGCCTGACGGTGTTCGTCTTCCAGGACCTGCTGGGGTATTCGCAGATCACCTACTACGTGCCGTTCGCCGCGGCGGTCCTGCTGGTGAGCCTGGGCTCCGACTACAACATCTTCGTCGTGGGCCGGATCTGGGAGGAAGCCAGGGTGAGGCCCCTCCGTGACGCGATCGCCGTCGCCGGCCCGCGCGCCGCCAGGACCATCACCATCGCGGGGGTGGTGCTGGCCGCGAGCTTCGCCGTGCTCGCCCTGGTCCCGCTGGTCCAGTTCCGGGAGTTCGCCTTCGTCATGGCGGTCGGGATCCTGATCGACTCGTTCCTGGTGCGATCGATGCTCGTGCCCTCCCTGATTACGGTGTTCGGCCGGACCAGTTGGTGGCCGGGGCGTGGGCCGAAGCCGGCCGCCGAACCCGCCCAGTCGGAGGTCCGCTCCGCCGCCTGACGCGCGCTCCGGCCCCACCGTCGGCTCGGGTCAGAACCTCCACGGGCTAGGCTCGGCGTTCATGTCGGATCCGAACGTCCGTGTGGAGGCTGACGGCGCCGTCGCGGTCGTCATGATCGACCGGCCGGAGCGCCGGAACGCGGTCGATCCCCAGACGGCGCGCGAACTGGCGGCGGCGTTCCGTGCGTTCGAGGCCGACGATGACCGCATGGTCGCTGTGCTGACCGGTGCCGGCGGCCACTTCTGCGCGGGCTTCGATCTCACCGCACTGGCCGAGGGCCAGGTTCCGTTGCCGGCCGAGGAGGGCGACGGTCCCATGGGGCCGACCCGCCTTCGCTTGACCAAGCCGGTGATCGCCGCGGTCGAGGGATACGCGGTCGCGGGCGGGCTCGAACTTGCCCTCTGGTGCGACCTTCGGATCGCGGGTGAGGGCGCGGTGTTCGGCGTCTTCTCGCGCCGGTTCGGCGTGCCGTTCGTCGACGGCGGCACGGTGCGCCTTCCACGGATCGTCGGCCATGGCCGCGCGATGGAGATGCTGCTGACCGGGCGGGCGGTGAGCGCGGCGGAGGCGGTCGCGATCGGCCTGGCGAATCGCGTGGTGCCCGCGGGCCATGCGCTGGAGGAGGCGGTGGCGCTGGGGCGGGTGATCGCCATGGCACCGCGGGCGGCGATGCGGGGCGATCGCCTGTCCGCGATCGAATCGTGGGGCCTGCCGGAGCAGGCGGCGATCGCGAACGAGCTTCGGCACGGGATCGAGGCGCTGGCGTCGGGCGAGATGGGCCGGGGGGCAGGCCGGTTTGCCTCCGGCGAGGGGCGGCACGGCGCGCCGGTCGAACCGTGATGGACATCCCGGAGGCCGCCGATGTCGTCGTGGTCGGCGCCGGACCGGCCGGGTCGGCGGCCGCCTACCATCTGGCGCGGGCGGGACTGGACGTGCTGACGGTGGATCGGGCGAGCTTTCCGCGCGACAAGGTGTGCGGGGATGGGCTCACCCCACGGGCGGTCGCAGCCCTCGTCCGCATGGGCGTGGACGTGGCGGAACCGGGGTTCCTTCGCATCGAGGCGAGCCGGGTGCACGGCGCCGACGGACGGCCGGTGGACGTCGGGTGGCGGGGTGGGGCGCTGCCGGGGTTCGGCATGGTGCGGCGGCGGTTCGAGCTCGATCACATGCTGGTGGAACACGCGCGCGGCGCCGGTGCACGGGTGCTCGAGGGCGTCGAGGCGTCGGGTGCGGTGACCGAAGCAGGTCGGGCGGTCGGGGTCGCGCTTCGGCCCGCCGGTTCGCGGCTGGACTCCGGCGCCGGCGCGGAAGGCGTGACGGCGACGGCGGCCGAGTACACCGTTCGGGCTCGATTCGTGGTCGCGGCCGACGGGGCGTCGGGCCGGATGGCCGTCCGGGCCGGCATCGGCCGCGACCCTTCGGCGCCGATCGCGGTGGCGGCCCGCCGCTACTACCGGCTGGAGGGCCCCACCGACCCGGTCTTCGAGACATGGATCGGTTTCAAGGACGACGGCCGGAGGCTTCCCGGCTACGGCTGGGCGTTCCCCACGAGCGACGGCGCGATGAACGTCGGGGCGTTCGTCATCAGGCCGGGAGCGGGGAGGCGCGCAGGGGCGCAGGGGAATGTCTCGGCCCGGGACGCGCTCGACGCGTTCCTGGCGGGCCTTCCGGCGACGGCACACTCGCGAACGTTCGCCGAGGCGGACGCGCTGGGCCCGGTGACGTCGAGCGCCATACCCATGGGCATGGACCGGCTGCCGGCGTCGGTGCCCGGGTTGCTCGTGCTCGGGGATGCCGCGGGCCTGGCGAATCCGTTCACGGGCGAGGGCATCGGCTACGCGCTGGAGTCGGGCGAACTGGCGGCGCGGGCGATCGTGGCCGCGGCGCGCGAAGGGTCCGACGCGGATCCGTCGACGCTGTACGCGGCGGCTCTGCGATCCAGGTACGGCCGGGTGTCTCGCTCGGGCCGATGGTTCGCACGGCAGATCGTGCGGCCGCGGGTGACGTCGCTCGCCGCGCGCTTCGGAACGAGGATCCCGCTCGCCTCGAGGGCGGCCATTCGGTTCATGATCGACGCAGGCTGAGAGCGTTTCCGCAGGCAGCGGCCTCACGGGCGGAACGGGCTGTCCCGAAGGCACCGTCGCCATATGTATGGCGTATGGCGGTATGGCGCCACACCCGTTGCGGCAGGTAGGCGCCGCCGCCGGATGAGGGTCAGGCTCGGCGAACCAGCGCCGGCAGCCCCCCGCGGGGTCGCAGGATGAACAGCCGCTCCGGTTCCACCACGTGGCCCGCCGGAAGCGAATACCGGTACCGCTGCACCAGCGAGGCGATCACAAGCTGCGCCTCCACCAGCGCCATGGCATGTCCGATGCACAGCCGCGGGCCGCCGCCGAACGGCAGGTAGGAGAACGGCGCGCGAGATGCCGCCCGCGACGACGCGAACCGCTCCGGGTCGAACCGCTCGGCATCGACCCAGAAGGCCGGGTGCCGATGGAGCATGAACGGCGAGATCGCAACCACGCTCCCCGCGCCGATGGGCACCCCGCCGATCGTGTCGTCCCGGATCGCTCGCCGCCCCAGGATCCACGCCGGCGGATACAGCCGAAGGGACTCCTCGAACACCATCCGCGCGTACGGGAGCGAGGAGAGATCGGTCGCCGATGGCGCGCGCTCGCCCAGCACCGTCGCCACCTCAGTCGCCAGCCGCTCATATGCCTCCGGGTGCTGCATCAGGAGCGCCCAGGTCCACGTGAGCCCGTTGGCGGTCGTCTCGAACCCGGCCAGGAGCAGCGTCATCGCCTCTTCCTGGATCTGCTCGCGTGTGAGCGCGCCGCCATCCTCGTCACGCGCCTCGAACAGCATCGACAGCACATCCCTGCCGTCCGTCGGGTTCGCCATCCGCTCGTCGACCAGCCCGGAAACCACTCGCATCACCCGCTCACGGGCCACGCGGAAGTCCTCGTCGGGCCGGAGCAGTTTCGGGATGAACTCCGAGATCGCACGGCCCACCATCTCCGCGTCGTCGGAGACGTCGACGCCGAACAGGACGCGCGATGTGATGAGCATGGTGACGGTCGCCATCGCCTCGGCGAGGTCGGCCGGCCGGTCGCTGCCCACCACGTCGTCCCATCCGGCCGCGACCTCGAGCGTCGTCGCCACGATCGTGTCCGCGAATGCCGCGATCCGTTCCCGATGGAACGCCGGCTGCATCAGGCGCCGGCGCTTCCGCCATGTGTCGCCCTCGCTCACCAGGATTCCGTCGGCCGCGGCCGCCTTGAAGTTCGCATTGATGAGCGTGTCCTTCGTGTAGTTCGCGCTGTTGTCCGCGAGCACGTGCCGCACGAGGTCCGGGTGGTTCACCAGGTAGGCCTCTTCGGTCCCCGCGCGGTAGCGGGCGACGTCCCCCTCGCGCCGAACGAGGGCCCGGAGCGAGCGGAAGGGGTCCCGCGGCTGCCGTGCGGCCGTCGCGCCGACCGCCGGCCTCATCGCCTGATCGTCAAGTTGCTTTACCATCTGGACCTCAATCCGATCCCAGCCTCATTGCCATTCCATCGAGGCGCGCCACCCCAGCGCACAGCGCAAACGGTAGATGAGCGCCACCCCATGGGCAAGACTACGTCAGCCGCCGCGCGGTGCCGACCTGCTCGGCCAACGCGGCCATGAGGCGATCCGTCGTCACCCGAACGTCGGTCCGGCTCTTCGCGTCTCCGACGGGGATCACCGGTGGCCCGAACGCAACACCGACGTACGGCCGAACGGGCCGGCCGTACGTGAGCCCGTCCTTCCCCCACCGCTGCTGGACGCCCCAGATCCCGACCGGGATGACCGGCGCGCCCGTCAGCAGGGCGATCCTCGCCGCGCCCTTCTGCCCGGGCTGGAGCGAGGATCCGTCCCCCACCGTTCCCTCGGGCGACATGCCCGCGAGCGAGCCGGACCGGATCGCTCTCGCCACCGCCTCGAGCGCCTGCCAGTCGCCGAGGCCCCGGCGTAGCGGGATCTGCCGGGTTCGGCGCAGCGCCCATCCGACCAGCGGCTGGTCGAATGCCTGGGCCAGCGAGAGGAAGCGAACCGAGCGGTTCCTCCGATCGGCGCCGAGGGCGACCAGCACGGGATCGAGCACGCTCACATGGTTGTACGCGAGCAACGCGCCGCCGCTCCGAGGCACGTTCGCCAGCCCGCCATATCGAAGACGGAACGCGCCCCGGAACGCCCCGCCCACCACCCACCGGCCCACCAGCCACCACGGGTAGGTGTCGCCGTCCGCGCTCGACTCGCCCATTCCCCGGTCGCTCGCCCCCAAAGAAAGCACCGACGCCCGCCCAAAGCGGGCAGGATAGTGGAGGCGCCAGCCCGGCGCGGAGTAGGGTCGCGCGGGAACGACGGGTACCGCCGTCGCCGCACACCGCACCCGAGGAGGTGGACCCATGGCGAACAAGGACCGGGGGGCGAACAAGGCGAGCAAGAAGACGGCCACGACCAACCTGAAGCAGAAGCGTCAGGCGAAGAAGGCCAAGAAGGCGACCGCCGCCAAGTCGGGGGCGATGGAGGTCTGATCCGCCGGCCGACTGCCGCGTAGGGGACCAAGGTCGGTCCGCGGCCGCTCAGGCGGCCGGCCCGCAAACTGGGGGTCGGTCGATCGAATCGCGGATTTCCTATGTATCTGTCAGAGTTGTACGGTTTGTTGCACCCGCGGCGGAACATGGGGGTTCCGTCCAATGGCTGCAGAGGGGGAAGGGATGAAGAGGCGAATCGCCGTCGCTGTTACGGCGGCTGCCCTGGCAGTGGGCGTCGTCGTCACCGCAGCGCCCGCGATGGCCACCGCCAGGGTCCATCGCGCTCCGGCCTTCGATGGTCGCGCCTATCTGCGAACGCACGGATACCTCCCGCTGCGGGGTGTCAAGACCCTGGAGCGGGCGAAGGCCTACGCGGCTGCCCACGCTCCGCAGGGAGCCGTTCCCGTTCGGCCCGGCACCGGCCGCGCACCGAAGATCGGAGCGGCCTGGCAGGGCGTCAACAACACGGGCCTCACGCCGCCGGACGCCAACGGCGCCATCGGCCCGAAGCGGTACGTCGAGATCGTCAATGTCAACATGGGCATCTACGACCGCACCGGCGCGGCGAAGGGCACCGGCCTGCTGCAGAGCATCACCGGCCACGGCGGCCTTTCGGACCCCATGGTTCTATGGGACCCCGACACGCAGCGGTTCTACTTCAACGTGTGGGACACGAACAACGCCACGATGGATTGGGGCTTCAGCAAGTCGTCGACGCCGAACGCCGTCAGCACCACCGACTGGTGCTCGTACGAGACGAGCTTCGGCTACGCGACGACCAATGCGCCGGACTACCCGAAGCTTGGGCAGACGAAGAACTTCATCCTCATCGGCGTGAACTTCTACCCCTCGTTCTCGAGCGACCACGCCACGTCCGGCGATCTCCTCTGGACGCAGAAGCCGAAGGGCCAGGGAACCATCACCACATGCCCGGCTGAGGGCAAGCACGGCATCTTCAAGGGTCTGAAGAACGGTGACGGCACCCAGGCCTTCACGCCGGTACCTGCCATCCAGGCGGACCCGTCCGGGTCGGGCTACGTGGTGGCCTCGACGGACATCGAATGCCCGCCGATCTGCGGCAAGGGGACGCAGCTCACGCTGTTCAAGGTGACGAATAACGGCGGTCAGGCCGCAATGAAGCTGAAGGGCAAGTCGGTCACGGTCGGGAAGTTCACCTCTCCTCCCGACGCGCCGCAGAAGGGCACGAGCGACACGATCGATACGCTCGACGGCCGGCTGACGCATGCCATCTCGGCGATCGATCCAAAGCTCGGAAAGACCACCATCTGGACCTCGCAGACCGTCGCCGGCGGCGCGGGGAGCGAGCTCCGCTGGTACGAGCTGAAGCCGGGCAAGAAGACGACGCTGGTGCAGTCCGGCGCGGTGAACGACAGCAAGCTGTACGTGTACAACGGCGGTGTCTCGCCCGACCGCGCGGTGGACGCCAACGGGAATGGAACGTTTGGAAAGAACATCGTGATCGGCGTGACCACGTCCTCGGCGAACGACTTCGCCTCGGTCCAGATGGTCTCCAAGGTCGGCAGCGGATCGCAGTCGGCGCTGGTGATGGTCAAGGCCGGCACGGTGGCCGAAACCGACTTCTCGTGCTCGCCGACGTGTCGCTGGGGCGACTACAGCGGGGCCACGCCCGACCCGGCGCCTCCGGCCGGGCAGAACGGTGAGGTGTGGCTGACCAACGAACTGCCGGGCGGCTCGCACATCAGCACCTGGAACTGGGAGGCGAAGCCGTAGCGCGGCGCAAGGATCGACGATCGATCGGGCCCGGTGCGAGCACCGGGCCCGATCGTCACTTCGGCGCGCGTTTGACGTTTCGACCGTTTCCACCCGATAGTGAGGCACGTGTCGATCCGGCCGGGCTCCAGGGGGCGCCGCTCAAGCGCTTGGATCGGCTATGAGGGAGGCCCCGCTGATCCTGCCGTTCGACTTCGACGGCCCCGGCACTGCGCCGCGACCGTCGACCGCCACCATCCCATGAGGAAAGGGGATGCTATGAGGAGGAAAGGTTCGGCACTGCGGCTGCTGATGACCGCTGCCGTATCGGTCGTGGCGATCACGTCGATGATCACGGCGTCGGCCTCGGCCGGCACGCAGGGCTCGACGCGGCCGATCTTCAGGGGCGCGACGCACGGCACCTACGGCGTCGGCAATCCGCTGAGCGTCGATGGGAAGAAGCGGCTCAACGTCAACGTCACGAACAAGTCGGGGCCGCAGAGCGAAACCACCGTTGCGATCAACCCGACGAACCCTCAGGACATCCTGTCGGCCAGCAACGACCTGAGCGGCACCGGGACGGCGCACGTCTACGAGTCGACTGACGGGGGGAAGCACTGGACCCTGGTCAACACCGGCATCAGCGGGTTCTGCTACGACCCGTGGCTGCACTTCAACGACGTGGGCGACGCTTTCTTCGCCTACGAGTGCAGTGACCAGAACTACGGCTACCGGTTGCACGGGACCTCGAACTGGGTGCTGACGAAGTTCTCGTCGGGTCTGGTCGGCGGCTTCCCGGACCGCGACATGATCATCACCGATGACACGTCGACGTCGCCCTTCTACCACAGCGCGTACATCGGCTACGACGATGCCAACGCAGGAAACGCGGCCTACGTCGTGTACTCGCGCGACGGCAAGACCGGCTGGACCCGCAGCCCCAAGATCAACGACACGGGCAACACCATCGCGAACAACATCGCGGTGCTGCCGGACGGCACGATCCAGGCCACCTGGCTCGACTACCCGAACAGCCGCATCATGAGCGACCGGTCGACCGACGGTGGCGCCACCTGGGGCACCGACCACGTGGTCGCGACCCTCAACACGAACACGTCCGGCTTCTGGGTGTGCATCCCGCCGCAGGGCTCCCGCTGCATCGTCTTGATGCCCTTCACGAAGGCCTCGCCGGCTGGATCGTCCCACCCGGGGCGGGTCTACGTGACGTGGGAGGACAAGAAGGCGGGCGGGACCGACACGAACATCTACGTGTCGTCGTCCGACAATGGCTCCACGTGGAGCACACCCGTCAAGGTCAACGACGACACCGGGACGGCGTACCAGTTCTTCCCGGCGATCGCCGTCAACCCGTCGGGCACGGTGGGCATTTCGTTCTACGACACCCGCCGGGACAGCCTGAACCACAAGGTGGACCAGTTCTTCTCCTACTCTCTCGACGGCGGCGCGACGTGGCACGCGAACTTCCGGGTCACCACCGCCCAGTCCGACGAGACGGGTACGCACGACGCGAACCAGTACGGCGACTACGAGGGGCTCGACTCCGTCGGGGCCAAGTGGTCCGTCGTCTGGACGGACTCGCGCCCCGGCGACCTGAACGAGGAGATGTACTGGGGCAAGGCGAAGTCGTCCTCGTAGCCGGAGGTTCGCCTGGAGCACACACGCACGCAAACGGAAGGGGCGGGGCCGGAACACCGGCCCCGCCCCTTCGTTTCGTTGTGCCGTGTCTTCGGGGACCGGCCGGCGGCCTAGCCGTTGCCCATCCAGGCGTCGATCCGCGCCTGCACCTCGCCGAGCCGTTCGACCACGGCCTGGAGCATGGCGAGCGCGACCGCAGGATGCTCCATCAGGAACGCCTGGAAGCCGTCGGCGGGGATCCTGAGCGCCTCGACGGCCTGCGTGGCCTTGACCGTCGCGCTCCGGCGCTTCGACGTGATCAGGGCCATCTCGCCGAAGAAGTCGCCGGGACCAAGCCGGTGGAACCGGCCGCCGACCTCGACCTCAGCCTGGCCCGCGAGCACCACGAACATCGCATCGCCGGGCTGGCCCTCCTCGACGATCGCGGATCCGGCCTCGAAGCCCACGGTGTCCCCGACGGCGGTCACCGCGGCGAGATCGTCGTCGGAGAGGTTCGCGAAGAACGGGATGTCCCGAAGCGCGCCGGCGTCGGTCGCGGTCACCCGAGCCCGCCTACTCGGACTCGTACTTGAACGAGATGTTCAGCCGGGCGCGATACGTGGCCACCGTCCCGTTCTCGATCGTGACGTCGAGCTTCGTCACCTCGGCGACGCGGAGGTCGCGCACCGTCTTCGACGCCGTCTCCACCGCTTTGCGCGCGGCGGCCTCCCACCCCTCGGTGCTGGTCCCGATGACCTCGGTGACCCGGTAGACGCTGTCCGACATCCCGGCCTCCTCTACTCGACCACCTCTGGGTCCGGCCATCCACGCCGGTCACCCGCACGCTACTACGAGTACCGTTGCGGGCGCCGTTCGACACTTACGGAGGCCCTGGACCCGATGACATCAGCGACGTTGCCGAGGCCAATCGGCGAGACGACGACCGCACAGCCGGGCACGCTCACGATCACCGAGGATGAGGGCCGAACGGATCACCGGCCCGACGAGGGCGATCACGATCGCTTCTCGCACTACGTTGAGAAGGGCAAGCTCACCGAGGCGCTGGTCCTGGGCACGCCCGTCATCGCGCTGTGCGGGAAGGTCTGGGTCCCCTCACGCGATCCCGATCGGTATCCGGTCTGTCCCGAGTGCAAGCGGCTCTACGACATGGGACCCGAGGCCCGCGTGCGGGAATGGCGTGAACGCGCCGCCCGCGAGGGTGATCCGGCGTCCTGACGGATCGCGACCGGATCGCGGACGGGCGAACGCTTCAGCGCTATGGACACTGGCCGCCCCAGGGCGACCAGCCGTAGTTGGCCACCACCCAGACGGCCGTCCCCACATTCGGATGGGCGTGGAAGGGGCTGGCGCCACCGTAGCCGGCCTCCTGCGAGGCCCACGCCCAGGTATTCGGGATGAACTGGAAGACGCCGGATGCGCCGGACTTCGAGTTGTAGGCCTTGGGGTCGAAGTTCGACTCGCGTTGCGCCACGCACATCGCCATGAGGTAGTTCTTCCGCCCGAGCGTCGGCAGGAAGTCCTGCTTGATGAGCTTGCCGACCCAACGGTAGCCCGGCGGCGGGATGATCCGGCTCGGCTGCACGGCCTGCGCCGCCGTCCCCGAAACCGTGAGTGCGACGGTCAGGAGCCCGACCGCCAGCAATGAGCGCATGCGCATCCAGACCTCCCCAGTCGAAGGGGCGAGCCTCCTGCGCGGCCCGACCCGGTCCTTACCATAGCCATCGGCCCGCGCAGCCGGAACCTTCAGCGCAGGTCGGGCGCCTCGTCCCGGCGTGGGCCGATATGCGTAGACTGCCCCGGTCCCACTAAAGGAATGTCCGCCGGAGGGAGGGGAAGATGACCGACAGGTCGCGCGCGCGCGCGAGCGTGCGCTTCGCACGTCGTCTGGCCGTGGCGGTGGTGTCCATGGGGAGCGCGCTCGCGCTCGGTGCCAACGCTTTCGCCAGTGTTTCCAATGTCCCGCTCACGAAGGTGAGCAGTGACCCGTACACCAACACAACGGCGTACCATGCGACCCAGGTCGAACCCGACACGTTCGCTTGGGGTAAGACGATCGTTGGCGTTTTTCAGACGGGGCGGTTCGCCGACGGCGGTTCGGACGACACCGGGTTCGCCACCAGCACCGACGGCGGGAAGACGTGGACGCACGGCTTCATGCCCGGAACGACCACCTATGCCAACCCGCCGGGTCCCTACGCCCGCATCAGCGACCCGTCGATCGCGTATGACGCCAAGCACGACGTCTGGATCGCCAACAGTCTCATCGTGGACACGAAGGACGTCGACCTCGTCAACCGTTCCACCGACGGTGGCTTGACCTGGGACAACCCGGTCGTCATCTCCGCCCCCACGGGAAGTGACGACTACGACAAGACGTGGATCGCGTGCGACAACTTTTCGGTCAGCCCACACTTCGGCAATTGCTATGCCGAGGTGGACGACTATCCGCTTGGCGACATCGTGGTGATGTTCAAGTCGAGCGACGGCGGGCTCACGTGGAAGAAGGCGACGGTGGCGACCTCCCACGGCTTGGGCGGACAGCCGCTCGCGCTGCCCAACGGCACCGTGGTCGTTCCCTTCCTGGCGGACGCCGGCGCCATCCAGTCGATCGTTTCGAAGGACGGCGGGAAGACGTTCACCGGCCCGTACACGATCTCGGTGCAGCACGACCATGGTGTGCCGTTCGTCCGGACCGAGCCGCTGCCGTCCGCAGAGGTCGACAAGAAGGGCAAGGTCTACGTGGTCTGGCAGGACTGCTCGTTCGAGAGCAGTTGCACCGCGAACGACGTCGTGGTGAGCACCTCGACCGACGGCCAGACCTGGTCGAAACTCGCGATGATCCCGATCGACCCGGCGGGCAGCGGGATCGACCATTTCATGCCGAGCATCGGCGTCGACCGGACGACCGGTGGCAGGTCCGGGCACCTGGCGGTGACCTACTACGACATCCCGAACGAGCCGTGCACGTTCGACACCTGCAAGATCTACGCGGGGTTCTCCTCGTCGACCGATTCCGGAAAGACGTGGTCGGCGCCGACGCAGATCCTCGGACCCATCAAGCTTGCGTGGCTGCCGAACGCAGGCGGACGGTTCCTTGGCGACTACACGTCCACGTCTATCATCGGCGACCTCGCGTACACGGTGATCCCGAACGCGAAGAAGGGCGCGTGCACGCTTGGGCAGGTAAGTTCCTGCCACGAGTACATGGTCTCGCCGGCGGACGGTCTCCCGGTTCGGGCGGGCACGATCCCGATGGGGAACGAGCGGCCGGTCGCGGGGGTCCATTCGGACCACGACTGGACCCTGCACCGCACCGCGCAGTAGCTGACAGGGAGACCGCCAGAAGAAAGAAGAGAAACCACGCAGCGCTCCGGCGGCCGCGACGCATCTTGGTCGGGGGATCGGTCTCCGGGGCTGGTGTGGACGGGGAGGGATGCCGGGGACGACGCGATCCGGTCATGCAGAGATGCCAAGGGATGCAAGAGGTACATGAACGTGGGAGGAGACAACGTGACGTCACGCAAGAAGGGCACGGCGACGCGGGTGCTGCTCATGTCCACAGGAGCGCTCATGGTCGCGCTGCTGATCGGGACTCCGGGCATCGCAAGTGCGCGGACCATCGCCAGCAAGCAACTCGCGCACTACACGCCGACGGTGCAGAACTACGCCAAGCCGCAGCACATCCAGAACCTGACCTACGGCGGCGCGAAGGTGCAGGTCAAGAACAAGAACTACGTGATCCTGTGGGAGCCGTCGACGCTGCAGGACGGGTCGGCGGCGTTCGTCAGCTCCCAGTACAACGCGCTGATGAAGCGGTACTTCAACGACGTGGGCGGCAACGGCCTGTACAACAACAACACCCAGTACTACCAGATCGTCGGCGGCGTGAAGACGAACATCAAGAACGTCTCCAAGCTGGGCGGTTTGTTCGTCGACACCACCGCCTACCCGAAGAACCAGTGCAGCGACCCGGCGACCGGGGCGAACTGCGTGACCGACCAGAACATCACGGCCGAGGTCAACAAGGTTCGCCAGGCCCAGGGCTGGAAGGTCACCTCGAAGGACATGTTCTACGTGATGACCGTCAAGGGCGAGGGCTCCTGCGCCAACAATCTCGGCATCGGGTGCTCGTTCTCGTCGTGGTGCGGCTACCACTACTTCGTCGGGAAGATGATGTACGCGAACATCCCGTACGCGAACACGTTCTCGGGCAACTGCACCACGCGCTCGTCGTTCCCGAACGACCCTGACGCCGACGTGACGCTGTCCGTCGTCAGCCACGAGCAGATGGAGGCCGTG
>JBEDUK010000033.1:0-14035 GCA_040414485.1 Actinomycetota bacterium
TTCGGCGAGGGCGCCTACGGCATCGAGGCCGCCGCGCAGACGTACTTCTCCACGCCGGCCAAGGACCTGACGCTGGTGCAGGGCGCAACGCTCGCCGGGCTGATCCAGGCACCGTCGGCGTACGACCCGGTGTTCGCCCCCGGCGCCGCGGTCGAACGCCGCAACGCCGTCCTCGGCCACATGCGCGACCTCGGCTGGATCACGCCGTTCACCTACGAGCAGGCGTCCCATGCGCCCCTGGGGCTCGACACCTCCGACGGTCAGGGAAAGGCCCAGCAGGATGCGCCCGACCCAGCACCATATTTCACCGAGTACGTGAAGAACTGGTTCCTGTCGAACCCGCGCTTCGGCGCCACCAGATCGGACCGATACGACCTGTTGTTCAAGGGCGGCCTGCGGATCGACACGACCGTCGACCTCCATCTGCAGGCGCTGGCCGATCGTGCGGTCCGGAGCATCCTGATCTCGAAGTCCGACCCACACGCCGCCATGACCGTGATCGACCCGACGACGGGGGAGATCCTCGCCATGGTCGGCGGGCGCGGGTTCTATTCGAACGATCCCGTGGCCAAGGTGAACCTCGCCAGCGGTCAGGGCGGCACCGGGCGGCAGGCCGGTTCGGCCTTCAAGCCGTTCACCCTCGTCACCGCGCTGGAGAAGGGCGTCTCGCCGGCGCAGGTCTTCCCCGCTCCGCAATCGCTCGAGCTTCCGCAGCCGAACGGGAAGCCGTGGGACGTGACGAACTTCGAGGGCCAGGGGTACGGCACCATGAGCCTGGAAGACGCGACGGTCAATTCGGTCAACACCGTCTACGCGCAGCTCGTCGAGCAGGTGGGGCCGAAGAACGTGATGAACACGGCCGAGGCGATGGGCATCCAGAGCCCGTTGCAGCCGGTGCCGTCGATCACGCTGGGGACGTTCGAGGTCAACACCGTGGAGATGGCCTCGGCCTACGGGACCCTGGCGTCGATGGGCTACCACGCGGCCCCGACGGCCGTGACGAAGATCACGGCCGCGAACGGGCGCGTGCTCTACCGGGCCGACGAGACGCCGCGACTGGTGGTCAAGCCGGAGATCGCCTACTCGGTCGACAAGATCCTCGAGGAGGTCGTGCAGCGCGGAACCGGCGTCCAGGCGAACATCGGCCGGCCCGTCGCGGGCAAGACCGGTTCGACGCAGAACAACTGGGACGCGTGGTTCGCCGGATTCACGCCCCAACTCGCGGCAGCGGTGTGGGTCGGCTACCCCCGGCGTCAGATCCCGATGGTGTCCCCCCGAACGCGTATCCCCGTGGTGCTGGGAGGGACCTGGCCGGCCGAGATCTGGCACGCGTTCATGACGGCGGCGACCGCGAAGATGCCCCCGCTCGACTTCACCCCGCCGAACTCGCACTTCGTCACGGTCGTGGTCGACGTCACCCGTGGATGCCTGCCGAACGAGTACACGCCGCCACAGGACGTCCAGCCCGTCCAGTACGTGATCGGCACGCAGCCGACCACCGTTTGCACCGAGCCCGATTCGCCGCAGAAGGTGCCCGTCCCGGGCGTTTCCAACATGAACGAGGACCAGGCCCGGGCGACGTTGGAGAGCTACGGCTTCCGGGTGCTGATCGAGCCCGTCCCGGGCGAGGGCCTGCCTCCGGGAACGGTGCTTTCCCAGTCACCGCCGCCCGACGCGCTGGCATACCCGGGCGACACCATCATCGTGGTGGTGGTCGCCGACCCCTCACCGCCGCCTCCGTAGGGCCCTCGGCCCGCGCGCGGTCACGGGCGCGAGACGAACGGGCTGTCCCGGATCCAGAAGCGCCACGGCGCCTCCACGCCCCGGCGGATGCCGACGCGCGGGCCCACGGCGACCCGGCCGGGTGCGGCCGGCCGGCCGCGCTCGATCCACAGGCCGGACGCGGGCGCCAGCTCGATGCCGTTGTGGGAGCGTTCGACGCCGAACGCCTGGGTCAGGCGCGCGGGCCCTGAGCACAGTCGCCGGTGGTCGGCCGTTCGCCGCCGCGCGGCCATCTCCTCGAGACCGGTGAGCGGCTCGGCGGCGCGAAGCAGAACCGCGCTCCCCCGCCCCGCCGCGCCCGTCACCACGTTCATGCAGAAGTGCATGCCGTAGGTGAAGTACACGTACAGGTGGCCGGCCGGACCGAACATCACGAGATTCCGGCCTCTGGGCCCACCGTACGAATGGCTCGCGGGGTCGCCTTCGTCGTAGGCCTCGGTCTCGACGATCCGCGCGGACAGAGGCTCACGGTGCGACTCGTCAGGTAGCTTTACCAATAGCCGCCCGAGAAGCGCGGACGCCACCACGTGCGACGGCCTGGCGAAGAAGGACGGTCCCAGGGGGGCGGTCAGTCGCGGCCCTTCCGAAGGAATCCACGCAGCCGCTCGAGCGGCCACGTGTTGATCACGTCCTCGGTGGTCAGCCAACCGCGCTGCGCGGTGCCGATCCCGTATCGCAGGAACTGAAGGTGCACCGTCGAATGCGAGTCCGTGTCCACGGCGAACTTCACCCCACGCCGCCTCGCCCACAGGACGTGCTCGTCGTTCAGATCGAGCCGGTCCGGATAGGAGTTGATCTCGAGCGCCGTCCCGGTCCGCGCGGCGGCCTCGAACACCGCATCGAGGTCGTACTCGATGCGGTCGCGGTGCCCGATCATCCGCGCCGTCGGATGCCCGATGATGTTCACGTGCGGGTTCTCGCACGCCGTGATGATCCGGCGGGTCATCTCCGCCTTCGTCTGGTTGAAGTGCGAATGCACCGACGCCACGCAGACGTCGAACCCCTCGAGGAATTCGGCGTCCCAGTCCACCGCGCCGTCTGGGTCGATGTTCAACTCCGTTCCGTGCAACAGCACCATGTCGCCGGCCGCGCCGGAGGCCGCCAGCCGGCGAACCTGCTCGCGCTGCTTCAGCATCTTCGCGTCGGTCATCTGCTGCATGTACAGGTTCGGTGCGTGGTCGGTGATCGCGTAGTACTCGTAGCCGCGCGCCGCGGCCGTCGTCACCATCTGCTGAAGGGTGGAAAGCCCGTCGGTCAGGTCGGTGTGGGTGTGCAGGTCGCCACGGATGTCCGATTCCTGGACCAGGTCCGGAAGCGTTCCCTTCAGCGCTGCCTCGACTTCACCCCGATCCTCGCGGAGCGCCGGCGGGATCCACTGCATGCCGAGGCGTTCGTAGACCTCCTCCTCCGTCTCGGCCACGATCAGTTCGTCCGTTTCGGCGACGAACAGGCCGTACTCCGAAAGCTTCAAGCCGCGGCGAACCGCGTGCTCGCGCGTCTTGATGTTGTGGGCCTTCGATCCGGTGAAGTACTGCATGGCGGCGCCCCAGCAGCCGGGCGGGACGACCCGAAGGTCGACCTGCAACCCTTCGTCGGTGCGGATCGAGGTCTTCGTGCCGCCGCTGGCGATGACCTCGTCCACCTGTTTCAGACCCGTGAACCGCTTCACGACCGGCGCGCCGTCGTCGCTCGCGACCAGGATGTCGACGTCCCCGATCGTCTCGCACATGCGCCGCAGTGACCCGGCGTAGGCGACGCGCTTCGCCTGCCTCACCGACGACAGCTCGCCGACGATGCGCTCGGCCAGGTCCATCGCCACGTTGATCAGCGAGCGGCCGTGCGAGCGGCGCATCAGGTCGATGCCGTGGAGGATGTTCTCCTCGGTCTTCGCGCCGAACCCCCGCAGGCCGTGGAGGCGGCCGTCCTTGATGGCCTCCTCAAGTTCGTCGACGTCGCCGATCCCCAGTTCCGTGTGCAGGACCATCGCCTTCTTCGGTCCCACGCCGCTCACCGCCATCATGCGACGCACGCCGTCCGGGATCTGCGCGCGGAGCTCGTCCAACGCGCGGAAGGACCCGCGGTCGAGCATCTCGGTCATCTTCTCCGCGATCGACTTGCCGACGTTCGGGATGGCCTGCAGGCCCTTCTCGTCCAGCTCGGACACGTCGGCGTGGTATCCGCCGATCGACCGTGCCGCCTTCTCGTAGTTCCGGACCCGGAACGGATCCCCGCCCGACATGGCGAGCAGGTCGGCGTACTCCTGGATGAGCGCCTCGACGGTGTCGTTCGACCTGGGCATCAGGCGCGCTCAGGTCCGAACGCCGCGCCCGCGGGTGCGGCGGTCAATCCTGGCCCAGCAGCAACAGCAGGAGCGCCTTCTGCGTGTGCATGCGGTTCTCGGCCTGATCCCAGACGGCGGACTGCGGGCCGTCGATGACGTCGTCGGTGATCTCCTCGCCGCGGTGCGCTGGCAGGCAGTGCAGGACGATGGCGTCCGGCGCGGCGAGCGCGAGCAGGCCCGAATCGATGCGGTAGCCCTGGAAGATCAGGCGCCGCTCCATGGCCTCGGCCTCCTGGCCGATGGACGCCCAGACGTCCGTGTAGAGCACGTCGGCCCCGAGCGCGGCTTCCTTCGGTTCGTTCGTGACCAGGACGCTCCCGCCGGTCTCGCGGGCGATCTCCTCGGCCCTGCCGACGACCTGCGGGATCGGCTCGAACCCGCGTGGCGTCGCCACGCGGACGGTCATCCCGGACTTCGCGCCTGACAGCAGCAGCGAGTGCGCCACGTTGTTGCCGTCTCCCACGTACGCCAGCGTGACGCCGCGCAGTGTTCCCTTCTGTTCACGAACGGTCAGGAGGTCGGCGAGCGCCTGGCAGGGGTGTTCGAAGTCCGAGCGCCCGTTGATGACGGGCGCCGCGGAGCCCTTCGCCATGGCCTCCAGGCGCTCCGGGTCCGATGTGCGCAGCACGATGGCGTCGACGTAACGGGACAGGGAGCGCCCCGTGTCTTCCAGCGACTCGCCGCGGACGGTCTGCAGCTCGGATCCCGACAACGGAACGGGATGGCCCCCGGCCGAGGAAACCGCGATCTCGAACGAGACGCGCGTACGCGTGGACGGCTTCTCGAAGACGAGCGCCACCGACCGTCGCGCCAGGCTGATCTCGTAGTCCCGGGGGTGCGCCTTCACCTTGGCCGAGAGATCCAGCAGCCAGGCGAGCTCCTCGTTGCTCAGGTCGTCGACCGAAAGGAAGTGCCGGGGCATCGCCGGCGAGTGTATCCCGAGGGCATGACGCCCCGCGAACCGCGGACGCCGGCGCGCCGGCGGCGCGTCGACGCCGGCTACGAGGAACGCAATTCGCCGCCGAGCCGGTCGCGCACGGCGGCGGCGATCGCCTCCACGGCCACCGTCACCTCGTCGTTCGTCAGGCTTCGTTCCGCGCGGAACTCCACCGAGAAGGCGACGTTGCGCTTGCCCGCCGGAAGCGGCTCGCCCTCGTACAGATCGAAGAGGTCGATGGATCCGGCCAGTCCCCCGGCGGCCTCGCGGATCACGGCGGACATGGCGCCGACGGGCACGCCTGTGTCCACGACGAACGCTAGGTCCCGGCGGACGGGCGGGAAACGAGGCACGTCCCGATACACGCGCTCCGGTCCGGTGGCCGCGGCGAGCGACTCCACGTCCACCTCGAGCGCGGCCACGCGCCCGGGCAGATCGAAGGCCGCCCCCACGCCCGGATGGAGCTCGCCGAACCGCCCGATCCGCCGGCCGCCGACGGCGATCGCGCCGGCGCGGCCCGGATGGAACGGGAGCGGCTGATCGGTGTCCAAGATCTCCCAGTCGCGGATCCCGAACGCGTCCAGAAGGGCATCGACGGCGCCCTTCGCGTCGAAGACGTCGACCTCCGTTCGCTCGTGGATCGCGGCCCCGAATCGCCCGAACAGGGCAGCAGCCGCCGATTCGCGCTCCGAGGGACCGTCCTCACCCGACCCTGCGGTGAACGTGTGGCCCACCTCGAACAGGGCCGCGCCGCGGATCTGGCGGGAAGCGTTCAGCCGCAACGCGCCGAGCAGCCCGGGGATCAGGCTCGTCCGCAGGAACGGTTCGTCGGCCAGCAGCGGGTTGCGCACGCGAACGGCGGCCTCCTCCCGTTCTCCCATGAGTTCCAGGTCCCGGCTGGAGGCGAATGAATACGACTCGATCTCCCGAAAGCCGGCAGCGCCGAGCGCTCGCCGGATCGCGCGGCGACGCTCGTACGTGGCGGGAGCGCCGCCCGCCTGCCGCACCGCAGGCGTGGTCGCCCCCACACGGTCGTAGCCCAGCACGCGGATGACCTCTTCGATCACGTCGATCTCCCGGTCGATGTCGACGCGGAATCCGGGGACCTCCACGTCGATCCCCTCCACCGAGTCCGCGGCGGAGACCGTGGTGGGAATCTCGATCCTGCCGAGGCTCTCCACGATCTCGGACGTGGAGACCGGCTGTCCGAGGATCAGCGAGGCGCGCGCCGGACGGACGACCAGACGGCGGCGCTCGGGCACCGCGCCGGCTTCGGCGGACCCGGCGAGCACCGTCCCGCCCGACCAGGCCTGGATGAGGGCCGCCGCGCGTGCCGCGGCCGGCGTCACACCCTCAGGGTCGACGCCTCTTTCGAACCGGGCCGAGGCCTCGGTTCGAAGATCCAGCCGCCGCGAGGTCCGGATCACGCTCCTTCGGTCGAAGTGCGCGGCCTCCAGCAGCACGCTGGCGGTCGCGTCGCCGACCTCGGCGATGGCCGACCCCATGATCCCGGCGATGGCGACGCCCTTCTCCAGGTCGGCGATGACGAGGTCGGTGGCGGTCAGGAGACGTTCCTGTTCGTCGAGCGTGACGAGTCGCTCGCCATCCTCGGCCCGGCGGACCACGATCCCGGAGCCGGCCAGCCGGTCCATGTCGAAGGCGTGCAGCGGCTGGCCCATCTCGAGCATCACGTAGTTGGTCGCGTCGACGACGTTCGACAGGGGCCGCATGCCCGCCGCGGTCAGTCGCGCCTGGACCCGCAGGGGCGACGCGGCCACGGTGACGCCGGCGATGACGCGCGCGAGGTAGCGCGGGCAACGCTCGAGGTCGAGGATCTCCACCGTCGCGGCCTTCGCGGCAGATTC
Organism: Actinomycetota bacterium; assembly: GCA_040414485.1. Classification (GTDB taxonomy): domain Bacteria; phylum Actinomycetota; class UBA4738; order UBA4738; family UBA4738; genus JBEDUK01. The sequence goes on from JBEDUK010000033.1 coordinate 6,926, forward strand.
GTCACCCTCCGCGACCGTGGTGTCCGGCCGCCTGAGCGGCACGCCGGCGACCGCGGCCGCCTCGCGTGCCACACCGACGATCGACAGGAGGTCGGCGCGATTCGCCTTGATCTCGACGTCGAACACGACCTCGTCCAGGCCGAGCGCGTCCTTGACCTGGGCGCCGGGTGCCAGGCCCTCCGGAAGGATCAGGATCCCGCCGTGGTCCCCCGAGATCGCGAGTTCCTTCGGCGAACAGATCATCCCTTCGGAACGCTCGCCCCGGAGCGTCCGCACGCCGAGCGGCTCCGGCAGGAGCGGCACCCGCGAGCCGGGCGGCGCGTACGGGACCAGGTCTCCGACCTGCCAGTTCGCGACGCCGGCCGCCACGTGCCCCTCGCCCCCGCCGGTCTCCAGCCTGGCAAGGGTGAGCCGATCCGAATCGGGATGCGGGCGCTTCTCGATCACCCTCGCCACGATCACGCCGTCCAGGCCGGCCCACGGCCGGTCGATGCCCTCGACCTTCAGGCCGCGCGACGTCAGCAGTTCGGCGAGCGCCTCCGGGTCGGCCTCCACGGGCGCGAACTCGCGGAGCCACGACAGCGGCACCCTCATCGGCGGGCCCCCATGCGTGCCGCCAAGTGTCAGCCCGCCGCGCCGAACTGCTCGAGGAACCGCACGTCGCCCTCATAGAACAGCCGAAGGTCCGGAATGCCGTAGCGAAGCATCGCCACGCGTTCGATCCCGATCCCGAAGGCGAACCCGGTGTACCGCTCGGGGTCGTAGCCGACGTTCTCCAGGACGTTCGGATGGACCATCCCCGAACCGAGCAGTTCGATCCATCCGGTGCCCTTGCACGTCCGGCAGCCGGCCCCGCCGCACAGGAAGCACGACACCTCGGCTTCGGCGCCGGGTTCGACGAACGGGAAGAAGTCCGGATTGAGGCGGACGCGCTGGTCGGGACCGAACATCGCCCGCGCGAACTCCAACAACGTCCCTTTCAGGTCGGCGAACGTGATCCCCTCGTCTACCGCCAGGCCTTCGACCTGGTGGAAGACCGGAGAGTGCGTGGCGTCGATCGTGTCGTGCCGGTAGACGCGGCCGGGCGCGATGACGTGGACGGGCGGCTTCTGGCGCTCCATGGTCCGGATCTGCATCGCCGAGGTCTCCGTCCGCAGCAGGAGGTCCGGCCGTCCCGGCACGTCCAGGTAGAGCGAGTCGGTGACCTTGCGCGCCGGGTGGTCCGCGGGGATGTTCAGCGCGTCGAAGTTGTAGTACTCGGTTTCGATCTCGGGTCCCTCGACCACGCGGTAGCCCATCCGCGTGAAGACCTCGACGATCTCGTCGAGGACGGCCGAGAGCGGATGGACCGAACCGGGCCGTGCGCGGCGTCCGGGAAGCGTGAGATCCACGCGATCGGCCTCGAGGAGGGCGACCTCGCGGACGGCTTCGAGCGCCCGCCGGCGCTGCTGGGCCGCCGCTTCGAGCGCCCGCCGAGCGTCGTTCGCGCGGCGGCCCACCTCCCGGCGGTCGTCCGGCCCGAGGTCGCCGAGCGATCGCTGCACCTCGGCGAACGGCGACCGGCGACCGAGCACGGTCCGCTCGACGTCCTCAAGCTCCTCGAGCGAGGGCGCTTCGGAGAGCGCGGCCCGCCCGTCGTCCTCCTGTTCCTGCAGGATGCGCAGCGCCGTCGCACGGTCGAGGGGGGCCATGGGACCGCCAAGTGTAGCGAGGTGCCCCGGGGCGCCCTCAGCCCCGGGGCGCCGGTCCCATGCCTGCCGCGCGCTGCCTGGCGGCCTCGAAGAGCACCACGGTGGCCGCGGCCGCCAGGTTGAGCGATTCGGCCCGCCCGCCGATCGGGATCCGCACCGTTCGGCCCGCGAGCGCGAGCGCGTCGTTCGGCAGCCCGCGGGCCTCGTTCCCGAACAGGACCACGACCCGCCCGGTCAGGTCCACGTCGTGGATCGCTTCGGCGCCGGCCGTCGACGAGGCCACGATCGCGAACCCCCGATCGCGGAGCGTCCGGACCCCCTCCGCCAGCGGCACGTCCCGCGCCACGGGGAGATGGAACAGCGAACCGGCCGATGCGCGGACCACCTTCGGGTTGTACAGGTCCACGCTGCCGTGCGAGAGCACCAGTCCTCCGGCGCCGGCCGCGTCGGCCGAACGGAGCACCGTCCCCAGATTTCCCGGGTCCTGGATCTCCACCAGGACGGGCACCAGGCCGACTGCTTCGGCCACCTCCGCGAGCGACACGTCCAGGTGCGCGCACACGCCCACCACGCCCTGCGGTGTGTCGGTGGTGTCGAGCGCCTCGAGCACGTGGCGCGTCACCGGGACACAGCGGACACCCCGATCGGCGGCAGCCCGAACGACCGCGGCGACGGCCGCCGGTGCGTCACCCCACTGATGGAAGATCTCGACGACGGCTGCGTCCGCTTCGAGCGCGGCCTCGACCGCGTGCGGCCCCTCGATCAGGAACCGGCGGTCGCGCTCGCGGAACTTCCGTTGCTGCAGCCTCCGCGCGGCGGCGACGCGAGCGTTCTCACGCGAGGCGATGACGGCGGATGCGGAATCGGAGGGCACCAGGGCCCTGGCCGGCGGCGCCCGTCAGGCGGTCGCGGACTGCGGCTCGGGCCGCTGTTCGGGCTGAGGAAGCCCGAGCGCCGACCGGGCCGTGCCCGCCAGCGACGAGAAGGCGGCCGGGTCGCGCACCGCGAGATCGGCCAGCATCTTGCGGTCCAGTTCGACCCCCGCGGTCGACAGGCCGTGCATGAGCTGCGAATAGGACATGCCGTTCTGACGGGCGGCCGCGCCGATCCGGGTGATCCACAGTCGGCGGAACTGCGCCTTGCGGTCCCGGCGGTCGCGATAGGCGTACACGCCGGAGTGGATGACCTGCTCCTTCGCAACACGGTAGCGGCGCGAGCGGGCTCCGTAGTAGCCCTTGGCCGCCGCGAGGATCTCACGGCGCTTCTTCTTCGAATGGACGCTTCGCTTGACTCTGGCCATGGCCCTTAGCGTCCCTTCCCGCCGGCGAGCAGCCGCTTGATGGTCCTGGCCTCGGGACCGACCTGGGCCATGCCCTCGACCCGTCGCCGGCGGCTGCCGCTCTTCTTCGTCAGCATGTGGTTGCCCGTGGCCTTCGCGTGCAGGACCTTGCCGGTCCGGGTCACGCGGAACCGCTTCGCGGCGCCGCGGTGCGACTTCATCTTCGGCATGGTCCCGACCCTTTCGCCCTTCGAATGACACGCCGGAGGCCGGCGTTCGCACCGGCCCTAGGCAGTTGCGCCTTCCGCGGGAGCGCCGTTCTGCTCGGCCTGAGCCGTGCTCCCGGTGCTCGCCGCGTCTTCCTCGCCGTCCTCGGAGGCCGCGTCGGCCTTCACGGGAGCACGCTTGACGGGTGCGAACACCATGGTCATGTTCCGCCCGTCGAGCTTCGGGAAGGTGTCTACGGTACCAAGTTCCTTGAGGTCCGTCGTCAGCCGGTCCAGCAGTTTCCGGCCGAGCTCCGTGTGGGCCATCTCGCGCCCCCGGAACATGATCGTCACCTTCACCCGGGCCCCCGCCTTCAGGAACCGCTCGACGTGGCCCTTCTTCGTACCGTAGTCGTGCGTGTCGATCTTCGGCCGCATCTTGATCTCCTTGACCTCGACGCGAGCCTGCTTCTTGCGGGCCTCCTTCATGCGGACGTCCCGCTCGTACTTGAACTTCCCGTAGTCCATGATTCGGCACACGGGCGGGTTGGCCTGCGGGGCCACCTCGACGAGATCGAGGTCCTGGTCGCGTGCCCGGCGGAGCGCGTCCGGCGTGTCGACGATGCCGATCTGCGTACCGTCCTGGTCGACCAGTCGCACCTGCGGAGCGCGGATGCGGTCGTTTATGCGCGGCTCAACGGAGACGGGACCACCTCCTAGGGGTCAGTCGGTCGGATCGAAGGAGCGCGTGCCTGAGCGAGGTCAATCGCGGCACGTCCGGATGGTGCGCGGGGTCATCTCACCGCTCATACAGGGTGTGCAGTATAGGTTGCCCGAACGACACGGGTCCACCACCGGCCCGCCGGCGCGTCCGGTTGAAGCGTGGCAGACGGGCGACGGGCCCGCGCACGAACGCGACGGTGCGGCGCGCGGCGCAGTGTCGACCCGGCGGTATTGCTATGAAGGTGGGTACCCGCCGCGCTACAGCGCGCGGACGTTCGAGGCCTGCTTCCCCTTCGGGCCGTCAACGATGTCGAACTCGACCGACTGGCCCTCTGCAAGCGTTCGATAACCATCACCAACGATGGCCGTGAAGTGCACGAAGACATCCTCGCCATCTGGCCGCGCGATGAACCCATAGCCCTTTTCGTTGCTGAACCACTTCACTGTGCCCTGCGTCAACGCGTACCTCCTTGCACTTCCCGGCCCCCCTCCGGCCGGCGACCGCGCGGAGCGTAGCACGGGCCCTATTGCCCGACAATCTGAGTAAACGCTTCTCAGTGACGGTGTTCTCTCGGGGTGGCGCGATCCGATCGCGGCGCGCCGAACCCGTCGAGGACGCCGATCATCTCGAGCGCGGCCGTGGCCGCGTCGCGGCCCTTGTTCCCGTGGGCCCCGCCGGCACGCTCCATCGCCTGCGCGACGGTATCGGTCGTGAGGACGCCGAACGAGACGGGCACGCCAGTCGCCAGCGCCACATCCTGCAGTCCTCGCGAAGCCTCCCCGGCGACGAAGTCGAAATGGGCGGTCTCCCCGCGGATCACGGTGCCCAGCGCGATCACCGCGTCGAAGCTTCCGCCGGATGCGGCCGCCCGCGCGGCGAGCGGGAGCTCGAACGCTCCGGGCACCCAGACCACAACGATGTCGTCCTGGGACACGCCCGCCGCGGCGAGCGCGCCCGTCGCGCCGTCGACCAGGCGCTCCACGACCTCGCCGTTGAATCGGGCGGCGACGATCGCGATCCGCCGGCCGGCGCCGTCATGGTGCGGAGGGGCGGCGCTCGCGCCGCCGGGCCCGGCGTGCATGGCGGGACCCGACAGGTCGTTCACGGTGAGGACAGTTCCTCCTGGACCGGTGCGACCCGCGGTGAGGCATCGTCGACCTCATTCGACGCCGGCGTCCCCTCCAGGCCACCCAGCATGTGGCCGAGCTTCTCCCGCTTCGTCACCAGGTACCGGAGGTTCTCCTCCGTCGGCGCGGTCTCCAGCGGAATGCGCTCGACGATGGACAGCCCGTAGCCCTCCAGGCCGGCGCGCTTCGCCGGGTTGTTCGTGAGCAGCCGCATGCTGCGGACCCCGAGGTCGACCAGGATCTGCGCGCCGATCCCGTAGTCGCGCGGATCGGGCGGGAAGCCGAGCTCGAGGTTCGCCTCCACGGTGTCCCGGCCGGCTTCCTGGAGCTCGTAGGCGCGGAGCTTGTGGGCCAGGCCGATCGCCCGGCCCTCGTGACCGCGGATGTAGAGCAGGACGCCGCGGCCCTCTTGGCCGATCCTGCGGAGCGCGCCTTCCAGTTGCATCCCACAGTCGCACCTGAGCGAATGGAACACATCGCCGGTGAGGCACTCGGAATGGACACGCGTGATGACGTCGCGGCCGTCGCCGATCTCGCCCAGCACCATCGCAACGTGGACGCGTCCATCCACCGTGCTCTCATAGGCGTGGGCCCTGAACCGTCCGTACTCGGTCGGAATGGTCGCCTCGGCGACCTTCGTGATCAGGTGCTCGCGCCGCCGGCGGTGCTCGATGAGGTCGGCGATCGAGACCAGCTTCAGGCCGTGTCGCTCGGCGACGCGCCGGAGTTCGGGGAGCCGCGCCATCGTCCCGTCGGGATGCATGACCTCGCAGATCACGCCGGCGGGGGCGAGGCCCGCCAGCCGCGCGAGGTCGACCGCGGCCTCCGTGTGCCCGGCACGCTTGAGTACGCCACCCTCGTGTGCGCGAAGCGGAAAGACGTGCCCGGGCATCTGCAGGTCGCCCGGCCCGGTCGCCGCGTCGCACACGGCTCGGATCGTCGCGGCGCGGTCGTGCGCGCTCGTGCCGGTGGTGGTCCCGGCGCGAGCGTCGATCGACACGGTGAACGCGGTGTCGTGCGACCCGGTCCGTGCCGAAACCATCAGCGGGATGCCCAGCCGGTCGAGGCGATCGCCCGTCACCGGCAGGCACACGATCCCTCGCCCGTGCGTGACCATGAAGTTGATCGCCTCGGGCGAGACCTTGTCCGCCGCCATGACGAAGTCGCCTTCGTTCTCGCGGTCGGCGTCGTCGACGACGACCACGATCCGCCCGTTTCGGATCTCCTCGATCGCCTCCTCGATGGGGTCGAACGCGGTCGCGTCGACGGGTCCGGCCTCGTCGGCAGGGATCGCGTCGGACACGTCGCCGGCCTCGGCCGCCGGGATCGTCATCATGGTCATCTCCTTCTCGTTCTCGTTGTCTGCGGTCGCCCGTTCTTTCGCCCCTGCCGGCTCACGCCGTTCGTCGCCTGTCATCGCGAACCCTCGAGCAGCCGGTCCACGTACCTGGCGATCACGTCCACCTCCAGGTTCACCTCGTCACCCACGGCCCGCTCGCCGAGCGTCGTGGCCTCCAGCGTGTACGGGATCAGCGCGACGTCGAACACGTCGCCGTCCACGCCGGCCACCGTCAGGCTGACGCCGTCGACCGTGATCGAACCCTTCTCCGCCACGTAGCGCGCCAGTTGGCCCGGGAGGCGGATCCGCATCTCGCGGCCCGTCTGGACGTCGCGCACGCCGACGACCGTGCCCACGCCGTCGACGTGGCCCTGGACCAGGTGCCCGCCCAGGCGGCCCTCCGCGAGCACCGGACGCTCGAGGTTCACCCGGTCACCGGGCCGGAGCCGGCCGAGCGACGTGCGTGCGATCGTCTCGTCGGCAAGGTCGAATCCGAGCACGACCGGCGCCGATCCGCCCAGGTGGCCGGCATCATCCGGTGTCGCGTCGACGACGGTAAGGCACACGCCGCTGACGGCCACGGAGGCGGCCACGCCGGAACCCTCGGCCGCGACCCGGGCCCGCACGCGCAGCCGCGCGCCCGCCTCGACGACGACGCCGGTCTCCTCGACGATCCCGGTGAACATCGCCTACCGCTCCCCTCGCGGGCGGGCAACGATCCTGATGTCCGGCCCCAGACGGTCC
>JBEDUK010000034.1:0-19311 GCA_040414485.1 Actinomycetota bacterium
GCCGGCGGACAACATCGGGCCCGACGGTTCCATGCGGGCGAAGTTCATGTGGTGGCGCGGACCCGGCGTTCGCGGCGTTCTCGACATCAGCGGCTCCGGGCTCGGATCGTCGGCCGGTTCCGTCCACGGCCAGACCGCCGGGTACGGGGTCACGGGGTTCAACGCGTCGTCGATCTACTTCCCCGGTGAGGGCTGCTACCGGGTCACGGGCACCGCCGGCGGAGCGACATTGTCGTTCGTGACCCGGGTCCGAACCTGCTCGGTTCTGGACGAACTCGCGCCCACGCTCCGGAGGGACTACGCGGCCTTCTGCCGCAACGGCTGAAGACCTCGACGCTCACCGGGACGTCCGCCGAACGTCGCGATCCTGTTGAACTCAACGCGCGACGCCGTTCGGACCTCTCCTTACGTCTGAGCCTGGGCAATACTTCGGCGGTTGACCTGTTCCGACCGTCGAACGCGCTCCCCCGCGTCGCGGGCGTTGTTGTGCCTCGCGATCCTCGCCCTGATCGGCGTGTCGTGCTCGGAGACCATCCAGCCCGGCGGCGGTCATCGTCAGAACGTGCCCGGCGAGGCCCATCCCACGGGCGCGCCGAACATCACCGTTCTCACCGGCAACTGCCCGAACACGGGCGTGGAGGTCGTTTCCGACTCGACCAGACCGAATCACGTCAGCGACGCCGGGATCCACCGGATCAAGCACGTGATCGTGATCATGCAGGAGAACCGTTCGTTCGACTCGTACTTCGGCACGTATCCGGGCGCGGATGGCATCCCGGCGAAGAACGGCGTGCCGACGGTGTCGGTGTACGACCCAGCCACGCATCGCTGCATGCGGCCGACCTACGATCCGTCGGTCATCAACTCCGGCGGTCCGCACTACGAGTCTGTGGCGATCGCCGACATCGATCACAACAGGATGAACGGGTTCGTCGCCTCGGTCCTGGCGAGCCGTGGGAGATGTGGGTCGGACCTCAACGACCCGACGTGCAGGCTCAGTTCGAACCTCGACGTGATGGGCTATCACGACGCGCGCCAGATTCCGAATTACTGGACCTACGCCCACGACTTCGTCCTGCAGGACCACATGTTCGAGTCCGCGCGTTCATGGAGCCTGCCTTCACACCTGTACATGGTCTCCGGCTGGTCGGCTCAGTGCTCGAAGCCCTACGACCCGATGAGTTGCACCGGCTCGCTGGGGGATCCGGACACACTGGCGGACCAGCGGTTCCCGAACGCGCCCAGTTTCGGCTGGACCGACCTCACGTATCTCCTCTACCACCATCACGTCTCGTGGCGGTATTACGTCGAAAAGGGCACTCAACCGGACTGCGCCGACGGCGACATGACGTGCAGGGCGGCGAAGCAGTCCTCGTCGACGCCCGAGATCTGGAACCCGCTCCCCGACTTCGCCACCGTCCGCGCCGACCATCAGCTGGGGAATGTCCAGGATTCCTCGAACTTCTTCACCTCCGCGCGAAAGGGCACGCTGCCCGCGGTCTCCTGGGTGGTCCCGAACAACCGCGACAGCGAACATCCGCCCGCGTCGATCGCGAACGGCCAGGCGTGGGTCACCCGCCTGATCAACGCCGTCATGCAGGGACCGGACTGGTCGAGTTCGGCGATCTTCCTTTCCTGGGACGACTGGGGCGGGTTCTACGACCACGTCGCGCCGCCCACCGTGGATGGCCAGGGCTACGGTCTGCGCGTGCCCGGCCTGGTCATCTCGCCGTACGCGAGGCGCGGCTACATCGACCACCAGGTGCTGAGCGAAGACGCGTACCTGAAGTTCATCGAGGACGACTTCCTGGGCGGCGCGAGGCTGGATCCGACAACCGACGGACGGCCCGATCCCAGGCCGGACGTCCGTGAGGTCGCGCCCATCCTGGGGGACCTGCTGGCCGACTTCGACTTCTCCCAGGCGCCGCGCCCGCCGCTCACCCTGCCGCTCTACCCACCGCCAGGGCCTCCGTCCAGACCGTAGGTTTCGACGCAGGGCTCTCGCGACTCCGAATGGCCGACCGTCAGGGCCGGAGATACTTCATTGTGAAGGTTCCCTGCCCGCCGATGCCGTCCCACATTGTTCCGGAGATCGTGAGCCCGCCGTCTTGGGTGGTCCCGACCACTCCCCAGCTGTCCTCGCTCACGCCGTCGTGGTAGATCTCGGCGATCTTCACATGGCTCCGCCTCACGCGGCCGCGGAGATGCCGGTCCGACGTGTCGTACAGATGCCGGCCGTCCTGTTCGATGTCGAACACCGCCGTGCAGGTTCCGCCCGGGAAATAGCAGTCCGTCGACTTGATGCGGTAGACGCCGTCCACGTGGGCCCTGGCGGCCGGCGACGCGGCAGCGACGCCAGCCTCGAGCGGTACCAACGCCAGAACGATCGCCGCTGCGACCATGCCGGTTCGCGCACTTCGAATCATCACTTCGAACCACCCCCTTGAGGCATCCATCCGGTCAATGCCCCAAGCCGAGGGTTCCGTTCGGCAGCACCCTCGCGGCCGTCCAGTCCTTGTTCGGCATCCTGAACCGCAGCGTTCGATCGGGCAACCCCGTGGACGGCCGAGATCGGCCTGGCCAGGCGCCGGCGTGGGCGAGGTCAGTCCGAAGGAACCCCCGGGCGCCACGGCTTGAGCCACGGCGACTCCGGCCACCCCTCCTCGGCCGCCATCAGCGACAGGGCGCTCGCCCCGTCGACCGCCTCGCGGACGATGTCGGCGTGTCCCGCGTGGCGGGCGGTCTCCTCGATCAGGTGAAGCAGGATCCAGCGGACCGACCACGCATCGACGTCCTGCGGGAACCACGGCACGCCCTTCGGGATGGGTACGGGCTGGCTCAGATCGGCGATCGCGGCGACCGCCGCGTCCGTCTCGGCGGCCGCCCGTTCGTAGTCGGACAGGACATCCCGCAGTGTTTCGCCGGGCGCCATGCGGAACGACGCCGCGTAGGTTTCGTAGTCGCGCTCGTCGCGGCCCTGCAAGGTCCTGACCCACTGCCGCTCGACGTGGGCGAGATGTTTGACCAGCCCGCCGACCGAGAGCGCGCTGGGCGTCGGCGTCGCGCGGGCCTGCTCGTCGGTCAGGCCGTGCGCCGCGATGCGCGCGACGTGCCGCTGCTGATCCAGATACGCGAGCAGCCCGTCCCGCTCGTCGGCGACCGGTCGTACGAGTCCAGGCATGTCCGCACGCTCCTTTTGGTTGCGACGGATAGGGACGCCGGGAACCTACCACCGGCATGTGACGACGAAGGAGGAGCGACCATGAAGGCGTTCGTGCTGCCCGACGAGAACAGTCCGGCCACGTTCCAGGACGTCCCCACCCCCGAGCCGGGAGCCGGCGAGGTTCGCGTCGCGGTCAGGTCATCCTCGGTGAACGGATTCGATGTCTTCGTGGCCTCCGGCTCGGCCCGCGGCATGATGGAGCACCGCTACCCAGTCGTGATCGGCAAGGACTTCGCGGGCGTGGTCGATGCCGTCGGCGACGGCGTCGAACGGTTCGCCGTCGGTGACGAGGTCGCCGGCATCGCGCCGCCGGAGCAGCACCTGGGCCGGGGCGCGTACGCCGAGTTCATCGTGGTTCCGGCCGAAGGATTCATCGAGCCGAAGCCCGCGGGTCTGTCGTTCGAACAGGCAGCCTCGGTCGGGCTGGCCGCCCTCACGGCGCTCGTGGCGATGGACGCGGGCGACGTCGGGAAAGGCACCGTCGCCCTGATCGCCGGCGCCACGGGCGGCGTGGGCTCCTATGCGGTGCAGATCGCGGCGCGGCGGGGAGCCACGGTGATCGCGACGAGCCTTCCCGAGGACGACGAGTGGGTCAGGTCCCTCGGGGCCACGGAGGTGGTCGACTACCGGGCCGACGCCGCCGCGGCGATCGGAGCCGCTCATCCAGACGGTGTGGACGCGCTCATCGACGCGGTGAACCGAGGCGACGCGCACGGCGCCCTGGCGCGGCTGGTCAAGCAGGGCGGACACGTGGTGTCGACGACAGGATCCGTGGACGCTGAGGGCCTAGAGGCTCGCGGCATCGGGGGAGCGAACGTGTTCGCCCAGGCCGATGCCGCCCAGTTCGCCCGCGTGCTGCGGATGGCGGGCGACGGCGCGCTGCAGGTGCCCATCCGAAGGACGTTCGCGTTCGACGAACTCCCGGAGGCGCTCGGGCTGGTCGGATCGCGGTCCTCGAGAGGCAAGTTCGCCGTCGCGATCGGCGGCTGACTGCGTCGGCTCCAGGAGCGCCGTGAGCCAGAGGCAGACGGCCGCGATCACCTGGAGAACGAGCGCCAGTCCGACGCCGATGATCGCGGCCATGGACGGGTTGTTCCCGACAGCCCGAACATCCAACCCGGAATCAGATCTCTGACCCGACGGAGGCGCAGGAGCGCAAGCATTCCGAATGTGGTCGACCGGGGGAGGTGCTGCGCCGGCGCCTCAGAGCGCTCCGCGCTCTGAGGCTGGAATGCCGGCTCCGCAACTCCCCCGGTCGGGCCCCCCTATTCGCCTCTCCCGGACCTTCTACAAGTGGATATGGACGTTGCCGTTGTCGATCGGGCCGCGCCGCTCGGACCGCATAGAGTTCTTTGCAAAGATACCTTTGCGATGCTAGGGTGGTCTGCGCGATGACGGCGAAGCGGGTGACGGAAGCGCCGGCGGCAGGCCCGGCGGACGAGATCAGGGTCGACGCGACGAACCTCCGAGGCATCGCCCACCCGATCCGCGTGCGCCTGCTGGCGCTCCTTCGCGACGAGGGTCCATCCACGGCCACGCGCCTCGCCCAGCGGATGGGCCTCAACTCCGGCGCGACCAGTTACCACCTTCGGCAGCTCGAACGGTTCGGCTTCGTCGTCGAGGACGAGCGCACCTCGGGCCGCGAACGGTGGTGGAGCGCCGCCCACCGGGGCTCGCGGAGCCAGGACCTCGCGTCGCTTCGAGGCGAGGAGGGCGAAATGGCCGAGGCGTATCTCCGTGCGCTCTCTGCCCTGCACGCGGACGCGACGAACCGTGCCATCGACGAATGGCGCTCGCAACCGAACGCGTGGCTCGGCGCCGGCGCACTGAGTGACTTCGCCCTGAAGCTCACGCCGATGGAGTTCCGCCATCTGGTGAAGCAGCTCGGCGACGTGCTCGAGTCCTACCGCCAGTTCGACGCAGCGGGGGCTCCGCGCAGCGCTCGGTCCGTCACCGTCCAGATCCAGGCCTTCCCGAAGCCCGGGACCGGGGGCGGCGCCGACTAGCCATGGCTCCCGACAGCCTTTGGCGGCACCGGGACTTCCTGCGGCTGTGGACCGGCCAGACGATCAGTCAGGTCGGCTCGCAGGTCACACTCATCGCCCTGCCGCTCACCGCGATCCTCCTGTTCGACGCGACACCGTTTCAGGTGGGCCTGCTGTACGCCGTCGAGTTCGTGCCGTTCCTGCTCCTCGGGCTCCCCGTGGGTGCATGGACGGACCGGGTGCGCCGAAAGCCGATCCTGATCGCCGCCGACGTCGGCCGCTTCGTCGTGATCGGCAGCGTGCCGGTCGCATATGCGTTCGGCGTGCTGCACCTGGCACAGCTGTACGTGGTCGCGCTCCTCGCCGGCATCGGGACGCTGTTCTTCGACGTCGCGTACGGCGCGTATCTCCCCGCCCTCATCAACCGCGACCGTCTGATCGAAGGCAACGCGCGCCTGGAGTTCTCGCGCTCGGCGGCGCAATTGGCCGGACCCGGGCTGGGAGGCATCCTGGTGCAGGCCCTCTCCGCGCCGGGCGCCATGGCGGCGGACGCGTTCAGTTACATCGCCTCGGTGGTGTCGCTTCTCATGATCCGCGCACCCGAGCCGGCCCCCGCGCCGGTCGCCGAAGACGCGGCGAGGCTGCGCACGCAGGTGGCCGAAGGGATCCGCTACATCCGGCACCAGCGGCTGATCTGGCCGATCCTGGCGTGCACCGCCGCGTTGAACATGTTCCTGGTCATGGTCGAGGCAGTCCTCCTCGTGTTCGCCGTGCGCACGCTCGGGCTCACCGCCGGACAGATCGGCCTGATCCTGACGCTCGGTTCCGTCGGCTACGTGGCCGGCGCCGTCGCCGGCCAGCGGATCGAGCGGCGGTTCGGCATCGGGCCCACGCTCATCGGAGCGGCGTTCCTGTGCGGCGGCGCCGCGATCCTCGTTCCGCTCACCGTCGCCGCGAGCGCGTGGCCGCTGCTGATCTCCTGGGGCATGATCTCGGGATTCGGCGGCGTCATCTACAACATCAACGCCCGCAGCCTCATGCAGACGATCACACCGGACCGGCTGCTGGGCCGCGTCATCGCGTCGAACCGCACCATCGTGTGGGGTGTCATCCCGCTGGGTTCATTCCTGGGCGGCGCGCTGGGAAACGCGATCGGCATCCGGCCGACACTCTGGATCGGAGCCGTCGGCGGACTGGTCGCCTTCGTTCCGCTCCTGCTCTCACCGATCAGGTCGCTCATGCGCCTGCCGGACACCGAGACTCCCCGCGAGGGCCTCGGTCAGCCGGTCGCGGGCACCGAGATGGCCGCGGTCCTGGACGACCACGCGCCCGGGATCACACAACCGTGAACGGTGGGAGAGATCGCATGTGGCGATGCCTGTTCGTCCCCGCCGCCTCGCTGACCTAGCAGGCGGTTCCGATCGGGGCCGGATTCGAGCCTCCCGGCGTCTGGGCCGGGGGCGCGCCGTCCTTGCCGACCATCACGAACGGGATCTCGCCGGGACGGACCATGCCGAGGCATTCGCGGGCGACCCGCTCGAGGAAGACCGGATCGTTCAGCTTCGCCACCTGCTGCTTCAAGACGTTATTGCGCTGTTCAAGGGTCTGCTCGTCATGCCTGAGCCGCGACAGATCCGCCCGCTGCTCCATGAGGGTCCGCATGGGAACCGCCAGCGCGAACAGGAGCACGACGATCACGAACGCGAGCACGCCGCCGGCCGGCGTCAGGCGGGCCCGCCTGGCGGGGCGCGGCGCGTCCGTCGAATCGGTCATTCGCCGCCTCCCCCCCGGCCGTCGTCGGCGCCGACCGGATCGCCCTCGGATCCGCCGATCGCGTCGGCCGCGCGCCCGTAGGGCGAGCGGCCCGCGTAACGCGCGGTGTCGCCCAGCAGTTCTTCGATCCGGAGCAGCTGGTTGTACTTCGCCGTGCGCTCGCCGCGGGAGGGCGCCCCGGTCTTGATCTGCCCCGCGTTCGTGGCGACCGCCAGGTCCGCGATGGTGGTGTCCTCGGTCTCGCCGGAGCGGTGGCTGATCACGACGCCGTAGGAGGACTCCTTCGCCACACGGATCACGTCGAGCGTCTCCGTCAGCGTGCCGATCTGATTGACCTTGATCAGGATCGCGTTGGCCGCGCTCTCATCGATCCCCCGGTCGAGCCGTTCGGGATTCGTCACGAACAGGTCGTCGCCCACGATCTGGATGCGCTCGTCGAGCGCCTCGGTCAGGGAGACCCAGCCCGACCAGTCGTCCTCCGCGAGCGGGTCCTCGATGGACACGATGGGGAACGAACCCACCAGGCCTTCGAAGAACCGCGTCATGCCGGCCGCGTCGAGCGTGCGGTCCTCCAGGTGGTACGCGCCGTCGCGGTAGATCTCCGACGCGGCCGGGTCCATGGCGAGCCCGACCTCGCCGCCCGGCTCGAGGCCGGCGGCCTCGATGGCGCGGACCAGCAGTTCGAGCGCCTGCCCGGCGGTGTCGATCTCCGGCGCGAACCCGCCCTCGTCGCCGACGGCCGTGGACAGGCCCTTGGCCTTCAGGTCCGCGTGCAACGCGTGGAACACCTCGGTACCCCACCGCAGCGCCTCGCCGAAGGACGCCGCCCCGAGCGGCACGACCATGAACTCCTGCAGTTCGAGCCCGTTGTCCGCGTGCCGGCCGCCGTTGATCACGTTCATCATCGGGACCGGGAGCACATGGGCGTTGGGGCCTCCCAGGTAACGGAAAAGTGGAAGCCGCAGCGATTTCGCGGCCGCCTTGGCCGCGGCGAGCGAGACCGCAAGGATCGCGTTCGCGCCCAGCGCCGACGCGTTCGGCGTCCCGTCCAGATCCCGCAGCAGGCGGTCGAGCGCGCGCTGATCCAGCGCCTCGGTGTCCTCCACCTCCGGCGCGATCTCCTCGCGGACGTTGCGGACCGCGACCAGGACGCCCTTCCCGTCGTACCGGTTCGGATCGCCGTCCCGCAGCTCGACCGCCTCGTGCGACCCCGTCGATGCGCCGGACGGCACGGCGGCGCGGCCGGTCGAACCGTCGACCAGCGTCACCTCGGCTTCGACGGTTGGATTCCCGCGCGAATCGAGCACCTCGCGGGCGCGGACCTGTTCGACGATGGGCATGGGGAATTCATCCTATGCCCGGCCGGCGGCCCGCGGGCGGAAGCACCGTCGGCAGGCGAACGGGGGCTGTCATCCCCTCCACTCGTGGTGGACGCCTCCTTTTCGCGCGCCCGTCCGTGTGGGACGCTTGCGCCCGAGGTGACGAAGGAATGACGGTGCGCGTGCTCATCGTGGACGACCAGGAGCCGTTCCGCATGGCCGCCCGGATGGTGGTCGAGATGACCGACGGGTTCGATGTGGTCGGCGAGGCGGAGACCGGCGAGGAATCGGTAAAGATGGCTGACGAATTGGACCCGGATCTGGTTCTGATGGACGTGAACCTGCCGGGGATCAACGGGCTGGAGGCGACCCGGCGGATCCTCGCGGACGCCGGACACCGCGTGGTCGTGCTTCTGCTGTCGACGTACGAGGAAGCGGAATATGCCCCTCGCGCTGCCGAGTGCGGCGCCTCCGCCTACATCCCGAAGTCCGTGTTCGGCCCGGAGCGGCTCGAGTCCGCCTGGGCGGCCGCTGTCTCGGGCTCCTGATTTCTCCCGAAGTGCCTCTCACCGCTCCCAAACTGGGCGGAATCTGAGAATCTCATTCTGGGCCGGCGCGTGACCGCTTGGTGGTGCTAGCACTCCCCGCGATACACAGGCTGACGATTCGGGGTGTTCGGCTGGCCGGTATGCGATCGGCTGCCAATGCAGCCATCCTGCATATGAGCATGAGTTGGACGAACGACTCCGACTCGCGGGGGGGGGGAACCGCAGAAAGGTGACTGGAATGACTGACTACGCACTGGAAGCGCGCGCGCTGCGGAAGACATATGAGAGCACGGACCCCGAGGCGGCGCCCGTGCGTGCCCTCCGTGGCGTCGATCTGACCATGGCGCGCGGCACCTTCGTTGCCGTCATGGGCCCGTCCGGCTGCGGCAAGTCCACACTGCTGAACCTGGTGGCCGGGCTCGACACGCCGAGCGACGGCGAGGTGGTCGTGGCGGGCGAGTCACTCGGCGGCAAGGACGAGGACGACCTGGCCAGGATGCGCCGCAAGCACATCGGCATCGTCTTCCAGTTCTTCAACCTGCTCGAGGGCATGAGCGTGCTGGAGAACGTCGCGCTCCCCGCGATCGTGGCCGGGTCGAACCGCAAGCAGGCGGAGACGCGGGCTCGCGATCTGCTCGACCTGCTCGGTCTGTCCGACAAGACGGGCAAGGCGCCCGGCGTGCTCTCCGGCGGCCAGCGTCAGCGTCTGGCGATCGCCCGCGCCCTGGCGAACCAGCCGACGCTATTGCTCGCCGACGAGCCCACCGGAGCGCTCGACTCCGAGGGCGGCGCCGAGATCATGGAACTGTTCCGCCGTCTCCACGCGGACGGCCAGACCATCCTGCTGGTGACCCACGACGACGACGTCGCCGCCGCCGCCGACCGCATCGTGCGGATGCGGGATGGTCGCATCGAAGGCCAGGACGACCCGGACGGCCGCGAGTCCGCGGGCGTCGGCGGCGTGGGTCGGGATCCGGTGTTCGGGCCGCTCAGCGGCTCGCCCACCGAGGCTCGCGCTTGACGGCGATCTGGGCGAGGGTTCGTTCCGACCTTCGCTCTTCCTGGGGGGCGGCGATCGCCACCGTCCTGGTGGTCGGCCTGGCCGGCGGCCTGGTCGTGGGCGCCGCCGCCGCTGCCCGGCGCACACAGACGGCGTTTCCGCGGTTCCTCGCGGACACGAACTCGGACAGCATCCTGGTCTCCCCGTCCTCGCCGTTCGGGCTGGAGAAGGGCGGATTCGACCGCGCCGTCGCACAGCTTCCGGCCGTGTCGGAAGCGGGGTTGATCGCCGGTGTGATCGTGGTCGGACCCCTCCCCGCGGGCGGACTCCCGCACTCGATCGAACCTTCCTTCAGCACGAACGCGAGCGTCGACGGCCGCGCTCTCTATCGAATCAACCAGCCGAAGATGATCGCCGGGCGGCTGCCGAACCCGAACAGCCCGACCGAGGTGTTCATCAACCCCGGTCTGGCCCGGATGCTCCATGTCACGGTCGGAAGCCGGATTCCGCTGGCCACGGCCACCTCGGTCCCGAAGGGGTTCCCGAACGTTCCGCCCACGCCTTCGAACTTCACGCGGCTGACGGTCACCGTCACCGGGATCGGGATCGGAGAGAGCGGGATCCTTCCGGCCAACGTCCTGGATGCACAGCCGGAGATGGACCTCACGCCCGCGTTCTACCGGACGTACTCGACCCGCCCCGGGGTCCTGGGCTACGACGGCGTCGAGGTTCACCCGAAGCCCGGCATCGACCACACCGCGTTCCGGCGGCAGGTGGAGGACCTCGCGAGGAAGATGGGCGTCGGTCCGGCGTTCGTCATCGATTCCGCGACCCACGCCGACCAGGTCCGGCGCACGCTCCTGCCGCAGGTGACGGCGCTCTGGCTGTTCGCCGCCCTCGCCGGCGCCGGGCTCATCCTGGTGGCGGGCCTGGTGCTGTCCAGGCGGGTCCTCCTGGGCGCGGCCGAGTATCCGATCCTGCGCTCGCTCGGGATGACCCGCGGCCAGTTGATCACCGCGTCGCTCGTCGAGGCCTCCCTGCTTGCGGTGGGTGGGGCAGTCCTGGCCGTTGCGGTGGCCGTCCTCACGTCCGCGTTCACGCCGCTCGGAGCGGCGCGGCTCGCGGAGCTCCATCCCGGGATCGAGGTGAACGCCGCCATCATGGGCGTGGGGTTCCTCGCGATCGTCGCCCTCATCGTCGGCGTGGCCGCGATCCCCGCGATCCGCGCCGCCTCCCTTCGAGGTGACGCGGCCGGCCAGGTCGAGTTCGCGGGGGCGGACCGCCCTTCCGCGGTCGCCGAGCGGATCACGCGCGGAGGGCTCCCGGCGACGGCCGGCGTCGGCGTTCGGATGGCGCTCGAGCCGGGCCGGGGCAGGACGGCGGTGCCGGTCCGAAGCGGAACGATCGGCCTGGCCGTGGCGCTCGCGGCGATCACGGCCGTGTTCACGTTCGGCTCGAACCTCACAGGGCTGATCCACACGCCCCACCAGTTCGGATGGAACTGGGACGCGATGATCGGCAGCCCGTTCGGCTTCTCCTCCGTCCCCGTCCCGTTCCTCGAGCAGGTCCCGGGCGTGGCACGGGTGGCCGGCGGGAACCTGGGCACGGTGTCGATCGACGGGCAGTCGGTGCCGGCCGTCGGCATGGACCCGCACCGCGGCATCGCGCCGACCATGATCGCGGGCAGGGCGCCGGACTCCGATGGCGAGATCGCGCTCGGGTCGAAGGACCTGCGCCGGCTGGGCGCCTCGATCGGCGACACCGTCACGGTTCAGGTCGCCGGCGCCGAGCACCGGCTGCGCATCGTCGGCGAACCCGTGTTCCCGGCGCTGGGGCAGGGGTCCTTCGAACCAACGGGCCTCGGCGAGGGCGCGCTGGTCACGGCCTCGACGCTCGCGGCCGTCGCGCAGCAGTCGACGGGCGGGCGGTACCAGTTCGCCGCCATCGACTTCAAACCGGGCGCGGATCCGAACGCGGTCCGAGCGGCCATTCGGCATGCGGCAGGCACCGAGCCGGGGTGCCACCCGCCGAACTCCGACCCACCGTGCCTGTTCATCGCGCCCACCCGGCCGGGCGACATCAACTCCTACGCCGCGATCCAGTCGACCCCGTTCGCGCTGGCCGGTGTCCTGACGCTCCTCGCGCTCGCCCTGATGGCGTACATGCTGGTCACCTCGGTGCGCAGGCGGCGCCGGGACCTGGCCGTCCTGAAGACGCTCGGCTTCCGGCGCGGACAGGTGTCCGCGAGCGTGGCATGGCAGGCCTCACTGCTGGCGCTGATGGCAGGCGCGATCGGCCTGCCGCTCGGCGTGATCGCCGGCCGGTGGGCTTGGACGGTCTTCGCGCAGCAACTGGGCGTGCCGCCCAGCCCGATCGTGCCGGTCGCGCTCCTCCTGCTGGCCGTGCCGGCCGGTCTGCTCGTGGCGAACCTGATCGCGTGGGTTCCCGGGCGGCTCGCGGCCCGTACGCCGGCGGCCGTCGTGCTCAGGAGCGAATGACGTGAAAGCCGTCCTGCTGCGGGCGCGGGCGGAACTGCGAGCCGAATGGCGCACGTGGCTGGGGCTGGCGCTCCTTGTCGCCCTGGCAGGCGGCGTCGCGATCGCCGCTGCGGCGGGAGCGCGCAGGACCGCGACGGCCTACCCCAGGCTGGTCGTTTGGTCGCAGACCGCGGACATCCAGACGGACGAGTTCCCCGAAGGCGTCGACCCGGACGCGGAGATGGGCAAGGTCGCCCGCCTTCCGTCCGTGCTCGCGGTGGCGCGGATCGATGTCGTCTCGAACGGCTTCGTCCTGCCAGACGGCCGGTTCCTGGGCCAGCCGCAACTGTTCGCCGTGTCCGATCGGCGAGACCAGTTCCTGAACACCATCGGCCGGCCGAAGGTGCTGAGCGGGCGCATGTTCGATCCCACGGCGCCGAACGAGGCCGTCGTCGACTTCGCCGCGGCCGAGCGCGCCGGGCTTCATGTCGGCGAGGTCCTCCAGGCCGTCCTCGGGGACCCGTTCGCGAAGCCGCGGCGGACGACACCCGTGCGGATCGTCGGCATCGTCGCCCTTCCGCAGGTGTTTCCGGCGTTCGGCGCGAGCAACCTGGTCACCACCGTCGAGGTGTCCCCGGCGTTCGCGGCCGCGCACGGCATCGTCCCGGACGCGAACCTCGCCTCTTGGGACGTCCGGGTGAAGGGCGGCGCGGCCGGCGTGCCCCCCTTCCTCGCGGAGGTCCGCCGCGCCGGCCTCAGCGGCTTCCAGCAGCCGTTCGTCCAGTCCCTGCGGACGGCGAGCGTCAAGCGATCCACCAGGATCGAAGCGGACGCGTTGTGGGCCCTGGCCGCGGTGATGCTGCTCGCCGCCGGCGCGGTCGTCGGACAGGCCTTGGCGCGGCAGACGGCGCTGACCTCCCGTGAGTTCGGAATGCTGGCGGCGGTGGGGATGAGCCGGCGGCAACTGTTCTGGCTCGGCATGGTGCGTGGCGCGCTTGTGGGGGCGGTCGGCGCCGCCGCCGCCGTCGCGCTTGCGTTCGCTCTCTCGCCCCTGACGCCGATCGGCCTCGCACGGGTGGCCGAACCGGCCGCGGGACTCTCGTTCGACGCCGGGGCGCTGACCGTGGGCGCCTTGGTGGTCCTAGCAGTCACACTCGCGCTGACGGCGGTTCCCGCGTGGCGCGTGGCCAGGCGGCTCGGCGCGGTTCGCGGGGCCGGCAAGACCTCGGCGCTCGGCACGGCCGCGGCTGGCACGGCCTCACCACCCTCGATCGGGGTCGGCGTCCGGATGGCCATGGAGCCCGGAAGCGGCGAAACGGCCGTCCCGGTTCGATCCGCCATGCTGAGCGCGACGCTCGCCATCGCGACGCTCATCGCGGCGCTCACCTTCTGGTCCAGCCTCGACCATCTCGTCGGCACGCCGCGACTCTCCGGCTACGTGTTCGACATGTTCTCGGCGCCCCCCACAGACGCGCAGGGGCACGTCATCCCCGCCGGCGTGGCGCGCATGCGATCCGTCCTGCAGGCCGACCGGAACGTTGCGGCATACGCACGCGGCGGCGTTGTCAACATCCGGGTGAACGGGCACGGAGTGGTCGCGCTGCTCACGGTGCCCAGCGGACCGATGGCGCCGGTGGTCACCGCGGGCCGGGCACCGCGGACGACGAACGAGATCGCGCTCGGCCGTCTTTCGATGCAGCGGGCGGGCGTCGCGATCGGCGACGCGGTTCGCGTACAAGTCGACGATTCGCCGAAGCCGCCGCCACCGCGCTCCTTCCGCGTGGTCTGCGAGGTCATCACGCCGACTTCGCTCGTGAGCGAGTCGGATCCCGGTGAAGGCGCGGCCCTTCTCCCCGGCGCTGCCTACCGGCTGGAGGGGCCGGCGTTGACTCGGGACATGGTGACGGGGCTTCCGTTCCTGATCCGGTTCCGCGACGGGATCGATCAGCAGGCCGAGGTGGACCGGCTGCTGAAGGCACTGCCTGATGGGACGTACAGCGTCCCGGCGGAGCATCGCGGCGACATCTCGACGCTCGGGCGGATCAGCAGCGTCCCCCTTGCCTTCGCGCTGCTCCTTGGCGTGCTGGCGCTGGCGACGCTCGCGCAGACCCTGGTGACCTCGGTACGTGCCCGGCGCCGCGATCTCGCGGTCCTGAAGACGCTGGGCTTCTCGCGAGGGCAGATCCGAGCGGCGGTGGCGTGGCAGGCAAGCACGCTCGTTGTGACCGCACTGGCCGTCGGCATCCCCGTTGGAGTGGTCGCGGGCCGCTGGATCTGGCGCGCCTTCGCCGACGGGCTGGCCGTGATGCCGCTGCCCATCCTGACCCCGGTCGCCGTCGTCGGCGCCGCCGTTGGGACGCTGGTCCTGGCCAACCTCATCGCGGCGATCCCCGCCCGAACGCCTGCCCGGACGCGGGCGGCTGCGGTGCTGAGGAGCGAGTGATGGGCGCCATCTGGATCCGCGCACGGTCTGAGCTTCGTTCGGGCTGGCGCTCCTGGCTCGTCCTGGCCCTGCTGATCGCCCTGGCCGGAGGCGTGGCGCTGGCCGCCGCGTCGGGGGCGCGGCGAACCCAGAGCGCGTACCCGCGGCTCCTCGCCTGGTCCCATGCCGCCGACGTGCTCACGGGCGGCTTCCCGGACAATGTGAACCCGGCGACCGCCATTCCCAGGATCGAACGTCTGCCCGAGGTGGAGCAGTGGGCGCGCGTCGACCTCGTCTCGCCCGCCGTGATCATGCCGTCCGGGAGCATGGCGACGCTGCCCGCGGTCCAGGTGACCACCGACCTGCAGAATCGGGCCGGCCGGACGCTCGAGCGCTTCAAGCTGCTCAGCGGGCGCCTGTTCAACCCCGGTTCACCGAACGAGGCCGTGGTGGACTTCGCGATGGCGGGCCGGTACGGGCTGCACGTCGGCAGCCTCCTGCGGGTCGCGTTGATCGGGCCGTCCGGGCGACCGACCGGATACGTGCCCGTGCACGTCGTCGGGGTGGTCGCGGTCCCGACCAGCTTCCCGTCGATCGCGGGATCGAACCTGATCACGTTCATCGAGGTCTCCCCGGCGTTCGTCGCCGCCCACCGGGTCCACATGGACCCGGTCAACGCCTCGCTGTTGATCCGGCTGCGGCACGGCGCCGCGGGCGTGCCGGCGTTCGAGCGCGAACTGCAACAGACGAAGCTGGGGGTCGACACGCCGATCGTTCAGTCCATCGAGACGGACCAGGTCCAGCGCTCGATCGCCTTCGAGACCTCCGCGCTCTGGATTCTGTCCGTCCTGGTCGTGCTCGCCGCCGTGGTCATCCTCGGACAGGCCCTTGCCCGTCAGCTCTCGCTCGACGCACGCGACTTCCCCGTGCTGGGCGCGCTCGGCATGTCGCGCGGGCAGCTCACCCTGCTCGGGGTGATCCGCGCCGGCGCGGCGGGAATCGCGGCCGCGCTGCTCGCCGTCCCGATCGCCATCCTGCTGTCGCCGCTGACGCCGATCGGCCTGGCGCGGATCGCGGAGCCGAGCCCGGGCATCTGGATCGATCCGGCCGTCCTCTTCGCGGGGGCGCTCGCCGTCGCGGTCCTGGTGCCGCTGGCGGCCGCGTTGCCGGCATGGCTCGCCGCCCGCTCGGCCGCGACCGGCACGGACGCCGCGGCGGGGCACGGCTCCCGGTTGGCGACCGCCGCCGCGAGCGTCTCGCCCTCGCCGGTGGCCGCCACCGGCATCCGGTTCGCGCTCGAGCCGGGACACGGACGAACCGCGGTGCCGGTGCGATCGGCGATCTTCGGCGCCACGGTCGCCGTGGCGGCGCTCGTCGCCGCGACGGTGTTCTGGACGAGCCTCGGCCGGCTCCTCGAGACGCCGCGCCTGGCCGGATTCGCCTGGAACGTCTTCGTCGCGCCGAACGACAGCAAGGAGGCGGCGAGGGTCGGTGCGACGCTCGACGCGGATCCGTCCGTGGCCGGCTACTCACGCGGCGGCTACATCAACATCCGGATCGGCGGCGAGGAGGTCTTCGGGATCATCACCGGTGGAGGCGGTCCCGCGTCGCCGGTCATCACGGACGGCCGCGCGCCGACGCGCCCGGGCGAGATCGCGCTCGGCGCCGCCACCATGCGCGACCAGCATGTGGGACTGGGCGACACGGTCCTGGTCGACGGCGAAGACCGGCTTCCGAACGGAAACCTCGTGCCGCCTGCGCGGCTCCGCGTCGTCGGCCGGGTCATCGTCCCGCCCGCGCCGTTCGGGGCCACCAGACCGGACGAGGGCGCGGTGTTCACGCTCCAGGCGTTCAAGGGGATGGATCCAGTGGCGAGAAGCCAGTACGACCCGTCGGGCCTCCCGTTCCTGGTCCGCTTCAAGACCGGGGTCGACGGCGACGCGGCGCTCGCGGCGTTGCAGCGAAGGCTGCCGCTCGATGTGTTCGTCGTGTCGGCGCAGACGCCCGGGGCGGTGGCGACCTTCGACCGCATCGCTCAGGTTCCGCTGCTGCTGGCCGTCCTCCTCGGAGCCATCGCGCTCGGCACCCTGATCCAGGTCCTGGTGACCTCCGTGCGGCGGCGGCGTCGCGATCTGGCGATGCTGATGACGCTCGGGTTCATCCAGCGCCAGGTCCGGGGCGTGGTCGCATGGCAGGCGGGAACCCTTGCCGCCATCGCCGTGGTCATCGGCGTGCCGCTGGGGCTCGCCGCGGGACGATGGGGATGGCGCGTGTTCGCCGAGCAGATCGGCGTTCTCCCCTCCCCGCACATCGGGCCGACACCCTTGCTCGTCGCGGTCCCGGCGACGATCCTGCTGGCCCTGGCCGTTTCCTATGTACCCGGTCTGCTCGCGGTGCGGACGAAGCCCGCGGTTGTGCTGAGGAGTGAATGACGCGATGAACACCGATGTGATCCGGTACGTGCTGATCGGCGCCTGGGCGCTGGCCGGGCTGGCGCTCACGATCCGCCGCCCGCGCGAGCCGCTCGGCCCGCTGGCGCTGGGGGTGACCGCGCTCGGCCTTCTCGGGTCGCTGGTCTCCTCGCTGGCGCCGCTGGCCCTGGGCGTGTTGCCGGCAGCCGGCCTCCATCTCCTGCTCGGCATGCCCGACGGCCGGCTCGGCACGACCGCGCGCCGGGCGATCGCGCTGGTCGGGTACGCGCTCGGCCTGGGAGCGGCGGCCATCCTCTGGTCACAGCGCCCCGACCTGCCGGCGTGGCCGGTCCTCGCGCTGTCGGCACCGGCCGCCCTGGCGGGAGCGACCGGCTTCGCCGTGCGGTACCGCAGGGTCGAACCGGCGGCGCAACGGCCGATGCGATGGCTCGCGTGGGGCGCGGTCGTCGCCGGCGGCCTTTCCGTCGTCGCCCTCGGCCTCGATGCGCTCGTCGGTTGGCCGCACGACGCCGCCGCGGTGGCCGGCGCCACCACGGTGCTCATTCCCCTTTCGCTCATCGCCGGTTCGAGTCCCCGCCTGGAGCGCGCCATCGACCCCCTCCTGGTCTCCACGATCTCCCTCGCCGGACTGACCGCCGTGGTCGTGGTCGTCTACCTCGCGATCGTGCTCGGCCTGGGGCGCGTACCGAAGCAGAGCGAACGCACGCTGCTCGTGTTGTCGATGGTGGCCGCGGGCGTCTGCGCGCTGCTGTACTTCCCCGTGCACCGCCGGCTGGCCGGCTTCGCGCGGCGCATCGTGTATCGCGAGCAGCACGCCCCGGACGAGGCCATCCGGACGTTCGGCACGCGGATGTCGCGGGCCATCCCGCTCGACGAGTTGCTCCTGCAGCTCGCCGAATCGCTCCGCCGGACCCTCGCGCTGACCTCGGCCGAGGTGTGGACGCTCGGCAGCGACACGCTCCACGTGGCCGCGGCGGACCCGGAGCGCACGCGGGCGCCGATCCGGTTGGGGAACGCGGAGCGGGAGGCGCTGACCCGCGCCGGGACCACCGGAAACGCCTGGGCGAAGGTGTGGGTGCCCGACCTGCTCACCGGGCGCGACGACGCGCAGGTCCGGCTGGCGCCCATCGTCCATTCGGGCGAGCTGCTCGGCGCGCTGGTGACCGAACGCCGCGCCGAGTCCGCGCCGCTGTCGGACGAGGAGGAGCGGACCCTCATCGAGCTGGCCCGCCAGGTCGGCCTCACGCTGCACAACGTGCGCCTCGACTCGGCGCTGCAGGCCTCGCTGGACGAGGTTCGCCGGCAGGCGCAGGAGCTCCAGGCATCGCGAGGCCGGATCGTCGCCGCCTCCGACGCCGCCCGCCGGTCCATCGAACGGAACCTCCACGACGGCGCCCAACAGCACCTCGTCGCGCTCGCCGTGAAGGTCCGCCTGGCGCAGCAGTTCGCCGAACGCGACCCCGAACGCGCGAAGGCCCTGGTGGGCGAGCTGGGCGGGGACATCGAGGAGACGATCAAGGAACTTCGCGACCTGGCTCACGGGATCTACCCGCCGCTGCTCGCGGACAAGGGGCTGCCGGAGGCGCTCGCCTCCGCGGCACGTCGCGCCGCCCTCCCCACCACTGTCGACGCGGACGGGGTCGGCAGGTACCCGCCGGAGCGGGAGGCGGCCGTCTACTTCTGCTGCCTGGAGGCGCTGCAGAACGCCGGCAAGTACGCGGGCGAGGGCGCCACCGCATCCGTTCGGTTGCACGAGGAGGCCGGAGGGCTGATCTTCGAGGTCCGTGACGACGGCGCCGGCTTCGAGGTGTCCAGCCGCGGCGTCGGCGCCGGGTTCGTCAACATGAACGACCGCCTGGGGGCGGTCGGGGGGAGCCTCCGGGTCGAATCCACCCCCGGGCGGGGAACGCGGGTGACCGGGACGATCCCGCTGGATCAGACCTCCGACCGCGCCCCGGTGGCGACGGGCTGATCGATCGGAACACGGCCGGCGAGCGCCGTGGCGCTCTAGGTGGACGGGGGTGATGACTCGCGGAGGAAGGCCAGCACGGCCATGACGCGGCGGTGGACGTCGGTCTCTTCCGAGAGGTTCAGCTTGTGGAACAGCGAGTTGATGTGCTTCTCGATGGCGC
>JBEDUK010000035.1:0-19571 GCA_040414485.1 Actinomycetota bacterium
GGCGCCGGCGCCGTCGGGAGGCCCGCGCTCGGGAGCGCCCTCAGGGGCGCCGTCGCGCGGTGCGCCGCCGCCCGCCAACGGGGGCCGGTCGGGCAACGGCCAGGTGGAGTTCACCGGGTTCTCTCCGGAACCACCGCAGCACTGATCCCTGGGGGTGATGGGTGGCCGACAGGGCGACCGGCGTGACGGGGCCGGCCGGACAGATCGGGCGGCGCCAGGCGGACGGCGCCGGCGGCGCGAACGGCGGCGGCGCCAGGGGCGCCGTGGGTGCCGTGGCGCCCCCGACCGGTCCGGCCGTCACGATCCCGGAGCCGGCACCGCCCCCGGGCGTCACGGTCGTGGTCGACGCGGCCGGCGCCGGCGGGGCGCGCGTCTACCTGCCGGACCGGCCGGCGCTCCGGCCGATCAGGCCGGGTGGGCCGCCGGCCTTCTCGCTGACCGTCGTCCTGTCCCGGACGCCGCGTCCGGACGAGCCATCCATCGGGCCCCTCGTCCAGCGCGCCTCGGTTGCGTTCACCGCATCGCTCGCGGCGCCCGACACGGTGGCGAGCGCCGCCGATGCGGCCGGGAGCACGCCGCTGTTCGCGCAGCGGGCGGCCTTCGCGCTGGTCGATTCCCGGACGGGAACCACGCTGGCCTCCGGGTGGGCCATCGGGACGGAAGCCTCCGCGGCGCTCGCCGCGTCCCTGGATCGCGCCCGGACCATCGACCTCCTGGGGGCGATCGACGGCGCGGCGTCCGCCCTGGTCCTGGTGATCGACGT
Source organism: Actinomycetota bacterium (assembly GCA_040414485.1). GTDB lineage: Bacteria > Actinomycetota > UBA4738 > UBA4738 > UBA4738 > JBEDUK01. The sequence continues at coordinate 764 of JBEDUK010000035.1, forward strand.
CACCTACCGAAGGGCGCGGCCCGGTCTGGCTGCTTCGACCCGCACGCTCTCGCTTCGAACGCCGCTCGATCGGATCCTTCCGGAGGCGCTGGCCGGGTACGACCGGAACCGCTTCGTCTCCCTCGTGGCCGAGGTCGAAGGAGCCGCCGTGCCGCGGACGGTCCCGCGTCTGGTGGAGTCGGGGCGCCCGCGTGGCGTTCCGGGAGGCAACCCCAACGGTGGCGGTGTGCCGCCCCTTCGGCTTGCCGCGCTGGGAGGCGCCCCGCGTTCGTTCGCGCTGGCGCTGACCCCCGACCGCGGCGTGCCGCCGAAGGCCGATGCGCTCATCGCGAGCGACCTCACCTACCGGCTGCCCATCGCCGCCACCCACATCGGGATCTGGGCCGCCGACGACGCCGTGCTGGATGCGCCGAGCGAGCAGCAGGAGCCCGAAAGCCTGCCGGTGATCGACGACCCGTCGGCGCCGTTCTGGATCGATCGGGCGGACGCCACGAAGGCCTGGTACGCGCCCGGGTTCGAACTCGCGCAGCCGGCGCCGAACGAGGACCCGGCCGGCGCGCCGTTCCTCTTCACGTTCACCACGGCGGGCGTGACCAGCGGGGGCTCACTCAGCACGGGTCTCGACGCGACCGTCCGTTTCACGATCGACCAGACGGTCCCGGCAGCGACGGCGTCGGCGCTCGCGGCCGCCGGACGGACCGCGTCGCCCGTGCCCCTCGGCAACCTGTCGGTCACGCTCGCCGTTCCCTTCCGCGATCAGGCAAGCGGGGAATCGCGCACCCAGACGTTCGCCGGAACGGTCGAGCAGCGCGACGCATCGCTGGTGGTCACGGTCGAGCTGCTCAACGACTGGGTGCGCCTGTGCTACGGCGCGCTCGCCTTCCCCGGCTTCCAGGCCGAACCCGCCCATCTGCTGATCTCGTACGCGTACCGCGCGTACACGCCGGTGTCGGAGCAGGAACCGCCACACGTGTACTACGGCGGAAAGATCAACTCGGTCGGGCTGGTGGGGACGGCAGCGGAACTGCCCGCCCACCTCGAGCGCCCGATGTTCGTCGCGGCCGACCGGTCGCTGCATACGCCGTCGGCGGTCCTTCGCCTGGAGCCAGAGGCGCCATCCGGTACCGGCACCCGCGCGATGCCCGTACCGGGGAGGCTCGGGGTCGGGATGCCGCTGATCGGTCATCTCCCGCCGCACATCAACGGGGGGTTCGATCCCGCGCCGGTGACGGCCGAGCCGCCCATCGTCGCCGTCCATCCGCCGATCCAGCTGGAGCCGCCGATCATCGCGCCGCGGTACGTCGCTCGTTCGCTCGTCCAGCAGACGACGCTGGACGCGACCTACCCCTGCTCGTCGCTCGGCGCGTTCTACCGGCAGGCCGACCAGGCCGGCGACCTCGAGGGCACCTCCACGTCGGTCGGATGCCAGGACGCCCTCCGGCTCGGTCAGGCGTCACCGAAGCTGTTCGACGAGATGATCGAACTGGCGGACCCCAAGTTCCGGGTCTTCCGCTCGCTGCAGCAGCCGGGGCGCTTCCTGCTGCTGCCGGCGGCGTTCCGGATCACGCGGTACGGCCCCTCGGAACCGTCCGATCGCGCGTACCGGCCCGTGATCCTCGTCTACGCCACGCTCGACCCGACGCCGGCGAATTCACGGTATTTCTTCACCGCGACCCTGCAGCCGGATGTCCCGTATTTCGCGCGGCGGCGACTTATGGACCGGCTCATCGCGTCCACGCCGGACGGCCGAACCCCGATCCTGGATCTGCCCATCTCGCCGTCGGTCCAGGCGACGCCGACCTACCGCTGGGCCGTCCCCGACGTGATGGACCAGCCGCAGGTGCTCGCCGCGTGGGATTCGCTTCAGGTGAGCGTCTCGGCCGGACTGGCCGACGCGCTCACCACGTCGACGATCATCCAGACCAGCGGCCTGGCGGGAAGCGTGTCGTTCGCACTGTCGGATGGTTCGACCCTGACGTCCACGCTGGTCATCGACACACAGGTGGGCGGTCCGTGGGACCGCGGGCCGGTGGAGGTCACGCCCGGAAGCGGCATCGCGGCCGGCGTCACGATGACGAACCGGATCGAACAGTCAGTGAGCGTGACGGACGTGGTGATCGCCGGCGTGGCCGACCCCGTCTCGGTCGACGCCACCATCGCACCCGGGGCGTCGGCGAGCGTCAACCTTCCGGCGGGCGCCGCCCAGCCGCTGGACGCGTATCCGATCTACGCGGTCGCGCCCGGCCACCTGACGCTGCAGCAGCTGGACGTGTTCACCGAGGACCTGACCGCGCAGGTTCTGTTCGTCAACCTGGTGAACTATTCGAACCACGACCTGACCTCGCTCGACCTGGCGCTCCGGCTCCAGGGCTCGCCCGAGACGCACCAGGTCGCGCTCGCGGAGAACCAGACCACGTCGGTCGATGTCGTCTTTCCGCTCGATTCGTACTTGCGCAGTCAGACGATCGAGTTCCAGGTGACGAAGACGCCGACGTCGGGCGCGCCGTCGGTCACCGCGTGGACCGCGTGGGACCTGGCGCAGGGAACCGTCATCGACATCACGTGGGACCGGCTCCAGTGAGCCGCTGCATGCATTCACCGTCGACCTGACCGGGTCGGGAAGGAGGGAGGCACATGGCACGAGGGCTCTCGATCCACATCGGACTGAACGGTGTGGATCCGAACGCCTACGGGGGCTGGCCGGGGACGCTCTCCGGCTGTGTCAACGACGCGCAGTCGATGCAGCAGATCGCCCAGGCGAACGGCTACCAGCCGAAGACGATCCTGAATCAGGACGCCACCTGCGCGAACGTGGTGGCCGCGATCAACTCGGCGGCCTCCGTGCTGCAGTCGGGCGACATCCTGCTGCTGACGTATTCGGGCCACGGCGGACAGACGCCGGATCCGACCGGGCAGGAAGCCACAGGGATGAACTCGACCTGGTGCCTGTACGACCGCCAGGTCGTGGACGACGAGCTGTACGCGCTGTGGGCGCATTTCAAGGCCGGCGTGCGGATCTTCGTCCTCTCGGACAGCTGTCACAGCGGAACGGTCACCCGCGAGGTGCAGTACGCGTACGCGCTGCAGGGAAACGAGCACCTCACGCGGGCGTACGGCAGCACGGGGCCGTCGGTTCGATACCGGAACATGCCGCTCGATGTGAATCAGAAGGACTATCACAACCGCCAGCTCATGTACGACACGATCGCGACGTACACGCCGAAGGACGTGGCGATCGGGGCGACGGTCCTTCTGATCTCCGGGTGCCAGGACAATCAGTTGTCCGCCGACGGCGCCCGCAACGGGCTGTTCACCGAGAAGCTGCTGAACGTCTGGAACAACGGCGGCTTCCGCGGGACGTACTCCGGGTTCCGTCAGGCGATCGTCGCCCAGATGCCGCCCACGCAGTGTCCGAACTACTACGTGGTCGGCGCGGGGAACTCGCAGTTCGAAGGCCAGCAGCCGTTCAGCATCGGCAGCGGGACGACCCAGACGGGCGGCGGCGGGCTGCCGGGCGGTTCGTCCTGGGGGACGACGCAGACGGGCGGCGGAACCCAGACGGGTGGAACTGGAACCCAGACGGGTGGAACCGGGACCCAGACCGGCGGCACGCAGACCGGCGGCGGCGACTGGACCTCAGGACAGGGCGGCGACCAGTCGCAGGGCGGAGGCGACCAGTCCGGCGGGTGGGGCGACCAGTCCGGATCCGGCGGCGACCAGTCTGGTTGGGGCGACCAGTCCGGATCGAGCGGCGACCAGTCCGGCTGGGGGGACCAGTCAGGCGGGGACCAGTCAGGCGGCGACCAGTCTGGTTGGGGTGACCAGTCCGGATCGAGCGGCGACCAGTCCGGATCGAGCGGCGACCAGTCCGGCTGGGGTGACTCCTCCGGAGGCGACCAGTCGGGTTGGGGCGACCAGTCCGGATCGGGCGGCGACCAGTCGGGTTGGGGTGACCAGTCCGGCGGCGACCAGTCCGGGAGCGACCAATCCGGGTGGGGCGATCAGTCCGGCGGAGACCAGGGCTCCAGTGGCGATTCGGGCTCCGGCTGGAGCGACCAGGGCTCCGGCGGCGACTCCGGCTCCGGGGACGCCGGCAGCGGCTGGGGCGACGACGGGCAGGGCTGACGGTCGTGGACGCCGGCGCGGAGTGGGTGAACACGTTCGGGGCCGAGTGCCCGCAGAACCAGCTCGGCTTCTGCGACGAGACGTCGCAGGGGTTCCTCGCCGGCATGGCCGCGTCCGGCCACCGGGTCGCGTTCGACCGTGGCGACGGCGACGCCCACGAACTGGACTTCCGTGGGCTGTCCGAGGGAGGAGAGGAGGCGACGGTCCTCGACAGCGTGGGCATCGTCTACTTCTCCTCCCACGGCGCCGCCGGGAGCGACGGGGTGTTCAGCGGCTACCTGTCGACGGCCGCCGGGGCGTGCACGTGGACGTCGACCGAGTCGCGCCTGGGTGAAGGCGCGCTGGACTACCTGTGTCTGGACGCCTGCGACAGCATCGAACCCGCCGCCGACCCGATCGCCACCTGGGGGGCGTCGTTCCAGGGGCTGCACCTGCTGTTCGGCTTCACCGGACCGGTCTCGGACTCGCCGTGGACGTCGTCCCGCGGGAACCGGTTCGGGGCGCGCGCCGGGACCGGCGAGCCGCTGGCGGAGGCCTGGCTCGACGAGTGCTACTCGCCGTGGGCCCTCGACCACCCGGTCGTCATGGCTGCGGGCCGCACGCCCGAGGACGCCGAACAGCGCCTGGAGTCCGAACGGATCGGCGGCGGGTTCGATTCGATCCCGAACGACGAGATCACGGCGTTCGTCTGGAAATGGAGGGAGTGAGGGCAGCGCGATGACCGTCACGTTCCAGCAGGACCTGCCGGCGGACGTCCCGGCATCGCTTCCCGTGCTTGTCCTGGAGGAGCCGACCCCGTTCCCGGCATCGCTCGTGCGCCTGATCGGCGCCGCGACCTCGCTCGGCCTGGACGTCGGCCACGCGTCGGTCACGGTGTCGATCGGCGACCCGTGGACGTCGCTGCGAGTGGGACCTGACGAGGTGGCGATGCACGCCCGGTCGCAGGCGGTACGCGTCGCGCGCGCCACGAACGGGAACGATCGTCGCGCGCTCGCGTTCGAGGTGGCCGACGAGCAGGCCGTCGCGGCGGCAACCGACCTGGTCGCGCGGCTGGGCGTGCCGAAGGACGAGATCGGGCAGCCCTCGATCTCGCACCTCCGGGTGGCGGGGCGAACCGTCGGAGGCGAGCCGATCGCCGAACGCGTCCTGGACACGGAGATCGCGTTCCCACGCGTGCTCGACGGGGTGGCGGTGGGCGGCCCGGGCGGCATGGTGTCCGTGCGCGTCGACGGCTCCGGGTCGGTCGCGCGCTCGCTGCTGGTCTGGCGGGGCGTGCGCGCCCCGGCCTCCACCGTCAGGATCAGGCGGCCGGGTCACGTGCGCGACGTGTTCGAACGGGCGATGGCGCGCAAACGGGGCGACGTGACGGTCACGAGCGCGTCGTTCGGGTACTTCGAACTCGGGCCGGACGACCGCCAGTCCTACCTGCAGCCGGCGTACACGCTGATCTACGAGGTGCGGGACGGCGACGTCGTCTATCGAAGCGCGGCGGTTCACCATGCCGGGGACCGGGTGTTCGAACGGCTGGCCGGGCCGCGCAGATACAGCACGGGCCCCGCGCCGGCACAGCCGCCCGCGACGGTCGGCGTCGTCGCCGTTCCTGCCGCAGCAGCGGTGGCGAAGCCCGCGGCGCGAGCGGGCTCGGCGAAGTCGAAGCCCACCGCCAAGCCGAAGGCGAAGCCGGGTTCGAACGCCACCCGCTCCCGAGCGCGCGCCGGCGCAGTTCGTAAAGGCACCTGACCATCGGGAAGCGAGCCGCCCGCGGGGCCGGCGCCGGTAGGATTGTCGGCACGGTCCAGTCCCCAGGGGGTGCCGGATGGCCGGTGGTGTTCGATTCGGGCTCTACAGGTTCCTCATGGGCCTGGTGCAGGCGCAGGACTTCAAGCTCCAGGTGGTGCTGCCGCTCGAGCTGCCCGGAAACGAGCGGATCCGGGTCGAACCCCTCGCGCCGGAGTTCCCGCGACTGTTCCGCGCCACGAACTTCCCCGCATCCGAGCATGCCGACAAGCGCCACACGCGCATCGTTCGATCGAAGCCGCTGCTGGACCTGATCGGAAAGATCGGTCCGAAGCGCACAGCGCCGATCCCGGCCGACGTGGACGGGTTCTTGGCCGCCGTCTATCCGGCGCGGTACCGGAAGCTGTGGTCGAAGCCGCCTGCGATCCCGGCCGGGCTGAGTGACGCGCCCGATCGGCTGGCGTCGCTGGCGCTGCGGGGACCGTTCGCCTCGTACCTGCGCCGGGCAGACGCTTCCGCGGACCCGACGGGCGGGATGGCCGGCCCGAACGACTACCTGATCGACATGAGCCTCTTCGACGCGTATCCGACGAAGGCCGGCCTGATGCGACCCGGCGGCGTCGCGGTCTTCGGCGTGGAGGCCGGCCGCCTGTGCACGCGCGGCATCGTCCGCGACGGGACGCTGGTCACGCCCGACGCGCCGGCGTACGCCCTGACCGAGCGCGCGTTCCTGTGCGCGCTGAACACCCATCTGACGACGCTGGCGCACAACTCGACCGTTCATCTCTCGTACGTGACGCCGATGGCGGTCGCCACCACGAACGAACTGCCGCCCGACCATCCGGTGCGCCGGCTCCTGCACTGGGCGTTCCAGACGGTCCTGATCGGCAACTTCGAGGTTGCGGAATTCCAGATCATCGGGTCGAAGTCGTTCGCCACCGAGATGTTCAGCCACGAGTACGGCACCGTGGTCGACCTGATCAACAAGCACGTCGAGCGGTTCCGCATCGCGGATCTGGACCCGGAGCGCGACGTCTCGCGGCGCGGCATGGGCGACACGCCGTTCGAGCAGCCACGGCGCGACAACCTGCTGTCGTTCTGGGCGATCACGAAGGACTTCGTCCATCGGTACCTGGCGCTCTCTTACGCCGACGACGCCGCGGTCGCCGCCGACGCCGCGTTGACGCGGTGGCGGGCGACGCTGGACGGCCTGCTGCCGAGCGGGCTCGCGGACGAAACGGGTTGGGTCGGCGCCGGGCCGCTGACGCTCGTCGAGCTGGAGCGGATCTGTTCGGTCTACATCCACACCAGCACGGTCACGCACGACCAGTTGAACAACGTGGTGTGGAACTATTCGACGCTGAACTTCTGGATCCCGCTGCAGGTCCCGGCGTCGGGAGAGCACCAGGACGAGCGCCTGTCATTCGACTTCATCTCGACGCTGATCGGAACCTGGAAGCCGTTCAACATGCTGACCGACGGGATCTCGCTGCTCGCCCTGGACGACCAGGCTCGCGCCCTGATGAACGGGTATGTGGACGACCTGCGCAAGGTGGACGTGGCGCTCGCCGAGAAGGGGCTCGACAACGAGCCGGACTTCACCTACGCGCGGAACCTGAACTTCTCTGTCAGCAACTAATAGCCGCGGCCTCACGCCTTGACGCGGTTCCACGGGACGAACGCGTTCGGGATGCCCTTCAGCGCGGGCGCGAGCTCGGGGTGGTGTCGGAGCAACACGGTCACCATCGTGGAGTCGTCGATCCACTTCAGCCCCTCGGCCGAGTACATCTTCGGCGTGTAATCCGTGGTGAGGAAGCGGTCGGATTTCACGCGCCGTGGCGCCATGAGCGCGAACACGCGGAATGCCGTGTCGCTGAAGCCGAACCCCTTCGGCGGCGCCTCGGCGTACATGCCGATCATCAGGTCGACGTCGTCCACCGAGTCGTAGACCTTCGCGAGGTCCTCCTGCCACTGCTTGTTCGGCGTGAGCTCCGCGAAGGACTTGACAGGCTCCTTGTGGAACAGCTCGCGGAAGCGGTTGTACCGGGGGACCCCGCGCTCGCGGATGCGCATGACGTCGGTCGCAGCCAGGTCGATGGTGGTGCCGTCCGCGCGGTGGAACTCCTGCAGCGACTTCGGAAAATTGTGCAATTGGATGGCGCCGGGATTGGAGATTCCGAACGTGTAGAACCCGGCCGACAGACCGATGTCCTGCAGCCGCTGCTGCACGTTGATCACGGTGAGGTCTGGGAATTCGTGCTGGGCGACCACCGAGTCATCCGCGACCGAGCGGAACGTGAAGTCGTCCGGGATCAGCGGATGCAGGCGGTAGACGGCGGTGAACTCCTCGGTGAGCGTATACGGCGCGCCGTAGTGGTTCTTCGTCGATCCGACCGTGCCCGTGAGGAGGTCCCAGCGCGTGAAGCGCCCGAACCGCTTGATGGCCTTCTGTCCGACGAAGCCCCACCAGTCGATGTTCATGGCGGCGACGCTCGTCGGGTGGGCGATGATGGCCGGGGTCCATTCGACCGTGTGGATCTTCGCCATGAGCGCGCAGTTGATGAGACGGGCCTTCTCGTAGAGGCGGTCGTCCGACCAGTCGGGATGGCCGGCGCGGAGCATGTCGCAGATGGCGTTGTGCTCCTTCATGAACAGGCCGTGCAGGAGCGCCAGCCCGAACCAGAAGTTGCCGGCGACACCGGCGAGGTCGACGTGCGCGACCGCCTCGGGCGGCGGCAGGCCGTTGTCCCCGATCTTCAACTTGCCCTGTTCGCCCAGGCGGATCGCGGCCGCGAACGCCGGGTCGTTGCCGTAGATCTGCGAGCCATCCCACCAGTGCGAGTCGGCGGTGAGATACGTCGGCGGGAGCCCCTCGTCGGCGCTCCACGTGGGGTCCTTGCGCGCCCGCGGGATGCGGAACGGGTCCTCGTGCCAGGTGTCGCCCTGTTGGAGCACGAACTTGTACGCGTCCACCCAGTCGGGATCGCCGTGGTCGACCCAGTCGTGGACCTCGAACTGGATCCAGGCCGCGGCCAGCAGGTTGAGCGTCGTCGCCGGCGTGAACGTGTCGCGGGTGAGCAGCTCGCGGCTGACCACGCGCGGGTCGGGCGTGAGCATCTTCGCCTCGGCGTCGGGGTAGGCGTCCGCCAGTGGGACGTTCCGGCCGAAGCGGGTTCCCATGCTGCCCATGGCCGGCGTCTGCAGGTCGTTGAACGTGCCGTTCGTGGTCCGGCCTTCGAGCGTGTCCGGCGAAGGTGGTGACGCCGGCACGTTCGCCTCAACGGGCTTGACCGAATGGGTGTCGACGAGGTTCTTCGAACGAAGGCGATGCTGGATGCCCTTCAGCAGGACCAGCCCCGTGAGCTTGGAGACCTTGTCCCAACCCTTGCGCTTGTCCGTGCGTTCGGCCCAGGAATCGAACCACTCCGAAGGTCCAGGCATGTCGGGTCCCCCAAGCGACTCAGTCGTCCACTCGCGCGGCCGGCGGTCCGGTGCGCCGGCGTGGGCACTACAGCAGAGCCGCGCGGCAGGCGTCAAGCAGGCGCCGCCTGGCACGATTCGAAGGTTGACACGGAATTCGTGTTACACGAAGATCGTGTTCGATGAAGAACGTCACCGTGACGCTGGACGAGGAGACCGCCCGTTGGGCTCGGATCGAGGCGGCCCACCGAGACATGAGCGTCTCCAGCCTCATCAGGCTCCTGCTGCGCGAGCGGATGGGTGGACAGGCCGCCTATGCGGGTGCCATGGAACGGTACCTGTCCAGGCCCGGCCGCCGGCTCTCGCGAGGAACGTACCCGAGGCGTGAGGACCTGCACGATCGTGCCGATCTTCGTTGACACGAACGTGCTCGTCTGCGCGCGCGACACCCGCGATCGGCCGAAACACGCTCGCGCGTCCGAATGGATGCGGCTCCTCTGGCGGAGCGGCGAAGGTCGATTGAGCCTGCAGGTCCTCCAGGAGTTCTACGTCACGGTGACGCGGCAGCTCTCACCCGGCGCGGAGCCCGCGATTGCTCGCGCGGACATCGAGGATCTGCTCGCCTGGCAGCCGGCCAGGATCGACCAGGCCACGGTCCGCGCGGCGTGGTCGGTCGAGGATCGATTCGGACTCTCGTTCTGGGACTCGCTCATCGTGGCAGCCGCCCACACCGCCGGTTGCGACGTGTTGCTCACCGAGGACCTTCAACACGGCATGGACCTGGACGGAATCCGGGTGGTCGATCCCTTCCGGGCCGAACCGCAATCGATCCTCTGAGAACGCGCCCCGTCAGGCCTGGACCGGAACCTCGTACACCTGATCCGTCGGGTGCCCGGCGCGCTCGTGGATCTTCTTCACCGCGTCGGCGTTCGGCGCCTCGGACAGGCAGAAGACCTTGCCCGACACCGGGTCCGCCCACGCGTGCTTGAAGTTCACCTTCTCGTCGTCCTGGATGGCCAGGTCGGCGTCGTGCGCCTCCATCAGGCCTTCCGAAGTGATTCCCACCATGCCCTCGTGGACGTCCATGAACTCGGGCATCCCGCGTCCCCCCTTCCGATCCGCCGGTCGTGTCCCGCGTCCTTATACCTCACCACGCGGCGCTGCATGAACCCGCCGGAGATGTCAGCGGGGCCCCGAGATGAGCGCCGCCAGCTTCTCGAACGAATCGGACCAGCCTCCGCGGTGGAGGACCACACGGGCTTCGGTCGCGAACAGCCCCTGCTCCAGGCTCAGCTCGGTTCCGCCTCCCGGGGCATCGTCCAGCGAGATCGTCACGAGGGTCTCGACGTCCTCCGGGCCGGGCTCCTCGTAGGCGAACGTGTACGCGAGCCCTTCGACGGGCGTGATCTCCGTGAGGACGCCGGCGATGTGGAAGGCGTCGCCCTCGGGGGGCTGCATGGTCAGCCGGTAGGAGCCGCCGACGCGAGCGTCCATGTCGATCTGCGCGACCGTGTAGCCGGCCGGGCCGAACCATCGTTGGACCTCATCCGGGTCCGTCAGCAGTTCGAAGATGCGCTGCCGAGGCGCCGGCAACGTCGTTCGCAGAGAGAGTGGGTATCCCTTCGTCTCCGCCATGCCCGAGAGTATGGCCGTCTCGGGCCGGCGCGGTTCAGCGCGCAGTCACGCGGCGTGCACCGAATCGCTTTCGACAAGTTGGCCCTCTGGAGCCCCGCCGTCGAGCAGCGGCGCGGGCAGGGCGCGGGTCACGCCCGGCAGTCCGCGGATCCTTCGCAGCACGCTCTCGGTCAGGTCCTGCATGGTGGCCGACCGCGCCAGCGCGATGGCGTCGTACGGACCAGTGAGGTCCTCGGCGTGGTCCACGCCGGGGATCGCACGGAGCACATCCGCCATGGAATCGATGTTGCCGTCGGTCTGGATCAGCACGTACGCGTCCATTCCGTCCTCCTCTCGAACGGTCTCGAGTTCCCGACCGTCGATCTGTGGACCAGAGGCTATACTCAACCGTTGAGTGATGTCAAAGGATTACTTGAGAAAACTGAAAGATGGACTCGGCACGGTGGAAGGGGTACATTCATGGACATGATCACGGCGGCCGGGCGAGAGGCGTGGCAGATGCTGGCGAACTTCCTGTTCGCCGGCCAGGTCGCCGGCCGTTTCCAGGACGCGTGCTCGACGGTCGGCGTGGCGCCCGGCGCGTTCAAGCTGCTGAACAAGATGGAGCCGGGCGTCGGCGTCCCCATGCGGGACTTCGCGGACCGGTTCGGGTTCGACGCCTCCTACGTGACGACGCTGGCCGACGCGCTCGAGGAGCGCGGCTGGGTCGAGCGGCGAGCCCATCCCACCGACCGGCGGGTGAAGATGCTGATGATCACGCCGGCCGGGGTGGCGGCGAAGCAGCGGGCCTACGAGTCGCTCTACGACCCGCCCGCCATGTTCGGCACGCTGACTGCCTCCGAGCAGCGCGAGCTTCGGGATCTTCTGAAGAAGGTCATGGATGCCGACGGCGAGGCCGCCGGGAGCCGCCGCGTCACCGCTTCCCTCGCTCGCTGACCCGTCTCGGCGCGCTTCAGCGGTCCGTGCGGCGCGGGTCCCCCTGGATGGACTGAACGAAGGCCGACGACGGAATGATTCGCCACGTTCCTTCGAAGACGCGCTCGTGGAGTTCGGCTTCGACGATGGCCCGGACGATCGGCTCCTGGCGTTCGGCGTCTGCTTCGTCCACGACCTGGAGCGGCCAGTTGCCGGCCGAGGAGCCTCGCAGGTGGGGATGGGTGAACCCGGCGGCGAACAGGCCGACCACCTGGATCGGAGGGACGCCGCCCTCGGCGCGGACGTTGCCGGCGGCGCGTTGCTCGGGCCAGGAGAGGGACCAGACGGCCGCAGCGTCATCCGTCTGAGGATCGACGGTGACCGGTTGCAGCGAGATCTCGCCGGAGCCGGCCAGGAACGTGTCGTTCGTCTCCTGGAGCACCTGACGCACGACGGGGTCCAGCAGCGCGACGGCCCGCTCGAACAAGGCCAGACGGTCCCCGCGCGGTTCGGCGCCTTCGAAGGAGCCTCTCCGGAGGTCCTCGAGGTGCCGGAACATGTCCTGGGCGCGGGCCGGGGAATCCACGGACCGGATGCTACGTTGCTCATCGATCAGCGGGGCGCGGAGGGCGTTCCATTCGACGAACACTTTGGGGTGGCAGTGACCGTTCACGAGATCGAGGGCTCGGAGGCGTTCGTCAGCGAGGTGCTACAGGCGGACGGCCAGGTGGTGGTCGACTTCTACGCGGACTGGTGCGCGCCCTGCCGGCAGGTCTCGCCGGTGATCGAGGCGCTGTCGGAGAAATGGAAGGCGTCGGCACGCTTCGCGAAACTGGACGTGGACCGCGTGCCGGAGATCGCGTCGGCGCTCGGGATCCGGTCGATCCCCGTGGTCGCCCTGTTCCAGGGCGGCGAGGTCAAGGCCTACATGGTCGGCGCGGCGCCGGGTCATGTCATCGAGCAACAGCTCGGGCTGGTTCAGGAGTCGCAGGTGGAGCCGGACGAAGAGGGCGAGGACGACATCCACGTCGGGGACCCGCCCGATGGTCCCGCCAAGGGACCGATCGCCGCGGTCAAGGCCTGGTGGCGCGGTTAGCGGCCGCTCCGTAGGCGCTTTCCGGGAGGCTCACGGAGCCGGAAGGCCCTCGCGCAGTGCCTCCGTCATGCTGGCGTGCCTCGGCATCCCGAGCCGGCGGTATCTGTCGACGGCGTCGGTGATGAGCGCGCGAGCGCGATCCCTGTCCCCGTCGGCGCCCCGTTCGGCCAGCATCTGCGCGTAGAAGCGGCGGACGTCAGCGGCTTCGATCGCGTGGGGAAGCGCCTCCGCCACCGCGATGGCGGTCTCGAAATGGCGTTCGGCCGTCTCCCAGTTCCGGCCCGCTGCCGCGGCGATCCCGGCGATCGTCTCAAGGAGCCGCGCGTCCCAGGTTCGAACGATCGTTCCTGTCTTCGATCGGTACTCCAGGATCGCGTCGTACCAGCGGGCCGCTTCGTCCTTCTCGCCGAGCAGCCAGAGCGCTTCGACGGCCGCGGTGAGGAAGATGTCGGTCCCGATCGAGGCCGTCTCTCCGATGCCGGTGAGGCTGGGCTCCTCTTCCGCGTAGAGCGCCATGGCTCGGTCCCGGTCGCCCGCATACGCCAGCGCCAGCAGCAGCATGCCGACATCGCCGGGGCGGAGGGCCTCGGAGACCTCCTGCTCGACGGCCTTTTCATGGTCGCGGATCGCCTCGTCCCACCGCCCACGGCGAAACGCTGCCTCCGCGGAGAACACCAATGACCCCGAATCCCACGGGAGCCCGCTGATCAGCTCGCGGTCCCGGGCGCCGAACCGTTCGAATTGCTCCAGGTCGCCCGCGATCTGCGTCTCGAGCAAGGACGAGCGGTGGGCGAGCCACCGGGCGGGGAGGTGACCGAGCCGCTCCGCCAATTCGGTGGCCTCGGCGGCAGCCGCTCTGCTCCGCTCGAAGTCGAGCGTCATCGGCGCGGTCAGGGCGACGAACGCGCGCGCGTTCGCCAGGTTCCAGGAGTCCCTTGCCGTCCGGAGAAGCTCCGCCGACCGTTCCCCCACGTCGACCGCCAACCGCGGCTGCCCGGAGAAGTACATGTGCATGGTCTCCAGGCTGAGCACCTGGCCGAGCAGTGCCGGCTCGCCGATCTCACCGGCCATGGTCTCCGCCTCGGCGAACATCTGGTCGGCGGCCTCCTTGTACCCCCCGGCGCCGAACATCGCCGCGACATCGGCGGTCAGGGCGACGCGCGCGTCGTTCGCCAGGTCGCCGAGCGCGTTGAGCCCGTCGCTCGCGACCAGCAGCGCTTCGTCCCATCGGGCGATCCACATGAGCTGCTCCGTGGCGTACCAAGCCGACCGGCCGGCCGCCTCGCGCTCACCGAGCCGCATGTACGCGTCGATGGCGTGCTTCCACCGTTCGACCGCTTCGTCCCAGCGGCCCAGGCCGCGGAGTGCGGTGCCCAGTCCGAACTCGACGTCGGCCTGTGTTCGCTGGTCTGCGGGTTCCAATGCGAGGGCCTGTTCGAACCGGCGGAGGGCCTCCTCGAACGCCGCCGCGTCGATGTCGTGGTTCCCGGCCATGACGAGTTGGTGGATGGTCTTCGCCGGATCGACCAGCGGACCTGCCTGGAGCAGGTGGTAGCAGAGGTCGGAGGCGTGGGCGGTCGGGTCGGCCTCGCCCGAGTACATGGCCTCGAGGGCCTCGGCCACCTGCGCGTGGATGCGCTGTCTCTTCAATGTGGGCAGGTCCGCGATGAGCGTCTGCCGGATCAGTTCGTGGGAGAAGAGCAGCCGGGTGTCCCGGGGTTGCGGGTCGAAGGAGATCAGGTGCGCTCGTTCGGCCTCGTCCAGGGCGTCGAGCATCGAGCCGTTCTGGTCGGGCTCAAGTCGCTGGAGGAGCATGAGGCCCACACCGCGTCCGGCGACCGCGGCTGTGGTGAGCACGCCGCGGGAGTCGTCGGACAGGTGCGCGATGCGCCGGCCGAGCAGCAGGCGGACGCTCTGCGGGACGTCGTCCTCGTCGACGGCGACGTCGGTTCGCCATTCGCCGTCCGCGTCGAAGAGCTTGCCCTCCTCCGCCAGGTGGTGGAAGACCTCTTCGACGAAGAACGGGTTGCCCTCGGTCTCCGAGTAGACGACGTCGACCAGGCGAGGCGGCGGCTCCCGGTCGGCAAGCGAGCCCAGCACGCCGGCGACGGCGTCGCGCGGGAGCCGCTTGAGGGTGACGCGGTCGACGGCCGGCTGCCGGATGAGGGACTCGAACGCGTCGGCGAACGGAAGGCCGGGCTTGAGTTCGATGTCCCGGTAGGTGCCGAGCACCATCAACGGCATGTCCTGCAGGTGCTGGGTGAGGTGCTGCAGGAACAGGAGGGTCGAAGGGTCGGCCCACTGAAGGTCGTCAACCAGCATGACGATCGGGCGGAGGCGGGAGAGGCGATCGAGGGCTTCGGTGAGGCAGGTGAACAGGTAGCGCCTGGCCTGTTCGGGCGGAAGCGCGAGCGGGGCGGGGAGGCCTGGCAGGAGACGGTGAAGGCCGGGCCACATCCGGGCGATCTCCTGCGCGCCGTCGCCCTCGCCCAGGACGCGCGCGAGCACATCGGGCGGGAGCAGGTCGGCGATCGTCTCGAGGATCTCGACGAACGGGATGTAGGGCGGCGTTTCCATCTGGTAGCAGTGGCCGGCCAGCGTGAAAGCGCCGCGGGCGGTGGCGTCGGCCATGACGTCCTCGGCCAGGCTGGTCTTGCCGACGCCGGGCTCGCCGCCGATCAGCGCGAGGTGTCCGCGCCCGGCGGCGGATTGTTCGCTCAGGCGCCGAAGGTCAGCGAGCTCGTCGTCGCGGCCGACCAGACGGGTCGACGCACCTTGTTGGGCGGACGGTGCGTCGTTCCACAGGAACTCGAAGAGGCGCCAGCGCTCGGGGAAGCCCTTCAGCCAGAAGAGCCCACGGTCGGCGAACGAGTTGGCGGCGGTATCTCGGACGACCTGCGAGACGAAGATCTGCCCGCCGCCCGCTTTGCCGGTGATCCTCGATGCGGCGTGCACGGCGGTGCCGACCAGGTTCCCCCGGTCGTCGCGCGAGACCTCCCCCGTGTGGATCCCGACGCGCACGCGCAGCGGCTGGAACGTCGCAGCACGATGGTGGTCTGAGATGCCCCGCTGGATGGCCACAGCCGCGTCGAGCGCGTCATTCGGCTCCGCGAAGGCGGCCAGGTAGCCATCACCGAGGAACACCACGTCGCTGGCATGCCGAGGTTCGAGCTCAGCCCGGACGAGTTCGTCGTGGAGCCGCTGGACCTCGCGCCACGTCTCGTCACCGTGCGCCGAGGCGAATGCAGTCGACCCCTCGAGGTCCTCGAACATGATGGTGAGCGTGCCCTGGGGCTTGAATTCCACCGCGAAGGGGAATCTTCGCACGCGGCGCCGGTTTCACTGCGGCGAGACGATCTCGATCCCCGCGCTGGTCAGCGCCGCCGCCAGTCGCGCGTCGTACGCGACGACGACATCGAGCTCGTCGGCGAGTGACACGGCGGATGCCACATGGATCGCATCCAGCGTTCTGATTCCGGCTGGCTCGACGAGGGCGGCCGCGTGAAGGACCCCAGCATCCAGTTCGACGAGACCGATCCGGCGCATCAGAGCCTGCGCTGCGGGCAGAGCCGCTGGGCCCGCACGAGTGACCGCTCGGATCACCTCGACCTCCGCGATGCGGCTCGATACACGGAAGGGATGCTCTGTGAGGAATTCACGAAGCGCGATCGTTTCCGCCTCGCGCAGCACCAGCTTCACAAGCGCCGAAGAGTCCAGGTAGGTGAGCGAGCCCACCGCCATCGCTCCTTGGAGGACTACAGGCGATCCTCGCGCTGTTCCGCGAGAGCGTCCGAAGCCTTTGTCGACGGCCGGCCCTTCGGCACCGGGAGCTCGAGAAGGTCCCCCTTGGGAGCGGCGACGCGGCCGGTGGCGATGAGCCGGTCGAGTGCAGTGGACGGCGTCGGCAGCGGGATCAGCGCGGCCACCGGATGCCCACGGTCTGTCACCTCGAGCCGTTCGCCGGCCCGTACCCGGTCCAGATAGACGCTGAGGTTTTGGCGCAGCTCCCGGACGCCGACGCGGGCGGGGTGGTCAGGCATGTAGCACATCGTAGCACCTAGCCTCCAGGGCGGCGTCCGCTCAGCGCAGCAGGTCGCGGGCCTCGTCCGCTTCGCGCAGCGCGCCGATCCGTTCGAAGACCGCCAGCGCACGCCGGCCGGCCGCTTGTGGGTCTGTTCCGCCGTCCGCAGCGATCGCTCGGGCCAGGTGGAGGTCGGTTCGAGCCGTCTCCCAATCGGCATCCAGCTCAGCGAAGAGAGACCGCGCGCGGTGCAGTGCCGCGATGGCGGCCGAAGCGCGGCCCGCGGCCAGCGCGGCCCGGCCCTCCAACCGGTCCGCGTAGGCACGAAGCGCAACCAGTTCGGCCTTCTCGGCCCATGCCCGGGCGGCGGTAACGAACCCCTCCGCCTGCTCCCACCGTTCGGCGTCGCCGATCAGGTCGCATCGCACCGCGTACCGGGGCGCTCGGTTCGCCAACTCGTCCTCATGGGCATCCAGGCGGGCGAACGCCTCGTCGAAGCGCCCCCTTCGACCGAGCGTAGCCGCGGAGTACGGATCGGCCAGCACGACCGTCTCGTCGCCGCGCGCCCGGATCAGCGCGTCGATCAGCGCCAGCAGACGGTCGGCTTCGGCGCGCTCTCCACGAGCCTCGTTGACGAACGCGGCACCGGCGTACGCTCCGATGACGAACGGCGGCGGCTCGAACCGGCGATCCCCCAGCGACTCCTGCAGGTCGTCGAATCTGGCCAGCAGCTCGTCCCACCGGGCCATCGGGAGCAGCGCGTTGAGCCCCCTGGCCAGACTGTGCATGCCGACGCCCATCATGGCCCCGGCGCTGCGCTCGAAGCCTTCGATCCCGTATCGGGCGGCTTCGGAGTAGCGGCCGACGTCGAACAGGTGCCAGGCGGCCAGCGAGTAGGTGTCGCCGACCTCCGATGGGTCCTCGAAGTCGCGGATGAGCTCGAAGCGGCGTTCGATGTACGGCCAGACGCCGCCGTAGAGGCCCTGCACGAGCGGCACGGACGCGAGGGCGTCGAGCGCGGCGAGCTCCAGGTCCACGCGTCCGAGGCGCTTCGCCATCGCGTTCGCCTCCTCTGCCGCCTGGGCGGACCGTTCGAGCGTGTCCTCGCTTCGAGCCTCCGCGAACGCGAACGGCAGGAACGCCCGCGCCAGGAGCAGCCGAAGCCGCTCAACGCTGTCACCGGTCGGGCAGGCGTCCATGCCGATCGCCAGGTAACGCTCGGCATCGGCCATAGAGGGCAGATGGCGCATCGAGCCGGGCCACCGGGTCGGGGTCTCCAGGGCGCGGCCGCAGACGCGGGCGAGCGCCATGCCGTCGATGGGATTCTGCGAACGCAGGATGTCCGCGGCCCTTCGGTGCGTCTCCCAGGCCAGGTCGCCTCGGACGTCCAAGCTGTACGCCATTCCGAGCGCCTCCAGCGCCAGCGCGTGCTCGTGTGGCTCGAGCGCAATGGAGTCGGCCTGCTCCGCGGCGCGGGTCGACGCGGAGGCGGCCACCTTGCTGTACGACCCGGCGGACGATCGCAGGTAGGCGTCAAAGGCCCTCAGCCGGAGCCGCTCCACCATCTGCGGGTCGAGCCGGACGTCCTCGCGGGCGGCGCGGTAGGCCTCGCCGTAGTGATGGGCGACCAGTTCGACGAACTCGTCGCGGCGCTCGCCCGTCGTGGATTCGATCCACGCCGCGACCTCGGCGTGCGCGCGGACGCGGTCGCGGCGCGGGAGCGATCGGTACGCGACGTCGCGCGTGAGGATGTGCTTGAAGATGAACTCCTGCTGGCCGGCCATGGACGACCCGAGGCGCGACAGGATCAGCTCGCGGTCCTGCAGGCGGGCGAACTCTTCGGACAGATCGTCAGGTAG
>JBEDUK010000036.1:0-18141 GCA_040414485.1 Actinomycetota bacterium
GAGCTCAAGGAGGCGCTGCCGGACGAGCTCTCCGAGGAGCTCCAGTCGCTGGCGCCGCCGATCGAGGGCGTGCCGACGGAATCCGAGATCCGCGTGGCGCAGGCGCAGCTGGTGGGCTGGCTCGAAGGCCTGTTCCACGGCATCCAGGCGGCCGTGTGGGCGCAGCAGATGCAGGCTCGCGCCCAACTCGAGGAGGTCCGCCGGCGCGGCCTCCCGCCCGGCATGATCATGCAGCAGCCCGGGCAGCCGGGGCAGCCCGAACGCCCGGACCAGGAACGGCCGCCGGGTCAGTACCTCTGATTACGCGTACCTGATCCGTGGGTCGAGGATCGCGTAGAACACGTCGGCGATCAGATTGAAGATGACCACCGAGAACACGGTCACCATCACCCACGCCAACGCCAGCGGGAAGTCGCCGTTTCCGACCGCGTTGATGAACAGCGGCCCCATCCCGGGCCACTGGAAGACCTGTTCGGTGATGATCAATCCCGCCGCGATCGTCCCGACGTTCAATGCGAGCACGGTCGTGATGGGGATCATCGCGTTGCGCACCGCGTGCCGGAAGACCACGCGCCGCTCGGTCATGCCCTTCGCCCGAGCCGTCCGCAGATAGTCGCTGTGCAGCACCTCGAGCATGCTGGCCCGCATGTACCGGCTGTAGACGGCCACGATCTCCATCGACAGCACCAGCGCCGGCAACGCGATGTGCCGTATCCGGTCGATCAGATGGAAGCCGACCGATCCCGGCGAGTACATCCCCGCGATCCCGAGGATCGGTCCGTGTGCGCCCAGCCACTTCACCAGGTAGACGCCGAAGAACAGCTGGAGAAGGATAGCGAACCAGAACTGCGGCATGGAAAGTCCCACGAACGCAGCCGTGGTGGCGATGCTGTCGAACTTCGAATACTGGCGAAGCGAGCTGTACAGGCCGATCCCGAGGCCGATCAGGACCGAGAAGAACGTGGCGACGATGCCCAGGATGGCCGAATTCACCAGCGCCGTCCGGATCTGCTCCCAGACCGAACGCTGTGAGATGGCCGAGAGACCCCAGTCGCCTCGCACGAAATGGCTGAACCAGGCGAAGTATTGGGCGACGCCGCTCCTGTTGAGCCCGAGGACTTCTCTGATGCCCTGGATGTCCTTCGGTTTGATGCGCGGATTGATCCGGAGCGCCGCCGTTGGGTCGATCGCGATCCGCATCACGATGAACACCAGGATGCTCGAGATGATCAGGACGGGGATCGACCAGAGCAATCGTCGGACGATATAGCGGGTCATGCACCCTCCCCTGTGTGCGCCCACGATCGCGTGCGTTTTCACGATGTACGCGAATTTCGCGCGCGCGGATGTTCGACTGAGTGAGTCAGGTGCGCGTGGGGCGGGGGCGACGCGTCACTCTGCGGGCAGGCCTGGACGCCTCGCCGGCGGCTTCCTGTTCCGCCGCCTTTCGAAGTTCCCGGATGGTCTCGTGCATCCCTTCGGCCAGGACCTCGATGTCCGGCAGCGTGTCCCAGTCCGCCGTGATGCCGAAGGCCATGGTGCCGGCCAATGACGTCACCGCGACCGAGAGTCCCATGTTCTCCGAGATCGGCATGATCGGGTACTCGGCGAGCAGCCGTGCGCCCGCGATGTACAGCGGGACCTGCGGACCGGGCACGTTCGACACGACCAGGTTGATGAACCGCGAGCGGGATGCCAGGCGCGCCGCCATCGCGTGGATCGTGGGGGGCGCCCACGACCCGATGTTGATGAGGAACTCCGCGCCGACGGCCTCCTTCGAATGCTTCAGGTACGCCGTCTTCTTCGTGATGTCCTTCAGGCGGCGCCGACCGGTCATGGGCCCGACCGGCAGGTCGACGAAGATCGACGAGACGCGGTTGCCGAGCGCGGCATCGCGATCGGCTCGGACCGAGACCGGCACCATCGCGCGCTGAGCGCGGCCCTTCGTCGGCTCCTCTCGGTGTCGGAACAGATGGTTGACCCCGCCGGCGACGGTGGCCAGCACCACATCGTTCACCGTCCCGCCCAGCGCGTTCTTGATGTCCTTGAACGTCTGCACGGGCGCCTCGACCATCGAGAAGTGTCGGTTCGGCCCGATGCGCCGGTTGAACGGGCTCGGCGGCGCCATCAGGCCGCCCCCGAGCAGCATCCGGATGCCATCGATCGTCGAGGTCATGTCGGCGGCCGCGACCCCGGGCTTCCCGATCACCTGGCCCATGGCGGTCGCCAGTCCGGCCAGCGGATGCAGGACGCCATCACGGACGGCGTCCCGCGCGAGCGTCGAGCGGTCGGGCTCGTGCTCGGGTGTCCACTCCTGCGGCGCGAGCACCTGCGGTACCGGCGAGAAGTCGAACACGGCCGTGGCCAGGTCGACCGCGGCCATCCCGTCGATCATGGCGTGGTGGACCTTGGTCAGGATGGCGAACAGTCCGTTCTCCATTCCTTCGATCAGATAGAGCTCCCAGAGCGGCTTCGTGCGATCGAGCGGCCGGGAGATCACGCGTTGGACGTAGTCGATCAGCTCCTGCCGGCCGCCGGGCGTCGGCAGCGCCGCTCGCCGCATGTGGAAGTCCAGGTCGAAGTTCGCGTCGTCCACCCAGACCGGGCGCGCGATCGGCACCGGCGGGAACACCACCTTCTGTCGGAAGCGCGGCACGAGGTGCAGCCGCGATCCGACGACCCGGCGGAGGAGATCGAACGTCAGCGTGCCGTCCGGACCCGATGAGGGATCGAGGATGGCCAGGCCGCCGACGTGATTGTGGTTCGACGGCGTCTCCAGATAGAGGAACGAAGCGTCCTGCGGGCCGAGCCGTTCCATGGGATCTCCTCCAGCGCGGGGCACGAGGATAGAGCCTGGCCCGCCGGTCGCGCGAGGCCGCCCACCGCTACGATCGGCGGCCATGGAGCCGACGGTTCGTCTCGTGGAGGACCCGGTCGAATTCCGCGAGCGTGCGCTGCCGTTGCTGATGGCCGACGAGCCGCGTCACTGCGTCATGCTCTCGGTGAGCCGCCAACTGGTCGAAGATCCGAGCGTCTATTCGTCGCACACCCTCTGGCTGGTCGAATGCGACGGGACCGACGTGCTGGCCGCGCACCTCACGCCGCCGTTCGACCTGGCGATCAGCAGGCCCTCGGAGGCCGGAGCGGTCGAGGCGCTGGTGCAGTTCATCGCGGCAGGCGACACGCCGCCGCCCGGCGTCTCCGCAGGCCTCCCGGAGGCCGACACGTTCGCCCGTGCCTGGTCGCAACGCACCGGGCAGCGCGCCGTCCGGTCGGTCGCGCAGGGCATCTACCGGCTGGACGCCGTGCGGCCTGTTCCCACGCCCTCGGGCGCGATGCGGGCTGCGACCGAGGACGACCGTGCGTTGCTGATCGAATGGTTCGACGCGTTCACGAACGAAGCGATCCCGGACTTCCGGGACGAACCGGGCAGGACCGAGCGGCAGATCGACCGGCGGCTGGCCGCGCCGGAGCCGAACCTGTTCCTCTGGGAGGACGGGGATCCGGTCAGCCTCGTCGGCGCGGCCGGGCTCACGCCGAACGGCATCCGGATCGGCCCGGTGTACACGCCGACCGAGCATCGCGGCCGCGGGTATGGAACGGCCCTCACCGCTGCGGTGAGCGCGCTCCAGCTGGAGAGGGGCAGGTCGTTCTGCTTCCTGTACACCGATCTGTCGAACCCGACGTCGAACGCCATCTACCGGCAGATCGGATACGAGCAGGTGTGTGAGGCCGCCGAGTACCGGTTCGAGCACGCAACCGAGTGACCTTTCGAAACGGCTGCCCGGATCAGGCCGGGTGCACCACGCCGTCCGCGATCTGAAGGACGCGGTCGGCGAACCGAAGGACCTCTTCGTTGTGGGTCGCGATCAGGCAGCATGTGCCGCGGGAGGCGGCGCGGTGGATCACACCGAGGACCCCCTTCGCCCATTGCTCGTCCTGGTGCCCCGTCGGTTCGTCGGCCAGCAACAGCGACGGGGAAAGCACCGCGGCACGGGCGATCGCCGTTCGCTGCTGTTCGCCTATCGAGGTCTCGTCGGGGCTTCGATCCGCGAACTGCGCGAGCCCGAGCTCCCCCAGCAACGCGTCCACGTCCTCGTGCGGCGGCTGCGAGCGACGCTCGCGTCCACCGCCGAACCGGAGCGGCAGGGTCACGTTCTCGCGGACGGTCAGTTCGTCGATCAGGCCGAGCCGCTGCGGGACCACCGCCAGTTGCGACCACGGCCGCTGGGACGGCGGGACGGCACGATCGTCAACCCACGTTACCGTTCCCGCATCGGCGCGCTCCCAGCCACACAGGATCGACAGCAGCGTCGTCTTTCCGGACCCGGACCGGCCGATCAGGGCCACCATCTCTCCCGCCTGCAGGTCGAACCGAACCCCACGGAGCGCATGGACGTCCTCGGAGCCTCGACGGTAGGTCTTCTCCAAGCCCTCGACGGACACGAGCGGCCGGTGCGTGAGGTCCACGGCGAGCGTCATGGGGGCGTCACCCGCACCTCGCCGTCTTCGACGGTGATCACGGCACGGCGGCCCGGGAAGAGCCGAAGCGCCTCCGGCGGCAGTTGCATGCGCCCGCTCGCATCGATCACGGCCAGCGCCCTGCGGCCCGCGCCGTCGTCGTCGAACGCGGTTTCGGCCTCGAGGTGCCCGTGCCGAAGGTGCAGGATCCGGTCCGCCAGGTCCATGACCACCTGGTCATGCGTGGCGATCACGAACGCGCTTCCCTGACCCGCCAGCACCTTCACGCGTTCCATGAGGGCCCGCCCGTTCACACCGTCCAGTTCGGCGGTGGGCTCGTCGGCCAGGATCAGCGGCGGGCGCCCGACGACCGCGGCGGCGAACGCCAGCCGCTGCTGCTCGCCACCGGACATCTGCCCCGGACGGTGGTCGGTCCGCTCGTCCAGACCCAGCACGCGAAGCAGGTCGAATATCTCGTTGCGGTCCTCGCGGCCGCGCAGTCGAGCCGACAGCGCCATGTGCTGCTCGACCGTGAGATACGGGACCAGGTTGTCCGACGGCCGCTGGAACACATAGCCGATCCGGTCGCGACGCACGCTCCGGCGCTTCGACCTGCCGAGGGACGAGACGTCCTCGCCGCCGATCACCACCTGGCCGGCCGTGGGCGGATCGACACATGCCAGGATCCGAAGGAGCGAGGACTTTCCCGAGCCGGACGGTCCCACCAGCGCCGTGACGACGCCGTCCTCGAAGATCGCGTCGACGCCCTTCAGCGCCTGGACCTCGCCGGTCTCACTCCAGTAGATCTTGACCACGCCCTCGCACGATGCGGCGACGGCCCCGCCGGGCCGCGGTTCGGCGCGGAGCGCGCCTTCGTCATGCAGCAACGCGCATCACCTCCGCCACGTTCGCGCGCTGTGCGCCGCGCTGGGCGATCCGGGCGCCGACCCAGGATGCGACCAGGAGCACGGCGATCGTCACGAGGTACAGCACCCACGGGAGCCGGAACAACGCCGGCGGCGGGAGGTTCGGCAGCGGGTCGAGCTTCGAGGTCACCAGCCGCGCCCCGAGCGCGGCGAATCCGGCGCCCAGGATCGAGCCGATGAAGAGCATCCCGGCCACCTCGTACACCAGCGACCGGCGATGCTGCGCGGCGCGCAGGCCCATGCGCCGCGCCAGCGCGTAGGAGACGACGCGGCCCCGCTGGCGCGCGGCGAGGTACATGACCAGGGCCGCCAGCACGATCAGCCCGGTGACCACGCCCATCGCGAGCAGGTATCCGTAGAGCCACGTGAGCGCGACCGCCGTGGGCGCGTTCCGCACCTCATCCGCGCTGACCGGCGCCCGGAACGGCGTGCTCGTGCGGGACAGGGCCCGTGTGACGGCTCCGAGATCGCCCTTCGCCACGAGATAGGAAATGGCATCGGGGAGTTCGCGGTGGATCCGCGACGCGTCGACGACGAGGTACGTCTGGTTCTGCGTCTGCAGCGGGAACGCGTCCGGAGATGCGACGACGTGGTAGCGGTAGATGTCGTTCGATCTGGCGAACTTGATCGCGCCGCTCGAGGGCACGGACCCGCCGACGACCAGGGCCGGCAACCCGCTGCCGTCCGTGGACTTCAACGAATCCATCAGGTCGCCCACCGGCTCTTTCGCGAAGCTGCGGTCCCAGAAGGCGCCCTTCTCGAAGGTCGCCGGGTCGACCTCGAGGACCGAGACCGTCTGCTCCCCGGGCTGCAGGGCGACGCTGTCCTGTTCGCGGATGATCGTCGAGGTGTTCGCGAGCGACCTGGGTGCCGATGCGCCGATCAGCAGCGTGGCCCGAACGTCGCTGCCGACGAAGACCTTCGCCTTCGCGTCGGCGCTCGCCTCGGTCGACGCGGAAAGTGTGGCCGCGTAGGCAAGGATCCCGACCGCGAGGGCGACCGCGACGATCAGGGCCAGGGCGATGCCGCTGGCGGCGGTCAGGCGCCTGGTGGCCAGGAACACCGACGGTGAGCGCTTCGCCCCGAACCGCCGCAGGCGCGGGAGGAGCCTGCGGAGGAATCGCGCCGCGAGCGCGGATGCGCCGCCGACGAACAGGATCGGGAACAGGATCAGCAGGATGTCGACGCTCGTCTGGCCCGTGCTGGTGTTCACCGTCCCGCCCCCACGGGTGAGCATCTCGTAAAGCGACGCGCCCAGGAGGGCCAGGATCACCAGGTCCCACGGCGTTCGGGACGCCACCTTGGCGCCGAGCGCGCCGCCTTCGGCGTTCCGGACCGCCAGGGCGACGGCCGCCGCCAGCAGGAAGAGCCCGATCACGGCCGTCCAGAGCACCGCCTGGGCTGCCGAGGTCGGCGCCGTGCTGGACAGCAGGCTTCCGGGGCCCAGCCAGCGAACGAGCCAGACCGCTGCGAACCAACCGGCCACGCTCGCCGCGGCGAGCGGGATCAGCATCTCGAGCGCGGCCTTCGACGCGATCGCGAACGGCCCCACGCCCTTCGCCGAGTACAGCGCCGCCTCACGCCGTCGCCGGTCGAGCCAGTAGAACCCGATCGCGGCCAGGACCAGCAGCGCCACCAGCCTGCCGGCGAGGGCGACGCTGTACGCCGGGCTCCGGATCTGGTTGATGGTGGTGCCGACCTGCGGCACGGTCGATTCGAGCTGCGAGATGCGCGGCGGGGCGGAGAAGGCACCGCCACCGAAGCTCGGGAGCTGCAGCTGCGCATGGTTGATCTGAGCGGCGAGCGTCTCCGCCTCAGGGAACGTCAGGTTCTTGCCGCGCACCGGGAACTCCCAGGACACCGACGCGTTGTTGTCCTTCAGCTTGTTCTCCAGGTCGAAGAGCGTCTGGCGGTCGGTGAGGAGCAGCGCGGGCGGTGCAGAGTTCGGGTCGAGGCCGTACACCACGGTGGTCTGGGAGCACCAGAACGTCGCGGGCGGCTGCTTGATCAGCGACCGGTAGATGCCCGCCACCTTCGTGCGGGTCGTGGCGCCACCGATGTTCAGGCCGATCGTGTCGCCCGGCTTTATCTTCAGGAACGCCGCCGTGTCGTCCGGCACCCACACACCGGGTCCCGAACCACGCTGCAGGACCGAGATGTGGGATTCGAACCCGTCACGCGTGATGAGCCGCACCAGCGGCGCCGTCCTGCCCGCGTCCGGATTCGACGCCTGGGCGATGCTGCCGAAGACCGTGACCACCTTCGGGCCGAGCCGCGAGATGCCGGCGACCGAGCGGTTGACCGCCCCATCGCGGATCTGGAACAGCTGCTCTCCGGAGATCGGGTTGCCTCCGCCCCCGCCGCCTCCCCCGGCGCCCGGCAGCGTGATCGGCACGACCGGCGTCAGCGGCTGGTAGGCGCCGACCGCGTACCCCACGGTCCAGGGGCAGAGCTTCGCGATGCTGGCCTGGAGCGCCTGGTTCTCGGCCGAGGAGACGAACAGGGGCGGAGAGGCCGACACGAGCGCCAGGACGAAGCCAGCGCCGAACACGGCCGCGAGCAGGCCGGGATACCGGCGAAGAAGGATGGGGGCGCGGGCCCAGGCGGGGTTGGAGAGCCAGCCGATCAGACGCGACCCGCGCCCGCGCGCGGGCGTGCGCGCAACCTCGCTCGCGCCGACCTCAGCCATTCACCCGCCCCCTCGGCAATGCTCCGGCCGTCCGCGTGCCCTGTCCGCGTCGCGACACGCTCGCTGGCAATAGGTACGACGGGAACGGCCTGTTGGGATTCGCGCGGGACGTCCCGATGTGAGCGACGGCGATCACGGGATCGGCTCGCCCGCCTTCGGATGAGCAGTGCGCGCGGTCGCGGCGGCCACTGCCCCGCCCAGGATGAGGATGCCCCCGACCACGGTGCCGGGCGACAGGCGTTCGCCCAGCACGATCACGGACAGGACCGCGGCGCACAGCGGCTCGCTGGCGGCGACGATCGATGTTCGAACGGGCCCGAGGCGGCGCAAGCCGGCGAACAGCCCGAAGAACGCGCCCGCCGTGCACGCCGCCACGGCGAGCACGGACAGCCATTGATTGCGGGTGGCCGGGAGCCGGGCGTTCCCCGTGATGGCCGCCGCGGCCAACAGGGTCGCGCCCGCGGCCGCGCTCACCAGCATCGACCCGGTCAGGGAGTTCGTTCGAACCAGCACGGCGCTCGCGCCCATGAGGTAGAGCGCGAACACCAGGGCCGAGCTGAACGCGAACACGATGCCGGCCACCTCGATCTCCAGCCCACCAGACCCCACGATGACCAGGGCGGCGCCGCAGACGGCGGCAGCCAGCGACGCGACGAGCAGGGGCCCGGGACGGCCCTTGCCCGTTGCCATGGCGAGCACCGTGACCCACACCGGATAGGTGAAGAACAACAGCGTTACCGCGGCCGGGCCGCCGTGCCGGAGCGCCAGGAAGAAAAGGAACGACTCCAGCGCGTAGCCGGCGGCGCCCAGCGCCAGGAGCCGGCCGCCCTCCCCCTGCGCCGCGCGGAGCGGCATGCGCGCGACCGCGAGCGCGCCCGCCATGAGCAGCGCCGCGATCCCGAAGCGCAGCCCCAGGAACATGAGGACCGGGTAGTGCTCGTCGGTGATGACCTTCCCGATGATCACGACGGCGCCGAACAGCAGCGATGCGCCGAACACCATCAGCCCACCGATGGGGTCGACGCGGCCGTGCGCGTCGACGCCGCTCGACGGCGCGCTCATCGAGCGATCGGGCCGGACCCGGCCGAGGCGCCGGGAGTCCCCGGCGGCGCGGGAGGCTGCGGCCGGGTGGGACGGTAGCCGGTGCCGGCCTCCCACAGCGCGGCCAGACCGAGCAGGCGCTCCTCGGACCCGGCCGGCCCGATCAACGAGACGCCGAACGGCATGCCCTCCTGGGAACGGCCGGCAGGCAGCGACACAGCCGGCAGGCCCGCCAGGTTCACGACGCTGGTCAGCCAGCCCGGTCCCACGCGGCGCAGGTCGATCACGCCGCCCGCTCCGAGGTCGAGCTCGCCCGCGTCGGACGCCGGAGCGGGATATCCGGTGGTGGGCACCACCAACGCATCGCGCCCGGCGAGCCGCTCCGCGAACCACCGTCCGATCTCCTCCCGCCGGCCGTTCGCGGCGCGCGCCGCATCGCCGGACGTTGCCAGACCGGCCTCGAAGTCACGCACGATCGCCGGGTCGAGGACCTCGTGGAGCCGGTCCCCAAGTGCCGGGTGCGCCGCGGCGAACTCCATGGACGCGATGGTCCTCCACACGACGCGGCTGTCGTCGACCCCCTCGCCATCGACCGCTTCGGTCGATGCGCCCCAACCCTCGAACGCCCGCGCGACGTCCCCCACCGCGGCGAGGATCGCGGGGTGAACGTTGCGTTCGAAGAACCCGCCGACGACGCCCAGCCGAAGTCCCCGCGCGGTCTCCGGAGGTCCTTCGTCCACCTCCTGGGCGAACGGCGGCCGGCCGTCCAGCACGCGGTACAGCACGAGCAGATCGCCGCCGGTGGCCGCCAGCGGGCCGGGCGTGTCCAGGCTCGGTGCCAGCGGCAGCAGCCCGTCGATGGGGATGCTGCCCGTGGTGACCTTCAGGCCGAGCGTCCCGCACAGCGACGACGGGATCCGGATCGACCCGCCCGTGTCGGACCCGGTGGCGAGCGGGACGACGCCGGCGGCGACCGCGGCGGCTGCGCCGCCGCTCGAACCCCCGGTCATCCGCGACGGGTCCCAGGGATTGCCCGTGGCGCCGCAGGCCGAATACAGGTTCGTGCCGCCGAAGGCCAGCTCATGCTGGTTCGTCTTGCCGACCATGGCCAGGCCTGCCGCGCGGATCCGGGCTGTGGTCACGGCGTCCCGGTCGGCGATCCTTCCGGCATAGACGCGGCAGCAGCCGGTGGTCTCGCGGCCGGCCACGTCGTAGAGGTCCTTGACCGCGATCGGCACGCCGGCCAGCGGACCGTCCTCGGACCACGGTTCGGGATCGCTCCAGAGCTGGGAGAACGCGCGCGTCGAGAGCTGCCAGGTCTCGGCGCGCGCGCGGACGCGATCGGTCAGATCGGCCGCGGAGACCTCGCCGGTCCTGAGCGCCGCCGCCATCTCCAGCGCCGTCTCCAGCTCGCCGTCGGCGATGGCCGGCGGCATCAGCGGGCCGGGTTCGTCACGACAGGACGAATTCGCTGACCCGGCCGACGATCCGAGGGATCGCCATGTACAGGTCCTCGCCGTCGTCGAACATCAGCAGTTCGGCGTTCGGCATCAGCTCGACGATCTCCTCGGCGACCTCGGCCGGATGGATCGGGTCGCCCCGGCGCCCGATGACCAGCGTCGGCGTCTGCACCCGCTTGAGGTCGCGGCGGTCGCGCAGCGGCGTGTCGTCGATCAGTTCCCGGATGGCCCGCGGCGTTCCGTCCATGTTGATCTGCGCGAGCCACTGATAGTCGATGTCCCGCTGCCAGGGCGCCTTCGCGTAGTTCGCCAGGCGCGCCGGCTCGTTCATGATCCGTTCGATCGCCTCCTCCTTCGACGAGGAGGTCTCGACCAGCTCGACGGTCCGAAGGACGGCGTCGCGGTTCTGGGTCTTCGAGTCGAGCGTGTCGAGCGTCGCCGGGAGCAGCAGCACGATGCGGTCGAACCGGTCGGGCTCGTCCTGGACGATGTTGCCGATGACGCCGGCGCCGAGGGACGTCCCCACCGCGATCCGCGCGCCGTAGGCATCCGCGACCGCCCGCATGTCGCGGGCGAAGTCGGCGAACTTGTAGCCGCTCTTCGGCGACGTGCTGTGCCCGTGCCCGCGGAAGCAGAACCGTACCTTCGTGCCGGGAACGAAGGGCGTGAGCAGGGACAGTTCGCGGCACGAGTTCGTGATGCCGTGGGCCACGACGATGACCGGGTCGCCCTCGCCGTCGATCTCGACGTGCAGGGTGACGTCCGGCAGCACGACCTCAGGCACTCGCCACCGCCTGTTCGTACGCCGTGGCCCGCACGCGCTTCCACTCCTGCCGCTGATCGATGCGCCGGACCAGAAGGATCGCCAGGACCGCGGCGACGATCAGCGCCACCTCGCCGGTGATCAGGAGGCCCTCGGCGGCGATCACGTGGGTGAGATGCACCGTCGTCCCGGCCGTGTCGCCCGACGTGACCGTGCCGGCGGCGACGGCCAGGACCTGGCGAAGGAGCCATGCCGCCCACCACAACGGGAGCAGGACCGGCGTGGCCATGGCCGCCCATTCGACCGCCCCGGCATCCGGGTCGCTCGCCTTGTAGAGCTCACGCATGGTCAGGTACGGCATCGCGTAGTTGGCCACGGGGATGAACCACCAGCCGATCACCCAGCCCGGGGTGAATCGAAGGTTCGCCGCGCCGAGCGCTCGGACGTTCCTCTGCCCCCGGGATTGCCAGATCACCCACAGGACGGCGGTGATGATGATGATCAGCGCGCTCAGGCCACCGATGGCACGGATGCGATCGAGGTCGGCGCTGACCTCGCCGTCGGAAACCGGCAGACCCGCTCGGACGTTGCTCACGGTGTTGATGTAACTCGCGCGGAACACGATCGTGAAGATCGAGGTGACGGCGCTCGCGGTGAGCCCGGCCACGATCCAGAGCGACAGCATGCGGCCCGAGCGGAAGTCGCGAACGCTGGCCGAGCCGGCGCCGGCCGCCCCTCCGGGCGGCGCCGCGACGTTCGGCACCGCCATGGCGCGCGGTTCGAGGGCGGCGAAGCGGTTCCATGCCTCCTGCCACCCCGCGTCGGTCCGGGGGAACGAGAACGTCGGGGGTCCGGGGATGTTGCGATCCCAGATGCCGAAGAAGTCCTGGCCGTACCCGAGGATGTAGCGCACGCCGGAATGGCTGAACCTGTGCGCGCCCTGGCCGACGACCGGCCCAGGAGCGGGCTCGGGTGAGAGCACTGGGGTGAGCGCCGCCGGGTCTTCAACGGGCGGGGCTGGATCCGAGGGGGTCCGGGTCTGCGGCAGTCCAAGCACGCCGGCCTGCGGCGCGTCGCCTCCGGGCGTTTCGCCCACGGGAGGCTCGACCTGCGGAGCGTCGCTCCCGGCCGGCGTCGCGTCTGCGGGCGTGTCCGGCGAGGCTCCCTCTCCCGGCGCCTCCGTGGCGGACTGCGAGACCGGCGTCACGGAACGCCCGCAGAAGCGGCAGATGATCGCCGCGTCCTGGATCTGCTCCGCGCAGTACGGACACGCTCTCACGTGGTGTCTCGCCACCCTCTCGACACGATCGAACCAGATCGAACCGGTCAACGCGGGAGCCTACCCGGGCCGGCCACCGCGTCCAACCGGCGGGGGTCGTAGGGCGCTCCGGTAGGCTCCCCACCACCGTGATCCTCTGCATCGCCGGGAACCCTTCGATCGACAAGCTGTTCGAGGTCGAACGGCTCACGCCGGGGGCGATCCACCGCCCGCGCTCCTTCGTGCAGGTGCCGGGCGGAAAGGGCCTCAACGTCGCCAGGGCCGCAGTCTCGCTGGGCGCCGATGTGACGGTAACCGGCCTCCTCGGAGGGGAGACGGGACTGTGGGTCGTCGCCGCCCTCGAGGCGGAGGGCGTCGAGGGGAGATTCGCGTGGACCGGCGCCGAGACCCGCGCGTCGCTGTCGGTGGCCGACCGCGCCACGGGCCGGCTCACGGAGTTCTATGAGGACGGCCGGCCGATCGAACCGGCCGCATGGGAGCAGATGGAGAGCGTGGTCGAGACGCTGCTTCCGCAGGCGGGGTGGGCGACCATGTCCGGCTCGCTGCCCCCGGGCGCCCCGCCCGACGGGTACGCACGGCTCGTCCGCATGGCGCGCGCCGAAGGCGTGGCCACGGCACTGGACGCCAGCGGCGACCCGCTGGCCCTGGCGCTGGAGAGCGGCCCGAACGTCGTGAAGGTCAACGCCGAAGAGGCCGCGGCGCTGCTGGGCGATCCCATCGCCGGCGAGGCTGAGGCGCTGGCAGGTGCTCGAGCCATCGCGGAGCGGGCAGGCGGCGCCGGCAGGGCCGCACTGATCACCCGCGGCGCCGAGGGCGCCGTCCTGGTCGAGCCCGACGGGACCGCGTGGGCGGGACGGCTTTACGTCCGCGGAACGTACCCGGTGGGCAGCGGCGACTCGTTCCTGGCCGGACTGATAGTGGCGCTCGACGGCGGCATGGACTGGCCCGGCGCGCTGGCCCTGGCGCTCGGCGCGGGAGCAGCGAACGCGGAGGTGCCGGGCGCGGGGCGGCTGGACGGCGACCGGGCGAGGGAACTGGCGGAGCAGGCGCGCGTCGTCAGCCTGGAAGGCTGACGCCCGCAACCGGTTCGGCGAACCAGGCGTTCGTCTCCTGCAGCAGCGACGCCGGGTCGGGCCGCACGGCCAGACGGTCCGGCGACGCGTAGTAGCGCTCGTTCGCCTCCTGGATCGTCCCGGCGCCCTCGTAGCCGGCCACCCAGACGAAGCGACGCTCCTCCGGCACGGTCCACGCGCCGATCACCCGGAAGCCGAACTTCGCGCGGAGCGGCACCAGTTGCTCGACGAACACGCGGACGAACTCGTCCAGCATGCCCTCCTTCGCGACGTACATGCGGACCTGCACCGTCTCGCTCATCGGCCGCGGCCTCCATCCAGTGAAGTAGTCAGGCTACATTACGAATTCGACGTGAGCAGTTCCCGGACGCGCGCCTCGATGCGGGCGGCCGAGATGCCGGCCCAGTCGCGCAGCTCCTCGGGCGAGCCGCTCGTGGGCATATCGGTCACGCCGATCTTGACCACCCGGCCCTCCAGCGCCGCGCCGCCCTCCGCGAGCGCCGCGAGCACGGCATCGCCCAGGCCGCCTTCGATCCAGTGATCCTCGACGGTGACCAGCAGCCCCGTGTCGGCGAGGGCCGCCCGCAGCGAGGAGCCGTCGATCGGCTTGATCGAATAGCAGTCGATCACCCGCGCGCCGATGCCGTCGCCGGCCAGCGCCTCCGCGGCCTTCAGCGATTCGAACAGCGTCACGCCGGCCGCGACGAGCGTCACCCGGTCGCCGGGCCCCGATCCGTGGACCTTCGACCCGCCGATCGGGAACGACTCGTCGCCCGGGTACAGCGCCGGAGTCTTCTCCCTGGTCGTTCGCATGAAGACAATGCCGGGTCGATCGGCCATGGCCTCGGTCAGCGCGGCCGTCGACGTCCCGTCGGCCGGGTACAGGACCGTCGAGCCGTGGACGGCACGCATCATGGCCAGGTCCTCCAGCGCCATCTGCGACGGGCCGTCCTCGCCGATCGACACGCCGGCGTGCGACCCCGCCAGCCGGAGGTTCGCGCGGCTGATCGCCGCCATTCGCACGAAGTCGTACGCGCGGGTGAAGAACGCCCCGAACGTCGAGGCGAACACCGACTCGCCGATCACCTGCAGGCCGACCGCGGCGCCGATCATCGCCTGTTCGGCGATGTAGAACTCGAAGAACCGGTCCGGGGCGACCTTCTGGAAGTCCTCGGTGTAGGTCGAGTTCGACACCTCGGCGTCCAGCGCGACCACGTCGTGGCGGCCGGTGCCCAGCGCGGCCAGCGCCTCGCCGAACGCCTTCCTGGTCGCGACGCCGTCGCGGTACGTCGGAAGGACGACCTCCGTCTCGGCGGGCGGCTTCGGCGGCTCGGTCTCGGGCTTCGCCGGCGTGATCGTGATCGACCGTTCGCCGCCGAGCTCCTCGATGGCCTGCTTCGCCTCGTCCTGGGACAGCGCCTTGCCGTGCCAGCCTTCGGCGTCCTGCAGGAACGACACGCCGTGACCCTTCTGGGTGTGCGCCACGATGAACGTCGGCCCGTGCCCGTCGCTCGCCGTCCGGTAGGCCGCGTCGATCTCGTCCACGTCGTGGCCGTCGATCCGGAGCGCGCGCCAGCCGAAGGACTCGGCCCGCGCGGCGTAGACCTCGCCCTCCCACTGCAGCATGGTGGGGCCGCGCTGGCCGAGCCGGTTCATGTCCAGGATCGCGGTCAGGTTGCGGACGCCGTGGTGGGTGGCGTTCGCCATGGCCTCCCACACCGAACCCTCCGCGCTCTCGCTGTCGCCCATCAGGACCCAGACGCGCGCGTCCACACCGCGCAGGCCCATCGCCAGGGCCATGCCCAGCCCGATCGGCAATCCCTGGCCGAGCGAGCCGGTCGCCACGTCGATGTATGGCATGTCCTCGCGCGGCACCGGGTGGCCCTCGATCGGCGAGCCGAACCTCCGGAAGGAAAGCAGCGTCGGATCGTCGATCGCGCCGATCGCCTTCAGGACCGACCACATGAGCGGCGATGCGTGTCCCTTGGAGAGCACGAACCGGTCGTTCGCCGGGTTCTTCGGATCGGCGACGTCGTAGCGCATGTGGTCGGCGTACAGGACCGCCAGCAGCTGGGCGGCGGACAGCGACGAGGTGGGGTGGCCGGATCCCGCCGCCGTCGAGCACCGGATGCTGTCCACGGCGAGCTGTGCCGCCAGTTCGTTCCAGAGTTCGGGCTTGTCCACGGGTTGGTTCTCCTCGCTCGTCGCGGGTCGCGCGGGACGGTTCGTTCCGCCGTTCGAAGCGTACCCAATCCGAAGGCGGGCACCCGACCGCTTGGCGGGCCGGAGGCAGGGACCCGCTGCGGTACGCTTCGGCCTGCCATGACCCTCCACGTCGGGCTCGGCCTGTTCACGGGCCAGGTGCATCCGGACTCCTCGAAGACCTTCACGCAGGAGTACCGGGACATGGTCGACCTGGCCCGGCTCGCCGAGACGGTCGGGTTCGATTCCGCCTGGGTCAGCGAGCACCATGGGGCCGGGGACGGCTACATGCCGTCGCTGCTCCCGGTGCTGGCGGCGTTCGCCGAGGCGACCGAACGGATCGCCCTGGGCACGGGCGTGATCCTCACGCCGTTCCACGAGCCGCTCCGGCTGGCCGAGGACGCAGCCACGGTCGATCTGCTCTCGGGCGGCCGGCTGATGCTCGGCCTCGGGCTCGGCTGGCGCGACGAGGAGTTCCGCACGTTCGGCATTCCACGGGCAGAACGCGTCGGGCGGATCACGGAGACGGTGCAGATCCTGCGGCAGGCATGGACCGGCCGGCGGTTCTCGTTCGAAGGCCGGCACTTCGCCTTCGATCAGGTCCAGGTCACGCCGGCGCCAGAACGACCGGGTGGCGGCACCATCCCGATCCTGATGGGCGGCCATGCGCCGGAGGCCATCACGCGGGCCGGGCGGCTCGCCGACGGATGGATCCGCTCGCGGGCGGCAACCGACATCGAGGCCATGCGGCGGCACGTGGCCGCGTTCGAGGCCGCCGCGCGGGAAGCGGGACGTGACCCCTCGAAGCTGTCGTTCACCCAGATCCGGTCCGCCTTCGTCTGGGACGGCGGCGACGCGTGGAGCGTGGTCCGCGATGGGCTCGCGCACGCGGTCAACGTCTACGCCGGCTGGGAGCAGGGCGGCGACACGCCCGGCCACGGATTCGTCCTGCCGCCCTTCGATGAGGACGACGCGCGCGCAGGCCTCCCGATCGGGACACCGCAGCAGGTCGCGCACCGCCTGCGTCCCATCGCGGAAGCCTTCGGCGGTCGCCGGGACTTCACGCTGGTCGTTCGACTCCACTACCCCGGGATGGACTACGACACCTCCTCGCACGCGGTCGAGCTGTTCGGCGAACAGGTGATCCCCGCGCTGAAGGGCGAGTAGGCGGTTCGCGGCGAAGCGGGTAGAAGGACGCGAGATGCGACGACCGTTCGCGAACTGGCATCCCGAGACGTTCATCTGCTCGCTCGAACGCCACATGACGCCGGCGGCAACCGTCGCGCGCCTTCGTCCGGAGGACGCCGGCCTGGGCGTCGACCTCCCCGACGGCCGGCGGCTCGTGCGGTGCATGCGCTGTGACGTCTGGCTGGCGGTCCATCCGCCCGTCATCCCGACCGCCGAGACGCTTCCGCCGCTGGAAGACCTGGAGGTGCCCAAACGGGGCCGGCCGCTGCGGGATTCGATCATCCTGAAGCTGATCGCGATCGACCGCGGTGTCCACGCCGTCGTCTTCGCGCTGTTCGCGGCGCTGCTGATCTACATCGAACTGCACCTCGGCGGCCTCCAGCAGGGGGCGAACAACCTGCTGGACGCGGTGAGGCGCGCCCTGTCCGACACCGGGCAGGCGGCGAGCCGCGACTTCATCACCAGGGCGCTGTCGAGCATCCTCCGGTTGAACAAGAACACGATCGCGATCCTGACGGGCACGGCCATCGTCTACGCCGTCGTGGAGGGCGTCGAGGCCGTGGGCCTGTGGCTGGAGAAGCGCTGGGCTGAATACCTCACCGCCATCGCGACGGCGGGCTTCCTGCCGT
The DNA here is from genome assembly GCA_040414485.1 of Actinomycetota bacterium. Classification (GTDB taxonomy): domain Bacteria; phylum Actinomycetota; class UBA4738; order UBA4738; family UBA4738; genus JBEDUK01. Next base: position 17,712 of record JBEDUK010000036.1, read on the forward strand.
TCGAGATCAAGGCGCTGATCGACCGGGTCACGGTGCTGCGCGTGGTGGCGCTGATCCTCAATCTGGCCATCCTGGTCTGGCTGCTGTGGCGCAAGAGGCTGTTCGGACTGAACGGGGGCTTCCAGCCTCACGACGCGGACATCGACCGCCACGAGCTCTACGGCCCGCCGGCCTCCGTGCTCCAGCCGGAGCGCGCGGCAGTCGAACAGGTGGCGCCGTAGGACTGCGAAGCGCCGGTCACGGCACGCACGCCGACCGCTGATTCCGAAGGTTCGCCTGCGTGGTCGCGGCGGTCGACGCGCCCTCCGCAACCTGCCGGCTCAGCTCGCGGTCGTGCGCGTGGTCGTGGTGCCCGGGACCGAGCAGCCCTTCGTAGGCCGCGATCATCTCGTCCGCCGCGCTGGCGAGCCGCCGGGCCTGGACATCGAAC
>JBEDUK010000037.1:0-7658 GCA_040414485.1 Actinomycetota bacterium
GGCCTGGGTGCGCTGCCCGCCGTCCACGATCGCCAGAACGCCGATGCCGAGCGGCACCAGCATGGGCATATGTCCCGGCAGGACACCAAGTTCGCCGTCGACGGCGCGGGCGACGACCATGTCCGCCACGCCGACGAACACCTCCCGCTCGGGCGTGACCACGTGGACGTCGATCTTCGCCATGCCTGCACTCCGCTCCGGTCTACTCGCCCGACAGCTGCTTGGCCTGCGCTTCGGCCTCTTCGATGTTCCCCACCATGTAGAACGCCTGCTCCGGCAGGTGGTCGTAGTCGCCGTTGCACAACGCCTCGAACGACTCGATCGTCTCGGCGACCGGCGTGTACTTGCCCGGGATGCCGGTGAACTGCTCGGCCACGAAGAACGGCTGCGACAGGAACCGCTGGATCTTGCGGGCGCGGTTGACGGTGATCTTGTCCTCCTCGGACAGCTCGTCGACGCCCAGGATCGCGATGATGTCCTGCAGGTCCTTGTTCCGCTGAAGGATCTGCTGCACCCGGCGGGCCACGTCGTAGTGCCGCTCGCCGACGTATCGCGGGTCCAGGATGCGCGACGTGGAGTCCAGCGGGTCCACCGCCGGATAGATGCCCAGCGCCGAGATCTCACGGGACAGCACCGTCGTCGCGTCGAGGTGGGCGAACGTGGTGTGGGGCGCAGGGTCGGTGATGTCGTCGGCAGGCACGTAGATCGCCTGCAGCGACGTGATCGAGTGGCCGCGCGTGGAGGTGATCCGCTCCTGCAGTTCGCCCATCTCGTCCGCCAGCGTGGGCTGGTAGCCCACCGCGGACGGCATCCGCCCCAGCAGGGTCGACACCTCCGAGCCAGCCTGGGTGAACCGGAAGATGTTGTCGATGAAGACCAGGACGTCCTGCTTCATCTCGTCGCGGAAGTACTCGGCCATGGTCAGCGCGCCCAGGCCCACTCGCAGCCGAACGCCGGGCGGTTCGTCCATCTGGCCGAACACCAGCGCCGTCTGCTTGATGACGCCGGATTCGGTCATCTCCAGGAACAGGTCGTTCCCCTCGCGGGTTCGCTCGCCCACGCCGGCGAACACGGAGACACCGCCGTGCTGCTGCGCCTGGCGGCGGATCATCTCCTGGATGATGACCGTCTTGCCCACGCCGGCGCCGCCGAACATGCCGATCTTCCCGCCCTGCACGTATGGCTCGAGCAGGTCGATGACCTTGATGCCGGTCTCCAGCATCTGGGTCTTCGGCTCCAGTTCGTCGAACGGCGGCGAGGGCCGGTGGATCGGCCAGTAGGTGTCCGCGTCGATCGATTCGGTGTCCAGCGGCTGGCCCAGCACGTTGAACACGTGCCCGAGCGTCGCCGGCCCCACGGGCACCTGCATGGGCGCCCCGGTGTTCTGCACCGGTGCGCCGCGGACGACACCGTCGGTCGGGCGCATCGCCACCGCTCGGACCGTGTTGTCGCCCACGTGCATGGCCACCTCGCACACGATCTGGCTGGTCTCACCGCCGAGCGTTCGCTCCACGATCAGTGCCGCGTCGATCTCGGGGATCGCCTGCGGCGGGAACTCCACGTCCACCACCGGACCAATGACCCGGACCACCCGGCCGTCGGGCAACTCCCTCCGGCCGCTCTGCTCCACCGTCTCCGCCGTCGTCGCCATCGTCACGATCTCCTCTGCGTTGGAAGAACCGAAATCCTCATTCGCCGGACGCCTGGCGCAGGGCCTCCGCGCCGCCGACGATCTCCATGATCTCCTGCGTGATCTCCGCCTGGCGGGCCTGATTCGCCTGCCGCGTCAGGACCTTGATGAGCTCCTCGGCGTTGTCGGTGGCCGCGCTCATGGCGCGCCGCCGCGCCGCCTGCTCGGACGCCGCCGACTCCAGCATGGCAAGGAAGATCCGCGACTGGACATAGCGCGGCACCAGCGTCGCGAGCAGCGTCGCCGCATCCGGCTCGAACAGGTACTGCGGGATCGGACCCTCCGGCGCCTCGGTGGTCTCCTCGACCACGAGCGGGACGAACCGCCGCGCGGCCGGCCGTTGGGTGAGCGGCGAGACGTAGTCGGTGAACACGCCGTGGATCTCGTCCACCTCGCCCGCCTCGAACGCCTGCATCATGGCGTCGGCCAGCGTCCGCGCGTCGTCGTAGGTCGGCATCTCCGAGAACCCCTGCCAGGCGCCGGCAATCGGCCGCTGGCGGAACCGGTAGAAGGAGATGCCCTTGCGGCCGGTCACGTAGAGACGGGGCTCGATCCCCTCCTCGCGCAGCCGCGTGAACAGTTCCTCGGCCGTGCGGAGCACGTTGGAGTTGTACGCGCCGGCGAGCCCACGATCGGAGGTGACGACGAAGACCGCCGCCGCGCGCCGCTCCGGCCGCTCGTCCAGCAGCGGGTGGTCGAGCGCGTCGGCCTGCGACGCCACATAGGAGAGCACCCGGGTGATGCTGTCCGCGTACGGCTTCGTCTGCTTTGCGCGCTGCTGCGCCCGCAGGATCCGCGACGCCGCGATCAGCTCCATCGCCTTGGTGATCCGCATGGTCGACTGGACCGAGCGGATCCTGCGGCGGACGACGCGAAGCTTCGCTCCCACGCGGATCCTAAGCGTTCGGCGCCGGTGGAGGCGGGGGCCGGTAGCGCTTGACGGACTCCTGCTCCTCGCTCTCGAGCGCCTCGGCATCCTCCTCCTGCGGCGGAGGTGGCGCCTCGGACGTGGCGAAGCTGCTCTTGAACTCCTCGACGGCCGACCTCAGCGACGACTCGGTTTCGTCCGAAAGGTCGCCCGACGAGCGGATCGCCTGCCCGATCTCCGGGTGCGTCGCGTCCATGAACTCGATGAACTGCGTCTCGAACCGCTTCGCGTCCGCCACCGCCAGGTCGTCCAGGTGGCCGTTCGTCACCGCCCAGATCACCATCACCTGCTTCTCGACCGGAACCGGCTCGTATTGGCCCTGGTTCAGCACCTGCACGACGCGCGCGCCCCGGTCGAGCTGCGCCTGCGACGCCTTGTCCAGTTCGGTCCCGAGCTGCGCGAACGCCTCCAGCGCGCGGTACTGGGCCAGATCCAGGCGCAGGCGCCCGGCGACCTTCTTCATGGCCTTGATCTGCGCGTTGCCGCCCACGCGGGAGACCGAGATGCCGACGTTGATGGCCGGCCGGACGCCCGAGTAGAACAGGTCGCCCTCCAGGTAGATCTGCCCGTCCGTGATCGAGATCACGTTCGTCGGGATGTAGGCCGAAACATCGTTGCCCTTGGTCTCCACGATCGGCAGGCCGGTCAACGAACCCGCGCCCAGCTCGTCGGAGAGCTTCGCGCAGCGCTCCAGCAGCCGCGAGTGCAGGTAGAACACGTCGCCCGGGTAGGCCTCGCGGCCCGGCGGCCGGCGCAGGAGCAGCGAGATCTCGCGGTACGCCTCGGCCTGCTTCGACAGGTCGTCGAACACGATGAGCGCGGCCTTCCCCTGGTACATCCAGTGCTGCCCGAGGGCCGAGCCCGCGTAGGGCGCGATGTACTTGAAGGAGGCGGGCGTGGACGCCGGCGCGTTCACGACCACCGTGTAGGCCATGGCCCCGTTCTCCTCGAGCGCGCCGACCACCTCGCGGACCGTCGAGGCCTTCTGCCCGATGGCGACATAGATGCACCGAACCTCGTTCTCCGTCCCCCAGTTCTCCCGCTGCGCGATGATCGCGTCGATGGCGATGGCCGTCTTGCCGGTCTGGCGGTCGCCGATGATCAGCTGCCGCTGGCCCCGGCCGATGGCCGTCATGGCGTCGATGGCCTTGATGCCCGTGTACAGCGGCTCCTTCACCGGCTGGCGCTCGACCACGGACGGCGCCTGCACCTCGAGGTTCCGCCGCCCTTCCGGCTCGACGTCGCCCAGGCCGTCCATGGGCCGCCCGAGCGGGTCGATCACCCGGCCCAGGAACCCGTCGCCCACCGGGACCGACAGGATGTTGCCGGTCCGGCGGACCTCCTGGCCCTCTTCGATCTCCGCGGCGTCGCCCAGGATCACGCAGCCGATCTCGCGGACGTCGAGGTTGAACGCGATGCCCTCGGCGCCCGATTCGAACAACAGCAGCTCGTTCGCCATCGCCGACGGCAGGCCCTCGACGGTGGCCACGCCCTCACCGACGGTCACCACGCGCCCGATCTCCTCGCGCGTCACCTCCGGCGTGATCGATTCGACGTGCCGGCGGAGCGCCTCGGTGATCTCCTCCGGCGAGATGGTCAGTTCCGCCACTGTCCTGCTCCTCCCCTGAACCTTCCTGTCAACGTCGTGTGGTGGCCGCCCGGCGCCCTAGACGCCCAGCCGATCCGCGGCCCGCTCCAGCTGGCGCTTCACCGTTCCGTCGTACACCTCGTGGCCGATCCGGACCGAGAGCGAACCGATCACCGCCGGGTCGACCTGGATGCGAAGGTCGACCGGCCTGCCGACCAGTTCCTCGAACCGGCCCGCGATCCGCTGCTGCTGCTCGTCGTCCAGCGTGACGGCGGACGTGACGTCGGCCACGACCCGGCCACGCCGGGCCGCCGCCTCGGCGATCGTCGCCTCGACCAGACGGTCCAGCCGGCGCGCCCGGTCGCGTTCGATCCAGTGCTGCAGCAGCGTCCGGGCGTGCGGCTCGGCCCGATCCGCGAGCAGGTCGTCGGCGATCGCAAGCTTCGTCGGCACCTCGACCGCTGGGTTGGTCAGCGCGTCGCGCAGTTCCGCGTTGTCCGTCACCAGGGCGGCGAAGGTCACGAGATGGTCCCTCGCCTCGGCGAACGTCCCCGCCTCGTCGGCGGCGTCGAGCAGCATCTGGGCCGCCACCTCCTCGACCGCGTCGGGCAGGTCCGCCGGACGGGTACGCGCCGCGGTGGCCACGTGGACGAACGCCTCGACCGCCTCGGACCGCACCGACGAGCCGAACAGGCCCCGCGCCAACGCCAGTTTCGCCTCGGGCTCGACGGCGGGGTCGGTGAAGGCGCTGCGAAGCCTGGGCTGGTGGTCGAGGAAGCGCGCGATGGCGAGCAGATCGGAGGCGGTCGCCTCCTGCGCCTCGGCGCCCGGCCCGGCCAGCAGCCGGCGCAGCGCCTCCCAGATCTCCCTAGCCCTCGCCACGCGGCCCAACCTGCTCCAGGTAGCGGTCGACCAGGCGCCGGTGGCGCTCGTCGTCCAGGCTCTCCCCGATCACCCTGCCGGCCAGGTCCAGCGCCAGGGAAGCGGCTTCGCCGCGGATCTCCGACACCGCCCGGTTGCGCTCGCCCTGGATCTCCTCCCGGGCCCGCTCGACCACGCGACCCGCATCGGCCTCGGCCCGCGCGAGCAGGTCGCGGCGGACGCTTTCGGCGTTCTTGCGCGCCTCCTCGAGGATCCGGGCCGCCTCCTGACGCGCCTCGGCGAGCTGCTGCCGGTACCTCTCCAGCAGCTCCTGCGCCTCCTTGCGCTCGCGTTCGGCCCGCTCCAGCTCACCCTGGATCCGGTCCGTGCGGTCGCCGAGCGCCTTCCGGATGTTCCTGAACACGCCCGCGCGCCACAGGATCGCCAGCAGCAGGAGCAGCGAGATGGTGCCCCATACCAGCTCGTTGAGCGCGGGCAAAAGCGGATTCTTCGTCTCCTCGGCCGCGAGGAGCCCGATCGTCGCCAGCAACGTACCGCTCCCCTACAGCACGAACGCGAGCACGGCCCCGATCAGGGCCAGCACGTCCGTGAACGCGATGCCCAGGATCATCGTGGTCTGGAGCCGGCCGGCCATCTCGGGCTGGCGCGCCTGGCCCTCGACGGTCTTGCCGACCATGAACCCGATGCCGATGCCGGGCCCGATGGCCGACAGGCCGTACCCGATCAGGCTGACGCTGCCGGAGACGGCGGCGACGATCGCTGCGATGAGGTGCATCCCTGTTCTCCCTTCCTAGTGCTCTTTCGCGACGGACAGCGTGATGTAGACGGCGGTGAGCAGCGTGAACACGTACGCCTGGACCGCCGCGATGAAGATCTCGAGGCCGACCAGCATGACCGAGAGCACCAGGGCCCCGATCGAGAACGAGAACGTGATGGGGTTCGCGACCAGGTACGCGGTGCCCACGAAGAACACGGTGAGCAGCACGTGGCCCGCGAAGAAGTTGGCGAAGAGCCGGATGGCGAGCGTGGCGGGCCGAAGCACGACAACGGTCACGAGCTCGATGGGCGTGAGCAGGACGTAGGCGAACTTCGGAACGTCCGGCGGGAACATCACGCCCTTGAAGTACGCGCCGAAGCCCTTGGCCTTGATGCCCGCGTAGTTGTAGATCGCCCACGAGGTCATTGCCAGGATGAGGGGCACCGCGATGCGCGAGGAGATCGGGAACTGCACCGCCGGCACGATCTCGAGCAGGCTGATGAAGAACGTGTAGACGAACATCACCATGAGGAGCGGGTGCCACACGAGCCCCGCCTTGCCGATCACGCCCTCGATCACGTCACGGGCGACGAAGTCGTAGATCGCCTCCATGACGTTCTGGGCGCCGCGTGGGATCAACCGGGGTTTGCCGAATGCCCAGATGAACAGGCCGGCGACCACCGCCACCACGACGAACTCCAGGATGACCACCTTGTTGATGCAGAGGTTCAGCCCGCCGATGTGGATGTTGACGATGCAGGGCCACTGGTAGAGGTCGTTCGTCGTCGGCAGCGACTCCTGGAACCCCGGCCGGGCCGCCAGGACCCCGGTGACCGCCCCTACCACGAGCGATCACCCTTCACCGGCGCGGCGGGCAACGGCGTGGTCGGTGACGCGGGCGCCGCGTCCATGTCCATCGGCACGTGGAGCTTCCCCGACAGCACGTACCACGCCTCGTACACGGCCACCGCGAGCGCGGCCGCGATGGCGGCGATGCCGAACGCCGCAACGTCGCCGTTCAACGCCTTCACGGCGAACAGGCAGCCGATCACCACGCCGACCCGCGCCAGCCAGCCGAAGAGCGTCACGCCGGTCCATGCGCCGGGCGATGTTCGGCGCGCCCAGCCGAGGGCCAGCACGTAGACGGCGAAGGTCACGCTGATGAGCGCCACACCCAGGAACGCGGAGACGGCCGAGACCCAGCCGCCGACGAGATACCCGATGATGAAGGAGCCGGCGGCGATCACGGCGCCGGGGATCAGCGCCCGAGCCGCCATGTGGCGTTCGGGCTGGTCCTTATCTCTGGTCATTTCGCCCATAGCGGATGATCACCAGCCAGGTGCCCCCGATCGCGCCGACGACCAGCCCGATCGGGAGGAACAGTGCGCGGAACCCGAAGAGCCGGTCGAGGACGAACCCGATCGCTCCCCACACCAGCAACCCTCCGAGGAGCGTGGCGAGGGCGGACCAACCGGCGCCCGCATCCCCCCAGCCACCCCCGCCGTCGGGATCTCCGGCCATGGGGCGGGCAGTATAGCAATCGACGCAGGCCAGCCCTGCGGACCCGGCCTACCCGCCGCCGCTGCGCCCGGCCTGGGCTTCGGCCTGTCCCCGCCGCGCCGCGCGGACCAGACGCGGGATCACCGTGACGCCGATGACCAGGAAGGCGAAGCCGGCCACGAACGCGACCGTCGCCCGGTTTCGCGCGAAGGTGATCGCGAGCGTCGCTCCCGCGACCACCGCCGACCAGAGGTACATGAGCAGCACCGCCTGCCTGTGCGAGTGGCCGATCTCCAGCAGCTGGTGGTGGATG
>JBEDUK010000038.1:0-16030 GCA_040414485.1 Actinomycetota bacterium
CATCCAGAGCCGCATCGCCGAGATGGCCGAGCGGATCAATCACGACTATGCCGGGCGCGAGCTGCTGCTCGTCGGCGTCCTGAAGGGCGCGTTCGTGGTCATGGCCGATCTCTCGCGGCACATCGACCTTCCGATGGAGTTCGACTTCATGGCCGTGTCCTCCTATGGGGCTGCGACGAAGACGAGCGGTGTCGTTCGCATCCTGAAGGACCTCGACCACGAGGTCGCCGGGCGGCACGTCCTGGTCGTGGAGGACATCGTGGACTCGGGGCTGACGCTCAAGTACCTGCTTCGGAACCTGTCCACCCGCAAGCCGGCTTCGCTCGAGGTGGCGGCGCTGCTGTGGAAGACGGGCGTTCAGCAGGTGGACCTGGACATCCGGTACGTCGGGTTCGAGATCCCGCCGGTGTTCGTCGTCGGGTACGGGCTCGACTATGCGGAGAAGTTCCGGAACCTCCCCTACGTGGGGACGCTCAAGCCCGAGGTCTACGCCGAAGCGCTCCCGTAGGCGAGGGGCTGACCAGGCCGATCGCGCCCCGGGCCGACATCACGGCGGCTGCTCCCGGCAGCGTCCTCGTCCTGCCGGCAGGCTCGTCAGATTCGAACGGCTCGCGCTCGTCCCCGGTCGGCTCGATTTCCCCGTCGACGAACTGAACGATCGGGCCGCGCGCTTCGTGAAGCGCGTCAGGGTGCGACTTCGCGCGCGGGCGCCTTGCCGTCGGGGCGGCTCCCGCGACAGGATTCGAGGGACATGGGATCCCTGGACCGCGATCGCATCATCGAGGGCGTCCGGCTCATCCTCGAAGGAATCGGCGACGACCCGTCGCGACCCGGCGTCGCCGGGACCCCGGAACGCGTGGCCGACATGTACGCCGAGATCTTCGACGGCGTCGGCCGCGATCCCGCCGAGGTCATCACCGTGATCGCCGGGGCGAACCACGACGAGATGATCATGGTCCGCGACATCCCGCTCGCTTCGGTCTGCGAGCACCACCTGATCCCGTTCATCGGACGCGCGCACGTCGCGTACATCCCGGCGAAGGATGGGCGGATCACCGGCCTGTCGAAGATCGCGCGCGTCGTCGACCTGCTGTCGAAGCGTCCGCAGGTCCAGGAGCGGCTGACCACGGAGATCGCCGACGCGCTCGAGCGCGCGCTCGACCCGCGCGGGGTGTTCGTCCTCATCGAGGCCGAACACCTGTGCATGACCATGCGCGGCGTGCGCAAGCCGGGCGCGGAGACGGTGACGTCCGCGGTCCGGGGCCTGTTCCGTTCCGACGCCAGGACGCGGGCGGAGGCGCTGGAGCACGTCCGGAGGGGGTCGCGGTGATCCCGGCCCGGACCGGCCGCGGGCTGCCGCCGCAGGAGGATCCGAAGGCCGTTCGCGCTGAGATCGACGCGCAGGTCGCCGGCATGACGCTCTGCGACGTCCTGGCGCGAAATGCCTCCCTCTACGGCGATCGGCCGGCGCTGTCGTGGAAGGCCGACGGCGCGTGGACCACGCTCACCTGGCGCGGCTACCGGGGCGCGGTCCGGCGGGCGGCCATGGGACTGCGGGCCCTCGGCGTCGGCCCCGGCGACTTCGTCGCGATCATGACCCGGAACCGACCCGAGCACCTGATCACGGACCACGCCGCGATGCACCTGGGAGCAACCCCGGTCTCGATCTACAACACGTCGGCGCCCGAGCAGATCGCCTACATCGCCGGCCACTGCGCGGCGAAGGTCGCCGTCGTCGAGGACGCCGGCTACTTCGAACGCTGGGAGAAGGTCAAGCCCGACCTGCCCGCGCTCGAACGCGTGGTGCTGCTCGAGGACGAGCACGAGTTCGCCGACCGCGAATGGGTCTGCGGCCGCGGAGCGATCGACGAGGAGGGCGAGCGGGAGGCCGAACGGGACCCGGAGGCGTTCGACCGTTCATGGCGGGCGGTCACGCCGGAGACGCCCGCGACGCTCATCTACACGTCCGGGACGACCGGCCCTCCCAAGGGCGTCGTGATCAGCCACCACAACGTCCTGTGGACGGCGGCGTCCCTCGACCGCGGCGGTCGCTACCCGACGGGGATGCGGGTGATCTCCTACCTCCCGCTCGCCCACGCGCTCGAGCGGCTCGCGTCCCACTGGGTCTCGGCGTGGAAGGCGACGCACGTCTTCTTCTGCCCCGAGATCATGGACATCTTCAACTACATGCCCGAGGTGCGGCCCCAGGCGTTCGCGGGCGTCCCTCGCCTGTGGGAGAAGCTCGAAGCGGGGATCCTCGCCGCGGTGGAGGCCGATGCGAACCCACGCCGCCGGAGCATCGGCCGGCAGGCGTTCGACGTGGCCCGGCGCACCGCCGAGCTGAAGCGACAGGAGCGGTCCGTGCCGTTGGGGCTTCTCGCCCGTCGTGCGACGTTCGACCGGCTGGTCTACGCGAAGGTCCGTAAGCGGCTCGGCCTGGACGCCTGTGAGATCGCCGTGAGCGGCGCGGCGCCCATCTCGGTGCGCACCCTCGACTTCTTCGCCGGGATCGGCATCCCGATCGCGGAGGGCTACGGCATGACCGAAGACTCGGGACCGGCCACCGTGAACACCCTGGACGCGCACCGCGCCGGCACGGTCGGGCGGCCGATGCCCGGCGTGGAGATCCGGCTGGCCGACGACGGCGAGGTGCTGATCCGGGGCGGGAACGTCGCCGCCGGCTATTACAAGGACCCGGAGAGGACGGCTGCAACGTTCGATCCCGGCGGCTGGCTCCACACCGGAGACATCGGTGAGATCGACGCGGACGGATTCCTTCGGATCGTCGACCGGAAGAAGGAGCTGATCATCACCGCCGGCGGGAAGAACATCTCGCCGTCGAACCTGGAGTCGCTCCTGAAGCGGCATCCGCTCGTCGGCGAGGCCTGCGCGATCGGCGACGGACGCCCGTACGTGGTGGCGCTGGTCACCCTGGACGGGGAGGCGGCACAGCGATGGGCCGCACAGCACGGCGTGACGTTCACCGACCTGGCGGAGCTCTCACGCGAGCCGCAGCTCGTGGCCGAGATCGGGCGGGCGGTCGACGACGCCAACGAGCACGTCAGCCACGCCGAGGCGATCAAGCGGTTCTTCGTCGTCCCGCGCGAATGGGACATCGCCGGGGAGGAGCTGACCCCCACACTGAAGCTGAAGCGGCGGGTGATCGCGACGAAGTACGTGGAGGACGTCGAACGCCTCTACGAAGCGTCGTGAGCGTCGAGCGGGACACGATGTCCTGGCGCGCCGGCCGGTTCGATCTGGCCTGCGGCGGCCGGACGCTCGTCATGGGCGTGCTGAACGTCACGCCGGACTCGTTCTCCGACGGCGGACGGTATCCGGACGCCGATGCCGCGATCCGCCGTGGCGTCGCGATGGTCGAAGAGGGCGCCGACGTGATCGACGTCGGTGGCGAGTCGACACGCCCCGGGGCCGCGACCGTGACCGCAGAGGAGGAGATCCGGCGTGTCGTCCCCGTGGTCGAGGGGCTGGGCTCCGCCCTCCGCTTCTCGGTACCCATCTCGGTCGACACGCGCAAGGGCAAGGTCGCGAAGGCGGCCCTGGACGCGGGAGCCTCGGTCGTCAACGACGTCTCCGGCGGCTTCGACTGGGGACTCCTGGACGCCGTTCGTGCCGCGGGCGCCGGCCTGGTACTCATGCACATGCGCGGGACGCCCGCCACCATGCAGGAGTTCACGGCCTATTCGAACGTCGTCGAGGATGTCCGAAGCGAGCTGGCGCTTCGGCTCTCGGCGGTGCAGGAGGCGGGGATCGCGGCCGAGAGGATCGTGGTCGATCCCGGAATCGGCTTCGCGAAGACCGCCGGTCAGAACCTGGTGCTGCTGCAGCGGATCGAGGAGTTCGCCGCGCTCGGACGGCCCCTGCTCGTCGGGACGTCGCGCAAGACCTTCATCGGGAAGATCCTGGGCGCGGACGTCGATGACCGGCTGGAGGGGACGCTGGCCACGGTGGCATGGCTGGTCGGCCACCGCGTCGAGGTCGTTCGGGTCCACGACGTCCGCGCGGCCGTGCGCGTGTGCCGGACGACCGAGGCGATCCGTGACGCCGAACCGGGCGTCGAGCCCCCCTTCGAACCGCGCATCGAGCCGGAGCCTCCTTCGTGAGCGGGCCGGAGCGGCGTCGCGTCGGCACATCGGGGGGAGAGCTTTCCTACGTCGAGGCCGGGGACGGTCCCCCGGTCGTGCTGCTCCACGGGTTCCCCTCCTCGTCGTACCTGTGGCGCCGTGAGATTCCCCTGCTGGCCGGCCGCATGCGGGTGATCGCCCCCGACCTGCTCGGCTACGGCGAGAGCGACAAGCCTCCCGGCGCCCCGCTGTCCCTCGCGGCGCAGGCCGGCTACGTCGGCGAGCTGCTGTCCGAACTCGGGGTGGGAAGCCCCGCGCTGGTCGGGCACGACATCGGCGGCGGCGTGGCGCAACTCCTTGCCGCAGGTGGCATGGCGACGACCCTGGTCCTGGTCGATCCTGTTGCGTTCGGCGATTGGCCGAGCGACGGCATGCGCACCGTGCAGGCCACGCCGCGCGCCAGTGAGACGAAGGAGGTGGCCGAACGGATCGCGCGGCTCGCGTTCGAGGTGGGCATGGAGCACCACGCGTTCCTTTCGCCGGCCGAACTGGACGTGTACGTCGCGCCCTGGATCGCAAATCCTCCAGCCTTGTTCAGGGCGGCGCGAGCCGTCGACGGGCGCGGTCTGGAGGGCGTTGCAGCGACCCTCGCCGCGCAGGGGATGCCGGTCTTCGTCCTGTGGGGCGAGGAGGACGCGTTCAACCCTTCGAGCCTGGCCGAACGGCTCCTCGAGGCTCTGCCGGGCGCAACCGTGGCCCTGCTTCCCGGCTGCGGGCATTTCGTCACCGAGGACGCGCCGACCACGACCGGACCGCTGATCTACGAGTTCCTCCGGCGGAATCACCTGGGCGAAGGGCGCCCGGCTCACGGACCATCCGGCGGGCCGGTCCAGATCTTCCTCGACCGGCCGCCGGCGGGGTTCGGCGTGGAGCCGGACGAGTGAACGAGGGAGGAGCATGCCGAAGCTCGACATCGCGCTGAACCCCGAGGAGGTCGACGCGTTCCTGAGCGAACAGCGGACGGTCCGGCTGGCGACCGCCGGGCCGGGTGGCCCGCACGTGGTGCCGCTGTGGTTCGTCTGGCTCGACGGTTCGATGCACATGAACTCGACCATGGGAAACGTGACGATCGTCAATCTGGCTGACGATCCTCGCGCCGCCGCGGTCGTGGATGACGGGAGCGACTACGAGTCGTTGCGCGGCGTGGTGCTTCACGGTCCCGTGACGGTCGACCCGGGCGACGTGCCGCCCGCCCGGCTGGGTGAGGTCACGTCCGCATGGTCCACGAAGTACATGGGCGGGGGCCGGCTACCGTACGACCGGTGGCGGGGTCGTGTCTGGCTCCGGCTCGATCCGATACAGGTCTCGTCCTGGGACTTCCGGAAGATCCCGGACGCTCGGGCGCGGCGTGACGCCGCACGCGCCGAGGGGGATGCGTGATGGCCGAGACGCGGATCTTCCTGCGAGGCATCCGGGCCGCCGGACGGCACGGCGCGAACCCCGGCGAACGGGACGCGGAGCAGGAGTTCGTCGTCGACCTCGAGGTGACGGTGGATCTGGGGCACGGCGACGATCTGGGCGACACCATCGACTACCGGATCGCCGCGAACGCCGTGCGCGAGGTGGTCAGGTCCACGTCGTTCGTCCTGGTCGAACGCCTGGCTGAGGCCGTGGCACGCGAGGTGTTCGGCCTGCCGCGCGTGGTCGGCGCGGCGGCGGTGGTCCACAAGCCGGGTGCGGCGGCGTCGCTCCGGGTCGATGACGTCGCCGTGGAGGCGATCGTGCGGTGACGCTCGCCTATATCGGGCTGGGCTCGAACCTGGGCGACCGGATGGCGAATCTGAGGCGGGCCGTGGCGCTGCTGGACGCCGCCAATGACGTCCGCGTGCTCCGAACGGCGCCGGTGTACGAGACGAAGCCCGTGGGTGGCCCGCCGCAGGGCGCCTACCTGAACACCGTCGCCGAGTTGGAGTTCGACGGCTCGGCCCGGTCGCTCCTGCAGGCGTGCCTCGGCGTCGAAGCGCAGATGGGTCGTGTCCGCGAGGAGCGGTGGGGGCCCCGGATCATCGATCTGGACGTGCTGCTCTTCGGCGACGAACGGATCGACGAACCGGGCCTGACCGTTCCGCACCCTCGGATGGACGAGCGGGCGTTCGTGCTGGTGCCCCTGGCGGAACTCCTGCCGGGCACCCCACAGCCGGTCCGCGACACGGACGCGGTGCGATGGTTCGCGCCGCCCCTCCTTCCCTGACCCGCACGCACTCGCGCCGCCGGCACTCCGTGGGGTACCGTGGCGCCTCGAAACGGCCGTGCCGCAGGTCGCTGCGGGGAGCGGCCGCGAGCGGAGGGGTGGCGGCGGCGTGCTGAGCGACTTCTATTCCACCGTTGCGGGGATCTGCTTCACGCTGCTGGGTCTGTGGTGGGTCGTCGTCCAGTTCAAGTTCGACGCCTGGTCGGCCGATCCGGCCCGTCGACGCACGTCGCGGCACGTTTCCATGTATTTCCTGGTGCCCGGGATCATGAGCCTCTTCGCGATCCTGTCGGCCAGGCTGACGACCCTTTGGCGGATCGGGTTCGGCGTGGCGGCGGCGATCGGTCTGGTCGAATCGCTCCTGCTGATCGGGGCGAGCCGGCCGGTCCCCGGCAACAGGATCCGGTGGGCGGTCACGGCCCTCACCGCCATCGTCTACGTGCTGGTCGCGATCGTCGCGATCGATCCGACGCTCGCGGCCGATCTTCCGGGCAACCCGAGGGGGATCGAAGTCGAGGGCGTGCTGATCTCGATCCTGCTGTTCATCGGGGCCAGTTTCGCCTGGGCCATGTTCGTCGAACGCACCGGCGTGCCGCCCTCTTCGCCGACGGCTGCCGGGTCCCCGTCGTGACGGCACAGGAGGAGGGGCCCGGAAGTCCACCGGCGACCGTCGCGCTCGTCGGAGCGGGACGCGTGGCGACCGCGCTCGGGATCCTCCTGGAACGGGCCGGATATCGGGTCGTCGCGGCATCCGGCCGGGAGGCCTCCAGGGCGCGGGTGGCCAGGAATCTTGCCGCGACCCGCTTTCACGACGACGGCGCTGCGGCGGCGCGCGGCGTGGACCTCGTGGTGATCGGCGTGCCGGACGACCTCATCTCGACCACCGTGGCGGCGCTCGCCTCGGCTCATGCTGTCCATGCTGGCCAGGTCGTGGCGCATCTGTCGGGCTCGACGTCGCTTCATGCGTTGGATGCCGCCAGGGATGCCGGCGCGCGCACGATCAGCCTGCATCCCCTGCAGTCCTTCCCCGACGTCGACACCGGCGTGGCGCGCCTGCCTGGCAGCGGCATCGCGGTGACCGCGTCGAACCCGGAGGACGCGGCGATCGGCGAACGGCTCGCGCGCGATCTCCGCGGCGTTCCCTTCGTCCTCAGCGACGAAGTAAAGCCCCTTTACCATGCTGGCGCGGTGTTCGCGGCGAACTACCTTGTGACGGTCGAGGCGCTGGCCGAACGGATCATGCGCGCCGCGGGCATCGACGACCCGTCCCCCCTGTTGCGGGCGCTGGCGACGACGAGCTTCGACCGGACCTTCGAGATCGGACCCGCGAACGCGCTCACCGGACCGGCCGTCCGGGGGGACGCCGGCACGATCGAGCGAAACCTGAGCGCGTTACGGGGAAGCGCCCCCGAGGCCGTCGACGCGTACGTCGCGCTCGCGGGCGCCGCGGCTGTACTCGCGAACGAGGGCGGGCGGCTCGACGACGAGGGGCGGCGACGCGTGGAGGAGATCCTGACCCGGTGGCGGTGACGAGCCGGTGGAGGTGATCGCCGCCCCACAGGCGTTCCGGGCGGCCGCGAACCTGGCGCGCGCCCGCGGCGCGCAGGTGGGCTTCGTCCCGACCATGGGCGCGCTGCACGAGGGGCACCTGTCCATCCTCCGGCGCGCGCGCGTCGAGACCGATCACCTGGCCATGTCGATCTTCGTGAACCCGCTGCAGTTCGGCCCGCGGGAGGACCTGGCGGCGTACCCACGTCCGATGCAGCGCGATCTGGAGCTCGCGGCGGACGTCGGGTGCGACGTGGTGTTCGCGCCGACCGAATCCGAGATGTACCCGGACGGCAGGCCCGATGTGACGCTGGACGCGGGACCGCTGGGAGAGCGTTTGGAGGGGGCGATCCGCCCCGTCCACTTTCGCGGCGTGCTGACCGTGGTGACGAAGCTGCTGCACCTCGTCGGCCCCTCGCGCGCGTACTTCGGCGAGAAGGACGCGCAGCAGCTGGCGCTTGTCCGTCGAATGGTGAAGCAACTTGACTTTCCGATCGAAGTGGTCGGCTGCGCCACCGTTCGGGACGCCGATGGTCTGGCCCTCTCGTCGCGCAACGCGGCGCTGACGTCGGACGAGCGCCGGGCCGCGCTCAGTCTGTCGCAGGCTTTGCGGACGGCCGAGGTGCTGTCGGCGGCCGGGGAGCGTTCGCTCGAGGTTCTCGTAGGCGTCATGCGCGAGCGGATCGAACTCGAGCCACTGGCGCGGCTCGACTACGCGACGGTCGTCGACGACCGGACCTGGGACGAACCGGACCCCGTTCGGCAGCCGGCCCGAGCGGTCGTGGCGGCGCGGTTCGGGTCGACGCGCCTGATCGACAACGCGCTGTTGCCGGAGGGATAGGAAGAGGCGAGGTGGGGCACGGCCCACCGCGGTAGCCTCATGGCCCCATGCTGCTCGCCATCGACGTCGGAAACACCGAAACGCTCATCGGCGTGTTCCGTGACGAGTCCCTGCGCTGGCACTGGCGGATGGCGACGCGCCCCGAACGGACCGCGGACGAGCTGGCCCTGTTGTTCGGCGGCTTTCTCGAACTCGAGCGCCTGTCGTTCGCCTCGGACATCACCGGCGTCTCGATGGCATCGGTCGTGCCCCGGCAGACCCAGGCGCTCCGCGAGATGGTGAGCAGGTACTTCGGCTTCGCGCCGGTCGTCGTCGAGCCCGGAACGAAGACCGGGATGCCGATCCACTACGACAACCCGAAGGAGGTCGGCGCGGACCGGATCGCGAACGCGGTCGCCGCCAAGGCGACGTACGGGACCCCGGCCGTGGTCGTCGACCTGGGAACCGCGACGAACTTCGATGTCATCTCGGCGGCAGGCGAATACGTCGGGGGCATCCTGGCGCCCGGGCTCCAGGTGAGCGCCGACGCGCTGTTCGCGCGCACCGCGAGGCTGCCGCGCGTCGAGCTCGTCCCGCCCCGTTCGGTCGTGGCGAAGAACACCGTCGAGAGCCTGCAGGCCGGGCTCATCTACGGAACCGTCGACATGATCGACGGCCTCGTCGAACGGATCCAGCGCGACGTCGGCCGCGGTGAGGTGATCGCCACCGGCGGCCTCGCCCCGATCGTGGTGAAGGAATCGCGAACGATCACCCAGCACGAGCCGTGGCTGACCCTCGAGGGCCTTCGGCTCATCCACGACCTGAACGCGACCGGAGCCGCGGATGCCTGAGCGCGACGGCGAGGACCGCGAGGGCCGCGAGGGCGACCACCAGGAGATCGACGACGCCGCCGGCGAGGACGGCGGCGGTCAGGGGAGGCTCGAACAGGCGCTCGCGGCCCGCCGAGCCAAGCTCGATCGGCTCCGCGACCGTGGGATCGAACCGTTCGCGCTCGGATTCGAACCGACCCGCTCGCTGGCCTCGATCCGGGATGCGTTCGGCGATCTGCCGGCCTCCACCGACACCGGGGAGCGGGTCTCGGTCGCCGGACGGGTGATGCTGCTGCGCCGTCACGGGAAACTGGCGTTCGCCACGATCAGGGACCGCGGAGCGGACCTTCAGCTGTTCATCTCCGAGGAGGCGCTCGGGTCCGACGGGTTCGCACTGGTGGACGACCTGGATCTGGGGGACATCGTCGGCGCGGAGGGCGAGGTCGTCACCACGAGGCGCGGCGAGCTGTCGGTGAAGCCCGACCGGCTGACGCTCCTGACGAAGGCATTGCGGCCGCTCCCGGAGAAATGGCACGGGCTGAAGGATCCGGACGCGCAGCAGCGCCAGCGCTACCTGCACCTCGCCGCCGATCTGGATGCCAGGCGATATGTGACCGCGCGAGCGGCAACGCTGGCCGCGATCCGGAGTGTCCTTGACGGGCGAGGGTTCGTCGAAGTGGAGACGCCGGTGCTCCAGAGCATCGCCGGCGGCGCGATGGCCAGGCCCTTCTCGACCCATCACAACGCACTCGACACGGACCTCTACCTGCGCATCTCGCTCGAGCTGTACCTCAAGCGCCTGCTGGTCGGCGGCCTGGAGCGCGTCTACGAGATCGGGAGGAACTTCCGGAACGAGGGGATCGACCGCAGCCACAACCCCGAGTTCACGATGCTCGAGCTGTACCAGGCCTACGGGGACTACTTCGGCATGATGGAGATGGTCGAGACGCTTGTGCGCGAGTCGGCGCTCGCCGTCAACGGATCAACCACCGTGACGTTCCGCGGCCGTGCGTTCGATCTTGGCGCCCCGTGGAAGCGGACCACGGTGCTCGGCTCGGTGTCCGAGGCCGCCGGCGAAGCCGTGACGCTGGACCGGCCGGTGGAGGACCTGCGCGCGCTGGCGGCGCGGCACGACGTGAAGGTCGACCCGGCCTGGGGCCCGGGCGCGATCGTCAAGGAGCTGTACGAGAAGCTGGTCGAACCCACGCTGTTCGAGCCGACCTTCGTGATGGATTGGCCTCGCGAGGTGTCGCCGCTCGCCCGCCCGCATCGTTCCGAGCCCGCCCTCACCGAGCACGTGGATCCGGTGATCGGCGGAATCGAGATGGGCACCGCCTACTCGGAGCTGACCGATCCGAGGGAGCAGAAGGCCAAGTTCGACCTGCAGCTCGAAGCGCGCCGCGCCGGCGACGAGGAGGCCCATCCCTACGACGAGGACTTCATCGAAGCGCTCGAGCACGGGATGCCCCCCGCCGGCGGACTGGGCCTCGGCATCGACCGGCTGCTGATCGTGCTGACCGACGCGCCGTCGATCAGGGACCTGATCCTGTTCCCGCACCACCGTCCGGAGGGCTGACCGGCTCGCCGGCATCCAGCCGCGCAAGCGCGTCGTACGCCGCGTACTTGTAGGCCTCGGAGAGCGTCGGGTAGTTGAACACCATCTCGATCAGCGTCTCGGCGGTGCCGCCGAGCGCCACGATCGCCTGCCCGATGTGGACCAGTTCGGATGCCCGCTCGCCGATGCAGTGGCACCCGACGAGCCGGCGGGTCGCACGGTCGAAGACGAGCTTCACCATGCCCTCGCGGTCCCCCAGGATCTGTCCGCGCGCGTTGTCGGCGAACGACGCCCGGCCGACCACGACGTCACGGCCGCTCTCCCGTGCGTCCTGCTCGGTCACACCGACGCATGAGACCTCGGGGATCGTGTAGACGCCGTACGGAAGGAGGCTCGAGACCTCCTGCTTGTACGTGAAGCCGAAAGCCTTGCACACCGCGACGCGCGCCTGCTCCATCGACGTCGACGCCAGCGCCGGAAACCCGACGACGTCGCCCGCCGCGAAGATGGAAGGGACCGCCGTTCGACCGTCCTTGTCCACCTGCACGTATCCCCGCTTGTCGATGCCGACGCCGACCTCCGCCAGGCCCAGCCCGTCCGTGTTGCCGCTCCGGCCGAGCGTGACGAGCGCCTTCTCCGCCCCGAGCTCCTCGCCGCCCGCCAGGCGCGCATGCAGCCCCGACCCGCCGGCATCCCTGCCGAGCATCTCCGGAGCCTGACCGAGATGGAACGTGACGCCGAGGGCGGACATCCCGCGGCGGAGATGCTCGACGATCTCCTCGTCGAGGAAGGGAAGGATGCGGTCCCGGGCGTCGACGACGTGTGTCTCGACCCCCAGCGCAGCGAACATCGACGCGTATTCGCAGCCGATCACACCGCCGCCGAGCACGATCAGCGACCGCGGGACGCGATCGATCCGCAGGATCCCGTCCGAGTCATGGACGTCCGCATCGTCGAACGGCGCCCACGACGGCCGGTGGGGTCGTGAGCCGGTCGCGATCAGGATGGCTTCTGCACGTAGCGGGCGCTCCAAGGAGCCCGTCACCATGACCTCGTGCGGACCCATCACGCGGCCGGTGCCCTCGATCAGATCGATCCCGTGGCGCTCCAGGTTCCGCAGGACACGAGCGGTCTCCTCCTCGCGGACCGCGTCCTTCCGCGCGATGAGCTTCGAGATGGCCAGGTCCGGTTCGACCTCCACCGTGATCCCGTAGAGATCCCGTTGGCGGTAGCCCGAAAGGAAGAGCGCCGCCTCGCGGAGCGTCTTCGACGGCAGCGTCCCGGTGTGGACGGCGGCACCTCCCGGCTGTGGCTGCCGTTCGACGACCGCCACGCGCTTGCCGAAGTACGCGGCCTGAGCGGCGCCCTTCTCGCCCGCGGGCCCGCAGCCGATCACGACCAGGTCGTACGCGTCGTCAGCCATCGACGACCCGGTAGAGGCGCCAGCGGTCGGGAACGCCCTTCAATTCGTGTTCGCCGGTGTCCTCGAACATGAGCCCGGCGCCCGCGACAAGGTCCCGCACCGTGGACGAGACGAGCACCTCGCCGCGGGTCGCCGCCGCGCCGACCCGGGCTCCGATGCTCACGGCGATCCCGCCGATCTTGCCGGCGATCGTTTCGACTTCGCCCGTGTGCACCCCGGCCCGTACATCGATTCCGAGCGGATGCACGGCGTCGACGATCGCCAGCGCGCACCGAACCGCCCGGGCGGGGCCGTCGAACGACGCGAAGAAGCCGTCCCCCGCTGTGTCCACCTCCGTTCCCCGGTACCGGGCGAGCATCGCGCGAACGACGGCGTGGTGTCGTTCGAGCAGGTCGCGCCAGCGTTGATCACCGAGCTCAGAGGCCATCTGCGTCGACTCGGCGATGTCCGTGAACAGCACCGTCGCAAGCACTCGGTCGAACGAGGATTGCTCAGCTCGGAGATGGGCCACAAAGCGGCCGACCTCCCCGACGATCGCGTCTCCCCGCGCGTACCAATGCCGAGGGGGCCCGCCAGCGCCCGACTGCTCGACCAAACGCGCGCCGGGCACGCGTTCGGCGACGAGACGCGCGGTCTCGGGCGGCACCACATAGCCCCCGTCGCGATCCCCGAACGCCAAGGTGGGGACCTGGACGGTCGGTAGCAGATCGCTCACGTCCACGTGGAAATAGCGGTGCCACTCGGCTGCCATTGCGCCCGGTGCGGTCGAGGCGCGCATGTATCGCTGAAACCACGCGGCTTCGCGCACGTCCGACCACTGCTCCGTCCAGGCTGCGGTACCCCACTCGTGGCGCTCGATCTCGGCCTGCCTCGTTGCTTCATCGAGCGGTGGCATCCACGGCGTCGCCGCGGAGCGCACATAGGAGATGATCGGGTCGATCAAGATGAGCGCCGCCGCTCGCTCCGGATGGGACGCTGCAAACAACAACGCGACGACCGCGGTCTCCCAGGAAGCGAGAATCGCAGCGCGGGACGACCCCGCGGCGTCCATGACAGCGCTGATGTCGTCCGTCAGCAGGTCCACGTCCGGGATCTCGGTCGGCGAGAACCGCTCGGAGCACCCCCACCCTCGGCGGTCGGTGACGATGAGGCGGGCGTGGCGGGCCAGTCCTCGGAGAAACCGCGAGAGGTGCGGGCTTTCCCAGCCAACGTCGACGTTCGAGCAGGATCCCTGCATATACAGAAGGTCGACAGGACCGTCGCCCACGACTTGATACGCCAGCGAGATCGGGCCGTTCCACGCATACCGTGTCGTCGGGATGTCCACGTCGGCCGTATCGTCGACGTTCGCGACCGGACACCGCAAGCGGCGGCTTGCCAAGAACTACCTTGCGGCGCAAGGCTCGATGCGCTATCTTGTGGCGCATGGCACCGCGCGAAACCGTGACCGAAGAGGGCAGGAGCTCCCAACTCCTGCGCGGCGTCCTCGACATGTGCCTCCTGGCGCTGATCGCGGACGAGCCCTGCTACGGCTACGAGATGGTGCGCAAGCTCGAGGCGCGCGGCCTCTCGCTGGTGGGCGAGGGAAGCATCTACCCGCTGCTGGGCCGCCTCCAGACCGCGGGACTCATCGAGTCGTATCTCGAACCGTCGAACGGCGGCCCTCCGCGCAAGTACTACCGGGCGAGGTCCGCGGGCCTGGCGATCCTCAAGGGCTGGGAGGCTGAATGGAACACGTTCGCGGCCGGGGTCGCGAGCGTTCTGGAAGGGAGTGCACGATGAACAACATGACCGAATCGATCGAGGACGTCGTCAAGCGATGCGAACGCTCCTGGCGCCGATCCGGCGTTCCGAAGCGGGCGATCGCGTCCATGAACGAGGACCTTGCGCAGCATCTTCGCGACGCCCAGGCCGACGGACGGCCGGTCTCCGACGTGGTCGGGCCGGACGTGGAGGCGTTCGCAGCGACCTGGGCCGGCGCGAACCCCTCGGCCCTGCCGCGGCGGCGGCCATACGGTCCCGCGTACGTCGCGTTCGCCACGGGAGTCGTCCAGCTCCTTTCGGTCCTCGCCATCAGCGTTTATTCCTCGACGTCCTCAGGGGGTTCGACGTCGACCAGCGTGGACGCGGCCGGGCTTCTGATGGTCTGCCTGACCATCGTCGCCGGGTCCCTCGCGATCGCGGGAGCGGTCGTGATGCTCCGGCGCTCGGTCCCCGTCGGCGGCGGGTTGCTCATCGCCGCGGCCCCGCTGTCGCTGCTCACGCCGCTCGCGTGGGTCGGTTCGGTGATCTACCTTCTGGCCGGGATCTTCGTGCTCGGCAGGTATCGGGACGCTCGATGACCGACCTTTGGCGACCTTTCGGCCGAATGTTCGGGACCTTCGCCTAATCCTCAGGAAGCGTTCACCCGAATACCTTGTTGTATGCAAGCGTGCGGGCAGATACGGAGATCGGTGGGGGTCGAAACGCGATGACGTTCGTGAAGGGTTCAACGGGACCCCTGGGTATACTGCCTTACGTGAGGGGCGCTTCGGAGCGCTGGCGGGGCCAGAACCCCTCCCGCGTCCGTGGCGCTTCCGTCGCCTCGGGGGAAGGACGTGGTCCGTTGATCCCCGGGAATGAACCGGCTCGGGGTGCGATGCCGCCCCGGAGGGTTTGACATGTTTGAACGATTCACGGACCGGGCTCGGCGGGTTGTGGTGCTCGCGCAGGAAGAGGCGCGGATGCTCAACCACAACTACATCGGTACGGAACATCTTCTGCTCGGGCTGATCCACGAGGGCGAGGGCGTCGCCGCCAAGGCGCTCGAGTCCATGAACATCTCGCTGGAGGCCGTCCGTTCGCAGGTCGAGGAGATCATCGGACAGGGCCAGGCCGCGCCGACGGGTCACATCCCGTTCACGCCGCGCGCGAAGAAGGTCCTCGAGCTGTCGCTTCGCGAAGCGCTCCAGCTCGGTCACAACTACATCGGCACCGAGCACATCCTGCTCGGTTTGATCCGCGAGGGCGAGGGCGTCGCCGCGCAGGTGCTCCAGAAGCTCGGCGCGGACCTCGGACGCGTGCGCCAGCAGGTGATCCAGCTCCTTTCGGGGTACACCGGGAAGGGAGAAGGTCAGCCGGGCGAGCAGCAGCCGCAGGGGTCCATGGTCCTCGATCAGTTCGGAAGGAACCTCACACAGCTGGCGCGGGAGGCCAAGCTCGACCCGGTCATCGGGCGCGAGAAGGAGATCGAACGCGTCATGCAGGTCCTCTCGCGGCGCACGAAGAACAACCCTGTCCTGATCGGGGAGCCGGGCGTCGGGAAGACCGCCATCGTGGAGGGCCTCGCCACCCACATCGTGAAGGGCGAGGTCCCCGAGACCCTCAAGGGCAAGCAGATCTACACGCTGGACCTGGGCGCGCTGGTCGCGGGCAGCCGGTACCGCGGTGACTTCGAGGAGCGCCTGAAGAAGGTCCTGAAGGAGATCCGCACGCGGGGCGACATCGTGCTGTTCATCGATGAACTGCACACGCTCGTCGGC